>JAVJTX010000019.1:0-9422 GCA_040220035.1 Roseovarius sp. | reverse complement strand
GGCGGTGAAGACTTCGACATGCGCATCGTCAACTACCTCGCGGACGAGTTCAAAAAGGAACACGGCGTCGACCTCACGCAGGACAAGATGGCGCTGCAACGCCTGAAAGAGGCGGCCGAGAAAGCCAAGATCGAGCTGTCCTCCTCCTCGCAGACCGAGATCAACCAGCCGTTCATCTCGATGAGCTCGAGCGGCCAGCCCCTGCACATGGTCATCAAGCTGACCCGCGCCAAGCTGGAAAGCCTCGTGGGCGACCTGATCCAGGGCTCGCTCAAGCCTTGCAAGGCCGCGCTGAAAGACGCCGGCATGTCGGCCAACGAGATCGACGAGATCGTTCTCGTCGGCGGTATGACCCGTATGCCCAAGGTCGTCGAGGAAGTGACCAAGTTCTTCGGCAAGGAGCCGCACAAGGGCGTGAACCCCGACGAGGTGGTCGCCATGGGCGCCGCCATTCAGGCCGGTGTTCTTCAAGGTGACGTCAAGGATGTCGTCCTGCTCGACGTGACCCCGCTGTCGCTGGGCATCGAGACGCTGGGCGGTGTCTTCACCCGCCTGATCGACCGCAACACCACGATCCCGACCAACAAGTCGCAGATCTTCTCGACCGCCGAAGACAACCAGTCGGCCGTGACGATCCGGGTCTTCCAGGGCGAGCGTGAAATGGCCGCGGACAACAAGCTGCTCGGCCAGTTCAACCTCGAAGACATCCCGCCGGCCCCGCGCGGCATGCCCCAGATCGAGGTGACCTTCGACATTGACGCCAACGGCATCGTGTCCGTCGGCGCCAAGGACAAGGGCACCAACAAGGAGCAGAAGATCACCATTCAGGCCTCCGGTGGTCTGTCCGAGGCCGATATCGACAAGATGGTCAAGGACGCCGAGGAAAACGCCGAGGCCGACAAGGCCCGCAAAGGCATGGTCGAGGCTCGCAACCAGGCCGAAAGCCTTATCCATTCGACCGAGAAGTCGATGGAAGAGCATGGCGACAAGGTCGACCCGACAACCATCGAGGCGATCGAACTGGCCGTTGCGGCACTCAAGGACGAGCTCGAGAAAGAGGATGCCACCGCCGAGAAGATCAAGGCCGGCATCCAGAACGTGACCGAGGCCGCGATGAAACTGGGCGAGGCCATCTACAAGTCCAGTCAGGAAGAGTCGGATGACGAGCCCGCCGCGGCCGACCGCAGCGGTTCGGGCGATGACGATATCGTCGACGCCGACTTCGAGGATCTCGACGACAACAAGCGCTCGTGAGCCGCGCATCGGTTGACCGGGGGCCCGCTCAGGGCCCCCGTTTGACTTTTTGAAGGAGATCCGAGATGTCCAAACGCGACTATTACGAAGTACTTGGGCTCTCAAAGGGCGCGTCGGCGGACGAGATCAAGAAGGCCTACCGGAAAAAGGCCAAGGAACTTCACCCCGACCGAAACAAGGACAACCCCAACTCCGAGAAGGCATTCAAGGAGGCGGGCGAGGCCTATGACGTCCTGAAAGACCCCGAGAAAAAGGCGGCCTATGACCGCTTCGGCCACGCCGCTTTCGAAGGCGGCATGGGCGGCGGCCCGCGCCAAGGCGGCGGCATGGGCGGCGCCGGTCAAGGCGATTTCGCCTCGGCCTTTTCCGATGTCTTCGACGACCTGTTCGGCGATTTCATGGGCGGCCAGCGCGGCGGCGGGCGCCAGCGCGCCTCGCGCGGGTCCGACCTGCGCTACAACCTGCGCGTCACCCTGGAAGAGGCCTATGGCGGCCTGCAGAAGACCATTAACGTGCCCAGTTCCGTCGCCTGTGACTCCTGCGACGGCACCGGGGCCGAAGGCGGCGCCGAGCCTACCACCTGCCCGACCTGTTCGGGCATGGGCAAGGTTCGCGCGCAACAGGGCTTCTTCACCGTCGAACGCACCTGCCCCACCTGTTCGGGACTGGGCCAGATCATCAAGAACCCCTGCAAGACCTGCCACGGCCACGGCCGGGTGGAACGCGACCGTTCGCTCAGCGTGAACATCCCCGCGGGCGTCGAAACCGGCACCCGCATCCGTCTCGCCGGCGAAGGCGAGGCCGGAATGCGCGGCGGTCCGGCGGGCGACCTCTATATTTTCATCGAGGTTTCCCCACACGAACTCTTCCAGCGGGAAGAGAAGAACCTGTTCTGCCGCGTGCCCGTCTCGGTCAGCACCGCCGCGCTTGGCGGCGATATCGAGGTGCCCACCATCGACGGCGGCCGCAGCCGGGTGAAAATCCCCGAAGGCTCGCAAACCGGTCGGCAGATGCGCCTGCGCAACAAGGGCATGCCCTCGCTCCGCGGCGGCGCCCATGGCGACATGTTCATCGAACTGGCGGTCGAAACCCCGGTGAACCTGACCTCGCGCCAGAAGGAACTCCTGCGCGAATTCGCCGGTCTCAGCGAAGACAACAACCCCGAGAGCAAAAGCTTCTTTTCCTCGGTCAAAAGCTTCTGGGACTCGATGAAAAGCTGACAATCGGGCCGGGGGACAGCCCCGGCCCTTGATTCAGACACACCGCACATTTACCTCTCCGATCAGGCAAGGACGACCTCGCCCGATCCAGCGATCACTCCACGGGACGACCCGGCAATTCATCGGAGACATCCCGTGCGCACCACCACCGACCGCATCCGTCAGGCCCTTGCCTTCGAGATCCTCGGCATCCTCATCGTCACCCCGCTTTTCTCATGGCTCTTCGATCACGGGTTGGTCGATATCGGTGTGCTGGCCATCATCGGCGGCACGCTGGCGACGCTGTGGAACTACCTCTTCAACCTCGCCTTCGACCACACCCTCCTGCGCTGGCGCGGCACGGCCCGCAAGACCCTGCCCCTGCGCATCATCCACGCCACGTTGTTCGAGCTCTCCTTTATGGCGCTCCTGCTGCCCGTCGTGGCGTGGTGGCTCGGAATATCGCTTCTTGAAGCCCTGCTTCTGGACCTCTCCTTCGCCGCCTTCTACCTTGGATACACCTTCGTGTTCACCTGGGGCTATGACCGCCTCTACCCGCCCGACGCGCCCCAGCGCGCTTAACCCTTCGCTAACCAAAATCCCGCATCATGAAGGGCATGAGCGACGCCCGTGCCTTCTCCGACCTGTCCCTCCCGCTCTTCGACAGCGACGATTGCGCCGTGCCCACCACCCCGGCGCAACCGAAACAACCCTCCTACCTCCGCGACCACCGCAAGCGCCTGCGCGACCGGTTCCTCGCGGGCGGCCCCGCCGCCCTGCCCGATTACGAAATGCTGGAACTCGTCCTCTTCCGCGCAATCCCCCGGCGCGATGTTAAACCCCTCGCTCGCGCCCTGCTCGACCGGTTCGGCGACTTCAACGGCGTTCTCTCCGCACCGCCCGACCAGCTTGAAACACTCGACGGCGTAGGCGAGGCCGTGATCTGCGAACTCAAGGTGGTCGAGGCCGCCGCCCACCGCCTCTCGCAATCCCGTATCCTCCGCAAACAGGTGCTCTCCTCGTGGGATGCCCTGCTCGACTATTGCCGCACCACCATGGCCCACCGCCCCACCGAACAGTTTCGCGTCTTCTACCTCGACCGCAAGAACACCCTCATCGCCGACGAGGAACAGGCCGAGGGCACGGTCGATCACGTCCCCGTCTACCCCCGCGAGATCATGAAACGCGCGCTCCTGCTCAACGCCAGCGCGCTGATCCTCGTGCACAACCACCCATCGGGCGATCCCACCCCGTCAGAGGCCGATATCGACATGACCCGCCAGATCACCCGCGCGGCACAGGCGCTCAGCCTCGTGCTGCACGACCATGTCATCATCGGCAAATCGCGCGAACTCAGCTTTCGCGCCGAAGGCTACCTGTAACCGGCCTCAGCGCACCCAGACCTCGACCCGCCGGTTCACCTGCCGGCCCCACGCGCTGTCGTCGCAGGCCATCGGCATCGCCTCGCCAAAGGCCTCCGTCTCCAGTCCGATCCGCGACAGGTTCGCCGTCTCCGCCGCCTCGACCACCGCGTCGCGCACCGCATTCGCCCGCCGCTGGGCGATCTTCAGGTTGGCCACCGCCGACCCGTCACTGTCACTGAACCCCACGAAGACCAGCCGCCGGGAATCGTAAAGCCCCACCTCCATCGCCCGCGCCAGCTGCTGTACGTTCGACCGCGATTGCGCGTCCAGCCTGACCGACCCGGTCTCGAACCGGAACGTCGTGGTCAGCCGGTCGAGCGGCGTCAGGAACGCCACCATCCGCTGCAACTCCTCCAGCGACGTCTCCTCGCCCGCCCTTGCGATCGCATTGGCAAACCGGTCCCCCTGCTGATGAATCGGTATCTCCTCCGGCGCCTGATCGACAAACCCGGCCCGCCGCATCACAAGCTGCGCCGACGGGTCCCGCAGATAGCCGAGGAACTCGCGCACCAGCTTGGGAAACCGCCGTGCCGGCAGGTACAGGAACATCGGCGAAGTCAGCGGGTAATCCTCGGTCTTGACCGCCTGCCGCCCAGCCCGCAAGACAAACCCGCACTCCCCCCGTATCGCCAGCTCCCACGCCGCGTCCGTTTCCGACCGGCTGGTCACCCCGATGGCGAACGGGTCCGCCGCCACCGCCTCGGCCAGTCCCTCCCCCGCCGGGTGAAACGTCACCGCCTCCAGCAAAGACTTGAACGCAGGCTTCAGAAGCCGGTCCTCCGTCGCCTGTCCCAGACCAGAGCGCGGCCCGTGGACATGCACCGCAATCGGCGCGTTCGGGCCGCCCAGCACCTCCCAGTTATCGATCTCCCCGGTCATCACCCGCACCAGTTCCGGCATGGAAACCGACTGCACCGGGTTCGACGGCGCCACCACCGGCACCAGCGCATCCAGCGCGATCACCCGGCTGCCATTGCGCGACGACAGATCGCCGATCCCGGCCTCTTCCCCGCGCTCCACCTCCTCGCGCCGCACCTCGCGCAGCGCCATCACGATATCAGCCTCATCGGCCAACAGGTCGGCAAACCCCTCGTCGGTGTTGTTCAACCGAAACCTGAACTCGCCCAGCACCCGGTTGTCCTGCGCCGGATCGGTGATGCGGTAGATTGCCTCGCGGTCCGAAATGATCTCCCGTCCGGCCTCGTAGCTATGGCGGATCGCAAAGGCCTCCAACAGCGCCGGCATAAGCACCCGGCCCACCGTGGGTGCGCCGGAAAACGTCACCCGTGCCACGAATGCCTCGAGGTCGGGGCACCCCGGCCCCTCACAGACCACACCAGAGCCATCGACGGTCAGCTCGCCATAAACCGTATCGACGCGGTAGAACTCACCGTCGAACCCCACGAGGTTCCCGGAAATCTCCACATTCCCATCACGCGAGACAAGCGTGACATCCTGCGCCATGCCAAACCCGGCAAGCGTGCAAAGAAGAAGTGCGGCGAAACTCGCCGCACGTACAATCGCCATGAAATGACTCCCGGCCGCAGCGTTCTAGTTGCGGGCGATATTCAAGTCATCAAAGAGGTTTTTCAACACCAGATAGTCGCCAACCGCGTCACATTCCGGCATTGCCAGCACAAGCTCCTTCGCGGCCATCCGGGCCGTGCCGGATTTTTGCAGGATTTGTGCCTCGATATCGGTGTTGCAATTGTCTTTTGTCACCTCCGCCTCGAGGCTGATCGCGATCATCCCCTCTTTCAGCGCGGTGCCCGAGGGGAAGGTATAAACCTCTGCCATCATCGGGTTGAAAGCCTCCGCATCGCCAAGCCGCGTGATGAACCCGCCTTCGCCCTTCGCGGCGCTGGCAAGGTCACGCGCGGCCCCGGCCCAGACATGGCCCTCGCCCTCGTACCCCGCCTCGTATTCCAGCGCATGAATCTGCAAACCCTCGGGCCCGCTCCACTGCACCACGGCGCGGTCGTAATACTCCAGCGTCCCGATTTTGGCATCCGCAACGGCGCTCGCACCGCTGGTAAAGGTGGCGATAAAGATCGCCGCCTTGTTGAGCGCGGGCACGCTGATCTCGGCACGGCCCTCGGCATCGGTCGCATCGGCAAACATCATGCCGTTGTGGTGCAGGGTGAAGCGCTCGTTGCCAAGGCACGGCGCGTTCAGCGTCAGCTTGACCATCGCCGCCGCCACCGGCTGCGCGTCGAACGCAATCTCGCAGCCAAAGCTCGGCGCCGGTTCTTCTTCCGGCAACTCGGTAATCGGCTCGTCTTCCAGCGCGGCCAGCGTCACCGGGTTGTCCGGCAGCATATCGGGCTGTGGCGCGGCCGAGGGCGGCACCGGGATCGCGGCGGTCAGCGCGATATCTTCAAGCTGAACCTCGTCCTCCCTGTCTTCCGGCGCCTTGAGCGCCTGCTCCACCAGTGGAACGACATCCTGAATGGCGCTGGCCGAGGCCACCTTGATAGACCCGCTAGGCGCAGACCGGTCGGGGGCCTGCATGTAGTGCTGCATGAAAAAGCCCGTTCCCGCGGCACAGAACAACGTCCCGAGGATCGTGATAATACGTCTGGCACTGATCATGGCATACTCCCGCACCGAAAAGATCAACGGCAGGGATAGAAAGAGAAAAAGGCCGCCGTGAGGCAGCCTTATGATTTGATTATGCTCGGGATATGACGCCCCGGATCAGACGAACTGGCCATGGCAATGCTTGAACTTCTTCCCCGAACCACAGGGACAGGGCTGATTCCGCCCCGGATTTCCCCATGTTTCCGGGCGCGATTCGTCGAACCCCTCGGGCGACGAGGTCTCCTGAACGATCTGGCCGTCCTTCTCGGTTTCGGCCTCCGCCGCCATGGACGCGCGCTGCTGCTCGATATCGGCCAGCATCGACTGCTGCTCTTCCTCCGTCATCGGCCGGATCTGCGACAGCTTCTGCGTCACATCCTGCCGGAGGCTGTCCAGCATCGTCTCGAAAAGCTGGAACGCCTCGGTCTTGTACTCGTTCAGCGGGTCGCGCTGCGCGTAGCCGCGAAAGCCCACCACGCTGCGCAGATGCTCCAGCGTCAGAAGGTGCTCGCGCCATTTCTGGTCGATCGTCTGAAGCAGTATCTGTTTCTCGATGCTGCGCATGTTCTCGGCCCCGAAAGCGGCCGTTTTTTGCGCCATCTTCTCGTCGGCGGCCTTCTCGACCCGCTCAGCGATATCCTCGTCGTCGACGCCTTCTTCCTCGGCCCACTCCATCACCGGCAGTTCGAGGTTCAGCTTCTCGCGCACGGCGGCGTCGAACCCTTCCATGTCCCACTGGTCGGCATAGGTCTTGGGCGGCATGTACTGGTCGATCAGCTCGTCGATCACCTCGCCGCGCATGTCCTGCACGATCTCGCTCAGGTCCGATGCCTTCATGATGTCGAGCCGCTGCTTGAAGATCACCTTCCGCTGCTCGTTCATCACGTCGTCGAATTTCAAAAGCTGCTTACGGATGTCGAAGTTGCGCCCCTCGACCTTGGCCTGCGCCCGCTCCAGCGACTTGTTCACCCATGGGTGAATGATCGCCTCGCCTTCCTTCATGCCCAGACCCGACAGCACCTTCTCCAGCCGCTCCGACCCGAAAATCCGCATCAGGTCGTCATCGAGGCTCAGGAAAAAGGCAGACCGCCCCGGGTCACCCTGCCGGCCCGACCGGCCACGCAGCTGGTTGTCGATCCGCCGGCTCTCGTGCCGCTCGGTCGCCAGCACGAACAGCCCGCCCGACTCGATCACCGCCTGCTCGTCGGCCTTGTGATCGGCCTCGATCTGTTTACGGATTTCCTCGGGGTCCTTCTCGGGCTCAGCGGCAATCGCCTCCATCACCTTGAAATCGACGTTGCCGCCCAGCTTGATGTCGGTGCCCCGCCCGGCCATGTTCGTGGCAATCGTCACGGCACCCAGACGGCCCGCATCGGCGACGATCTGCGCCTCTTTCTCGTGCTGCCGCGCATTCAGAACGTTATGCTCGATCCCCGCTTTGGTCAGCAACTGGCTCAGCATCTCGGACTTCTCGATCGACGTGGTCCCCACCAGCACAGGCTGCTTCTTCTCGTGGGCCTCGTTGATCGCCTCGATGATCGCGTTGAACTTGTCTTCCTGCGTCCGATAGACGGCGTCATCCTGATCGATCCGGGAAATCGGCAGGTTGGTCGGCACTTCCACCACGCCCAGCCCGTAGATCTGCGCGAATTCCTCGGCCTCGGTCGCCGCCGTCCCGGTCATCCCCGCCAGCTTGTCGTAAAGCCGGAAATAGTTCTGGAACGTCACCTGCGCCAGCGTCACGTTCTCGGGCTGAATGTCACAACCCTCCTTCGCCTCGATCGCCTGGTGCAAACCCTCGGACAGCCGCCGTCCCGGCATCATCCGCCCGGTGAACTCGTCGATCAGCACGACCTCCGTGCCGCGCACGATGTAATCCTTGTCCTTCTGGAACAGCTTGTGCGCCCGCAACCCCTGGTTCACGTGGTGCACGATCGTCGTGCTCTCGGGGTCATAAAGCGATTGACCCTCTTCCAGAAGGCCGTGCTCCCGCAGCGTCGCCTCGAGAAACTCGTTCCCCTCGTCGGTGAAGGTCACGTTCCGCGTCTTCTCGTCCACCGAATAGTGATCCTCCGACAGCGTCGGGATCAGCTTGTCGATAGTCACGTAAAGCTCGCTGCGGTCCTGCGCCGGGCCGGAAATGATCAGCGGCGTCCGCGCCTCGTCGACCAAAATGCTGTCCACCTCGTCGACGATGGCGAAATGGTGCCCGCGCTGGCTCATTTCCTTCAGCGACGATTTCATGTTGTCGCGCAGATAGTCAAAGCCAAGCTCGTTGTTCGTCGCATAGATCACGTCACAGGCATAGGCCTGCTTCTTCTCGGCATCCGGCTGCTGCGGGTAAACCACCCCCGTGGTCATGCCCAGCGCGCCATAGACCTTGCCCATCCACTCGGCATCCCGCTTGGCGAGGTAATCGTTCACCGTGACGATATGCACACCCTTGCCGCTCAGCGCGTTCAGATACGCCGGGAAGGTCGCCACCAGCGTCTTGCCCTCGCCGGTCTTCATCTCGGAAATGTTGCCTTGGTGAAGGAAGATCCCGCCCATCAACTGCACGTCGAACGCCCGCAGGCCCAGCGCCCGCCGTGCCGCCTCGCGGCAATTGGCAAAGGCTTCCGGCAGGATATCGTCAAGGCTCTCGCCCCCGGCCGCCCGTTCCCTCAGGTCCGCCGTCCGGTCGATCAGCCCCTGGTCGCTCAACGCCTCGAACTCGGGCTCCAGCGCGTTGATCTTCTCGACCAGCGGCCGTGTCGCCTTTACCTTCCGGTCGTTCGCCGTCCCGAAGATTTTCTTTGCGACAGTGTTGATACCCAGCATAGCTTGTCCGTTCCGGTGTTTCGCAAGTTCGTGAAAGGCAATTGCTTGCCCCTGCCTCTATGCGCCCCTAGAACGGGGCCAAGCGGGCGGTCCTGCCTTGATCATAAGGCGATGTAAGGGGCCGCCGAACGAGTGTCAACGTAAC
>JAVJTX010000018.1:0-7028 GCA_040220035.1 Roseovarius sp. | reverse complement strand
GTCATGTCTGGTCTCGTTTTGTTGTCCTAAGCCTGGTGGCGCGAAGAAGGCGTATCCTCTGAGCGGTCGCGCCGGCTCACGGCACGCTCAGAGGCGGCTTAGGAGCAGCAGGACGGGAAGGCAAGCCGCGCGGGGGCGGGTTGCTTTGGGCGTGATATGGTCCTGCATCGTCATGGGGCGAAGTATAGGGGTGGTAAAGGCGCTTGAAAACCCCCGGATTTCACGGGGCGCTTGAACCCGGGGTGGCGCGCCTTACCTCGGCTTTCATGGAAAAGGCTTTGGTGATCGGGGCGTCGGGCGGGATCGGTTCGGCGGTATGTGCGGCGCTTGAGGCGCGCGGGGTGGCGGTGACGGGGCTGTCGCGGTCAGGGGGCGGCTTGGACGTGACCGAGGAGGCGTCTGTGGCGCGGGTTCTGGGCGGACTGGAGGGGCCTTACGGCTTGGTGTTCGTGGCGACCGGCGCGCTGGAGCTGGACGGGCGCGGGCCGGAGAAATCGCTGAAACATCTGGAGGCCGACGCGATGGTGGCGCAGTTCCGGTTGAATTGCGTGGGGCCGTCGCTGGTGCTGAAACACGCGGTGCGGCTGTTGCCGCGCGACGGGCGGGCGGTGTTTGCGGCGCTGTCGGCGCGGGTCGGCTCGATTGGCGATAACGGGTTCGGCGGCTGGTACAGTTACCGGACGGCGAAGGCGGCGCTGAACCAGATGATCCATACCGGGGCGATCGAACTGGGGCGGACGCATAAGGGCGCGATCTGCGTGGCGCTGCATCCGGGCACGGTGGAGACGGCCCTGACGGCAGACTACGCGAAGGGTCACCTGACCGTGCCGGCAGAGGCGGCGGCGGCGAACCTGCTGGCGGTGATTGACGGGCTGGGGCCCGATGATACCGGGCGGTTCTATGACTGGCAGGGGGAGGTTGTGCCGTGGTGAAGCTGGTGCTGGTGCTGGGCGATCAGTTGTCGGACGGGGTGGCGGCGCTGAAGGCGGCGGACAAGTCCGAGGATGTCGTGGTGATGGCGGAGGTGGGGGACGAGACCGGCTACGTGCCGCATCATCCGAAGAAGATCGCGCTGGTGCTGTCGGCGATGCGGCATTTCGCGGCGCATCTGGAGAGGGAGGGGTGGACGGTCGCCTATACGAAGCTTGACGATCCGGAGGCCACCCGGTCGATCGTCGGCGAGCTGATGCGGCGGGGGCAGGAACACGAGACGAGCGAGGTGATCGCGACCAGCCCCGGCGAGTGGCGGCTGGTGGAGGCGCTGGAAAACGCGCCGCTGACGGTGACGGTGCTGCCAGATGACCGGTTCGTGGCGAGTTTGCAGGAGTTCAACGACTGGGCCGAGGGGCGCAAGGAACTCAGGATGGAGTATTTCTACCGCGACATGCGGCGCAAGACCGGGCTGTTGATGGACGGGGACAAGCCCGAGGGCGGCAAGTGGAATTACGACCATGACAACCGCAAGCCCGCGTCTGATGACATGCTGCGCGCGAAGCCGATGCAGTTCGCGCCGGACGAGGTGACGGAGGGAGTGCTCGACCTTGTCGAGGCGCGGTTCGGGGATAATTTCGGCGAGTTGCGGCCGTTTCATTTCGCCGTGACACGGGGGCAGGCGCTGCGCGCGCTGGACCATTTCGCCAAGGAGTTGCTGCCGGAGTTCGGGCCCTATCAGGATGCGATGCTGGCCGGCGACAGATATCTGAATCATTCGCTGTTGAGCGCATATCTGAACATCGGCCTGCTGGATCCTGTGGAAATCTGCACCCGTGTGGAAGAGGAATGGAAAGCCGGGCGCGTGCCGCTCAATTCGGCGGAGGGGTATATCAGGCAGGTGATCGGCTGGCGGGAATATGTGCGCGGGCTTTATTTCCGGGAGGGGCCGGATTACGCGGCGCGCAACGAGCTGAAGCATGACCGCGCCCTGCCGCCGCTTTATTGGGGGGCGAAGACGGATATGGCCTGTCTGGAGGCGGCCGTGGCGCAGACGCGGGACGAGGCCTATGCCCACCACATCCAGCGGCTGATGGTGACCGGCAATTTCGCCCTGCTGGCCGGGGTGGACCCGGGTGAGGTGCATGAATGGTACCTGTCGGTCTATTTCGATGCCTTCGAATGGGTCGAGGCGCCCAACACGGTGGGGATGAGCCAGTTCGCCGATGGCGGCATCATCGCGTCGAAGCCTTATGTGAGTTCGGGCAATTACATCGACCGGATGTCCGATTACTGCGGCGGCTGTGCCTATTCTGTGAAGAAGAAAACGGGCGAGGGGGCGTGCCCGTTTAACCTGCTATACTGGCATTTCCTCGTGCGGCACAGGGAGCGGTTCAAAGGCAACCCGCGGATGGCGCAGATGTACCGGACATGGGACCGGATGGATGAGGAAAAGCGCGACACGGTGCTGGAGGAGGCGGAGGCGTTTCTGAAAAAACTCGACGCCGGGGAGGTTGTCTGAGGTTCGGGAGCCTCCGGCGGGGATATTTCGGGCCAGAAGAAGCAGCGCGCCGCGCTTTTGCTTCTTCTTGGTCAAAATATCCCGGGGTGTTTGAGGGGCTGGCCCCTCAATCCGAAGGGTCAGGCCGGATCATTCGGTGGATTGTGGCTCGTCCGTGCCGTCCTCGGCGGGTTGGGCCTCTTGGGTTGCGGCCTCCTCGGTGACCGTTTCGGTCAGGGCGCCGTCGAGCCATTCGCCGCTGGCTTCCTCGCCGCTGGCATAGCGCATCGTGCCCTCGCCCTGCCGTTTGCCGCGCAGGAAGGTGCCTTCGTAGATGTCGCCATTGGTGTAGGTGGCCACGCCCTGGCCGGAAATCTCACCTTCTTGCCACTCGCCTTCATAGGTGAAGCCGTCGGGCATGACGATCTTGCCCTGCCCGTGGCGCTGGCCGTCGGCGAACTGGCCTTCATAGACCGTGCCGTCGGGGTATGTGGCGGTGCCCTGTCCGTGGCGCTGGCCGTCCTCCCAGCCGCCTTCGTAGCGGTAGCCGTCGGCATAGGTCATGACGCCGGTGCCGTGGTTGCGGGCGTTCTCGAATTCGCCCTCGTAGACCAGACCGTTGGGGTAGGTGGCCTTGCCGGTGCCGTCGATCACGCCGCCGGTCCACTCGCCCTCGTAGGTCGAGCCGTCGGGATAGGTGATCTTGCCCATGCCGTTGGCGAGGTCGTCGCGGAACTCGCCCACGTAGACCGAGCCGTCGGGGTAGGTGACGGTGCCCTGGCCGGAAATCTTGCCCGCCGACCAGTTGCCTTCGTAGCGATAGCCGTCGGTGCCGGTGAAGGTGCCCTGGCCGTGGCGGCGGTCTTCGGCGAACTCGCCTTCGTAGATGTCGCCGTTGTTGTAGACGACGCGGCCCGTGCCCTCGCGTCGGCCGCGGACGAGGTCGCCCTCGTAGACATCGCCGTTGGGCTGGGTGAGCTTGCCCTTGCCGTCGATCTGGCCGTCTTTCCAGAGCCCGGCGTAGATCAGCCCGTCGGGCATGGAGAGGGTGCCTTCGCCTTCGCGTGCGCCGTTGACGACCTGGCCTTCGTAGACCGCGCTGTCGGGGTAGGTGATCTTGGCCATGCCTTCCTTGACGCCATCGACCCATTCGCCGTCGTAGACATAGCCGCCGGGGCTTTCCATCCGGCCGCGGCCGTGATGCATGGCGTTGCGGAATTCGCCGTCATAGCGGACGCCGTTGGCATAGACCGCCACGCCGCGCCCGGTGATCTTGCCGTCGAGCCATTCGCCCTCATATGTGCCGCCGTCGGAGAAGACGATCTTGCCCACGCCGTGGGGTTTGCCGCGAAGGAACTGGCCCTCGTAGACCGAGCCGTTGGGGAAGCGGGCGGTGCCTTGACCGCGGATCTCCCCCTCGACCCATTCGCCGGAATATTCATAGCCGTTGGGAAGCGTGTAGGTGCCGGTGCCATGCTGGAGCCCGTCCTTGAACGTGCCCTCGTAGATGCCGCCATCCTCGTATTGCTTGGTCTGGACCTCGCCATCCTGTGCGAGAGCGGCGCCCGCGGCACAGGCCGCCGCGAATACGAGTACTCTGGTCAGCATTTTGCTCATGTTCTGCCTCTGTTGCCCCGGCCTGTCGCCCCTGCAGGTGGGGCAAATCTAGTGGACCGGGCGTATGGTGACAACGGGTTTTGGTCAAATCGCCTTTCCCTCGCGGTGTCATCTGCTAAATCAGGCCGGGACGACCGGCAAGGGAAGGGTCCGCGCATCATGACTGACAGGTTTCGCCTGACACTGGCACAGCTCAATGCGACGGTTGGCGATCTGGCGGGCAATGCCGCGCTGGCGCGCGAGGCATGGGAGGAAGGCCGCAAGGCAGGCGCCCAGCTTGTGGCGCTGCCGGAGATGTTCATCACCGGCTACAACACGCAGGATCTTGTGATGAAGCCGGCCTTTCATCAGGCCGCGATTGCCGAGATCGAGAAGCTGGCCGCAGACTGTGCCGATGGTCCGGCGCTGGCCATTGGCGGCCCGGCTCTGGAGGGGGCGGGGCTTTATAACGCCTATTATATTCTGACGAACGGGCGGACGACGGCGAAGGTTTTGAAGCATCACCTGCCCAACGAGACGGTGTTCGACGAGGTTCGGATTTACGATTCCGGTCCCGTGGGCGGCCCTTACGTGGTTGATGACGTGCGGATCGGCAGCCCGATCTGTGAGGATAGCTGGTACGAGGATGTCGCCGAGACGCTGGCCGAGACGGGGGCGGAGGTCCTGCTGGTGCCCAATGGCTCGCCCTATTACTGCGGCAAACTGGAGACACGGCAGACCCTGATGGTGTCGCGGGTGGTCGAGACCGGTTTGCCGCTGGTCTACCTGAACCTTGTGGGCGCGCAGGATGATCAGGTGTTCGATGGCGGGAGTTTCGTGCTGAACCCCGGCGGCGAGCTGATGGTGCAGATGCCGCTGATGGAGGAGGCGGTTTCGCATGTGGATTTCGTGCGCACGCCCGAGGGCTGGCGCGCGGAGCCGGGAGAGTTGGCGCATATCCCCGAGGGGTTCGAGCAGGACTATCACGCGATGGTGCTGTCGCTGAGGGACTACATGCGCAAGACGGGGTTCAAGAAGGTGCTGCTGGGCCTGTCGGGCGGGATCGACAGTGCGATCGTGGCGACGGTGGCCGTGGATGCGCTGGGCCCGGAGAATGTGCGCTGTGTGATGCTGCCGTCGGAATATACCTCGCAGGCCTCGCTGGACGATGCCAAGGCGGTGGCCGAGGCTTTGGGGTGCCGGTATGATTTCGTGCCGATTTCCGAGGGGCGCGCGGCGATCACCAACACGCTTGCCCCGCTGTTCGAGGGGCTGGAGCCGGACCTGACCGAGGAGAATATCCAGTCGCGTCTGCGGGGTCTTTTGCTGATGGCGATGTCGAACAAGTTTGGGGAGATGCTGCTGACCACCGGCAACAAGTCGGAAGTGGCGGTGGGCTATGCCACGATTTATGGCGACATGGCGGGCGGGTACAACCCGATCAAGGACATGTACAAGACGCGGGTGTTCGACACCTGCCGCTGGCGCAATTCCAACCACCGGCCATGGATGAAGGGGCCGGGGGGCGAGGTCATTGCGCAGAACATCATCGACAAGCCGCCCTCGGCCGAGTTGCGGGAGGATCAGAAGGACAGCGATTCGCTGCCCGATTACCCGGTGCTGGATGGTATTCTGAAGATCCTCGTCGATCAGGACGGGTCGATCTCGGATTGCGTGGCGGCGGGGTATTCCCGCGAGGATGCGAAGAAGGTGGAGCACCTGCTCTATATCTCGGAATACAAGCGGTTCCAGTCGGCGCCGGGGACAAGGTTGTCGAAGCGGGCGTTCTGGCTGGACCGGCGCTATCCGATCGTCAACCGGTGGCGCGACGGGGGCTAAGGGCCGGGGAGCGTTAGCGCTCCGGCCGTTCGAACCTCAAATCGTCTACTGGACGATTTGCCAGGCGGTGCCCGGACCGGTTCTCACTCCCACCAACGATCTATCGAGGCAATGTCGTCGTCGGACCAGCCGAAATGGTGGGCGAATTCGTGGATGGTGACATGGGCCACGAGGTCTTCGATCTCGACATCGCCCCGGTCGCGCCATTCGGCGAGGATGGGCTCGCGGAAGATCCAGACACTGTCGGGGCCGAGCGGCTGGTGGATGACCGATTTCTCGGTCATCGGTATGCCGTCGTAAAGGCCGGTGAGGTCCAGCGGGTCGGTCATGCCAAGATCGTCGAGCATCCAGCGTTCGGGCCAGTCGACCACGCGCAGCGCCACTTCCTTGGCGGCGGGCTGGAAGCCGTCGGGAAGGCTGGCGACGGCGGCGCGGGCCATCTGTTCGATCTGTTCGAGGCTGGTGCGGGACATGGTCCTGATATGCGGGGTCGGGGGCCGAAATGGAAGAGGGTGGCGCGTGACAGGTGGGGGTGGTGCGAGGTATTCTGGCATAACGAGGAGGACCGGCGATGTCGGAGAACAAGACGCAGGCGACAGGGATGGACCCGCACGGGTTTCTGGCCACGGTCGAGCCGGAACGGCGGCGCAAGGATGGCGAAAGGCTGTTGGGGTTCTTTCGCGAGGTGACGGGGTTCGCGCCGGTGATGTGGGGCCCGTCGATCATTGGCTACGGGCGGTATCATTACGTCTATGACAGCGGGCGGGAGGGTGATTTCCTTGCCACCGGATTCAGCCCGCGCAAGGCGGCGCTGTCGATCTACATCATGCCGGGGTATCAGGATTATTCGGAAATTCTGAGCCGGCTGGGCAGGCACAAGCTGGGCAAGTCGTGCCTTTACGTCAACAAGCTTGATGATATCGACATGGACGTACTGGCCGAGCTTGTGAGGAGCGGGCTGGCCGACCTGAACCGGGTATGGCGGGTGGAACCGGGCTGAGCATTCTGGACAATCGCGCCGGCCTGTGACATTGCCCGCTGCGACCATCCGGAGCATGAGCCAATGACCACCACCCGTTTCGCCCCGTCGCCCACCGGTTACATCCACGTGGGCAACCTGCGCACCGCGCTGATGAATTTCCTGATCGCGCGCAAGGCCGGG
>JAVJTX010000017.1:0-45967 GCA_040220035.1 Roseovarius sp. | reverse complement strand
CCGGATCGCCTATCACATTTCGTCCTCGCTCAACTGGGGCCTTGCGGCCGCGCTGGGGACGATCCTGCTGGCGGCGGTTCTGATCCTTTACTGGGCCTATGACAGGATCGTGGGCATCGACAACGTGAAGCTGGGGTAGGCACAGATGGCCACGTACACACTCAAGTATGTCGAGAAGAAGCCGCTGAGCTTTTCGATTCCCGTACTGGCGGCGGCGGGGGCCTTTGCCGGGATCTTCGTCGGGGCTGCGCAGGGCTCGATGTGGCAGGGGGTTCTTGCCGGGGCGGTGCTTCTGGCGGTCCTGACCTATCTGGCGCAGGGCGTGCTGAGCGAGAGCATGGAAAAGCCGGTGCGCTGGGGCATGGTCGTGCTGTTTGCCGCCGGGGGCTATGTGTTTGGCGGGGTGCCGGGGGTCGTCGTGGGGGCCATTTTCGGGGTGTTCTACGGCTGGTTCATCTACTGGATCGGGCAAGGGCGGTACCGGGCGCACCTGTTGCCCTATCTGACACCGGGGCAGGTGTTTGGCCATTTCGCGTTTCGGGTGATCTGCGGGATGATCTTCTTCTTCCTGATCACGCCGATCGTGGTGGTGATGCCGCTGAGCTTCAACGCCGAGGATTTCTTTACGTTCACGCCGGAAATGCTGTCCTTCGATCCGGAGGGGTATTCGCTGAAGCATTATCGCGACTTCTTCAACTCTCCGGACTGGCAGCAGGCGCTGTGGAATTCGGTGTCGATCGCGCCGGTGGCGACGCTTCTGTCGGTAAGCTTTGGTACGCTGGCGGCGATCGGCCTGTCTTCGGAGCATGTGCCGTTTCGTCGGGCGATCATGGCGATCCTGATTTCGCCGATGATCGTGCCGCTGATCATCTCGGCGGCGGGCATGTATTTCTTCTACTCGCGGCTGGGGCTTCAGGGCACCTATTGGGGTGTTGTTCTGGCGCATGCGGCGCTGGGCATTCCCTTTGTCATCATCACGGTGACGGCGACGCTGGTGGGGTTCGACCGGTCGTTGACGCGGGCGGCGGCGAATATGGGGGCCGACCCGGTGACGACCTTCTTCCGGGTGCAGATGCCGCTGATCCTTCCGGGGGTGATTTCCGGCGGGCTGTTCGCCTTTATCACGTCGTTTGACGAGGTGGTGGTGGTGCTGTTCGTGGGCTCGGCGGGGCAGAAGACGCTGCCGTGGCAGATGTTCACCGGTCTTCGTGAGCAGATTTCACCCACCATTCTGGCGGTTGCCACGATCCTGGTTTCGATCTCGATCGTGCTGCTGACGACGGTGGAGCTGTTGCGGCGCAGGTCGGAGCGGATGCGGGGGCTTTCGCCGGGCTGATGGGGCCGAAAGGGTAAGAAAGAAGGGCGGCGCGATGCGCCGCCCTTCTTGTTTGTCGTGGAGGAAGGCTCAGATCGCCATGCCTTCGGGATCGAGCGTGATCTTCCACAGCTCGGTATCCGCGCGGTCCATCAGGCGCACGGTCATCTGCTGGGTGGCACCGTCGATATCGACGAGGCCGAAGAATTGCAGACCCATCGAGGGGGGCAGGTTGGCGCCCTGTTCCTCGGTCGGGGCCTTCACGTATTTCACTTCCGGGCCGAAGGTCATGTCGAGGTCGTTCGGGCCGAAGGTGCCGGCGTGCAGCGGACCCGAGACGAATTCCCAGAACGGGGCGAAATCCTGAAACTGGGCCTTGTCGGGGTTGTAGTAATGCGCAGCGGTGTAGTGCACGTCGGCGGTGAACCAGACGGTGTTGGTGATGTTCGCCGTCTTGATGAAGCGCAGAAGCTCTGCGATCTCGAGCTCGCGGCCCTTGGCCGGGCCGTTATCGCCGTTGCCGATGGCTTCTTCGCCACCGCCCACGACGAGGCCGATGGGCATGTCGCAGGCGATGACCTTCCACGTGGCCGAGGATTGGGTCAGCTCGCGCTTGAGCCACGCCATCTGCTCGGCGCCGAGGATGCGGCTTGCGTCGGTCAGCTCGTCCTGCATGTTCTCGGAGTTGGGGCCGCGATAGGAGCGCAGGTCGAGGAAGAACACCTCGAGCATCGGACCGTAGGAGATCTTGCGGTACACGCGGCCCGGCTCTGCCGGGGTGTAGCGGATCGGCGTCATCTCGTGGAAGGCGCGGGCGGCGCGAGCGGCGAGGACGTGGATCGATTTCTCGGAATAGCGGTCATCTTCCATCAGCGAGCGGGAGGAGGACCAGTTGTTGACGACCTCGTGGTCGTCCCACTGGAAGAGGGTGGGCACGGTGGCGTTGAGGGCCAGAACGTGCTCGTCCATCATGTTGTATTTCCACTGGCCGCGGTACTCGTCGAGGGTTTCGGCGACCTTGCGCTTCTCGTCGATGAGGGTGGTGTTCTTCCAGATGACCTCGCCGTCCTTCTCGACCTCGTCGGTCATTTCTCCGTCGGCATAGATGGTGTCGCCGGAGTGCAGGAAGAAATCGGGGGTGTGTTTCGCCATGGTGGCGTAGGTGGCCATGCCCTCGTCGTCGATGCCCCAGCCCTGGCCGGCGGTGTCGCCCGACCATGCGAAGCGGATGTCGCGGCGACCGGCGGGCGCGGTGCGGAAGCGGCCGGTGACTGGTTCGCTGGTGCCGTTGATGTCGGAGAGGTCATGCGCGGTGAAGCGGTAGAAGATGTCCTGATCCGAGGGGAGGCCCTCGACCAGACGCTTCACGGCGAAATCGCTTTCGGGCAGGGCGTCGAGCGGGGGGAGTTTCATGGCGTTGTCGAAGCTCTCGGTGGTCGAGACCTCCATCATGACCTTGGAGGGGCGGTCGGTGCGGGTCCAGATCATGCCGGAGGATTTGTCGACATCGCCGGATTGGACGCCGTGGGTGAAGGCCGGGCGCGATGCGGCGCGGCTGAGGGACGGCATGGCGAGCGTGGCGGCGAACGCGGTGCCGGAGGCCAGAACGGCACGGCGGGTGGGACGGATCAGCTTGGTCATGTGGGTCTCCTTCGCGGTTTCCTGAATGGTCGGTGTGCCGCGGAAATGACCGATGTTTCGTGACCGGAGGCCAAAGGCTGTTTGAAGAAATGGCGAAGCTTTTGTGACGGGCGGCGTCAGGGCGCGTGGATTTCGTCGATGACGTCGCCGTTCGGGGCCTCGCAGAGGGCGACGAGCTTGCCCGTGCCACGGGCGTTTTCGGGTGGAACAGTCTCTGTATCGGCTTTCCGGCGGAGATCGTCGGGCAGGCCGGCGCGGCGGGCGCGTTGGGCCAGGTCAGGGCGCGAGGGGTGGATGGCGATGCCGGCCTCGGTGACAACGGCGCCGATGGTGGCGCCGGGGGTGGTGAGGCAGGTGAGGTTGCGCACCAGCTTGGGGAAGCCACCGGCGGCAAGCTGGGTGGTGACGATGGGCAGGGTGGCGCCCGCCGCGGTGTCGGCATGGCCACCGGAGCCGCCGATGATGCGCCCGTCGCTGGCGCAGGTGACGTTGACGTTGAAATTCATGTCCACCTCGGCCGCGCCGAGGATCATGACGTCGAGCTGTCTGGCGATGCTGTCGGGGCGGTCGGGGCTGGCATAGGTTCCGGCGGACATCGGCAAGTGATCGGGGTCTTCGGCATAGGAGCGGACGGCGGGCAGGTCGAAAGCCTGCACGTCCCGCAAGCCGTGGAACAGCCCGGCGCGAAACATCTCGACCAAAGCGCCGGTGATGCCGCCCGCCGCAAAGGCGCCGGTGACGCTGTGCTCGCGCATGATAGGGGCGAGGGCATGGGCCACGGCAAGGGAGGTGGCGCCGGCGCCGGTCTGGAAGCGGAAGCCGTCTTGCAGCAGGCCGGAGCAGGCGATGAGTTGCGCGGTGAGGTCGGCGATGGCTTGCCCCTTGGGCGAGGGGGCGCGGCCGGTGGTGCCGGAGGCGATCTGACTGGCGTCGCCGATATGGTCGGTTTCGATGATGGCGTCGACCTGATCGGCCGGGATGCAGATGCGGGGAAGGTTGGTGGTGACGTGATCGGTAAGGGCGATGACGTGGCGTGCATGGGCGGCGTCGACCATCGGATAGCCCAGCGGGCCGCAGGCGGCGGGGCCGGTGGCGCCGGTGAGGTTGCCTGCGGTGTCCACGGCAGGCGCGGCGATGAAGGCGGCGTCGATGGGCAGACGTCCGGAGGCGATGGCCGCTGCCCGACCGCCATGGGATTGCAGGCGCACCGGGTGCGGCAGGAGGCCGGAGCGCACGGCATCGGCCAAAGGGCCGGTCATGTAGGAGGTGGTAATGCGAGTGACGGTGCCGTTTTCGAGGAACGGGATCAGGGTTGCATGGCAGGGAAAGAGGGAGGAGGGCGCGATATGGAGGTCGCGCAGGCCAGCGGCGGAGCAGGCGGTGAGCACCTGCCGCATGACGTCATCGCCATTGCGAAGGTGGTGGTGGAAGGACAGCGTGGCGCCGTCCTTCACCTGAGCTTTTTCGAGAATGTCGCGCAGATCGTGCAAGATCAGACGCGCACCAGATCCTCATACCCCTGGGCGATGTCGCGGGCGAGCGCGCCGACCTCGAAATTATAGTCGCCGATCTGGCCCACGGGGGTGACCTCGGCCGCGGTGCCGGTCAGCCAGCATTGCTGGAAGCTTTCCAGTTCCTCGGGCATGATGTGGCGCTCGTGGACCTTGACCTGACGGTCTTCGAGCATGCTGATCACCGTCTGGCGGGTCAGGCCGTTAAGGAAGCAGTCGGGGGTGGGCGTGTGCACTTCACCATCCTTGACGAAGAAGATGTTGGCGCCGGTCGCCTCGGCCACGTAGCCGCGATAGTCGAACATCATGGCGTCGGAGCAGCCCTTGGCTTCGGCGGCGTGTTTCGACAGGGTGCAGATCATGTAGAGACCGGCGGCCTTGGCGTGGCTGGGGATGGTTTCGGGGCTGGGACGCTTCCACTTGGAGATGTCGAGCTTGGCGCCCTTCATCTTGGCGTCGCCGTAATAGGCGCCCCATTCCCATGCGGCGATGGCAAGGCGCACCGGGTTGCCGGCGGAGGCGACACCCATGTCGGGGCCGGCCCCGCGCCATGCGACGGCGCGCACGTAGGCGTCGGTCAGGCCGTTGGCCTTGAGCACCTCGGCCTTGGCGGCCTCGATCTCTTCGACGGTAAATGGGATTTCGAAATCGAGCTGGCCGGCGGAGTAGTGGAGGCGCTCGGAATGCTCGCGGCTTCTGAAAATCTTGCCGTTATAGGCGCGCTCGCCCTCGAATACCGAGCTGGCATAATGCAGCGCGTGGGTCAGGATGTGTACATTCGCGTCGCGCCAGTCGGCGAGCGTGCCATCCATCCAGATTTGTCCGTCGCGGTCATCGTAGCCAGCCATCTTCGTACTCCTTATCAAGGCTCGCGTTTCCATTTGTTGCGTTACATATGTCCGAACCGGACATAAAGTTGCGTGGAAACTGCGATTCGCTACCAGTTTGATCTTGGAATGTCAACAAAGCTGACATAATGTCGGGGGTGGAATGTGGAACTAGTGATGTGGAGGAGCCATGCCGGACGTTCAGGGCGGTGAAAACCTGCTGTTTCTGACCGACGAGCAGCTTCGACAAGGGATCGAGGCGATGTTCTTTGCCTATCGCGGGTTCACCGCCGATCCGGACCGGATTCTCGCGACGATGGATTACGGCCGGGCGCATCACCGGGCGCTGCATTTCATTGCCCGCAACCCGGGTACGACGGTGAACAATCTGCTGGGGATACTGGGCGTGACCAAGCAATCGCTGAACCGGGTGCTGCGCACGTTGATCGAGAACGGGCTGGTGGAAAGCCGGATCGGGACCACCGACAAGCGTGAACGGAACCTGTTCCTGACCGAGGACGGGATCGCGCTGGAGCGGAAGATTTCGGATGCGCAGCGGGCGCGGATGCGGGCCGCTTATCGCGCGGCGGGGCCCGAGGCGGTCGCGGGCTTTCGGCAGGTGCTGGAGGCGATGATGGAGCCGGAGTTGCGCAAGATGTATTACCGTATCCGGGAGAACGGCGCATGAGTGAGCCGTCGCCGCACCTGCTGATCGTGGATGATGACGAGCGTATCCGCGGTTTGCTGCGCAAGTTCCTTGCGCGGCACGGGTTTCTCGTGTCGGCGTCAAGGGATGCGGCCCATGCGCGGCGTATCTTGTCGGGGCTGGAGTTCGACATGATCGTGCTCGACGTGATGATGCCGGGGGAGGATGGCGTGGCGCTGACCAAGGCACTGCGCGAGACGATCCTGACGCCGATCCTGCTTTTGACCGCGAAGGGCGAGACCGAGGACCGGATCAAGGGGCTGGAAGCCGGGGCGGACGATTACCTTGCCAAGCCGTTCGAGCCGAAGGAGTTGCTGCTTCGGATCAACGCGATCCTGCGGCGGATGCCGGTGGCCCCGGCCGAGACGATGGCGCCAAAGGTGCTGCAACTGGGGGAGGTGCGCTTCGACATTGAGCGATCGGAGCTGTTGCGGGGCGAGGAGCCGGTGCGGCTGACGGCGACGGAGGTGCAGTTGATGCGGATCTTCTCGGAGCATTTGCGCGAGCCGGTGAGCCGGGCAAAGCTGGTCGAGGATCTGGGCCGCGACAAGGGACAGGCGCAGGAGCGGGCGGTGGACGTGCAGATCACGCGGCTCAGGCGTAAGATCGAGTCTGACCCGAAGCAGCCGCGCTATCTTCAGACCGTGCGGGGCGAAGGGTATATGCTGGCGCCCGACTGAGGCGGCGGGATTTTGAGTATTTTTGGAAAGATGAAAGGCGGGGCGGTGGCCTTGCCGGGCGGGGGCGTGTGATCTGGACATTCCGGTCACCAAGTGGTTTGCCTTTGGTCAAACATATTGCGGGAGGACCGAGTGATGCCTGATACGACGAACCTTAAATCCCTTCTGAAGGATCCCAGCCTTCTGGCCGAGCAGGCCTATGCGGGTGGCGAATGGGTCGATGGCGACGACGGCACGTTCGAGGTGACCAACCCGGCGCGTGGTGATGTGATCGCCAACGTGGCCGACATGAGCCGGGCGCAGGTGGCCAAGGCGATCGAGGCGGCCGGCCGCGCGCAGAAGGAATGGGCGCAGTGGACCGGCAAGGAACGCGCGGGCGTGCTGCGCAAGTGGTTCGACCTGATGATGGAGAACCAGGATGACCTGGGCACCATCCTGACCGCCGAGCAGGGCAAGCCGCTGGCCGAGGCCAAGGGCGAGATCGCCTATGGCGCGTCGTTCATCGAGTTCTTCGCGGAGGAGGCCAAGCGCATTTACGGTGAGACCATCCCGGGCCACCAGCGCGACAAGCGGATCACGGTGATCAAGCAGCCGATCGGCGTGGCGGCGTCGATCACGCCGTGGAACTTTCCCAATGCGATGATCACCCGCAAGGCCGGGCCGGCGCTGGCGGCGGGTTGTGCCTTTGTCGGGCGTCCGGCGGCCGAGACGCCGCTTTCGGCGACCGCCATGGGCGTTCTGGCCGAGCGGGCGGGCATTCCGAAAGGCGTGTTCAGCATCGTGACCTCGTCGAGCTCGTCCGCGGTGGGCAAGGAGTTCTGCGAGAACCCGGTGGTGCGCAAGCTGACCTTCACCGGTTCGACCGAGGTGGGGCGCATCCTGCTGCGGCAGGCCGCCGATCAGGTGATGAAATGCTCGATGGAGCTTGGCGGGAACGCACCCTTTATCGTGTTCGACGATGCCGATCTGGATGCCGCCGTGGAAGGTGCCATCATGTGCAAATTCCGCAATAACGGGCAGACCTGTGTCTGTGCCAACCGGATTTACGTGCAGGCCGGGGTGTATGACGCCTTTGCCGAGAAGCTGAAGGCGGCGGTCGAGAAGCTGAAGATCGGCGACGGGCTGGAAGAGGGCACGACGCTTGGCCCGCTGATCAACGGCGATGCCATCGAGAAGGTGCAGGAGCATGTGGCCGACGCCAAGTCGAAGGGCGCCAATGTGCTGATGGGTGGCGGTGAGGCAATGGAGGGGCAGGGCTATTTCCTGCCGCCGACGATCCTTACCGGGGTGACGCAGGACATGGTGGTCAGCAAGGACGAAACGTTTGGCCCGCTGGCGCCGCTGTTCAAGTTCGACACGGTGGATGACGTGATCGAGATGGCGAATGACACGATCTTTGGTCTGGCCAGTTACTTCTACGCCAAGGACCTGAGCCGGGTCACCAAGGTGGCCGAGGCGCTGGAATACGGGATTGTCGGTGTGAACACCGGCATCATTTCCACCGAGGTGGCGCCGTTTGGCGGGGTCAAGCAATCGGGGCTCGGTCGCGAGGGCAGCCATCACGGAATCGATGACTATCTCGAGATGAAGTATATCTGCACCTCGGTCTGAGGCGCGGTGACAGTGACATCGAAACGCCCTCGCAAAGACTGCGGGGGCGTTTGTGCATGAGGGGGCGGATAGGCTCCCCGCAAAAATCCTTAAAAAATCTTTCGGGTTCGCCAAGGATTGACCATTCGCGCGCGTCCTACAAACGTGATGCGCATGGAAACAAGTGATGAAAGCCTTGCAAGGGCCGCGGCGGGAGGGGATCGGTACGCCTTTTCCCTGCTGCTCGAGCGGCATTACGACAGGGTTTTCCGGCTGGCGTTCCGCCTGACCGGGGCCGCGGCCGAGGCCGAGGATCTGACGCAGGATGTCTGTGCGGCGCTGCCCTCGCGGTTGCAGGGGTTTCGCGGCGAGGCAAGGTTCGGCACGTGGCTGTGGCGGGTGGTGGTCAATGCCGCCCATGACCGGCGGCGCAAGGCCGCGACGCGCGCCCGCCATTCAGAAGGCTGGGGTGACTGGGAAGTGAACCGGCGCGCCGTCGCGACGGAGGCCGCCGAGGCGGTGGACTGGCTGACACAGGCGATGCGGGCGTTGCCGGAAGAGCTGCGCGACACGCTGGCCTTGGTGCTGGACGATCTCAGCCATGAAGAGGCGGCCGAGGTTCTGGGCGTGGCCCCGGGCACGGTGAGCTGGCGCATCTCGGAGGCGAAGAAGCGGTTGCGCGCACAGCGCGAGAAAGAGGATCAGGCATGACCGACGACCTCGATGATCTGAAGCAGGCGATGCAGGCCGCCACCCCCGCACCTGACGCGGGCCGGAAGGCTGCCAATTTCATGACGGCGCAAGAAAATTTCGACCGGCTCCAAGAAAGCCGGGCGGGGGCGCGTCTTACTTCTGATCGCCCTGGGAGGGGCTGGTTCAGAGGAGTAGCAAGAATGATAACGACAACCCTTTCTTCGCGCGGATTGATGTCGGCGACCACGGCTTTGGTGGCTTTCGGCCTCGTCGTGGTGGTGCCTGACTGGCAGGCCGGGCGCGATATGTTCCGGCCGGGGCCAATGGTGCAGAAGACCGTCGCGACCGAAGAAGGCCGGGCGCGGAAGGCGCAGGAGGCCGTGGGCGGGCTGGCCGAGTTGGAAGCGACCGAGTCGCTGGCCGCCGATGACATGGCCGGCGCCGCCCCGCCGAGCCCGGCGCCGCGGATGCAGGCCGCACCGACCGAGGCTTTGCGGGGCTTCGCCGCCGAGACGCTGAATAACACCGCGCCCGCCGGGCAGCGGGATGTGCTGATCCGCCCCGAGAACGATACGGAGGCGTATGCAAATGCCGAACCCAATACGCTGAAGGTAACGGCGGATGACCCGGTTTCGACCTTCTCGATCGATGTGGATACGGCCTCTTATGCCGTGGTGCGTTCCTCGCTGATCGGGGGCGTGATGCCGCCGCACGAGGCGGTGCGGATTGAGGAGATGGTCAACTATTTCCCCTATGATTACGCGGCCCCGGCAGAGGGCGATGCGCCGTTCCGGTCGACCGTGAGCGTGACCGACACGCCGTGGAATCCCGATACGCAACTTGTGCATATCGGTATCCAGGGCGAATTGCCGGCGGTCGAGGACCGGCCGCCGCTGAACCTTGTGTTCCTGATCGATACGTCGGGGTCGATGGAGCATCCCGACAAGCTGCCGCTGTTGAAGCAGTCGCTGGCGCTGATGCTGTCGAAGCTGTCGGCGCAGGACCAGGTGTCGATCGTGACCTATGCCGGAAGCGCTGGCCAGGTGCTGGAGCCGACATCGGCGGCTGAGCGCGATACCATTCTGGGTGCGCTCGACAACTTGAGCGCCGGGGGCAACACCGCCGGGCAGGACGGGTTGCAGCAGGCCTATGCCGTGGCCGAGGACATGACCGAGGAGGGCGAGGTGAGCCGCGTCATCCTTGCCACGGACGGGGATTTCAACGTCGGCATCAGCGACCCGGAGGAGTTGGAACGCTATATCGCGGGCAAGCGCGAGAGCGGCACCTACCTGTCGGTGCTGGGCTTTGGGCGCGGCAACCTCGACGATGCGGTGATGCAGTCGCTGGCGCAGAACGGGAACGGGCAGGCCGCCTATATCGACACGCTGTCCGAGGCGCAGAAGGTGCTGGTGGATCAGTTCACCGGGGCGCTTTACCCGATTGCCGATGATGTGAAAATTCAGGTCGAGTTCAATCCCGGCGTCGTGGCCGAATACCGGCTGATCGGGTACGAGACGCGGGCGCTGAACCGAGACGATTTCAACAATGACACGGTCGATGCCGGCGATATCGGCGCGGGTCATTCGGTGACGGCGATCTACGAGGTGACGCTGGTCAATTCGGAAGGGCGGCTGACCGATCCGCTGCGCTATGGCGATGCGGAGACGCAGAGCACCAGTGAGGAGCTGGGCTATCTCAAGCTGCGCTACAAGGCGCCGGGCGAGGAGACCAGCCAGTTGATCGAGACGCCGATTGTGGCCGGGGGCGAGACCAGCGACGACATGCGCTTTGCCGCCGCGATTGCCGGGTTCGGGCAGATCCTTCAGGACAGCCCCTACCTGAATGGCTGGACTTATGACGACGCCATCGCGCTGGCCAATTCCGCCAAGGGCGAGGATGCGTATGGCTATCGCGCCGAGGCGGTGCGGCTGATGCGGCTGGCGCAGAGCCTCGATCGGAACTGAGACAAGGGCCATATCGAGCAGCAATCTGGCCCTCGCGGCAAGGCGGTGTAGCTCCGCCGTCTTGTCGCCCCCGCGCGCGCCACTGTCCCGGCGCGCGCGGTTTCTTGCGAATAAACCTTGGAACGGCCTTCGTCTTCAGGGGTTCAAGGCCTAGGTGGTAATTACGGAAATGATCCCTGTTGGAGATGTCACATGGTGCGATTTGCCCTTTCCCTTTTTCTTGCGCTGGTGCTGAGCATGCCAGTGAGCGCGCAGGAGGGCGGCCGGACCATTTCCGGTCAGTTGAGTTACTTGCAAAGGATTGCCCTGCCCGAGGGGGCGGAGGTGGTTGTCGAGGTGAAAGGTGCGCTCGATGCGACGCTGGGCGAAAGCCGGTTCACGACGGACGGAAAACAGGTGCCGATGCCGTTCGAGGTGGAGGTGCCCGGCGGGCTGAGCGGGACGCTGACCGCGACGGTTCTGGAGAATGGTGACACGATGTGGCTGGCCCAAGGGATCCGCATCGGCGCCGGGTCGGAGGATATCGACCTCGGCGATGTGAGGCTTCGGCAGTATACGCCGCTGTCCTTCACCTCGTATTTCTCCTGCGGCGAGACGAGCGTGGAATTCGGCCTCGTCGACGATACGCCCACCCTGCGCGTCGGCGGGCGGGATTACGCGATGGAAGAGGCCCCCGCGGATGAAGGCTCGCGCTATGTGGCGCAGGCTGATCCGAAGGTGACCTTCTGGTCGCACGGCACCGAGGCGACGCTGACGCTCGGCTCGGAGCCGGAGCCCGGCTGTGCCAAGGTCGAGCATACGCCTGAACCCTATACCGCTGTCGGCAACGAGCCCGGCTGGTACGTGACCATCGGGGAGGGTGAGGCCGAATTGGTGGCCGATTACGGCGATCTTCAGCTTACCACCCCCCGGCCGAAGGTGGAGGTCGAGACCGGTGCCTATGTGCTCAACATGCCCGATATCGACGCGCGCCTGCGGCTGGAGGAGGAGATCTGTCACGACGACGCCACTGGCATGCCCTATCCCCACCGCGCCGCGCTGGCGCTGGACGGGCAGGAGATGCGCGGCTGTGGCGGGGATGCGGCAAGCCTGCTGACCGGCGCGGAATGGCAGATCGAGGATGTTGGCGAGATGGGCATCATCGACGGCTCGAACATCACCATCAGCTTCGACGCCGATGGCCGGGTGACAGGGCGTACCGGCTGCAACCGGTTCTCGGGTATCTACATGCTGGATGGCGAGGGGCTGGGCTTTGGCCAGATGGGCGCGACGATGATGGGCTGCCCCGAGGCGATGATGAAGCAGGAGCAGCGGGTGCTGGACGCGCTTCAGCACGTGGTGCGGTTCGACATCGACGAGACCGGCGCGCTGCTGTTGATCGGCCCGGCGGGCGAGACGCTGCTGATGGCGCGGCGGACTGTATGAAAAACCCGGCCGGGTTGACCGGCCGGGCGACTATCTGACGATCGGTGGCCGGGCAATGCGCCCGGCCGGAACGCCTTAGTTGACGGTTTCCGCGTCAACCACGTCCTTGTCGACCGAGTCGCCGCTGGCGATGGCGATGCGGCGGGGTTTCAGCGCCTCGGGCACTTCGCGGACAAGGTCGATATGCAGCATGCCGTCGGCGTGGGATGCGCCATTGACGCGCACGTGATCGGCAAGCTGGAACTTGCGTTCGAACGCGCGGGTGGCGATGCCGCGATGCAGGAAGCTGCGCTGGCTGTCATCCTCGGCCTTGCGGGCCGACACGACAAGCGCGCCGTCCTTGACCTCGACCATCAGGTCGTCGGCGGAGAAACCGGCAACCGCGATCGAAATTCGATAGGCATCATCGGCGGTCTTCTCGATGTTGTAGGGGGGGTAGGTCGGCTGGTTGATGTCGGCGGCAAGCACACGATCCATCATGTCAGCAATCTGGTCGAACCCGACGGTTGCACGGTAAAGCGGTGCAAGATCGAAGTTACGCATGGGTCATCCTCCTTTGAGCGATCCCTTATGTGAATGCCTTCCCATGGGGACAGGCAGCGATATCACCGGCCCGCTTTGCGGCGCCGGCTGTCGCTTACTTGGGAAAGCGTCTGGAGGATTTCAAGAGCCGCCGGGCTTGGCAAACTTGGCGCCCGTGTCGCGGCGTTCGCCGAGGGTCGACATCTGTGGTGCGCCGGGCTGAAAGAAGCCTTCTCCGGCGTCGAGCGCGCCCATCAGGTCGTGCAGCGGCTGGGTCAGCTGCGTGCCGAGGGAAACCTTGCGCCCCTCGACCTGTGCCATGGCCGAGACCACGGATACCACGCGGGGCTGGCCTGAGGTGAAGCTGAAGATCGGGGCGCCCGAGGCACCGAAATCGACGTCGCAGGACATGATCAGCACGCCCTGCTGGCGGGCGACCACGTCGCAGATTTCCTGCAGCGAGGGCGCGTCCGACCGGTCGCGGGCGTAGGAGACGATGCCGATCTCCTGCCCCTTGTGCGGGCGTTCGTCGGTCAGGAAGGGCACGACCTGGGTGTTCTGGATGGGGTGGAAAAGTTCGAGCAGCGCCACGTCGTTGCGCACCCTTTCGGCGGACACCGCGGCCTCGTAGACGTAACCCGGGTGCGCCACCGCGCGGCGGATCTTGCGATAGGCCGAGGCGCGGCCATTGCGCCAGCCCGCGAGGAAATCGATACGGGCGTGATCAACCCGGTCGCCGGTGGTCTTGTCGTAAAGGCAATGCGCCGCCGTCAGCACGAGATCGGGCGCGATCAGCGCCCCGGTGCAGAAGCCGCGCCCGTCGATATCGAGCCGCCCGACCGCTTCCCACCCGCGGCCGTCATCGCCGGTGTCGAGCCGTTTCAGCCGGGTATCGGCCAAAGACGTGCCCGCCGTCAGAACCAGAATGATAAGCGCCGCGACAGGTCGAAACATTGCCCCTCCGATTGATCTTGTTTCGGAGGTGGCTAGCAATCCAATAGGGCCAAATTAGGGCGTGGTGCGCAGGTTCGGAACGGGTGTGGCGCCCTCGTTCAGGGCGGGCGGCCGGGGCCCGCCGGTGGCCCAGTCGAGCAGCTCGACGGTATGCACCACGGGCACCTCGGTGCCGCTGCCGATCTGCATCATGCAGCCGATATTCCCGGCGGCGATAATGTCGGGTTTCCTCGCTTCCAACGTGCGCACCTTGCGGTCTTTCAGCTGCTTGGAAATGGCCGGCTGCATCAGGTTGTAGGTGCCCGCGCTGCCGCAGCAGAGATGGCTGTCGGCCGGTTCCGAGACGGTGAAACCGGCCCGTTTGAGAAGGTCTTTCGGGTAGGTCTTGATCTTTTGCCCGTGCTGGAGCGAGCAGGCGGCGTGATAGGCCACGCTGACGCCCTTGTCATCACCCTCGGGGAGGTCGAGCGTCATCAGCAGTTCTGAAACGTCCATCGCGATGTCAGAGACCCGCGCAGCATCGTCGGCCAGCGCCTCCTGCCGGAACATGTGTCCGTAATCCTTGACCGTGGTGCCGCAGCCCGAGGTGTTGATGACGATGGCATCGAGCCCGTCGCCATCCATCTCCGCCGCCCAGGCGCGGATGTTCTTCGCGGCCGTGGCGTGGCTCTCTTTCGTCTTGCCCATGTGATGGGTCAGCGCGCCGCAGCAGCCGGCCCCTTCGGCCACCACCACGTCGCAGCCCAGCCGCGTCAGAAGCCGTATCGTGGCGTCGTTGATATCGGTGTTGAGCGCCCTCTGCGCACAGCCCGTCATCAGCGCCACGCGCTTGTGGCGCTCGCCCTTGGCCGGGAAAGTCTGGGGATCGTCGTTGCGACTGACCGGGGGGATGCGCTTTGGCGCCATCTCCAGCATCGCCTTGAGCCGCGCGTCGGGCATCAGGCCCGCAAAGGGCCGCCCGACCTTGGCGCCCAGCAGGGCTAGGCGGAACCGGGTCGGGTAGGGCAGAATTCTAGCCAGCGTCCAGCGCAGCATCCGCTCGTAAATGGGTCGCTGATAGCGCTCTTCGATATACTCCCGCGCGTGATCGACAAGGTGCATGTAATGCACGCCAGAGGGGCAGGTCGTCATGCAGGCAAGGCAAGAAAGGCACCGGTCGATATGCTTGACGGTCTTCTCGTCGGGCTGGCGGTCGTTCTCCAGCATGTCCTTGATCAGGTAGATGCGCCCGCGTGGGCTGTCGAGCTCGTCGCCCAGCACCTGGTAGGTGGGGCAGGTGGCGGTGCAGAAGCCACAATGCACACAGGCCCGAAGGATCTGGTTCGAGCGGGCGGTGGCCGGGTCCTGAAGCTGGGCTTCGGTGAATTCGGTCTTCATTGAGCGGCCTCGTTTGCCTGTGCCATGAGCCCCGGATTGAGCAGGCCCTTGGGGTCGAACCTCTTGCGCAGACCGTCCTGCAAGGCCGCGACGGGGGGCGCGAGCGGCTGGAACACGCCGCCGCCGCGCGTGCCGCGGATCAGGGTAGCGTGGCCGCCGGTCGTGGCGACGGCGTGGCGGATGTCGGTTGCGGCGGTGCCCTTGGGCACGCAAAGCCAGATCAACCCGCCGCCCCAGTCGTAGAGAGCCTCGGCGCCGTCGATCCGGGCCACGAGGCCGGGCGCGTCGGTGGGTTTGACGGAGAGGCGCCAGATATCGCCGTCCTTTCCGTGAAACGGCTGCACGTCGCGGATCGCGCGCCAAGTGGCGTTCGTGCTTTCCGGGTCGGTGTCGATGGTGAACTCGCCGAACCCGGCCAGCATTTCTTTAAGTTCCCCTGCCCGGTAAGCGACAGAGGCCTCTGTGCCTTCGATGCGGATCATCGTGCGCGGCGTGCCCTCGGGCCCGGCCTGCACATGCGCCGCGCCAGTCACCTCGTAAGGCGAGCCGAGCGCACGGCAAAGCGCGGCGACGGCGGTTTCGTCATCCAGACCCTCGCAACCCAGCGAGCCGGTCACCTGCGTCTTCGGCAGTACCTTCAGCGCGACCTCGGTCAGGATGCCCAGCGTGCCATAGCTGCCCGCCATCAGCTTGACGAGGTCATAGCCGGTCACATTCTTCATCACCCGCCCGCCATTGCGGATCACCTCGCCCCGCCCGTCGACGAAACGCACGCCCAGCAGGAAATCCCGCGCCGCGCCGCATTGTATGCGTCGGGGGCCCGAGACATTGGCGGCGAAGACACCGCCGATGGTCGGTTCGCCCTCGGTGCCCAGCAGCCCGCGATGGTCCATCGGCTCGAAGGCCAGCCGCTGGCCTTCCGCCGCAAGCGCCTTTTCAACTTCCGACAAGGGTGTGCCCGCCTGCGCCACCAGCGTCAGCGCGCCGGGCTCATACAATTCGATGCCAGACAGCCCGGCGGTCGTCACCGGTGCTCCGTTCACGAGCACGCCGATCGGGCGCGTGCCGCCGCCGCGGATGCGCAGCGGCTCGGCCGTGTCGCGTACGATCCCGGCCAGTTCGGCCTCTGTCTCGGGTCTCAAATCTTTCATCTTTCCAAAAATACTCCGGGGTGAGGCCGCAGGCCGAGGGGCAGCGCCCCTTACTCGGCGGCGATCCTGTGCGCGTCGGAGGCTGCAAGCGGAAACACCTTGGCGGGGTTCAGCAGCCATTTCGGGTCGAACACGTCCTTCACGGCCATCTGCATGGCGAGATCCCTCTCGCCATACTGATGCGACATCAGGTCGCGTTTCTCGATGCCAACGCCGTGCTCGCCCGTGAGGCAGCCGCCCACCTCGACGCAGAGCTTGAGGATTTCCGCGCCGAACTCCTCGCAGGTCTCCAGATCGCCGGGCTTGTTGGCGTCGAACAGGATCAGCGGGTGCATGTTGCCGTCACCCGCGTGAAACACGTTGGCGACGTCGAGGCCGAATTCCTTCGACATCTCGCCGATGCGTTTGAGCACGTAAGGCAGCTGGCTGACCGGGATCGTGCCGTCGAGGCACATGTAATCGTTGATGTTGCCCATCGCGCCAAAGGCCGATTTGCGGCCAAGCCAGATCTTGGCGCTTTCCTCGGCCGAACCGCTCTGGCGCAGCTCGACGGGGTTGTGCGTGCGCGCGATGCTCATGATGGTTTCGAGCTGCTCGTCTATCTCGGCCTCGCTGCCCTCGACCTCGACGATCAGCAGCGCCTCGCAGTCGGGGTACCCGGCCTTGGCGAAATCCTCGGTGGCGCGGATGCAGGGGCGGTCCATGAACTCGATCGCGACGGGCAGGACGCCGGCCTTGATGATATCCGAGACACAAGCGCCGGCGACTTCGTTTGTATCGAAACCGATCAGCACGGGCCGTGCGCCTTCGGGCTTGTGCAGGATGCGCAGGGTGGCTTCGGTGACGACGCCAAGCTGCCCTTCCGAGCCACAGATCAGGCCGAGCAGGTCATAGCCCTCGGCATCGAGATGCGCGCCGCCCAGTTCGATCACCGTGCCATCCATCAGCACCATGGTCACGCCCAGCAGGTTGTTCGTCGTCACCCCGTATTTCAGGCAATGCGCCCCGCCCGAGTTCATCGCGATGTTGCCTGCGATGGCGCAGGCCAGCTGCGACGAGGGGTCGGGGGCATAGAAATACCCGTCTTCCTCGACCGCGCCGGTGACCGACAAGTTGGTGCGGCCCGTTTGCACGCGGATGAAACGGTTCTCGTAATCGGTTTCCAGCACCTCGTTGAGGCGGGCCACGCCGAGGATCACGCTGTCTTCGGTCGGTAGCGCCCCGCCGGCAAGCGATGTGCCCGAGCCGCGCGGCACCACCGGCACACCCATCTCGTGGCAGATGCGCAGCACATCGGCCACTTGCTGCGTCGAGGTGGGCAGTACCGCGGCCAGTGGGGGGCACTTGTAGGCGGTCAGCGCGTCGCACTCGTAGGCGCGGGTTTCGGCGGGGTCCGAGATAACCGCGTCGGCGGGCAGAATGTCCAGCAGGCGGGCGACAAGGTCGGCCTTCTTGGACAGGATGTCCGGGTTGGGGGCTGGCATTTCCATCGGGATCTCCTCAATTGGTAAAGTAATATAACCAATTGTCCGGATCGGCAAGGTGGCTGATTCCGACAGATGGTCGCGGCCGGCGCACACAAAGACGTGACCGCCTGACATACGATTCGGCCCTAAGGTTCCGGCATGAAGATGCGGTTTTTTCTCCTCGTTGCCGGCCTTGCCGCCGGCCCGGCCCTTGCTGGTGAGCCGGTGGTAAAGGACGTGATGGTCGAGAAGGTGGGCATGTTGTGGAACGTGCACGTGACGCTCGAGCATGACGATACCGGGTGGGATCATTTCGCCGATGGCTGGGAGGTGCTCGACAAGGATGGCGAGCGGCTGGCCTATCGCGAGTTGATGCATCCGCATGTGAAGGAACAACCCTTCACCCGGTCGATCAGCGGTGTCGTCATTCCCGACGGAACGCGCGAGATCTTCATCAAGCCGCATTGCTTGGTGCATGGCTGGGCAGAGACGCTGACGCGGATCGAGCTGTCGCCCTGAGCGGTCAGCGCCGCCCTTCCCTGAGCCATCCGCCGACGATCAGCGCCGCCGCCAGCGCCAGCACCAGCCACGCGGGCAAGAGCGGCAGTTGGGTGACGGCGCGGGTTTCGTAGGCGCCGCGCGGAGTGAGGCCGATCCAGCCACGCCCGGCGGCGGGCCGGCCCTCGCGCACCTCGCGGATGCGGGGCAGGCCGTCGGCCAGCGCCATCGCGCCACCGCCCGTCGCGTCGATCACATCCGACAAAGGCTCGGCGCTGGCGATGGTTTCCTCGAACTCGACCGGCGAGGCGGGGCCGAGCCCGATGACGGCGGTATGCTCGCCGTTTTCCAGACGGTAGAGCCCGATCTCGGGACCGTCGAACAGCGTCTCGAACCGGCCGGGCGAGACCTCGTCCAGCTCCATCTCCATCACTTCACCCGAGGGCGTGGTGATGGTCACCGGGCCAACGGTTTCCGCCAGTGAGCGGCGGATGATGCGCATCTGCTGGCCGGTGGCCTCGGCCCAGAGCGCCTCTTCCTCCAGCTCGGGCTCCTTCATCATCCAGTGCGCCAGACGGCGGAGCAGTTCGAGCTGTGGCCCGCCCCCCTCGAAGCCCCTGTTCCAGAGCCACGCATGATCGGAGCCCAGCAGCGCCACGCGTCCTTCGCCCACGCGGTCGAGCACCAGCAGCGGGCTGTCATCGGCGCCGGTCATGACCACGTCGCCGCTGGGCTCGGTCAGTTCGATCTGCCGCATCCAACTGCCCCAGCCCTCGTCGCTTTCGGGTTCCAGCCCGGCGGTGACGGGGTGGCGCTGGCCGAGGTCGGTGACCTGCGGCCGGTAGCGGCGTTCGATGACCCGCGCGGTGGGGCGGGCCGGCATGACCGATTCCAGCGGCGTGCGATACAGGCTGTCGGCGCTGGCGAAATCGGGCCCGGCGGCGATCAGAACCGCGCCGCCGCCTTCGACATAGTCGCGCACGTTGTCGAGGTAGATCGACGGCAGGATGCCGCGCCGCTTGTAGCGGTCGAAGATGATCAGGTCGAAATCGTCGATCTTTTCAAGGAACAACTCGCGCGTCGGGAAGGCGATCAGCGAGAGTTCCCGCACAGGCACGCCATCCTGCTTTTCGGGCGGGCGGAGGATGGTGAAATGCACGAGATCGACCGAGCTGTCGGATTTCAGCAGGTTGCGCCATGTGCGCCCGCCCGGGTGTGGCTCCCCGGAGACCAGCAGCACGGAAAGGCGGTCGCGCACGCCGTTGATCTGCACCAGCGCGGTGTTGTTGCGGTCGGTCAGTTCGCCCTCGGCCTCGGGCGTGGAGAATTGCAGCACGTTGCGCCCGCCATGGGGCAGGGTCAGGGGCAGGTCGATCTCCTGACCGATGGGAAGCTGGAAGCGCTGCGGCGCCTCGCCGTCGATCGAGACGTCGACCGGCACGGTGCCAACGCCCTCGGGCGCGGCGCCGTCATCGTCGATCCGCAGGGTCATGGTGATCTCTTCGCCAAGGCTGCCGAAGGCGGGGGCGTTGTCGACGGTCAGCTTGCGGTCCCAATCCTCCTCGCGGCCGGTGTGCAGCAGGTGCAGCGGCGCGGGAAGGTTGGGGGCACGGTCGAGGTCGTGCAGGCGGCCATCGGAGAGCAGGATGGCACCGGCGACCCGGCCGCTGGGTTCCTCGGCGAGCGCCTCGGAGAGGGCGGTCATGAGCTGCGTGCCGGAATTGTCGGCGCCGTCGGGCACGGTGATGCGGCGGACCTCGGTGTTCTCGCGGGCCTCGAGCCGGGCGGAGAGGGTTTCGGCGGCCTCGAACGTGGTGGTAGCGCGGTCGGCGAGGCGCTGGCTGGCCGATCCATCCTCGACCAGCAGGACGATATCGGTGAGCGGATCACGCTCTTCCTGCTGGTAGGCCGGGCCGGTGAGCGCGGCGATCACCACCAGCGCGGCCAGCCCGCGCAGGGGCCAGCCCGAGAGGCCGCGTAGCAGGGCCAAGGCGATGCCGGCGATGGCCATGCCCCCAAGGCAGGCGATCAGCCACCATGGCAGCAGCGGGTCGAAGACGATCGAGCCGGTCATTGGCCAAGCCTGTCGAGCAGGGCGGGCACATGGACCTGATCGGATTTGTAGTTACCGGTCAGCACGTGCATCACGAGGTTGACGCCAAAGCGGTAGGCCAGTTCGCGCTGGCGTTCCCCGGCGTAGCCGCGGCCGACCGGGAACATCGGCGCGCCGGTCTCATCCATCGCCCAGGCCGCCGCCCAGTCGTTGCCGCCGATCACCACCGGCGTGACGTTGTCATTGAGGTTGCGGAACGGCATGCCCTCGACCTTCTCGGCATCGGCGGGCGCGGATTCAACCCACACGCCGCGGCCCGAGAAGCGACCGGGGAAATCCTGTAGCAGGTAGAAGGTGCGGGTGAGCACGTGATCCTCGGGGATGGGCTCGAGCGGCGGAATGTCGAGCGGGCGGGCGAGGCGTTGCAGTTTCTGTCCGTTGGGCGAGGAGGCGCCGAAGCCCGCCACGTTGGCGTCGCGCGTATCGAACAGGATCATGCCGCCGGTGCGCAGGTATTCGTTGAGCTTCACATAGGCCTCGGCGGTGGGGATCGGCTGATCGGGGGTGACCGGCCAGTAGAGCAGCGGGTAGAGCGCAAGGTCGTCTTCCTCGAGGTTGACGCCAATGGGCGTCGAGGGCTCGACCGAGGTGCGGAAGTAGAGCGTTTCGCCAAGGCCCCGGAGGCCGGCATGGGCCGCCTCGTCAAGCTGGCTGTCGCCGGTCAGGACATGGGCCAGTACCACCTCGGAGGCGGCGGCGAGCGCCTTGTCCTGTTCCTGCGCCTCGCTTTGCTGGGGCAGGGCCAGCAGGGCCGCGAGGATCAGTGCCGCGCGGGCGGGCATCAGCCTGCCGGAGAGCGCCAGAGAGGCTATGATATCGGCCATCAGCAGCACCAGCGCCGCCGCAAGAAGCCAGCCGCCGAGCGGTGCCTCGGGCGGGCGGGCAAGGCCCCTGACCGGGACATTCGCGGGCCAGGTGGCGGGGCTGAGCGTGGTGTCCTCCTTGACCACGTTGAGGGCAAGCCGGCGGTCGGGCCCCTCGTAGAGGCCGGGGCGGAGGTCGGGGCCGATCGGGTCGGTGATGAGCTTCTCGCCATCGACGCCGGGCAGGGTGCCCGCATCGTCGAGCGTACCGAAGCCATCCAGCACCTCGACCGGCTGCCATGTTGTGCCCTGCATTTCCGACAGGTCCGGCAGGGCCACGGCAGAGGAGACGGCGAGCCGTTCGAGCATCTGCACGAAGAGGCCCGAGAGCGGCAGGGTGGACCATTCGGCGTTGGCGGTGACGTGGAACAGCACCACCTGCCCGGCGCCGATGCGCTTGCGGGTGACGAGAGGCGTGCCGTCGGTCAACTGGGCGATGACGCGGGAGGCGAGGGTGGGGTCCGGCTGGGCCATGACCTGGGCCGAGACGGTGACATCGTCGCTGAGGTCGAGGCCGAAGAAGGGGCTTTCCTCGGGGAAGGGGGCCAGCGACTTGGGCTCGCCCCAGCTCATCGCGCCGCCGACGGTGCGGCCGCCGGCGCGCAGGCGCACGGGCATGAGCGGCGCTTCCTCGTCGCGGGAGACGTCGCTGGCGGCAAGGCGCGGGCCGGCGAAGCGGAGGAGGAGGCCGCCGTTCTCGGACCATTCCAGCAGTTCGGATTGTTCGGCGCCGGACAGGGTGGCGACATCGGCGAGCACGATCACGTCGGGGTTGGCCGGGAGGATGTCGATCAGCGCGCCGTCGAGGATATCGGCGGAGGGGGTGAGCGCCTGTTCGAGGTAATGCAGCGGCGACAGCAATTCGAGGCCTTCGCGGTCTTCCCGACCGGCGATGAGCGCGATCTCGCGGCGGCGGAGGCTGTCATCGGTGAGGGTGACGGCGCCGGCGTGGCGCTGGCCGGCGATCTCGAACCGGGTCAAGCGGGCGCGCAGTTCGGCGGGAATGGAAAGCTCGCCCGTGGCGGTGGTGGCGTCGGCCTCGAACGTGAGCGGCATGGTGGCGAGCATCCGTGGCGTGCCGGAAGGGTCGCGGCCGTGGGCCTCGATCGTGACCTCGCGGGGGGTGCCGGCGAGGGCGCGGGTGGCGGTGAGTTGAACGGCACCGTCGTTGATGGTGGCGGGGGCGAGGGCGATGACCGGCGCGGGGCTTTCGTAGACGGTGACGGGGCCGCGGGATTGCAATTCCGACAGGAGCCGGTCGCGGCCTTCGCGCGCGAGCCCGTCGGAGAACCAGCGCGTCTCGAAATCCTCGTCGCCCAGCATGGCGGCGGCCTCGGCCATGGTGCCGGGGGTCGCTTCCCATGCGGCGGGGGCGAGGCCGGAAAGGCGGCTGCGCCATGTTTCGGCGGCTTGGAAGTTGGGGGCCTGCGGTTCGGTTAGGCGGAGGATGGCGACAGGGCGGGTTTCGCGGCCCGCCTCGGCCAGCATCGCGTCGAGCAGGTCCTCCTGCGCCGGCCAGTCGCGGGCGGCGGCCCATGAGCCGTCGAGCACGATCAGGAGCGGGCCGGTCGCGGCCTGCTCGCCATCGTCCTGCGGGTTCAGCACCGGGCCGGCGAGGCCCACGATCAGCGCGGCGACGGCCAGCATCCGCAGGAGGAGGAGCCACCACGGCGTGCGGTCGGTGACGGTGTCGTCGTCGGTGAGGCCCAGCAGCAGCGCCACGCCGGGAAAGCGGCGGCGGATCGGGGCGGGGGGAACGGCGCGGAGCAGAATCCACAGGATCGGCAGGGCCGCCAGCGCCAGAAGGAGCCACGGGGCGGTAAAGCCGATGGGCCCCAGCATCATCGTGACGGCCCCCCGTCGAAGGCGCGAAACAGCCAGAGGAGCGCCGATTGGGCGCTGTCGGAGGTGTGGTGGAGGCCGTATTGCCAACCGGTCGCGGCGCAGAGCGATTGCAGCTCGGCCTTGCGTTCGGCAAGGCGGGCGAGATAGCGGTCGCGCAGTTCGGAGGCCTTGAGGGTTTCATGCGCCAGCGTGCCGCCGACGCTTTCGAAAATGGTGCGGCCGCGATAGGGGAACGCCTCTTCGGCGGGGTCGAGCACCTGAAGCAAAACGCCCTGAACGCCACGGTCGGCGGCGCCGGTCAGGGCGGTGCGGGCGGCGGCGATATCGCCCATGAAGTCAGAGATGAAGAGCGCCCGGCCATGGGGCAGCATGCCGGTGCTTTCAGGGTGGCCGTAATCGTCGGCGCCGTCCTTGATCAGGGCCTCGGCCAGACGCATCATCTGGGCCTCGCCGCGCCTTGGCGGCAGGTCGGTGCCGGCCAGCCCGACACGTTCGCCGGCGCGGTTCAAAAGGATCGCTACGGCCAGCGCCAGAAGGCGGGCGCGGTCGGATTTCTCGGCATACTTTTCGTCGGACGCAAAGCGCATGGAGGCGGCGGCGTCGACCCAGATCACCACGCTTTGCGCGATCTGCCATTCCCGCTGACGGACGAATTGTGCATCGGACCGGGCCGAGCGGCGCCAGTCGATGAAGCGGCGTTCGTCGCCCGACTGCACGGGCCGGTATTGCCAGAAATCGTCGCCCATCCCGGCGCGGCGGCGGCCATGTTCGCCCAGAAGGACGGTGCCGGCCAGATGCTCTGCCCGCGCCAGAAGCGGGGGAAGGCGGGCCGCCTCGTGTTCGGCCCGCGCGCGAAGGGGGGCGACGTTGGTCAAGCGGCGGCCTCGATCCGGGTGATGTCGGCCACGGTGTCGGCGATCAGCCCGTCGAGGCTTTCGCCACTGGCGCGGGCGGCGAAGGTGAGGGCCATGCGGTGGGTGAGCACCGGCTGGGCCATGGCGGCCACGTCATCGGCATCCGGCGCAAGGCGCCCTTGCAGCATGGCGCGGGCGCGGACGGTGAGCATCAGCGCCTGTGCGGCACGCGGGCCGGGGCCCCATGCGACGGTGTTGCGCACGGTGTCGGAGGCTGTTGCATCGTCGGGCCGGAAGGCGCGGACGAGGTCGAGAATCATCTCCATCACGCTTTCGCCCACGGGCATCCGCCGCAGAAGGGTCTGGGCGGCGATGAGTTCCTCGGGGGTGAAGACCTGATGCGCCTTTGCCTCTTCGGCGCCAGTGGTGGCCAGCAGGATGTCACGCTCGGTGTTGCGGTCGGGATATTTCACGTCGATCTGCACGAGGAAGCGGTCGAGCTGGGCCTCGGGGAGGGGGTAGGTGCCCTCCTGTTCGATCGGGTTCTGGGTGGCCAGCACGTGGAAGGGCGCGGCGAGCGGGCGGTCCTCGCCGGCGACGGTGACCTGTCGTTCCTGCATGGCCTGCAGGAGGGCCGACTGGGTCCGGGGGCTGGCGCGGTTGATCTCGTCGGCCATCAGGAGCTGGCAGAAGATCGGGCCGGCGATGAACTTGAAACCGCGGCTGCCGTCGGTGCCGGTTTCCAGCACCTCGGAACCGAGGATGTCGGAGGGCATCAGGTCGGGGGTGAACTGGATGCGGTTGCCGTCGAGGCCCATAACGGTGGAAAGCGTTTCCACAAGCCGTGTCTTGCCCAGTCCCGGCAGGCCGATCAGCAGCCCGTGGCCGCCGCAGAGGAGCGCCGAGAGCGACAGGTCGACGACCCGCTGCTGCCCGATGAACCGGTGGGTGATCGAGGCCCGCGCCTCGGCCAGCTTGGCTTCGAGCGCCTCGATTCCCTGAACCAGATCGGCATCGTCTGACATGGCAAAACTCCTGTGCAGGCTATATCCTTGGGAATGAGTGTATCGCGCAGAACGCAAATGGCAAAAGCAATGAGCAAAGAAACGATCAACTCCCCGTCAACGGAAAGCCTGGCCGAGGCGGCCAAGGCGGCGCAGGGCAAGGGGCTGCCGCCCGTGCACCTCTGGAGCCCTGATTTATCAGGCGACATGGACATGCGGATCGCCCGGGATGGCACGTGGTTTCACGAGGGGACGCCGATCAACCGGGAGGGGCTGGTGCGGCTGTTTTCGACCATTCTGAAGCGGGAGGGGGACGACTATTTTTTGGTCACTCCGGTCGAGAAATGGCGGATCGAGGTGGAGGATGCGCCTTTCGTGGCCGTGGATTTCGAGGCGGAAGGCGAGGCGGAGGCGCAGAGCCTGATCTTCGAGACCAACGTGGGCGACCGGGTGGTCGCCGGGGAGGACAACCCGATTCGGGTGGAGCGAGACGAGGAGACGGGGGAGCCGTCGCCTTATGTCATGGTGCGGGGCGGGCTGGAGGCACTGATCGACCGGAAGAGTTTCTACCGGCTGGTGGAGATCGGCGCCGAGCAGGATGGCTGGTTCGGGTTATGGTCGGACGGGGTGTTCTTCGGGGTGATCCCTGCGGCGGAGATGGACGCGGACGCAGCCGGTTGAGCCGCGCGCAGGGCGCGCGGCGTTACGGACCTGATCCGGCGGGTCAGGTCGGCGGGGCGGCATTGGTTAACGACCCGCCCGGTATCGGTGTGGGGCGGGACGCATTGCGCCGGGGGAAGGGTGACCGATACGGGTTACTGGCAGGTTAAGCCGGGGGACGCAGGTCAGGAGCGCACCACGTAGACCGAGCATTCCGCATGGGTGACCACGTGGGAGGCGGTGGTGCCGAGGAGGTAATCCTGCACCTTGGGGTTGGCGGCCTCCATCACGATGAGGTCGACCTTGCGCTCGTCGGCGAGTTTGACGATCTGGCGGTGGACGGCGCCCTTGCGCACGACCGGCTCGACCTCGACCCCGTCGGCGGGGTGGGCGTTGAGGAAGATCTGAAGCTGTTCGCCCCAGTAAACGTCTGAATTGTATATGTTCATGTTGCGCTCGATCTCGGGCGCGACGGTGGCGAGGATGAGCTTTGCGTTGCGCCGGCGGGCCATGTCGACCGCTTCGGAATAGGCGTTGTACTCCACCTTGGCGTGACGGAGGTTGATGGGGCAGAGGATAAGCCGGGTGGCACGGGGCATTATATTGATCCGAATCGATGCATTGGCGTTGCAGAATACCTGATAGGGCCTTTCCGATCCGTTTCACAGCGACCGATCAGGGGCCAAAACGGACCATTGGCGGGGCCGGGGAAGGCCGGAAAACCGACGTCGGTATAACGTCGGTATTTTGTCGGTATCGCGTCGGTGCGGTGGGGTCAGGGTTTGGCAAGGATTTGGCGGGAGGCTGTTTTCCGGTGACGTGAAGGAGAGCGGCCATGGCCCGGAAGACCAAGACACAGCGCATCGCGCAGGAGCGGCTGATGCATGACATGATCTACCTGATGCAGGACAGTTGGGTGCCCGAGCAGGTGGCCGAGACGGTGCCGGAGGCGTGGCACACGCTGGAGCATGACCTTGATGTGACGGAGGAGAAGGAGAAGGTGACGCTCTATCTCGATGCGTCGGTGGCGAAGTTCTACCGGGCGATGGGGAAGGGGTATCAGCGGCGGATCAACCGGCTTTTGGGGACGTATGCGCATATGAAGGTGGCGGAAGAGGTGCGGGTGGAGGCGGCGTTGCGGAAGCGGTTGGGGTGAGGGGGCGGGTGGTTTTGGCTTCCGTTCCGGGCGTGACACGGGGCCTCTGTGTCGGGTGAGGTCCCGGCTCGGGGGCCGGGACGGGGGGAGATTTGCGGGGGGTGGGAGAGGTGGGTTTCACCCACGCTATGGGACATGGCCCGGCGGGTGGCGGTGGCGCGAGGTCCCGGATCAAGTCCGGGACGGGCTCAGTGGGCGTCGGCCCGTATGGGCGGGCAGGCGCTTTGGCGGGTGTTGCGTGACGTTGAGAGGGAGGATGTATTCCGCGCGATAAAGTGTGGGGCCGGTGCCGTTGCAGCGCCTACCCACGGGCCGGCGCTCGCCCGGCGGGTGGCGGTGGGTCTGGCGCGAGGTCCCGGGTCGAGCCCGGGACGGGTGGTTGTGAGGGGCGCCGGGTCAGGCCCGGGGCGCGGGGTCAGTGCGCCTCGGCCCAGTTCATGCCTTGGCCTGCATCCACCACCAGCGGCACGTCGAGATGGATGGCGGGTTTGGCGGCGCTTTCCATGATATCGCGGGCGGCGGTGATGACCTGTTCGGCGGCGCCCGCTTCGACCTCGAAGAGCAACTCGTCGTGGACCTGCAGGAGCATCTTGCAGGGCAGCCCCTCGATCGCGTCGGGCATGCGGATCATGGCGCGGCGGATGATGTCGGCGGCGGTGCCTTGGATCGGCGCGTTGATGGCGGCGCGGCGGGCGAAGCCGGCGCGGGGGCCCTTGGCGGCAATCTCGGGCGTGTGGATCTTGCGGCCGAAGAGGGTCTGGACGTGGCCGTGTTCCTTGGCGAAGCTGACCGTGTCATCCATGTAGGTCTTGATGCCGGGGAAGCGTTCGAAATAGCGGTTGATGAAATCCTGTGCGTCGCCGCGCGGGATGCGAAGCTGGCGGGCGAGGCCGAAGCCGGAGATGCCGTAGATCACGCCGAAATTGATCGCCTTGGCGCGGCGGCGGATTTCGGGGGTCATCTCGGGCAGCGGCACGTCGAACATTTCCGAGGCGGTCATGGCGTGGATGTCCAGCCCGTCGGCGAAGGCCTGCTTGAGCTGGCCGATATCGGCGATATGGGCGAGGATGCGCAGCTCGATCTGGGAATAGTCGAGGGAGAGCAGCGTCTTGCCCTCGGGGGCGACGAAGGCCTCTCTGATGCGGCGGCCTTCTTCGGTGCGGACGGGAATGTTTTGCAGGTTCGGGTCGGTCGAGGCGAGGCGGCCGGTGCTGGCGCCGGTCTGGACATAGGAGGTGTGGACGCGGCCGGAGTCGGGGTCGATATGATCCTGCAGGGCGTCGGTATAGGTGGATTTCAGCTTGGACAGCTGGCGCCAGTCGAGGACGCGGGCGGGAAGCTCGTGCATGGTGGCGAGGTCTTCGAGCACGTCGGCGCCGGTGGCATAGGCGCCGGTCTTGCCCTTTTTGCCGCCGTCTAGGGACATTTCGTCGAAGAGGATTTCGCCGAGTTGTTTCGGGGAGCCGACGTTGAACTTGCGCCCGGCGAGGGTGTGAATCTCCTCCTCGAGCTGGGCCATCTTCTGGGCGAACTTGCCGGACATGCGCGAGAGCGTGTCGCGGTCGACCTGAATGCCGTGGCGTTCCATCTGGGCCAGCACCGGCACGAGGGGGCGTTCGAGGGTCTCATAAACGGTGGTGACGCGGGCCGCGTGCAGCTGCGGCTTGAAGATATGCCAGAGGCGCAGGGTGATATCGGCATCCTCGGCGGCGTAGCCCACGGCCTTGTCGATCGCGACCTTGTCGAAGGTGATGGCCGATTTGCCGGTGCCCAGCAGGGTCTTGATGGGGATGGGCTGGTGCGAGAGGTAGCGTTCGGAGAGCGTGTCCATCCCGTGGTTGTGGATGCCGGAATTGAGGGCGTAGGACATCAGCATCGTGTCGTCGATGGGGGCGATGGCGATGCCGTTGCGGGCGAAGATCTTGGCGTCGTATTTCATGTTCTGGCCGATCTTGAGGATGGCCTCGTCTTCCAGAACGGGTTTGAGGGCGGCGAGCACGGTGTCGGGGTCGAGCTGGCCCTCGGCGCGGGTTTCTGAGTTGAAGAGGTCATCGGCGCCGCCCGAGCCGCCCTCGGTATGGCGCAGGGGGATGTAGCAGGCCTCGCCCGGGGTGACGGCGAGGGAAATGCCGACAAGGGCGGCCTGCATTTCGTTGAGGGAGGTGGTTTCGGTGTCGATGGCGACGTAGCCGCGGGCGGTGATCCGGTCGATCCAGACCTGCAGCGCCTCCATCGTGGCGACATGCTCGTAGGTCTCGGGGGCGATGGCGGGCCAGTCGGGGGTGTGCTCCTCGGGGCCGGCGGGGGTGGGTTCGGCGATGACCGGGGCGTCGAGGCCGAGCGTGTCGGCGATGCGCTTGGTCAGGGTGCGGAATTCCATCTCGGTGAGGAAGTTCAGGAGGGTGTCGGGCTCGGGCTCCTTGATCTCGAGGTCATCGATGGTGAAGTCGAGGGGGGTGTTGCAGTCAAGTTGGACGAGGCGTTTGGACAGCTCGATCTGTTCGCGTTTCTCGATGAGGGTTTCGCGGCGCTTGGGCTGTTTGATTTCCCCGGCGCGGTCGAGCAGTTCCTCGAGCGAGCCGAACTCGTTGATGAGCAGTGCGGCGGTCTTGATGCCGATGCCGGGGGCGCCGGGCACGTTGTCGACGCTGTCACCGGCGAGGGCCTGCACGTCGACGACGCGGTCGGGTTTGACGCCGAACTTCTCCTCGACGCCTTCGACGTCGATGCGGCGGTTCTTCATGGCGTCGAGCATCTCGACCCCGTCGCCGACGAGCTGCATCAGGTCCTTGTCGGAGGAGATGATGGTGACCCGGCCGCCGAGGTCGCGCGCCTGACAGGCCAGCGTGGCGATGATGTCGTCGGCCTCGAACCCCTCGATCTCTTCACAGGCGATGTTGAAGGCGCGGGTGGCGTCGCGGGTGAGGGGGATCTGCGGGCGCAGGTCCTCTGGCATCTCGTCGCGGTTGGCCTTGTAGAGGTCATACATGTCGTTGCGGAAGGTGTGGCTGCCCTTGTCGAAGATGACGGCGACATGGGTGGGCGCGTCGGCGCCGTGATCGTCCGAGACGTAGCGGTAGAGCATGTTGCAGAAGCCCGCGACCGCGCCGATCGGCAGGCCGTCGGACTTGCGGGTGAGCGGCGGCAGGGCGTGGTAGGCGCGGAAGATGAAGGCCGAGCCGTCGATCAGGTGCAGGTGGCAGCCTTTGCCGAATGTCATGCGCGCGCTCCGTGGGCTTGGTTTGGGCTTTGGGTGGTTTGCCGCCAGATATGCCACGGGTGCGGGCCGGGGACCAGTGGGCAATCAGCCGGGGCCGGGGGTGCTGACAGGGGGTGTCAGGCGGGGGTGGTGAACGTTTACCTTTGGTTCACCTCGCCGCGTCATGATCGGGGTACGAACCCCACGTCGGAAAGGGAGAGAGACCATGGCCGGGAACATAGAGGCGGGACATGCGGAGCGGGACAGCATAGGCGACCGGTACTTTCAGGATTTCGCGGAATCGCTGCACGCGCTGGAGCTTGTGGACAGCCCGCCCGAGGAGGTGTTCGACAAGTTCACCCGGCTGGTGGCGCGGGTTCTGACGGTGCCGGTGGCGCTGGTCTCGATCGTGGAAGAGGCGCGCAACCGGCAGTTTTTCAAGAGTGCGCTGGGCCTGACGGGCGATTATGCCGAGCGCCGCGAGACGCCGCTGTCGCATTCCTTCTGCCGGCTGGTGACGCGCGACAACCGCCCGCTGGTGGTGGAGCATGCGCCGAGCGATGCGCGGGTCTGCGACAACCACGCGGTGCCGGACCTTGGGGTGCGGGCCTATCTTGGGGTGCCGATCCACGGGCCGGGGGCGCGGCCGGTGGGGGCGATCTGTGCGATCGACACGGTTCGGCGGACATGGCGGGAGGAGGATGTGGACGTGATGGTGGATATCGGCGCCTGCGTGTCGGACCTGATCCGGCTGCGGGCGATGATCGAGCGGCGGTTCAGGAACGGGTAGGCCGGTTCGCCCGGTTCGCACGGTCAGTTGAGGAGTTTCTCGTAGAGCGCGGCCAGCCAGAGCAGGCCGGGCACCAGCGCCGCGAGCACCACGGCGAGCGAGCCCATATCCTTGGCCATGCGCGAAAGCTCGTGGCGTTCGGGGCCGATCCGGTCGATCGCGGCCTCGATGGCGGTGTTGAGCACCTCGACGATCAGGATCAGCAGGACCGAGGCGATCAGCAGGGCCATGTGCAGGGGATCGCGGGCGATCCAGATGGCGGCGGGGATGGAGAGGATCAGAAGGGTGAATTCGATGCGGAACGCCTCTTCCCCGCGCCAGGCGTCGCGGAACCCGGCCAGCGAATTGCGCGAGGCGGCGGCGAGGCGCGGCAGGCCGCTGAGCTTTTTCTTGTCCATGCCTGTTCCCTTGGTGTTCGCCCGTGGTGTCTGCCCGTTTTTCGGCAGGTTAGTCAGCCGGGACCGGGCTGTCGAGGCCGGGGTCGAAGTGCGCGAGTGACAGGGTGACGGCGTAGGGCGTGGGTGTCCACGCCCCGAAGCGGAGGCCGGCGGCGCGGAGCATGGCGGCGATCCAGGTGTTGCAGGTGCGCAGGATGTCAAACCGGCCATGGGCGTCGAAGAACCGGTCGGACGGGCCGAATCCGGGGGCGGCGAGCGCGATCAGCGCGCCGGTGTCGTCACGGCGGAAGCTGTCGGAGATGGCGGCGAGGAGTTGGGTGTACTGGCCAGCGGTCAGGGTCAGCGCGGGCAGGTCGAGCCCGGCGCGCAGGGGGCCAATGACATCGGCCCGCAGGATCGAGGCATCGCCGGTGAAGCTGCGCCAGAGAGCGGTGAGGCTCAGGTCGGCATAGCTGCCGGTGGTGGTGTAGAACTCGCGTGCGCCCCAGCCGATGATTAGCCACTCGGCGCCGGGGGCCTCGACGGACAGGCCGTGGCGGGCGAGGGGCGCGAAGGTGGCGCGGGTCTCGGGCGTGAGGGGGAGGAGGAAATCGTAATGAATCGGGCCCGAGACGAGCCGGATTGTGACGGGCGGGCCGGGCAGTGCCGGGGCGTCCCGCACCGGGCCGGCGATTAGCGCGCCAGCGGCGGCTGCCAGCAGGTAGGCGACGACCAGCGCCGCGAGGGCGAGAAGGGCGTTGCGGATCAGGCGCATGGGGCCGCGGCCGAAGCGCTTGGGGAGCCGGCGTTCGGGGGCGCTGCCCCCCACGTTGAAACCCTGCAGGTTTCAACGCTCCCCCCGGGATATTGGACACCAAGAAGAAGCATGGGCCGGGTCACCCCGTTCCCCGGCCAGGTTGATTGGCTGCCACGGGCGCGGGAAACGGGGCTTCACCTTGCACGCCCATCGGCTTTCCAGCCTGTGACGCGGGACCAGTCAAACAGATCCCCGTTAAGGGCTGGTGAACACGAGGCTTCATCTTGCCGGAGGGCTCCGCCCGTTCGCGGGCGAAACGCTCCACTGGAGCGTTTCCGGGACACCCGCGAACCCCGCCGGAGGCTCCCGCCCGATCCGCGCGCGCTGCCGTGTCGGCGTTTTCGCGGCCCGTTCCACGGGCGCCCCGTTTTCTTACTGAAAGAAAACGGCCCCGGAAAATCCTGTTTTCCGAGGCCGTCGAGGTGGGTCGTTGCGTTCTCACGAGGTCGGCAGGATGACGATCTCGACGCGGCGGTTCTGGGCGCGGCCCTCGGTGGTGAGGTTGGAGGCAACGGGCTGATCCTCGCCGCGGCCGAAGGCCTCGAGCCGGTCGAAGGAGACGCCGCCCGACATCAGCACGTCGGCCACCGCGCCGGCGCGGCGTTCGGAGAGGCTCTGGTTGTAGGCGGCGCTGCCGGTGTTGTCGGTATGGCCCACGACCTGCACGCGCGAGCGGGGGTAGTCGCGCAGGCTGTTCGCGACGGTCAGCAGGTCGCCGCGGAGCGAGCTGTTCACGGTCGAGCTGTCGACGGCGAAGAGGATGTCCTGCGGCATGGTCACGATCAGGCGGTCGCCGGTGTTGCGGATGCCGATGCGGTCGTTTTCAAGCTGGCGGCGGAGGTCGGCTTCCTGCTGGTCGAGGAAGCTGCCGGCGATGGCGCCGGTGGCTGCGCCGGCCAGACCGCCGACGACAGCGCCGCGGCCCTTGTTGTCGGAGGTCAGCGCGCCCACGCCGGCACCGAGGATGCCGCCCAGAAGGGCGCCCTGCTTGGTCTGGCGGTTGGGGTCGTTCGGGTCCATCCGGAGTTGGCCCGGGTCGGTACAGGCCGTCACGGCCAGCAGCGATGTGGCGGTCAGGAGGGTGAGAGAGGTGCGTGCTCGGGTCATGTGGTGGCCTCGTTCCATTGTCCGGTTTTGCTCCGGGTATTTGAGCATAATAGGCGAGCGACCGCCGTTTCCCAAGGGGCGGGCGGTAAAGAAATTGGCAGAACTCCGCGCAGAACGGGCTTGGCCGGCCGGGGGTGGCGCCGGCGGGTGTCATGACGGACGGACCGGCGGAAAATCGCCAAGCTGTCGAGGAGGCAGGTGTAACTTTCCGCGGACGGTACCATCTTGCGCGTGACCTCGGCCGGGCCCGGACCGCCAGACAGGTGGCGGCCGCCCCGGCGATGCATTTGGGGACCCCTGACATGCCCAAGGAAACGCGCAGTTTCGCCGTGCTCGGTCTCGGCGGTTTCGGCAGTACCGTCGCACTGGAACTGGCGAGGTTCGGCAACCGGGTGATCGGCGTCGATCTCGACGAGCGCAAGGTGTCGCGGCTGGTGCCGCACTTGCAGTCTGCCCTCATCCTCGACGCCACCGACGAGGCCGCCATGCGAGAGGCCGGGATCGACCGCTACGACGTGGCGCTGGTGGCCATCGGCCGCGACATCAAGGCAAGCATTCTGGCCACCATGAACCTGCGGCTGATGGGGGTCGGCACGATCTGGTCGAAGGCGTCGGACAAGACGCATCACCGCATCTTGTCGAAGCTTGGGGCCGACCGGGTGATATTGCCGGAGCAGGAGATGGGCCGGCACAGCGCGCAGATGCTGCACAACCCGGCGGTGCAGGATTACGTGAGCCTCGGCAACGGGTTCAGCGTGGTCAGTATCGTGGTGTCCGAAAAGCTGGACGGCGGGACGGTGGCGGCGCTGTCGATCGGGACGGAGCATGATCTCCGCCTGCTGGGGGTCATGCGCGGCACCGACTATCTCGAGGGGGTCGGCGAGGCGACGGGGCTTGCGGCCGGTGACAAGCTGATCCTGCTGGGCCGGCGTGCCGACCTGTGGCAGTTCGGCCGGCGGCTCTGAGGGGCGGGCCGGGCCATGTTGCGCCTTCCGCCCCGGCTGGCGATGGGTTTCTCGCGGATGCCGCCGCCGCTGATCCTGGCCGCTGTCTATGGCGTGCTGGTGATGGCCGGCGCCGCGGTGCTGAAGCTGCCGGTGTCGCAGGTGGTGCCGATGAGCTGGTCGGACGCGGTGTTCACCGCGACCTCGGCGGTGACGGTGACCGGGCTGGCGGTGCTCGATACCGGCGGCGACCTGACCTATTTCGGGCAGGGGGTTCTGTTGCTGCTGATTCAGCTTGGCGGGCTGGGCTTGATGACCTTCGCGGTGCTGGTGCTGGGGGCGCTGGGGCTGCCGGTGGGGATTACCGGGCATATCTATTTGCGGGAAGACCTGAACCAGAGCTCGTTCGGGCGGTTGAGAAAGCTGGTGCGGACGATTTTGAAGGTGGTGCTGATCTGCGAGGGGGCCGGGGCGGCCTTGCTGGCGCTGGTCTTCGTGCCGGAATTCGGCTGGGCGCGGGGGCTGTGGGAGGCGGTGTTCCACTCGGTCTCGGCCTTTAACAACGCGGGGTTTTCCACGTTCCCTCAGGGGCTTGTTCCCTATGCGACCGACCCGGTGGTAAATACCGTGATCCCGTTCCTCTTTATCACCGGGGGGATCGGCTATGTCGTGTTGCAGGATATCTTTCGCGAGCGGCGGTGGCAGGGCTGGAGCCTGCACACGCGGATCATGCTGATCGGGACGGGGGTGCTGATCGTCTGGTCGGTGGCGGGGTTCGCGGTGCTGGAATGGTCGAACCCCGGCACGCTGGGCCAGCACGACAGCGCCGCCGCGCGGCTGACGGTGAGCTGGTTTCAGGGGGTGACGACGCGAACGGCGGGGTTCAACACCACGGATATCAGCGCGCTGCATGACAGTACCTCGCTGATGGTGATCTCGCTGATGCTGATCGGGGGCGGGCCGACCTCGACCGCGGGCGGGATCAAGGTGACGACCTTCGTGGTGATGATCCTCGCGACGCTGGCCTTCTTTCGGCGGCAGACGCAGCTTCATGCCTTTGGGTGGAGCATCGGGCTGGAACAGGTGCTGAAGGTGATGGCGCTGACGGCGATCAGCGTGCTGATCGTGTTCGTGGGGGTGTTCCTGGTCACCGCCTCGCATGACGGGCATTTCCTCGACATCGCCTTTGAAGTGGCGAGCGCCTTTGGCACGGTGGGGCTGTCGCGGGGCTATACGCCCGAGCTGTCGGAGTTCGGGCGGGCGGTGATCGAGGCGATCATGTTCGTCGGCCGGGTCGGGCCGCTGACGCTGGGCTATTTCCTGGCGACGCGGGTGGCGCCGAGGGTGCGCTATCCGGAGGGGCAGGTGTACCTGGGCTAGCCGGCCTCGGCGCGGGCCGATTCCCATGCGAGGATGGCGCGTTTGACGGGCAGGCCCCAGTGATAGCCGCCCAGCCCGCCGGATTTGCGCAGCGCGCGGTGACAGGGGATCAGAAAGCTGATCGGGTTGCGGCCCACGGCGGTGCCCACGGCGCGCACGGCGCGGGGCTTGCCGATGGCATGGGCGATTTCGGAATAGGTGGTGACCTGACCGGAGGGGACTTGGAGCAGCGCCTCCCAGACCTTGATCTGGAAAGGAGCGCCGATGAGGTAGAGGGGGGCGATTTCGCGGTCCTGTCCGTTTGCGCCGAAGGCCGCCAGCGCCCATGGCCGGAGCATCATCGGGTCTTCGACGAAGTGGGCGCCTGGCCAGCGCGAGATCATGTCTTCCATCGCCGCCGCTTCGCCGGTCTCGCTGGCGAAGCCCACGCCGCAGATGCCCTTTTCGGTGCCCATGACGAGGGCGAGGCCGAAGGGGCTGTCGAACCAGCCCCAGAAGATCGTGAGCCCCTCGCCACGGCGGGCGAAGTCGCCGGGGCTCATCGATTCCCAGCGCAGGAAGAGATCGTGCAGCCGGCCGGAGCCCGACAGGCCCAGCTCATGCGCGGTGTCCAGCGTGGTGAAGCGGTCTGCCAGCAGGGCCTTGGCCTGACCCAGCGCGAGATATTGCTGATAGCGCTTGGGCGAGACGCCGACCCATTGGGTGAAGAGGCGCTGGAAATGGGCGGGGCTCATGTTCATGTCGCGCGCCAGATCGGCCAGCGGCAGCGGGCCCTCGGCCCCGTCGATCAGGTCGATCGCGCGGCGCATGACGTGGTAGTGATAGCTTTGCTGCGGTTCGGCATTCATCGGGGCAATCCTCGGGCGTGTGCGGCAAATCTATCCGCTGGCCCTGTACCGTGCGACCCGAATATTGCGCATTGCCCCGATTGCGGGCATGAGGGGGCATGGCCGCTCAGCTCGATTACCATACGATGCGCGAGATCTTCACCCGGTTCCAGAAGGCGGAGCCGGAGCCCGAGGGCGAGCTGCATCACGTCAACGCCTTTACGCTGGTGGTGGCGGTGGCGCTGTCGGCGCAGGCGACGGATGCGGGGGTGAACAAGGCCACTGCCGAATTGTTCAAGATCGCCGATACGCCCGAGAAGATGCTGGCGCTGGGCGAGGAGGGGCTGATTGCGCATATCAAGACGATCGGGCTTTACCGCAACAAGGCCAAGAACGTCATGAAGCTCAGCCGCATCCTTGCCGAGGAGTATGGCGGCGAGGTGCCCAATTCGCGCGCGGCGCTGCAATCGCTGCCGGGCGTGGGGCGGAAGACGGCGAACGTGGTGCTGAACATGTGGTGGCATTACCCGGCGCAGGCGGTGGATACGCATATCTTCCGCGTCGGCAACCGCACCGGCATCTGCCCCGGCAAGGACGTCAACGCCGTCGAACGCGCCATCGAAGACCATGTGCCAGTGGATTTCCAGCGCCATGCGCATCACTGGCTGATCCTGCACGGGCGCTATACCTGCAAGGCCCGCAAACCCATGTGTCCCGCCTGTCTGATGCGGGACCTCTGCCAATTCGAGGACAAGAACCTATGACCAAGTATCAAGCCGTTGGTATCGGCAATGCCGTTGTCGATGTGATTTCGCAATGCGACGACAGCTTCCTTTCGACGATGGGCATCGAGAAGGGGATCATGCAGCTGATCGAGCAGGATCGGGGCGAGTTGCTGTATGGCGAGATGCAAAACCGCACGCAGATGTCGGGCGGTTCGGTCGCCAACACGATTGCCGGGCTGGGCGCTCTGGGGTTGAAGACCGGGTTCATCGGGCGGGTCCGCGACGATGAGCTGGGGCGGTTCTATGCCAGCGAGCTGGCGGATGTGGGGACGGATTTCGTCAATACGCCGGTGGCGGGGGGCGAGCTGCCGACCTCGCGGTCGATGATTTTCGTGACGCCGGATGGCGAGCGGTCGATGAACACGTATCTGGGGATTTCCACCGAGCTGGGGCCGGATGACGTGGATGACGGTGTCGCGGGGCAGGCGGGGCTGCTGTTTCTGGAAGGCTACCTTTTCGACAAGGACAAGGGGAAGGAGGCGTTCCTTGCCGCCGCGCGGGCCTGCCGGGCCGGGGGCGGGCGCGCGGGGATCGCCTTGTCGGACCCGTTCTGCGTGAACCGGCATCGCGACGATTTCCGCCGGCTGGTGACGGAGCTGGATTACGTGATCGGCAACGAGCACGAGTGGCAGGCGCTCTATGAGACCGAAGACCTTGGCGCGGCGCTGGAACAGGCGGCGGCCGATAGCGGGCTGATCGTCTGCACGAGGTCGGGCGAGGATGTGGTGCTGGTCGAGGGCGACGAGACCGTGACGGTGCCGGTGGACCGGGTCACGCCGGTCGATGCTACGGGCGCGGGCGACCAGTTCGCGGCCGGGTTCCTGTATGGCGTTGCCAATGGCAAACCGCTGGCGGTATCGGGGCGGATGGGCTGCATCGCGGCGGCGGAGGTGATCGGCCATTACGGGGCGCGGCCCGAGAAAGACGTGAAGGCGCTGTTCGCGGCGGAAGGGCTGATCTGACCGTGTCCTGATCCGGCGGTACCCTGATCGGGGCGGTGCGTTGCGCCGCCGCTGTCGGATTCGGATATTTGTACCAAGAAGAAGCACGGGTTGCGCGCCCGGCCCGGCGGCGGGGCCAGAAAGCCGGGCGCGACTTCTCCTTGGGCGGTCATCGGCTTCCCAGCCTGTACCGCGTCCTCGATGTAATCACCCTATGGTTAAGAAACCCCTGCTTCTTCTTGGATAAAAATATCCCGGGGTGAATTGGCCCGCAGGGCCAAGAGGGGCAGCGCCCCTCAGCTGCGGCGCTTCAGGTGAGCACGCCGTCCGTGGGCGCCACCGGCGGCGGGGCGGGGCGGCCGAGCGCCTCGGCGGCGGAGATTTCGATCACCCGGCACATGGCGTGGAGCGGCAGGCCGTTCTCGACATTCTGGAACGGGTGTTCGAGTTCGCGGGTCACTGCCTGAAGCCCGAAGAAGACATAGGCGACGATGGCGGCGAGGAGGGGCGTGAACCAGCCCGCCTGATCGGCCAGCGCGAAGGGCAGCAGGAAGCAATAGAGATAGGTCGTGCGGCGCACGAGCAGGGAATAGACGAAGGGCAGCGGCGTGGTGGCGATGCGCTCGCCCCCGGCCTGCGCCAGCCCCATGGCCGAGAGCGTGCCCGACAGGGTCATGCGGGCGTAGCCGTCGAGCTCGGCCGCCGCGAGGGCGGCGTTGATGCGGGAGAGGGCCGCGTCGGCGGGGTTGGCGTGGGCGAGCAGGGCGTCGGCGTCATCCGCCCATGGCAGAAGCTCGGCGCGGGTGTCTTCGCCGCGCAGGGCGCCGCGGTGGAGATGGGCGAAGGCGACCGCGTTGGACATGACGCGGGCGTGCAGCGCCGGATCGGGGGAGAAGAGCGTGACCTGCCGCCCGAGATTGCGGGTTTCGGCGATCAGTTGGCCCCAGAGGCCGCGGGCCTCCCACCAGCGGTCATAGGCGGCGTTGTTGCGGAAGCCGAGGAAGAGCGAGAGGGCGATGCCGAAGACGCCGATGGCCGAAATGGATACATGCGGCAGAGGCAAGGCCATCCGGTCGATCATCAGGATTGCTGTCGACAGCCCCGCCACGGCGAGGATCTTGTGCAGGATGCGGGGCACGATGGAGCCCTGCATCACGAGAAAGAGCCGCAGCGCCGAGGGCTGGTCGAGCACGATCATGGGCGCGCTTCGGGCTCAGTCGCCGAGCTTGGCATGGACTTCGTCGAGGTCGATCTCGCCCGTGGGCATCTTGTTGGACGGGTCGAGGAAGTCGTACTTGAACAGCTCGAAATCGCGTTTGTATATTTCGTAGACGAGGTGCATGGAGAGGTCGTCGAAATAATCTTCGACCGGGTGGGCGCGTTTGGGCCCGTGGCCTTCGCTTTCGTTGAAGCGGGGGATGGCGTCGATATTCACGGCGTGCGGCGTTTCGATGGAGCCCAGCACGTCGGCCATGCCGTCGTTGAACGCCTCGGTCCAGAAGATCCTGTCATAGCGGCCGCCGTTGACGATGAAGGTGGAGACGTGGCCGGACATGGCCGACCAGTGGATGTCGGGCTCCATCGGGCGCTTCCAGCGGATGGTGTCGCGGGCGAAGAGCAGGAAGCGGCGGAAGCTCTGGATCTGGTCGAAATCGTCCTTGCCGTCCTCGCCGCCGACCTCGACGCCGTATTTCTGCACCAATAGCGGCACCAGCTTGCCGCGGTAGCGTTTGCCGTTGCGCTGGATGCCGCAGATCTTGTCGAAGAAGCTGGAGAGGATGCGGGTATAGGGGTTGCGCACGCAGGTGAAGGCGTAGGAGCGGTGCGCCGTCACGTTGTCGCGGATCAGCGGCTGGCTGTCGTCGCGGGCCCATTTGTGCAGCCCGTCCTGCGCGTCGTGAATGTCACCGTCGAAGAATTCGCCGTGGTCGGAGTAATACATGATCTGGCCGATCGTCGAGCAGGCGCATTTCGGCACCACGCGATAGACGACGCTTTCGCTTTCGGTCATCCAGGTGCCCGGAAACCCCATATTTCTGCCTCCACCTTCCCGCGCCGCCTTTTTTTTGCGGCTTAAGCTTTGTACCCTGAGGAAAATCCCCCCGAAAGGGCGTTTCTTCAGGCTGTCTTCATGTCTATCACTGTAAACAACAAAGAGAATATCGGGTAGCGCGTTTCCGTCATGGCAAGAATTGCCTTCATCCTTCTGTGCCATAAAGACCCCGACGCCATCATCCGTCAGGCCGAGATGCTGACGGCGGTCGGCGATTACATGGCGATCCATTTCGATGCCCGGGCGAAAGTAGAGCATTACCGCAAGATCCGGGCGTCGCTGGCGGGCAATCCGAACGTGACCTTTGCGCGGAAGCGGATTCGCTGCGGCTGGGGGGAGTGGTCGCTGGTGCAGGCCTCGCTCTATGCCGTGGAGGCGGCGGTGGAGGCGTTTCCGAGGGCCACGCATTTCTACATGCTGTCGGGGGATTGCATGGCGGTGAAGTCGGCCGCCTTCGCGCATGAGTTTCTCGACAATGACGATGCCGATTACATCGAGAGCTTCGATTTCTTCGAGAGCGACTGGATCAAGACCGGGATCAAGGAAGACCGGCTGATCTATCGGCATTATTTCAACGAGCGGATGCAGAAGAAGCGGTTCTATGCGGCGTATCGCTTGCAGAAGAAGCTGGGGCTGACACGGGCGATCCCGGCGGATCTGCAGATCCAGATCGGGAGCCAGTGGTGGTGCCTGCGGCGGCGAACGATCGAGTGGATACTGGATTTCACCCGCAAGCGGCGCGACGTGATGCGGTTCTTTGCGACGACGTGGATTCCGGACGAGACGTTTTTCCAGACGCTGGTGCGGCACGTGGTGCCGGAGAAGGAGATAAGGACGCGCACGCTGACCTTCCTGATGTTCACCGATTACGGGATGCCGGTGACCTTCTACAACGACCACTATGATCTGCTGTTGTCGCAGGATGCGCTCTTTGCTCGGAAGATCAGCCCCGAGGCGACGGAGCTGAAGACGCGGTTGGGGGCGCTTTATGCCAACGAGGAGGCCACGTTCCAGATTTCCGACGAGGGGCGGAACCTTTACAAGTTCCTGACCGGGCGGGGCAGGATCGGGCGGCGGTTTGCCAGCCGGTTCTGGGAGACGGAAAGCTCGCTGGGCCGGCAGCGCGAGCTGATGATCGTGATCTGCAAGAAATGGCATGTGGCCAAGCGGGTGATCCAGCGCATCCGGCAGGTGGCGAACGTGCCGACCATCGATTACCTCTTCAACGAGGAGGACACGCCGCTGCCCGATCTGGGCGGGATTCAGGCGACGTTGGGGAAACGGACGCGGCACCGGCGGGCGCTGATGCGGATGTTGTTCGATTATTTCGACACCGACCGGCTGATCGTGTGCATGGACCCGTCGAACCTTGACCTGTTGCATGATTTTGCGGGCGACCGGTCGACGACGAAGATGCTGGAGATCCAGTGCGAGTTCAGTGACGACTACCTGATCGGCCATGCCAAGCGGGTGGGGCTGGCGGGCGAGCAGACCTCGGCACAGACGCTGGAGCGGCTGTTGCCGACGATCCGGGGCGACATGACCTATGAGAGCGACCGGATCCGGGATGCCGGGTTCGAGCATCACGGGATGATCAGGGAAAGCGCCGAGCCGGACGAGAATGCGCCGCCGATCGCGCGCTTCCTTGATATCCCGCCCGAGAAGGCGCTAGAGATTGCCGAGACGCCCCGTCTTTTCGCTGACTAGGATGTGACCGCCATGCCCTTCGCCTATGACGACCAGAACATTTTCGCCAAGATCCTTCGCGGGGAGATTCCCAACGATACCGTGCTGGAGACCGAGCATACGCTGGCCTTCAACGATATCCAGCCGCAGGCGCCGGTGCATGTGCTGGTGATCCCCAAGGGGGCTTATGTGAGCTTTGACCATTTCGCGGCCGAGGCGTCGGATGCGGAGATCGTCGATTTCACCCGCGCCTGTGCGGAGGTGTGCCGCAAGACCGGCGTGACGCTGGGCGAGGGGGGCGAGGGGTTCCGCTCGATCGCCAATGCGGGGGTGCATGGGGTGCAGGAAGTGCCGCATTACCATCTGCATATCCTTGGCGGGCGGCATATGGGGCGGATGCTGGCGAAAGACTGAGGGCGGCCGGGGCGCGGCCGCCCTGTTGCTGGTCAGGCGCCTTCGGTTTCGCCGTTGAAGGCCCAGATGCGGTGCTCGAGCGCCGTGGTGCCACAGCCGCCGCCGGCGTTGGCCTCGTAGATCGCCGCACGCCCCGGTGAGGGGTGCGAGATGGTCAGCCCGTCGAGAACGGGCGCGCCGTCGCGGTTCTTGAATTGCCAGAGGAATTCGACCGTGCGGTTGCCGATCACGGCGACGGAGCCGAGATCGTTGACGCCGGTATCGCCGCCTTGCTCGGCGGGGTAGGTGAAGCAGCCGAGGCCGACCTTGATGCCGTCGACCTCGAGCAGGTCGACTTCGCGGGCGAGACGGTGCAGCAGGGCGTCGGCGGTATAGGGCGTGGCGTTGGCGCCGCCGTTACAGGGCACGCTGTCGAACAGGCCGGTTTCGTCGCAGAGGGTCACGCGGCGCTCGCCATTGTCGGTGAGGCGGCGCAGGGCGGCCCGGTAGGGGCTGCCGGGGGTGTGGACGGCCTCCCGGACGGCGGGGATCTTGAGGACGCCGCTGAGGCCGGCGGGCAGCACGACCATGTCGTCGGAGCGGATCTTCTCGTCGGTCATTGCCACTTCGCTTTGCAGCGGGACGAAGCGGTGCTTGCGGAATGCCTCTTCGTCGAACACGGCCTTGTCGGGGCCGAAGCAGGTATCCTCGTTCCAGCCTTCGGAAAAGTCGGCCTGTTTCGAATTCAGCATGGCGCTGATGGCGATGGGCAGGTCGGCGCCGACGAGGCGGCCGTTGAGGGCGTCGGCGATGCTGTCGCAGACGCGCTTGGTGTCGTGCCGGTCGGTGCCGACATCCTCCCACGCGGCCTTGGTGGCCGCGTTGTTCCTTACGAAATAGTCGAGCGGCTGCACCACGTTGCCATCGACGTGAATCTTGGCGTCGCGGATATCGTAGAGCGTTTCCCTCGGGCCGTCCGGCAGGAGCGACGCGTGATATTCGAGCGCCACTTCGAGGCGCAGATGATTGGCGCGGTCGTCGGCGGTACGGGCGTTGCGCGGATAGAAATCGGCGTGGATGCGGTGGGTGTTGCCCTTCTCGGCATGGCGCAGCGTGCGGCTGGCGGCGATGGTCTGGGTCTGCTCGAACGGGTCGATCAGGGTGTCGACAAGCTCGATCGCGGCGCCGACGCGGCCGGCGTTCGAGCCGAAGATCAGGCTGTTGAGGTCGTCGAGGTCGACGGTTTTGCCATCCGCGCCGTTCTCGAAGGTCTCGCCGCTCTCGTTGCCGAGGGCGAAGAGCTTTTCGACGTTGCGGGTGACGAAATCGGTGGTGGCGGTCCGGTGCAGCACAAGCCGGACGCGGCGCGGCTCGTCATTCTTGAAGAAATAGCCGATGTCGCCGCCGAAATCGATCATCTGGTTGTTGTCGATCGCGGAGAAGCTCTCGCGTCTGGTATAGGAATAGACTGGGCGGCGATGGACGACCTTTGGTTCGCCGTCGACGAATTCGAGCACCTCGATCGACAGCAGGTAGGTCTGTTCGGTGTCGGTGAAATAGCTGCCAAGCCAGCCAAGGAAGGTGCGGTCGGCGAATTCGCGGGTGTCGGGGGTCAGCTCGACATCGAGCCGCTTGCCATCCTTGGGGTGAAGCAGGCGAAAGGAAAGCCGGCCATAGCCCGCGCGCTCGGGTGGCTCGTCCAGCGTGCCGGGATCGGTCCAGGTGAGCCGGGGCGCGAGGGAAATCTCGATCGGATCGGTGGGGTTGGTGGCGCTCTCGCTATCGGCGGGACAGTCGCGGACCTCGATATTGCATTGGGCCGAGGCCGCGCCGCCAAGGGCCAGAAGAGCGCCCGCCAGAATGAGTGAAGGAATACGGTTTTTCATGATGTTCCCCAAAAAAATAGATACTGTTCCCCTAATCCCCTGAAATTAGAGCACAGTTTAGGCGATCCGTCGAGTGTGGCGTGCCGCTGAATGGTTTCGATCTTGCCGTTTGGGGGGTACTCCCCATATGCAGGCGGAGGACAGGAAAAAGACGGATATCGCCCCCATGACCCTTCGCGACCGCGCCGGCGCGTTCATCGACCGGCCTCTCGTTCGGAATTTCATCCTCGGTGTGATCCTGTTCAACGCGGCGATCCTTGGACTTGAGACGTCGGATTTCGCGATGGCGCAGGCGGGCGCGCTGATCGTCACGCTGGACAGTATCTGCCTTGCGATTTTCGTGTTGGAGATCGGCATCAAGCTGTTCGCGAGGGGCGGGCGGTTCTTTGGCGACGGGTGGAATATCTTTGACTTCGTGATCGTGGCGATTTCGCTCATTCCGGCGGCGCAGGGGCTATCGGTGTTGCGGGCGCTGCGGATATTGCGGCTGCTCCGGGTGCTGTCGGTGACGCCGTCGCTGCGCCGGGTGGTCGAAGGGCTGATGAGTGCGCTGCCGGGGATGGCGTCGGTGTTCCTGTTGATGGGGATCATCTTTTACATCGGCTCTGTCATGGCGACGAAGCTGTTTGGCGACAATTTCCCGGAATGGTTCGGGACGCTGGGGCGGTCGGCCTATTCGCTGTTCCAGATCATGACGCTGGAAAGCTGGTCGATGGGGATCGTGCGGCCGGTGATGGAGGTGTACCCCGAGGCCTGGGCGTTCTTTGTGCCGTTCATCCTGGTCACGACCTTTGCGGTGGTGAACCTTGTCGTCGGTCTGATCGTGAACTCGATGCAGGATGCGCATTCCGCGGAAGAGACCGAGAAGACCGGCAATTACCGCGACGATGTGACCGCGCGGCTGGACAGGATCGAGAAGCTGCTGGACCGCGGGAAGTAGGCGGGGTCAGGTACTGCGGGTGAGGTCGAGGAAGACATCCTCGAGATCGGCCTGCTCGGTGCGGACGTCGGAGATGCGGATGCCGGCGCCGCGGACCGCTTCGAGCACTTGTTCGGCGCTGGTCTGGCCCGACTGGTAGGTGATGGCCAGCTCGCCATGGGGGCGGGTCTCGACCTCGATCCCCTCGGCCTTTGGAAGATCTTTCACCGGCGCGTCGGGGCGGATGATCATGGTTTTCGCATCAAGCCGTCCCAGCAGGTTGCCGGTGGTGTCGCGCGCCACGAGTTCGCCGTGGTTGATGATGGCGATCTCGTCGCACATCTCCTCGGCCTCTTCGAGGTAGTGGGTGGTGAGGATGATGGTCATCCCCTCCTCGTTGAGGCGGCGGACATTGTCCCACAGCATGCGGCGCAGTTCGATATCGACGCCGGCGGTGGGTTCGTCGAGCACCAGCACGGCGGGGTGATGCACCAGTGCCTTGGCCAGCAGCAGGCGGCGGCGCATGCCGCCCGAGAGGGTGCGGGCATAGGCGTGGGCCTTGTCCTCGAGCCCGACGAGGCGGAGGATCTCGTCGCTGCGGCGCTGGGATTTGGGCACGCCGTAGAGCCCGGCCTGTACCTCAAGCGCGCCGCGCGGGGTGAAGAACGGGTCGAGGTTCAGCTCCTGCGGCATGACGCCGATCGAGGCGCGGCTCTGGCGCGGGTTCACGTCCTGATCGAAGCCCCAGATGTTGACCTGACCGGCGGTCTTGACGACGAGCCCGGCGAGGATGTTGATCAGCGTCGACTTGCCCGCGCCGTTGGGGCCGAGCAGGCCGAAGACGCAGCCGGCGGGGATGTCGAGATCGACCGCGTTCAGGGCCCGTTTTTCCGGCTCGCCCTTGTGGGGCGGGTAGGTCTTGGTCAGCCCCCGGATTTCAATGGCATTTCCGCCCATCGCTGCTCTTGCCCCCGGCTTTTCGATCTTCCATATTCGGACCTAGTTCAACCGAGCGGAAAAGGAAACTGCCAGATGGTGACACAGGCCC
>JAVJTX010000016.1:0-46912 GCA_040220035.1 Roseovarius sp. | reverse complement strand
CCCCCGCGCGGCTTGCCTTCCCGTCCTGCTGCTCCTAAGCCGCCTCTGAGCGTGCCGTGAGCCGGCGCGACCGCTCAGAGGATACGCCTTCTTCGCGCCACCAGGCTTAGGACAACAAAACGAGACCAGACATGACAAACGCTGATAAAGACCGGGTCGTCATCTTCGACACGACCCTCCGCGATGGCGAACAATCGCCGGGTGCCACCATGACCCATGACGAAAAGCTCGAGATTGCCGGGCTGCTCGATGAAATGGGCGTCGATATCATCGAAGCGGGCTTTCCCATCGCCTCCGAGGGCGATTTCCGCGCGGTAAAGGAGATCGCCCAGAACGCGAAGAATTCCGTGATCTGCGGCCTCGCCCGCGCCAACATCAAGGATATCGACCGCTGCTGGGAGGCCGTGAAACACGCCGAACGCCCGCGTATCCACACCTTCATCGGCACCTCGCCGCTCCACCGCGCCATCCCCAACCTCACGCAGGACGAGATGGCCGAGCGCATCCACGAAACGGTGACCCACGCCCGCAACCTCTGCGACAACGTGCAATGGTCGCCGATGGATGCCACCCGGACCGAGTGGGATTACCTCGCCCGCGTGGTCGAGATCGCCATCAAGGCCGGCGCCACAACCATCAACATCCCCGATACGGTGGGCTATACCGCCCCGGTCGAGTCCGCCGACCTGATCCGCCGCCTGATCAACGAAGTGCCGGGCGGCGACGAGGTGGTTTTCGCCACCCACTGCCATAACGACCTCGGCATGGCGACCGCCAACTCGTTGGCCGCCGTCGCGGGCGGCGCGCGGCAGATCGAATGCACCATCAACGGGCTGGGCGAACGCGCCGGCAACACCGCGCTGGAAGAGGTGGTCATGGCGCTCAAGGTGCGAAACGACATCATGCCCTTCCACACCGGCGTCGACAGCACCAAGATCATGCATATCAGCCGCCGTGTCGCCACCGTCTCGGGCTTCAACGTCCAGTATAACAAGGCCATCGTCGGCAAAAACGCCTTCGCCCACGAATCCGGCATCCATCAGGACGGCATGCTCAAGAACGCCGAAACGTTCGAGATCATGCGCCCCGCCGATGTGGGTCTGGCCGAGACCAATATCGTCATGGGCAAGCATTCGGGCCGCGCCGCACTCCGCGCCAAGCTCAAGGATCTCGGATTCGAGCTGGCGGCCAATCAGCTCGACGACGTGTTCTACCGCTTCAAGGATCTCGCCGATCGCAAGAAAGAGGTCTATGACGAAGACCTCGTCGCCCTCGTCGCCGCCGGGGAGGACGAGGCCAAGGACCGCCTCGTCGTCAAGTCCCTGCGCGTGGTCTGTGGCACCGGCGGCCCGGCCGAGGCCAAGCTGGTCATGACCATCGACGGCGAAGAAAAGACGGTGACCCAATCCGGCGACGGCCCGGTCGACGCCACCTTCAAGGCGATCCGCGATTTGCACCCCAACGATGCGCATCTCTCGCTCTATCAGGTGCACGCCGTGACCGAGGGCACCGACGCGCAAGCCACCGTTTCCGTCCGGCTCGAGGAAGAAGGCAACATCGCCACCGGCCAGTCATCCGACACCGACACTGTGCTTGCCTCCGCCAAGGCTTACGTGAACGCGCTGAACCGCCTGCTCGTCCGCCGCGGCAAGACCGGCGAGAACCAGAAGGAAATCAGCTACAAGGACGTCTCGTAACACCCTGACCTGACAGTACAAACAGATGAAGCCGGCGCACAGCTCGCGCCGGCTTCTCTCGTTTCGGGCGGCCGCTTACACCTTGCAGATCGAGTTCCCTCCATCCGCCAGCATCGCCGAGCCGGTGACGAAACTCGCCATGTCCGACAGCAGGAACAGCGCCGCGTCGGCTATCTCCTCCGGCTGCGCCATCCGCTTGAGCGCGTGCAGCCCCGAAATGAACGCCGCCGTCTCCGGGTTGGTGGCCGCATCCATCGCGATCGGCGTCATCGTGCCGCCCGGCATCAGCACATTGGCCCGTACGCCCTCCGCCCCATGCTCCACCGCGATGGCCTGCATGAGCCCGACCAGCCCCGCTTTTGACGCCGCATAAGCCCCCATCCCCGGCAAGGTCGCGGTCTGGCCGACGAAACTGCCGGTGAACACCAGCGATCCGCCGCCCCTTTTTCGCAACGCCGGGATCTGCGCCCGCGCGGCGTGGTAGCTGGCGGTCAGGTTGGTCGCCAGCACCTCTTCCCACTCGTCGAACGCCGTCTCGGCAACCATCGCACCGCTGCCGAGGATCCCGGCATTGTTGAACGCGCCGTCCAGACCGCCGAACCGCTCTTTCGCCGCCTCGACCAGCGCCTGCGCATAGCCCGCCTCCGTCACGTCCCCCGGCACCGCCAAGGCGGCCCCGCCGGACTGGGTGATCTGGCCCTCGATCTTTCGCAGCTCGGCCTCTCGCCGCGCGCCAAGCACCAGATTCGCCCCCTGCTCCGCAAATCTCAACGCCGCCGCCGCGCCAATTCCGCTCGACGCGCCGGTGACGATGATAACCTTGTCCTTCAACAACATGGGTGAACTCCTTTTCCGATGTCGCAGGCCCGACCATGGCCGCGCCCCCGCCACCGCTCGACCCGGATCATGCGCAGGCATGACCCGGATCGTGCTCAATTCGAAAAGGATCAGGCGTACACCGCGCACCCCACCAGCAGCGCCACCGCCGCCAGCGCCGAAGCCACGGTGCGCACATGGTTCCACCGCGTCCACGCAACCGCATAATGCGCCCAATAGGCCTCCGTCTCCGGCCCATCCACCGCCATCACGTCCAGCCGGCGGTTCATCGGCACGTTGCCAAAAAGCGTGACCAGAAAGGTGCCCACCACGTAAACCGCCCCGCCCGCGATGAACCAGCCCCTTGCCGGCCCGCTCATCGCCCACCACGCATAGCCCATCAGGCCCAGCGACACCGGCGCCAGCGCCAACAGCGAAAAGACGAACACCGACGACAGCACCTCGCGGTTGATCTCCTGCATCGCCTCGATCCCGGCCCGGGGCGAGGCGACCCGCAGCGACCGCATGATGAAATCGGAAAACCCGAGAAAGACACCCGAGACAAGCGCCATGATCAGCGCGACCGACCCGACGGTGACAAGAATAATGGTTTCAGACATGACTATAACTCCTTGATTATGCTGAAATTCAGGCCGCCGCGCGGCCCATCTCACGGGCGCGGTCCAGCCAGCGGGCAATCTTCTCCGGCCGGGCCAGCTTGACCGACCCGAACTGCTTCAGCCGCCGCATCCGAATGCCACAGAACCCCAAAACCTGGTTCTTCAGCACCCGCCGCCCCGGCTTGCGATAGATCAGCGTATCCAGCAGCGGCGGCGTGTCGGACGTGATGACCGCATCCGCCGTGCGCCCCTTGAGCAGCTTGTCCCACCCCATGCCGCGCCGGTGATACCTGAAGCCGAAACCGGGGCTCAGCGCCCGGTCGAACACCGCCTTGGCCTGTGTCGGCATCGCGCCCCACCAATAGGGATGCACGATCAGCAGGTGATCGGACCAGACCACAGCCTCCTGCCACGTCAGCAAATCCGCCTCCAACTCCGGCACGGCATCGCCATAGCCCTCGAACGCCGGATCGAACCGCATGTCGCAAAGGTCCATCCGCCGGATCTCGGCCCCCTGCCCCTCGGCCCCCTTCTGGTAGGCATCCGCTAGCGCGGCACAGAGCGAGCCGGCCTTGGGATGCGCCACCCAGATGAAAATCTTCCGTGCCATTTCGGGTCTCCTCTTGACTTGACACTGTGTCAATTGACACGGTGTAAATAGTCAGGAGTTTACATTGTGTCAAGCGAGAAGAATCCAACCCGCACCCGCATCCTCAAGGCCGCGTGGGAATTGCTCGAATCGAGCCCCGGCGTCGCCGCCCGCATGTCGGATATCGCGAAAAAGGCCGGGGTCAGCCGACAGGCGCTCTACCTGCATTTCCCCAACAGAACAGAGCTGTTCGTCGCCACGACGAAATACATGGACGAGGTCTATTGCGTGCAGGAGAACCTCGCCGAAAGCCGTACCGCCGCCACCGGCGAGGCAAGGCTCGAGGCCTATATCACCGCATGGTCCGCCTACGTGCCGAAAATCTTCGGCATCGCCAAGACCCTGATCGTCATGGCCGAAACCGACGAAGACGCCGCCCGCGCATGGTCCGAACGGATGCAGGACATGCGCGAGGGCTGCGCGGCGGCGGTGGCGGCCCTCGCCCGTGACGACGCGCTCGCGCCAGGCTATTCAGAGACAGAGGCGACAGACCTGCTCTGGACGCTCATGAGCCTACAGACATGGGAATCGCTGGTCGTCAGATGCGGCTGGGATCAGGCGCGGTACAGGGCCACGGTTCTGTCACTGGCACGCCAGGCGCTCGTGGCCGGGGCGGATTAGGGGGCGCTGCCCCCGACGTCGAAATCCCGGGGGATTTCAACGCCTCCCCCGGGATATTTTCAGCCAGAAGAAGTAGGGGCGCAGGCTCAGGCCTCTGCCTGCTCCGCCCATTCCCAAGGCCGCGTGAACCGGCCCAGCACCTCTTTCAGCTTCGCCTCGTCCACGTCACCGGTTTTCTCGATCCGCGCGGTCAGGCCCTGCTTCTTCGAATCGACCACCTCGACCACGCGGGCACCCAGGCCCTCCTTCTCAAGCTCGGCATTATAGACGCGCGTGATGGCCCGCTTGCGCAGGTCGGGCTTGAACACCTTGCCCACCGCCGTCTTTGGCAACTCCGGCAGCACCTCGATGAACTTGGGCTGCGCCGCGCGTTCGTGGACATGGGTCTTGCAATATTCCACCAGATCCTCGCCGGTGACGCTGCCGCCCTCGACCAGCTCGACATAGGCGCAGGGGATCTCTCCCGAATAGGCATCCGGCTGACCGATCGCGCCGGCCATCGCCACCTCGGAATGCGCCATCAGCGCCTCCTCGATCTCGGCCGGGTCGATATTATGCCCGCCCCGGATGATCAGATCCTTCGCACGGCCCGTGATCCAGAGATAGCCATCGCCGTCGATCCGGCCGAGATCGCCGGTGCGCAGATACTTGTCGTGATAGTAGAGCTTCTGGTTCTTGGTCGGGTCGGTATAGGTGTGGCCCGGATAGACACCGGGATTCGAGATACAGATCTCGCCCACCTCGTCGGTCGCCGCCTCGATCGGGTCCTCGTCATTGCCGGCATTGTAGATCCGCACATCCGTGTAGGGCAGCGGGCAGCCGACCGAGCCCACCTTCTTCTCGCCCGACGGCGGGTTGCAGGCCACAAGACAGGTCGCCTCGGTCAGCCCGTACCCCTCGATCACCGCCATGCCGGTGGCGCCCTCGAACCGCTTGAACAGCTCCAGCGGCATCGGCGCCGAGCCGGAGAACGCGTTCTTCACCGTCGACAGATCGGCATCCACCTTGCGCTGCATCAGCGCCGACACCGCCGTCGGCACGGTGATCACGAAGGTGATCTTCCACCGCTCGCACAGCTTCCAGAAATTGTCGAACACCCCGTCGCCGCGATAGCCGGCGGGCGTGGGAAACACCACATGCGCGCCCGACTTGATCATCGCCATCAGGATCACATGCGTCGCAAAGACGTGGAACAGCGGCAGCGGGCACATGATGTTGTCCTCCTCCGAGAACAACAGCTGATCACCCAGCCAGCCGTTATAGACCATGCCCGAATAGCGGTGCTGCGCCACCTTGGGCATGCCCGTCGTCCCGCCGGTGTGGAAATAGGCACCCACCCGGTCCCCCTTGGAATCGGCGAAATCGAGCGTCTTGTTCTGCCGCCGCATCTCGGCCACGTAATCCTTTACGTCGGCGGTGTGCTTGCCGGGCACCTTCGGCCGCAGGAACGGCACGATCCAGCTTTTCGGCGGGCTCAGATAGGCGTTCAGGTCGATCTCGAGGATGGTGTGCACCTGCCGGGCATGGCGCACCGCCTCGGCCGTCTTCTGGGCGATATCCGTCTTGGGGAAGGATTTCAGCGTCACCACGACCTTGGCGTTGGTCTCGCGCAGGATGGCGCCGATATTCTCGGGCTCCAGCAGCGGGTTGATCGGGCTCGCGATGCCCGCGACCATGGCCCCCACCATCGCCGACGCGGTCTCGAGGCAGTTGGGCAGGATCAGCGCCACAACATCGCCCTCCTCCACCTTGAGCGAGCGGAACAGGTTCGCGGCCTGACAGACCTGCTCGTGGAACTCCTGCCATGTCAGCGTCTGCGCCGGGTCCGTCGCTCCGGAAAACAACTGGTAGCTGATCGCCGGCCGGTCGGGAAAGGCCTCCGCCGCATTCCGCAGCATCTGGTAGAGCGTTTCCGGACGGTCCCGCTCCTCCCACGGCACCTCGTTCTGAATGTCGAGAACATCCTGACGCGTGGCAAAACTCATTGCCGTCTCCTCCCTTCGCGGCGGATAACCAAGTGGCTCCGCCGTCATTTCCTCCGTCGGAACAGCATGTAAGCCTTTGGCCTGCGGCGCAAGATTTACGCTGCGTTTTCCGGCCGATCGGCGCTTTCCGCCCGGGCGGCCCCCATGCCCCGGCACCGGCTGTCCGATTTGACTTGACTATTTTGGTCGGACATACGACCAGAAGACCTAGCAATTCAGTCGGAAACCAAGGGAGGACCATTCCGAATGACCCGTCTCACCCGTACGCTCACCACCGCCGCCGCGATCATGGCCATCGCCGCGCCCGCCCTCGCGCAGGAGGTCAACATCTACTCCAGCCGTCATTACGATTCCGACGACGTGCTGTTCGACGAGTTCACCGAGGAAACCGGCATCACCGTCAACCGGATCGAGGCCGACGCCGACGAGATCATCGCCCGGCTCGAGGCCGAGGGCGACAATAGCCCCGCCGACATCTTCATCGCCGTCGACGTGGGCCGGATGGACCGCGCGGAAGAGGCGGGCGTGCTCCAGCCCTTCACCTCCGACATCATCGAAGAGCGCGTGCCGGAACAGTTCCAGCACCCCGAGAACCTCTGGTTCGGTGTCTCGCAGCGCACGCGCATCATCTTCTACGCCAAGGACCGCGTCGAGAACCCGCCCATGACCTACGAGGCGCTGGCCGAACCCGAGTGGAAGGGCAAGATCTGCATCCGCTCGTCGTCGAACGTCTACAACCAGTCGCTGCTGGCCTCGATGATCGAGGTGCATGGCGAGGAGGGCGCCCGCGACTGGGCCGCCGGCATCGTTGAGAACATGGCCCGCGCGCCGCAGGGCGGTGACACCGACCAGCTGCGCGGCCTGATCTCGGGCGAATGCGACGTGGCCGTGGCCAACCACTACTACTTCCTGCGCGGCTTCGGCGGCGATGTCGACGGCCTCTCGGACGAGATCGACAGCATCGGCTGGGTCTGGCCCAATCAGGACGATCGCGGCGCCCACGTGAACCTCGCCACCGCTTCGATGACCAAGGCGGCGCCCAATGCCGAGAACGCGGTCAAGTTCCTCGAATTCCTGACCAGCGACTTCGCGCAATCGCATTTCGCCTCGCAGAACAACGAATACCCGGCCGTCGAAGGCGCCCCGGGCGTCGAGGCGACCGATCGGCTGGGTGAGTTCAAGGCCGACGACACCACGCCGACGGCTGCCTTCAGCCGCAACGCCAAGGCGGCCCAGACTATCTTCAACGAGGTCGGCTGGGACTGATCCAGCCACCTTTTGCCAATCAAACCCCCGGCCGGTTCAACCGCCGGGGGTTTTTCTTTGGCAAACCCTGGCTGGAGCACCACCCCAAGCTGTGCTACGCACGGGGCAGGATTTTTGAAGGGAGAATGACTGTGTTCAGGATCATTGCAACCGCAACCCTCGCCTCCACCATCGGACTTGCCGCATATGCCGAAGAGGGCGGAGAGCTTGTCCTCGAAGTGGATGGGGAAACCTACGCCTATACCCTTCTACCCAGCCAAAGCGACTGGTCCGGCTCGGAAAACTTCGGCAGCGCCAGCATCTACGCACTCCCCGCGGACAAGTCGTCCCATCTCCAAAGCCTGATGCTCGGCTTCAGCCTTGCCCCCGGCGCGGCGGAGCGCGGCGAGATCAACCTGCGCACCGTGACGGATGGCGAAACCATCCGCTACTATGCCGGCGACGATGCGGAGGAAGGCGGGCTCGTCGTGACACTCGAAAACGCGTCGGTCTCCGGCGAGGAACTGAGCCTCACCGGCAGTTTCCAGACCGAGCTGGGCACCAGCGAGAATTACGGCCGCGACATCGACCTCTCCGACGCGATGGCGATGCAGGGAACCTTCAACGTGGTGCTGGGCCCCGTGGAATAACCCGGCAGGCCCCAAGACGCTCAGCCGCGCAGATCGAGCAATTCTCTCATCGCCGCCCGCTCGGTGCGGAACTTGTTGGCCGGGTGGTCGGGATCCTCGTACCCGAAGGAAATCGCGCACAGCACCATCCGGCTATCGGTCAGCCCGAAATGCCCCCGGATGAAATCCGCATACCCCGCCACCGAGGCCTGCGCGATCGTCGCCACCCCCTGCGCCGTCGCGGCCAGCATGAAGCCCAGCACGAACTCCCCGCAATCATGCGCGCCATAGGCGCCCAGCTTGGCCTCCGAATGGATGATCGCCACATGCGGCGCGTCAAAGAGGTGAAAATTCCGCATCGCCTGTTCGGTCCGCGCGCCGTGATCCTTCCGGTTGATGCCCACCGCGCTGTAAAGCTGATAGCCGCAGGTCCGCCGCCGCTCGCCATAGACGCCCGGATACTCCTCGGGCCAGTCCAGATCGGGGCCCGGTTTCTCCGTCTCCACCGCCTGCAAAAGCGCCGCGCGAAACCGCTCGGTCTCATCGCCCCGGGTCACCGTCACCCGCCACGGCTGGGCGTTGCACCAGGACGCGGACTTGCCCGCCGCGCCGACGATCTGCCCGATCACCTCCTCCGGCACCGGCTCGGGCCGGAAACCCCGGCAACTGTAGCGTCCGTCCATCACGCGGGTCAGCGCGTCGAAATCATCCGGCATTTCGCCTCCATCAAGTGTTCTGCGAAATCAGGTAGCCCACGCCACCCGCCACGATCAGGCCCAGCACCACCGCCACGGCGATCTTCCACGCTGACCACGGGCGTTCGCCCTGCACCCGGCCGGTGCGCCCGTTGACGACGAACCGATAGGTCTCGCCCCGGTACTTGTAGGCCGCCAGCCACACCGGCAACAGCACATGCTTGAAGGTCACGTCGCTGATCGCCGTATCGATATCGTGGATCCTCTGCCGGTCGCCGCCGATATCGAACCGCACGTCGCGGGCGATCACGTTGTCCATATGCGCCCGCGCCTCGACGAACCCTTCCTCCAGCTCCACCTGATAGCCCTCGGCCCGGAACCCGGCCAGAAACTCCGGCCGATAGGGCTCCATCGCCGACAGGTCCCACGGCTCCAGCGCGTCCGTATACCGCTTCGGCAGCGTCCGCGAGGCCAGCACCAGCACATCGTCGAAGAACCGCGCCACCCGGCCCGACACCGAGCGCCAGCGCACCTTCTGCACCCGCACCGTCTGGCGCTTGCCGTCGCGCATCACCGTCTTGGTCTCGTAATAGACCGTGCCCCGCTCCCCGCGATAGCCCGACTTGGTATCAGCATCGAAGGTCCAGTAGGGCACGTAGATGCCCTGCATCTTCCGCCCCTTGCGGGCATAATCCTGCAAGCCGCCCGGCGCGAACCACAGCCGGCCCAGCCACTCGGTCATCGCCTGCCGCGCCGCCCGCTCCTCCAGCGCAAAGGGCAGCACGCCCTTGGGCTTGATATGCCGGTGCGTGCCGGTGCCGGTGACCACGGGCGTGGCACAGAACGGGCATTCCTTGGAATGGGTGGCGTCGTCGAACTCCACCCGCGCCCCGCAACTGGGACATTCCAGTACCCGCGTCTCCTCGATCTCCTCGTCGTCCAGCTCGCCCGCCAGCGCCGACTGGAAATCCAGCTCGCGGATCGTGGATTGCCACGGGCCGGCCTGGGCGATCTCCTCCACATGGCCGCAATGGTCACAAACCAATTCGCCCTTGTCCGGGTCAAACCGGTAATCCGCGCCGCACTGGTCACAGGGAAAGCGGTGCTCTTCGGGGGCGGGCGGCGGGGCGTCGGCGACGGTCTCGCTCATGATGCCGCGCGCCTCACGCCCCCGGCGGGGGCGGCGGCAGGATGGTGAAAAGCTGCGCCAGCTCCTGCTCCTCCCCGGCCTTGAGCCATCCGTCCTGCCCGGCGGTCCAGACAAGGCTCTCGCGGGTCAGCGTGTTCTCGGTCGCCATCCGCCCCATCGCGGCCTTGGAATACGGCCCATGCGTCTGCCCGTTCTCGGCGATGTGCCAGACATGCTCGACCGGCGGCGGAGGTGGCGGCGCCGCGGCAGGCGCCTGCGGCTGCTGCCCCTGCGCATTATTCCCCCACGGCCCGTTATTGCCCGACAGCTGCTGCGCCATCGCCATGCCCATGCCCATGCCCATGCCAAGCCCGGCCCCGATCCCGGCACCGCCCGAAGGGTTCTTTGCCGCCGCGGTCATCGCCTCGGCCGCCGAATACTGGGTGAACTTGCCCAGATCCCCCGCCAGCCCCATCGAGGTGCGCTTGTCCAGCGCCTCCTCCACCGCGGGCGGCAGGGAAATGTTCTCGATATAGAATTCCGGAATGATCAGCCCATACTCGGCCACCACGGTCGAGATTTCCGACGCGATCAGCTTGCCCAGATCGGCGGTATTCGCCGCCATGTCCAGCACCGGAATGCCGCTGCCCGCGATGATCCGGGAAAAGCTTTGCACGATGATGTTGCGGATCTGATAGCTGATCTCGTCCATCGTGAACTCGCCATCGGTCCCGACGATCTCGCTGAGGAACTTCGCCGGCTCACTGACCCTCACCGAATAGGTCCCGAACGCCCTGATCCTTGTCGGCCCGAACTCCGGATCGCGCAGCATGATCGGGTTCTTCGTGCCCCATTTCAGGTCATTGAACCGTGTCGTATTGACGAAATAAATCTCCGACTTGAACGGCGACTGGAACCCGTGATCCCAGTGCTGCAGCGTCGTCATGATCGGCATGTTGTTGGTCTCGAGCATGTAGAGCCCCGGCGTGAACACATCCGCCAGCTGCCCCTCGTGCACGAACACCGCCGCCTGCCCCTCCCGCACCGTCAGCTTGGCACCATACTTGATCTCGTGCCCCTCGCGCTCGAACCGCCAGACCATCGTGTCGCGCGTGTCGTCGACCCAGTGAATGACGTCGATGAACTCGCCCGTCAGGAAATCGAAAATGCCCATTGATTAGGAAGCTCCCGGCTTTTTCACAACGGAAGTCGCATTTGGTAGGTTCGTAGGCCCGGAACTTGGTCGATTCGATTGTGCTGACCCAGAGCCGTTTGGCGTGGCCTGATAGCCTCTTGTGACCCTCTCTCTGCCTGGTCTTGGCTTTGCTTGGTAGCCATCCACCAAGAAAGTCTTGCCCTTACTCGACATTCTGATCCCCTTCATTGTCCAAAAATTCAATCGATCTGACGTTCTGCAAGTTAATTAACCCCGACCTAGACGGCTTGGGTTCTTCCCAAACACCCTCATCGCCCAAGGAATATAGCCTCTCTAGGTAAAGATCGCTACGGTTCGTATCGCTCGCGGCAAGGGAGTTCTCCCCGAAGTAACCGCCGACTGTTGTTCCATCGAAGTAGGTTACAATGACAAATGCAGGCTCCCGGTCATTCCCGAAAGCAAAATCGTGGCCCTTTTGGACAGGGTGGATGACGGGAAGCGACAATCGCCTCAGCAGTGCGTTTTTCCAGCCGGCCGTTAGATTATAGCCAAGCAAGACACCTAAAATAGTTGGCAGTATCAGAACTTTAGCGAAAAAATAGACCCGGCTTTCGCTACTTGGAAGAAACCCCGCGCTATCGAGCCAATCAGTGAGACCAAGCAGCAGTGAGGCCTCGACTAACATGCTAGCCAAAAGCTGGTTCACGAGACTGAAAAGTATCGCCTCGACCAACAATTCCGACGGCTTAGGCCGCAGGCCAGCTACAAATCGCGACCTTACAATTATTACGACGTATCCAGCTAGCAGATAGCTGGCGAAGAAGTCGAAAGTATCAGGCGAAAGTAACTGTGACAATTTCTTAAGGTACTCATCGTTTTAAATCTGTCCCGGGTCCCCGGCCAGTATCCGGCTGATCAGGGGGCGGGCCTGATCCAGCGTCATCCCCGGTTTCAGGCTCGGATGATACAACAGCCGCAGCAATTCTTCATCATGTGTCGTCAGGAACGCAAATTCATTGTCGTCATTGAAGATCGACGGGCGCGCGGTCGCGCTGTCATTGTTCAGTCCCAGCCCCTGCGCGATCTCCTCGTGAATGCAGGATCGGCGCATCAGGTCGGGCTGTTCGCTCCGGATAAGCACGATCGCCTTCTCGAAGTTATGCAGCGCACCGGGGCGTCCAAAGGTCATCACGAAGCAATAGAACTTGCGCGGCGGGTTCTCGAAGATATCCCGCGTCGCCGCCCCGATGGTCGGCGCCAGCTCCAGCACCCGCGCCACAGTCTCCTGCCGGTCATCCTCCGAGGCGATGATCACGTGGAAATTCGGCGCGCTGTCATCCAGCGCGATATCATGCCCGGTGATCCGCGACAGCCGCGCGGCATACCCCCGGATCGAGGCCGTGTCGCCCTCCTTGATCTCCTCGGGCACCGTCTTGCCGTATTCGATCGTCATCCGCACCGGCTTGACCCACTTGCGCAGAACGTCCGGCCCGTCCTTCGACTCCTCCAGCCCCGCGCCCGGCACATACTCGTTATAGAACGCGATCCGCTCGAAATTCCGCGACACGTCCCGCTCGGTATAGGGCGTGTCCACCCCGCCGCCGCCCCTCCGCAACAGGCCCTGCGTCAGCAATTGCGCCTGAAGCCGCGTGTAATACCGGCTCAGCGACACGCTTTCGGCCGAGGGCTCATACGGCTTTTCGGTCACCAGCCCGTCGGGCCGCGCATGCGGCTTGCTGGTCGGCACCGGCTCCCTGTCACAGGCGGCGACCATCAACACGCCGACAAGTGCACCGATCCAAACCGGCCCGAGCCACCCTGTTCCGAATGTTCTGTCCAAATGCCGCCTCAGGTCTTGGGCACGGCGGTGCCGGCGTTGTCGCCCACCCCGTCGTGGCGTGACTTGGCCGATGCCAGCGTGTCGCGCAGGTCCTTCTCCATCTTCTTGAGGTCCTCCTCAGCGGCCGCTCGCTTGGCCTTGCCCTCGTCGGCGATCTGCAGGCTTTCCTCGATCGTCCCGATCAGGTCGGCATTGGCCTTCTTGACCGCCTCGATATCGAACACGCCGCGCTCCATCTCCTGCCGGATCATCTTGTTGCTCTCGCGCAGGTTCTCGGCATTTGCGGTCAGCAACTCGTTGGTCAGGTCATTGGCATCCCGCACCGCCGCCGCCGCCTCGGCCGAACGCTGCATCGTCACCGCCTGCGCAAGCTGCGTCTCCCACAGCGGCACGGTGTTCACCAGCGTCGAGTTGATCTTGGTCACAAGGCTCTTGTCATTCTCCTGCACCAGCCGGATCGACGGCAGCGACTGCATCGTCACCTGCCGCGTCAGCTTGAGGTCATGCACCCGCCGCTCAAGGTCATCCCGCGCCGCCCGCAGGTCGCGCAGCTCCTGCGCCTTCATCACCTGCTGATCCTCCGGCGCGGCCTGCACCTCGGCATCCTTGGCCGGAATGACCTTTTCATCCAGCTCCTTCAGCTTCTCCTCGCCCGCCGCGATATACAGCGCCAGCTCGTCATAGAAGGTCAGCGTCTTGTCATAGAGCAGGTCAAGCGACTTGATATCCTTCAAAAGAATATGCTCGTGGCTCAGCAGGTCATCGGTGATCCGATCAATCTGCCCCTGCACATCCTCGAACCGCGCGGTGAACTTGGCAAACGGCGCGGCCCGGCCCAGCAGCTTCTCCCACCACGACCGCTCACGCCGCACGTCCAGCTCGGACACCGAGAACCCCCGGATCGTCGTGACGATATTCCTCAAACTGTCGCCCGCCGGCCCCACATCCTTGTTGCGCACGCCGCTCAACATGGATTGCGAAATCTCCTGCAACTCCGCCTGCGCGCCCGAACCGAAGGACACGATCGAATTGGTATCGCTCATATCGATCTCGTCCATCCGCTTGCGAATCTCGGCCCCTTGCGCCGGCTCCGCCTTCTCCAGCGACACGATGGCATTGGCCTCCGCCGGCTCCGGAAGGATCACCCGGCTGACTTCCTCGATCTCGGCCAGTTCGGCCTGGGCTTTTTCGCGATTCTTCTCAGACATGCTGTACGGGTCCTTATTCCTTGGGGGTGGCCGGGCGAATGCCCTCGCGTTCTAACCGGTCGCGCAGCACCTCGATCTCGATCTCGAGATCGGCGGAATCGTCGCTCAGAAGCGCCCGGGTCTTGGCATTGAAATTCTTCTGCAGATCGGTCAGCAGACCGAAATAATCCTCCCGCGCCTTGGCATCGCGGGACCGCGCGTAGACATCGGCGAACTTCACCGTCGCGTCCTTCGCCCCCATCAAATACACCGTCAGGTACTTCCGCGCCCCGGTCAGGTCGCGCGGGTCATTCTCGACCGTGCGCAGCATCTCCCGCACACTGGCCTGAAACCGTTCAACCCGGCCCTCGGCCTGCCGGTCGCCCGCCCGCTGCACCGCGTCCCACATCTCCTTGAGGTAAGCCTCGGCCTTGTCCACGGCCCGCGCCACCCGGTCGGTCTGGAACTGGTCAACGCCTTCCATGCCCTTGTTCTTCATCGGGTCGATCCCGAAGGAAAACACATGCAAACCCGTCGTCACCACGCCGAAAATGATCGGCGCCACCAGCCCCGGCTCGGCCTTGTAGGCGGCAACGGCAATCCCCAGCCCCGCCAGCACCGACGAGAACAGCTTGCGCGGAATGCCGGGGCTCCGCGCCACCTTCCTCGCATGATACGCGGCCTCGGCCCGCAACCCGTTGCGCAGCATCCACGCCGACAGCGCCAGCACCCCGGCCGCCACCGCCCCCAGCGCCAGCCCGGTCGCACCGGACGTGATCGAGGTGAACAGCACCACCGCCGCGGGCAGGAACATCAGGTTCGCCCTTGCCCCCGCCGGGTCGACCCGCGCCCCGCGATAGAGCACCGCGTCGGTCTGGTCCGGCCCCTGCACATCGCTGCCGTCCGGGCTGTATTTGCCGCCGAATTTCCTTGCCATCCCGGTTACAGCCCCCCGAGCAGGCCGCTCGTCACACCGAGCATCAGGATGAACAGGGCCGCATAAGCGATTTTCTGCACACTCGTTCCCCTTGTCGTCAGCGCGATATCCTGGCCAAGCGACCGGGCTTCGCGCGCCGCCCGCGTCATGGCAGACACCGCGTAACCGGCCAGCGCAACCAGCGCCAGCACCAGAATAACGAGCATTAACAGGCGCGCCATGCCGGGCCGTCTCCCGCTGAAGGTGGCTCTCAACTCACCTGAAACTTAGGTCATGGCGTCAGGCGTTGCTAGGGTAAACATCGCCTTAACGCCCTGTCTTCGCCCGCAAACCCCTCAATGGCGCGACGCCGTCCGCCGCTGCGCGTCCAGCTTGCGCGTATAGCCCGACTGGATGACCTCCACCGCCACCAGCACGATGACCGAGAAGTAGAAGGTCGTCTTCGACATCGGCACCACCTCGTAGCCGAAGAACCTGAGGGCCAGCGCCTCGTCATGCACCGCATGTGCGGCGGCCTGCCCCGCCTCACCCAAAAGCACGACGCCCACGATCAACAGGATGAACAGGCCCAGAACCTCGTACATCCGGTTCTTCTCCAGAAACCTTGTCACCCCGTCCGCCAGCAGCAGCATCGCCAGCCCCGACAGGATGATAGCGGTCGCCAGCACGATGAAGACATCCGTGATCGCCAGCGCCGACAGCACCGAATCGAACGAGAAGATCAGGTTCATCATCACGATCATGATCACCACCTGCGCGGCCGACTTGCCCGGCTTGTCGCTCATGTCGGTATTCAGATGCTCGATCGTCAGCATATGCCCGATCTCCTTCACCGCCGTATAGATGATAAAGACACCGCCGATGATGAACACACAGGTCGCGAAATTCACGCCGCCGGTCAGCACACCCTCCCAGTCGAACACGTAAAACGGCTCGGCCATGGCATCGATCAGCCGGATCATCACGAACAGCAAAATCACCCGCAGCGCCACGGCAATGATGATCCCCCAGTACCGCACCGATTTCTGCTGCGCCACCGGCGCCCGCTGGGATTCAATTGAGATATAAAGCAGGTTGTCAAACCCCAGCACCGCCTGCAAAAAACACAGCATTAGCAGGTTGCCAAGGTTCTCGACGGTCAGAAGATCAGCCATGGGAAAGCCCCTCGCGTTGGAAATCACACAAGGGGCTGGTTAGCGCAGACCTCCCGTTTTGGGAAACGAAACCTCGCTCAGGCCGCCTTGTCGAACGGCGCCGGCAGGTCGCCCTTGGCCCTTGCCCCGTCGATCGCCGCCTTCCAGTCCTCCTCCTGCGTCGCCGCAAGCTGCGCGAAATCGTCGATGGCGAAATAAACCGGCTGCACGATGTCGATCCGGTAGGGCATCCGCAGAACCCGGTGCAACTCGAACGGCTCGATCACCGCCTCGCCGCCCGTCGCATGGGCGGCCTCGGCGGGCGAAGACACGATCCCGGCACCGAACGCCCGGTACCCGTCGCCATGCCGGATCATCCCGAACTCCACCGTGAACCAGAAAAGCCGAAACAGGTGCCAGCTATAGCCCTTGCCCAGCGCCTTCGCCTTCTTCCCCACGCCCTCGATGAACGCCACGTAATCGGGGTTGGTCAGCAGCGGGCAATGGCCGAACACCTCGTGAAACAAGTCCGGCTCCTCGATATACTCCATCTGCTCCCGCCGCCGCAGGAAGGTCGCCACCGGAAACTTCTTCTGGCTCAGCAGGTCGAAAAACCGGCTCGGCGGAATGATCGCCGGCACGCCCTCGACCCCCGCACCGGTCAGCTCCGCCAGCCGCGCGTCAATCTGCCTGACCTGCGGCACCTTGCCGGGCCTCAGCCCCAGCAACTCGACCCCCTCGAAATACTCCGGCGTCGCCTTGTCCTGCAGATACGCCATCTGCGCCTCGAACAGCTCGCCCCAGACGGCATCCTCCTCCGGCGAATAGCTGTAGAACCCCTCCGCATCCGGCGTCTTCGAGGTATAAGTGGTGTCCTTGGTCATGGTCTTTCTCCTTCATGCCCAGTCTACACCACCGCACTGAACCGTTTTCCCGAACGCATCCCGATTTGCGTGGAAATCGGAAAATTTATCCACTATTATCCCAAACATGAAATTTTCCGATCAAGAATCCGCCCTCCTTCGGGAAATCCAACAAGACAGCGCCGCCTCCCTCGCCACGCTGGCCGAGCGTGTGGGCATGGCCCAAAGCACCCTCTGGCGCAAACTGCAGGAATTCGACGCCGCCGGCATCGTCACCGCCCGCGTGGCCCTGCTGGATCCGGCAAAGGTGGGCGCCAAGCTCTGCGTCTTCGCCACCGTGTCGCTCCGGGACCATTCAGAGGCCTCTCTTGCCGCCTTCTCCCGCCTCGTCGACCGGCACCCCGAGATCCTCGAATGCCACGCCATCACCGGCACCGCCGACTACATGCTGAAGATCCACACCGCCGACGTCGAAAGCTACGAACATTTCATGACCCACGCCCTCCTGCGCAGCGACGTCGTGCAGGCCGTCCATTCCAGCTTTTCCCTCAAGGCGCTCAAACGGACAACGTCGCTCCCGGTCTGACCGTCGGATTTTGAGTATTTAAAGAAAGATGAAAGCACGGACGCCCGGCTTCTTCTGGCCCAAAATATCCCGGGGGGAGCATTGAAATCCCTCAGGATTTCAATGTGGGGGGCAGCGCCCCCACTCAATCCGCCCGCAACACAGCCCCCGGGTTCATGATGCCACCCGGGTCCAGCGCCGCCTTGATCGCCCGCATCGCCGACAGCTTTACCGGGTCGCCATAGCGCTCAAGATCATCCACCTTCAGCCGCCCGACCCCGTGCTCGGCACTCACCGACCCGCCCAGCTCGTGCACCAGATCATGCACCACCCGCTTGATCTCGTCCCGCTGCCCGGCAAAGGCCTCCTTGCGCTCTCCCTTGGGCGGGAAGACGTTGTAATGCAGGTTCCCGTCGCCCACATGCCCGAAACAATTGACTCGGAACGCCCCCAGCGCCGCCATTGCCTCGTTGCCGCGCGCGATGAACTCCGGCAGCGCCCCCAGCGGCACCGAAATGTCGTGCGAACTGACAGAGCCGATCCGCCGGTTGGCTTCCGGAATCGTCTCCCGCACCTCCCAGAACTCCGCCCGCTGGCCCTCTGACTGCGCGACCATCCCGTCGCTCACCAGCCCCGCCTCGAACGCCTCGGCGAAGAGCCTCTCAAGTGCCCCCGCCGGCTCCAGCCCCTTCGCCAGCCCGATATCGATCAGCACCAGCCACTCCGGCGGCTCATCAAACGGCAGCCGCACATCCGGCATCGTCTCCGCCAGAAACTCCAGCCCCGCCCGGTGCATCAGCTCGAACGCCGACACCCCTTCGGCCAGATGCTCTCTCGCCAGCGCCAGCAACCCCAGCGCCGCCGCCGGATCCGGCACCGCCATCAGCGCCGTTCCCTCCCCCGCGGGTTTCGGATGCAGCACCAGAACCGCCGCCGTGATCACCCCCAGCGTCCCTTCCGAGCCGATCAGCAGGTCGCGCAGGTCATACCCCATATTGTCCTTCCGCAGCCGCCGCAGCCCGTGCCAGATCTGCCCATCCGGCAGCACCGCCTCGACCCCGAGGCACAAGGCCCGCGCATTGCCATAGCGCAGCACGTTCACCCCGCCCGCATTGGTGGCCAGCATCCCGCCGATCCGCGCACTCCCCTTGGCCGCGATCGACAGCGGAAACAGCCGGTTCTCCGCCTCGGCGGCGTCATGGATATCCGACAGGATCGCCCCCGCCTCGACCTCCATCACGTTCTCCTCCGGCCAGACACCCCGCACCTTCCGCATCCGCTCAAGGCTCAGCAGCATCGGCACCGGCCCCTCCGCCACGATCTGCCCGCCCACAAGGCCGGTGCCCCCGCCATAAGGCACCACCGGCACCCGGGCCTCCGCCGCCGCCTTCACACAGGCCGCCACATCCTCCACGCAATCCGGCGCCACCAGCACACCCGCTTGACCCGCCCAGCGCCCCCTCGGCTCCTCGAGATAGGCGGGCGTCACCTCGCGAAACGCCGCCGCGGGCAGCACCTCGTGCAGCCGCTCCACGAACGCCTCGTCAACCGAATTCAACGCCATTTCAACCTCTTGCGCCCCGCTCCTGCCGCGTCAATCGAAGAGCTTCAGAAGCCCCTTCGCGGCCTCCTCCTCAAGTTTCCGCTTCAGCGCATCCTCGACCGACTCGTCCTCTTCGACCGTCACGCCCAGCTCCTTCTCCACCGCGCGCCGCACCTCTTCCTCGGCCTTCTCCTCCAGCTCCTCCTTCTCCTCGCGGAAATTCCGGTCGATCGCCGCCTCCATGTCCGGCACGATCTCCGGGTCATCCCACGCCCCGCGGATCCGCACCGGAATGGCCAGCCCCTTGGTGCTGTCCCCCTCCAGCAGAACTGGCGTGAACAGGTAATCGATCCGCCGCTTGCCGAGCGAGACAACACCTTCCCCCTCGGCCTTTGCCAGCGGCAGCTGCAACAACAGGTCATCGTTGCGCGCGAACCCGTTTTCCATGGTAAACGTCGCGCCCATACTGTCGAAAATCGTCGTGCCCCCGGTCGCCACGCCCGACCGCATCAGCTTGTCGAGATCAAACCCCGAGATCACCCCACGCCCGACCTGCACCGCGCCCTCGCCGCTCAGCGAACCCATGATCGCCTGCTCCGACGAACCCACGCCAAGAAAGCTCAGGCTCGCATCCGCCTCGCCCGCAAACCGCGTGACCCCCGCGGCATCGGTCAGGAAGCTCTCCATGTCGATCCCCGCCGCCGTCAGATCGCCACCCACCGACAGGCCCGAGCGGTTGTTCACCACGAAATTCCCGGTAATCAACGCGTTATACGCCCGAACTTCACGCAGGTCGAACACCAGCCGCGACCGATCAAGCGTGATCATCGACCGCACATTGCCCACCTTCAGATCACCAAGGTCGACACTCTCCGCCGTCAGCGCCACCTCGCCATTCGCCAGCCCCAGCGCCGAGGCGTCGATCGGCTCGGTCGACCAGCCCGTGTCGGCCGCCGCCGAGGCACGCCCCGCGGTCTCCTCCCCGCCGCTTTCGCTCTGCATCCCCGTCAGGTCCAGCGCCCCGGCATTGATCTGCGCCGACACCACCGGCCGCTCGCCGCCCAGCTCCACATCCGCCGCGCCACCGATCCGGTTGCCGTCCAACTGCAGCGCCACCTCGCGCAGCGACAGCCGCTGATCGGCGCTATAGGTCACCAGCGTCTCGCCCGTCACGCTCCGGCCCAGCCCGGTGGGAATATCCGCAGCCGGCAGCCCCAACGCCGCCATGAACGCGCCCGTGTCATCCACCCCGGCCGTCACCCGGCCTTGTACCTCCGGCGCGGTGCTCGCCCGGCCGAGGAAGGTCACCTCGCCGCCATTCGTGCTCACCGTCGCCTTCACGTCGCTCACCGCGCCATCGATGAACTCGCCCACCCGGTCGAGATAGCCCTCGATCCGCACCGCCTCGCCCGCGGGGCGCAGCGTCATGTCGAACGTGGCCCGCCCCTCGTATTCCGGCCAGCGGAAATCGAACGCCATGCCGCGCATCTCGGTCCGCTCGCCGGTGCCGTGATCGGTATAAAGAAAGGTCGCATCCTCCACGAGCGCCCGGTCCAGCGTCAGCGCCAGCCGGTCCGACCGGGCCAATTGCCCCGCCGGAGCCGCCCCCTCGCTCGCCTGCCCCGAGGGCGCCACGCCCTCGACGCCCAACTCCCAGTTCACCCGCCCGTCGGCGGCCTTCTCGAGGTTGATGACAGGCCCCACCGCCTCAAGTCCCGTGATCCGGATATCGCCGCCCCACAGAACCTGCGGCTCCACCCCGATCTTCAGGCTTTCGGCCCGGAACATCGGTTCGCCGTCGCTCCACTCGGCATTGGCCACGGTCACCGCCCCGGTGCTGACCCCGAGGATCGGGTAGAAGCTCAGCGTCGTCTCCCCGCTCATCGTCACCTCGCGGCCGGTCCAGCTCGACAACTGGCTCGCCGCGACCTTGGCGATCTTGTCGCCCGGCAAAAGAAGGAAAACCCCTGCCACCAGCACCACCGCCAGCAGCAACAGCCCAAAGCCCCGCACGATCCAACGCCTACCGCTCACCCTCCGCGTCTTTTCCCGCAAGGTTAGGCCCCGGCGCCCCGCGCAACAACCTCGATTTCACTTTCGCGGGGCCGCCCGAGCCACTATATCGCGCCACATGAGCACCAACCCCCCCGACCTGCGCCCCGATCTCGCGCGCTCCACCATTTCCGAGGCACGCCGCCCCGGCCAGCCGGTCATCGGCATGGTCTCTCTCGGCTGCCCCAAGGCGCTGGTCGACAGCGAGCGCATCCTCACCCGCCTCCGGGCCGAGGGCTACGGCATCTCACCGGATTACGGCGGGGCCGACGCGGTCATCGTCAACACCTGCGGCTTTCTCGACAGCGCCAAGGCCGAAAGCCTTTCGGCGATCGGCGAGGCGCTTCAGGAAAACGGCCGCGTCATCGTCACCGGCTGCTTGGGCGCCGAGCCCGAATACATCACCGGCGCCCACCCCAAGGTGCTGGCCGTCACCGGGCCACACCAATACGAACAGGTGCTCGACGCGGTGCACGACGCCGTGCCGCCCAGCCCCGATCCCTTCGTCGACCTGCTGCCCTCCTCGGGCGTGAAACTCACCCCCCGGCATTACTCTTACCTAAAGATTTCCGAGGGTTGTAACCACAAGTGCAAGTTCTGCATCATCCCTGACATGCGCGGCCGCCTCGCCTCCCGCCCGGCCCATGCGGTGCTGCGCGAGGCCGAGAAGCTGGTCGAAAACGGGGTCAGGGAACTGCTGGTCATCAGCCAGGACACCTCCGCCTACGGGGTCGATACGAAACACGCCGAAACCGGCGGCCACCGCGCCCACATCACCGATCTCGCCCGTGACCTTGGCGATCTCGGCGCGTGGGTGCGCCTGCATTACGTCTACCCCTACCCGCATGTGCGCGACCTCATTCCGCTCATGGCCGAGGGCCGCATCCTCCCCTATCTCGACATCCCCTTCCAGCACGCCCATCCCGACACGCTCAAACGCATGGCCCGACCGGCAGCGGCGGCAAAAACCCTCGATGAAATCAACGCATGGCGTGCGATCTGCCCCGATATCACCCTGCGCTCCACCTTCATCGTTGGCTATCCGGGCGAAACCGAGGCGGAATTCCAGACCCTCCTCGACTGGCTCGACGTGGCGCAACTCGACCGCGTCGGCTGCTTCAAATACGAAAACGTCGAAGGCGCCCGGTCGAACACGCTGCCCGACCATGTGCCCGACCCCGTGAAAGAAGACCGCTGGCAGCGCTTCATGGAAAAGGCTCAGGCCATTTCTGTGGATAAACTCGCCGCCAAGGTCGGAACTCTGCAAGACGTCATCGTCGACGACATCGACGAAGACGGCATCGCCACCTGCCGCACCAAGGCCGACGCCCCGGAAATCGACGGCTGCCTCTTCATCGACGAGGGCACCGATGGCCTCTCCGTCGGCGATATCGTCACCGTCGAGGTCGACGAGGCGGGAGAATACGATCTGTGGGGTCAGCTTCGCCGCTGAAGGCGTTGAAACCACGCGCCCGCTCATTCCGCCGGCTCGGCGCAGCCCCGCTCTTCTGACCGACGCCGCTGGGAACCATTTGCCCGCCTCGGCGCTTGATCTTTCCCATGACGTCGCGTCGGCCCCGGTTCCAAACCGGCCGGAAACAAACCACAGTTTTGCACCGATGCCGACATCAGGATGTCGTGGAGAGATGCCATCAACCGGGCAGGAGGTACCGGGACCATGTCCTATCCCAATTACACCCGCGCCGAACGCTGGGCCGACGGCATCGTTCACGTGATCGGCGTCACCGCCGCACTCGCCGGCGTCGCCACAATCTTCTGGATGTGGTACCAGCACATGCCGTGGTCGACCTTCGTTGCCACCTCGGTCTATGCTGCGGGGCTTATCCTGATGCTCTCGGCCTCCGCCGCCTATCACCTCGGCGCCCATACCCCCGCCCGGCCCATCCTGCGCCGCATCGACCACGCCGCCATCTATCTCAAGATCGCCGGCACCTTCACGCCTCTCAGCGTGCTCCTCGGCACCGCCTTCGGCTATATCGTCCTCGGCGTCGTCTGGCTGCTGGCGCTCGTGGGCGCGGCGGCGAAACTGATGTCCGCTCGCGGCGCGATGACCACCGGCTGGTGGCCGCAGGTCGCGCTCGGCTGGATCGGCGTCGCGCTCCTCGTTCCGCTCTGGACGCTCCTGCCCCCGCAAAGCCTCTGGCTCATCCTCACCGGCGGCATCATCTATTCCGTCGCGGTGATCTTCTACTGCTGGGAATCGCTGCGCTATTCCAACGCCATCTGGCACGCCTTCGTGCTGGTTGCGACCGGCTGCTTCTTCATGGGCATCTCTGCGGCTCTGGCCAGCGCGGTGCAGATCCCCCTCTGACCCAGCGGCCTCAGAACCGCCGGCCCCGCTTCAACCCGTCGAACAGCTCGGCATTGCGGCACCCCGCCGGCGCGGCCTCAGCCACCGTCAGCTGCGCCCCCAGCCATTGCTCGCACCCGCACGGATCGGCACAGCCGGTACAGCGCAGCACCGCCTCCCCCAGCGTGTCGATCTGCAGCTTGCCCCGCATGATCTTCTCTTCCAGATCGATTCCGAGGGCATTGGCCATCCGGTCCACCAGATCGGCATGGCGCTTGTAGGTCGTGTTGGGCATGTCATCTCTCCCGGTCGCATTGCGTTCGGGTAAAGGCTAAACACCCCGCGTCGGCCCGTCCTTGACCTGCATCAACCGAATTCCGCCAGCCACGCCCGCACACAGGTCTGCACATGCCGAAACCGGTCGCCGCCCAGATGCTTGCCGCCATACCAGCGCGTCACCACCACGATCCGGTCGCGCACGCCCTCGCGCTCCAGCATCCGCAGGATCACGTTTCCGGCCCCCGATTCGCCGTCATCCCCCTTGAGCGGCGTTCCGTCCGACAGGATCACCGCCCAGGTATTATGCGTCGCCTTGGCGAATTTCTTGTCCCGCTTCAGCTCGGTCAGGAAGGCATCCGCATCGTCCCGGCGGGCCACGACCCCGCCCGAAACGGCATATTTCGACCCCCGGTCGCGCACCACATCCGGCAGTTGCTGCATGCCCCGCCGCTCAGAGCCCGGCGGCCACGCGCCGCACCGTCTCGATCCGCTGCGCGTTGCGCGGGTGGCTGCCGAGCAAGCTGTCACCGGGGTCGGCGATCCGCATGAAATACTCCGCCCCCAGCACCGGGTTATACCCCGATTCGTGGGCGATCACCGTGCCGATCGCGTCCGCCTCCAGCTCGAAATCCTTGGAATAGCGCCGCGCGCCCACGCCCGCGCCCATGTTCACCGCCGCCTCGATCCCGGCCGAATTCGCCCCCGAGAGCGAGGCCAGCCCGCCCATCAGTATGGCGCCGGCCATGGCGTTCTGCTGCTGGCGCGGAATGTGGCCGGCGATATGATGCGCCGCCTCGTGGCTCATGACAAAGGCCAGCTGATCGGCATTCTGCACATCGGCCAACAGCGATCGGGTAAAGGCCAGGATCGGCCGCCCGTTCTTGTCGAGCGTCTGGTAGGCGTTGGGCTGAAGCCCCTCGCGGTCGTCCAGCACGATATGAAAATCGCAATTCGACGAGCGGGCCCTGCTGCGGCAGAAACCTTCCGCCACGGGCTCCACCCGGCTCACCACCGACCGGAACCGCGCAAGATCGTTCGCCGCCGGCGATTGCGGCGCCCGCGCCACGGCATTGGGTCCGGGGGCCGGCGCGGTGGTCACACACCCCGCCAGACCGATCATCACACTCACAAGAAGAAGCCAGCGCATCGAGATCCTCAATCGTCTTTCCCCTTGGTTTTAGCAGGGTTTGCCCCGCTCGCCAGCCCCCGAATGGAAACAAGGCCCCGCTTGCAATGACCAGTCAGGCGAATAAGGTGGCCCCATGTTTTCCATCGAGCACGAATTCGACTCCACAGTCATCACCCTCGTCGACGAAGGCCGCCCGCGGCTCGAGGAAGACGTGATCATCAACGCCTTCGAGGAATGCGTCACGATCGAGCAATACGATCCGCGCACCGACCGGGTCGACAGGATCACCCTGTCCCCGGCCCAGCTTCGCGATCTCGGCGCCGCGCTGGACCTGCCCGAAGGGGTCTATTCGCTCAACGGCAAGACCCTCAACCCACGCTGAAGCTCTTGTCGCCGGGGCTGCCCGCGCCCCAGTTCCAGCCGCGACCCGGGCGCGCCCATGGCCATGGGCGTCTGCCCCCTCACCTTGCCCGCCTCGTCGCCCTCCGGCACCGCCGTCACGGTCACCCTGACCGGACCATCGCGCAGCATGCCTCCGGTGGCCGCAGCCCCTCGCTGCCACACGCGCCGTCACAGGCGCACCGCGCTCGACAGGACGGCACAGACCGGCAACGCCCATCACCCACGAGGCAGATGCAGGGTTGACCCCTGCGCGCTGGCACCCGACATGTAGGCGCGCAACAGGACAGGAAGACGTGCATGCCCGATCCGAACCCGGCCGCGATGGAATTTCTGCTTCACCGCCGCTCGCGCCCCGCCAAGACGCTCACCACCCCGGTGCCCGACCGCGCGGCGCTGACGCCCATCCTGACCGCCGCGGCCCGCAGCCCCGATCACGGCAAGCTCGAACCCTGGCGCTTCATCGTGCTGGAACGAAACGCCCTTCTTCGCCTCGCCACGCTGGTTGACGAGTGCGGCGACCGGCTCGGCAAACCGCCCGAGGATATCGCCAAGGCCCGCGCCCAATATGCCGACGCCCATCTCGCCATCGCCGTGGTCGAGGTGCAGAAACCCTCCGGGAAAATTCCGCTCCTCGAACAGACCTACTCCGCCGGCGCCGTCTGCCTTGCCCTCCTGAACGCCGCGCTCGCCTCGGGCTGGGGCGCCAACTGGCTCACCGGCTGGCCCGTCCATGACCGCGCGTTTCTCGAGGCCGGCTTCGGCCTCGAGGCGGGCGAGCGCATCGCCGGGCTCATCCATATCGGCACCGAAACCTCGGCCCCGCCGGAACGGCCCCGCCCCGATCTCGATGCCATCACCACATGGGTGACCGAATGATCTTCTCCAGCTTCTTCAAGGCCCTGGGCCAACTGGGCGACCCGCGCTTCCGCAAGGTGCTGTTCCTCGGCATCGGCCTGACCTTCGCCCTGCTGATCGCCACCTATGCCGGCCTCCTCTTCATCGTCGAATGGCTCACCGGTGACACCACCGACCTGCCCTTGGTGGGCGAGGTCACATGGGTCGGCGACCTTCTCAGCTTCGGCTCCTTCATCTTTATGGTGGTCCTTTCCGCCGTCCTGATGATCCCGGTGGCCTCGGCCATCACCTCCATGTTCCTCGACGAGGTGGCGCAGGCCGTCGAAGACCGCCATTACCCGCGCCTGCCCCCGGCCCGCCGCACGCCCTTTGCCGAGGCGCTGAAGGACACGATCAATTTCCTCGGCATCATCATCGCCGCCAATCTTCTGGCCTTCGTCCTCTACGTCTTCTTCACGCCCGCCGCGCCCTTCATCTTCTACGCCATGAACGGCTATCTGCTGGGCATGGAGTATTTCACCCTCGTCGCCATACGCCGCGTCGGCCGGCAAGAGGCAAAAACGCTGCGCCGCCGCCACCTGACGACGATCTGGCTCGCGGGCATCCTCATGGCCCTGCCGCTCTCGATCCCGCTCATCAACCTCATCATCCCGATCCTCGGCGCGGCGACCTTCACCCACATCTATCACCGGCTTGCGGGCAACGCCTGACCCGCACCATGACCGGCGAATCTGAAAATAGGATTAAAATCGGGCCGTTGCGCAACGCACCTTGTGTCAACGGCCCCCGCGCACAGACCATGCACCGACGCGATACCGACAAAATACCGACGTTATACCGACGTCGGAATTCCAGCAAAACAAGGCCGTTAACCGTGATTCGTCACGCCAGTGACGTCACCCACAAGATCGTGGCATCCTCGTCGCTGACCGACACCACGTTATGCCCCATCGTCGCGTCGTAATAGGCGCTGTCGCCCCGGCGCATCTCGATCGGTTCATAGAACTCGGTGAACAGCCGCACGACCCCGGTCAGCACGTACAGGAACTCCTCCCCGTCATGCCTGACCCAGCCGTCGAACTCCTCGACCGACCTAGCCCTGATCCTTGCCCGATAGGGCAGCATCCGCTTCTTGCTCAACGCCTCGCCCAGCAGCTCATGCTCGTAGGTCGTCGTTGCGTGCTGCGCGCCCTCGCTGGCCTTGGTCACCGCCAGCCGCCCGCTGACCTGATCCCGCTGCGGCGGCGTGAAAAGCTGCGGCACCGAGATCTGCAACCCCACGGCCAGCTTCTTCAACGCCTCGTAAGTCGGTGACATCTGGCCGTTTTCGATCTTCGACAGGGTCGATCTCGCCAGCCCGGCCTGCTTCGCCGCCCGCTCCAGCGTCCAGCCGCGCCCCTTGCGCAATTCCCGCACCCGCTCCCCCAGGTTGAGCGGTTCGGCCTGCTCCTCCGCCCCGTCCTGGCGCGAGATCCTGATAAGGTTTCCGGGCAGCGTTTCCTTCATGCGAAACGCTATACGCCCGGCCTGACAGACTTGCAACTTGAGCCGGCCTGTGCCTAGAGCATTGCCATGCTGTCCCAGACGACCTCCGCCGCCTTCGCGCCCTGCCCCGCCCCCTTCAACCTCGCGGCGCATGTCCTGCGCCACGCCGACGCCACGCCCGACAAGGTGGCGCTCGCCGTGCTCGGCCTCTCGGGCGCCGAACGCTGGAGCTACGCCAAGCTCAAATCGGCTGTCCTCGGCACCGGCGCGGGCCTCCTTCAGGCAGGCCTCACCCCCGGCGATCGTGTGCTCATGCGCCTCGGCAACACCGTCGAATTCCCCATTGCCTATCTCGGCGCCATCGCCGTGGGCCTCGTCCCCGTCCCCACCTCCTCGCAGCTCACCGAACGCGAGGTCGCGGGCATCATCGCCACCACCGCCCCGGGCGTCATCCTCCGCGACCCCGCCATCGCCTGCCCCGAGACGGACATCCCCGTCATCACCCCCGCCGACCTCGCCACCATGCGCACCCTGCCCCCCGCCGCCTTCGACATGGGCGACCCTAACCGCATGGCCTATATCATCTACACCTCCGGCACCTCCGGCACGCCCCGCGCGGTGATGCATGCCCACCGCGCCATCTGGGCGCGCCAGATGATGCATGACGGCTGGTACGGCCTGCGCGCCACTGATCGCCTCTGCCATGCTGGCGCCTTCAACTGGACCTATACGCTGGGCACCGGCCTGATGGACCCGTGGACAGCCGGCGCCACCGCCCTCATCCCCCAATCCGGCATCGACGCAGGGCAGCTTCCGCTGCTGATGAAGCGGCACGACGCAACGATTTTCGCCGCCGCGCCGGGCGTTTACCGCAAGTTCCTCAAGGACGGCACCGCCCTCGACCTGCCCAGGCTCCGCCACGGCCTTTCCGCCGGCGAAAAACTCGCCGACACCATCCGCGACGACTGGTCCGCCGCCACCGGCACCGAGATCTTCGAGGCCTACGGCATGTCCGAATGCTCCACCTTCATCTCCGCCGCTCCCGGCCATCAGGCCCCGCATGGCACGCTGGGCTACCCCCAGCCCGGCCGCCGCGTCGCCATCCTCGGCCAAGACGGCCCCGTGCCCTTGGGCGACGAGGGCACCATCGCCATCCACCGCTCCGACCCCGGCCTGATGCTGGGCTATCTCGGCGCGCCGGAGGCGACGGCCGCCAAGTATCGCGGCGACTGGTTCCTCACCGGCGATCAGGGCGCGATGGACGCCACCGGCGCCATCACCTATCTCGGCCGCGCCGACGACATGATGAACGCCGGCGGCTTCCGCGTCTCCCCGATGGAGGTCGAGGCCGTGCTCAATGCTCATCCCGGCATCCTTCAGGCCGCGGTCACCGATATCGAGGTCAAGGCCGACACCCGCCTGATCATGGCCTTCTACACCGGCCCCGAACCGCTGTCAGAGCCCGATCTGCATGCATTTGCGCAGGACCGGCTGGCAGGTTACAAATGCCCCCGCGGTTTCTTCCACCTCGACGCCCTGCCCACCGGGGCAAACGGCAAAATCCTGCGCCGCGAGTTGCGGCCGATCTACAAGGCGCTTCATGGTCAAGCTTGATATCATTTCCGATCCGATCTGCCCCTGGTGCTATATCGGGAAAACCCTGCTCGACAAGGCACTGGCCGAACGCCCCGACCACCCGTTCGAGATCGAATGGCACCCGTTCCAGCTCAATCCCGACATGCCCCCCGAAGGCATGGAACGCCACGTTTACCTCGAAAACAAATTCGGCGGGCAGGAAGGCGCGGCGCGCGCCTATGCCCCCATCGTCGAGGCGGCCGAGGATGCGGGGCTCAACCTCGACCTCGCCGGGATCAAGCGCACGCCCAACACGCTCGACGCCCACCGCCTGATCCACTGGGCCGGCATCGAGGGCAAGCAGATGGCCGTCGCCATGGCGCTCTTCCGCGCCTATTTTCACGAGGGCCGCGATATCGGCGATCACGACACGCTGGGCGACATTGCCGACGGTGCCGAAATGGATGCCGCCGTTGTGCTGAAATTGCTCAAATCCGATGCCGACATCGAAGGTATCCACAAAAAGGACGCCGGTTTTCGTGAAATGGGGATCTCCGGCGTGCCCACCTTCATCGTCGCGGGCAAGCATGCCGTGCCCGGCTGCCAGCCGTCCGACCTCTGGCTCAAGGTGATCGACGAGATCAAGAACCAGCCCGCTCAGGCCGGCCACGGCTGAGGGTCGAAAGGGGCAAGGGATGAACTGGCGCAAGCTCATCGCCTTTTTCTCCACGCTGCCCGCCATCATCGTCGGCGGCACGATCTTCTTTCGCCATGTCGAAGGCTGGTCGTGGATCGACAGCTATTTCTTCACCGTCGTGACCCTCTCGACCGTGGGCTATGGCGAGCTTGTCCCGGCCACCGCCATGGGCAAGATCGGCACCACCGTCTTCATCTTCGTCGGCCTCGGCATCTTTGCCGTTGCGATTCAACAGTTCGGTGCCTTCGCAATGCGCAAACGCGAAGAACATACCGAGTGGCTTATCGGCAAGGTCCGCCACGCCCCCCACCCCCGTGACGACGGGGCAGAGAACGCCGCCAACTCCGATGCCCGACCGGATTCGCCCCGGCGGTAATCTTTCGTTAACGCCAGCCTCCCGGAAATTCACATTCCGGGCCGTTGCCACCCCGGCGCGCTTCACGTAACAGCTATGGATGTTACGATATAACGTAACGAATCACTCCGGACGGCCCCGGCGGGCCCAGCCCGCCCCGCTCGCCTCCGGCCCTGACACCACCAACCCGAAAGGGACGCACGACATGCAAACGCTCTTCCTCAGACACGCCACAGCCCTCGCCACTGGCGCCCTGCTCACCCTCGCCGCCCCGGCGCTGGCCTCCGAGAGCGCTGAGAAATCGCAGGATCACGGCCATTCCCACGGCGCCGAATCCAAAGAGAAATCAGACATTTACAAGGGCTACTTCGAGGACAGCCAGATTCAGGCCCGCCCCCTCTCCGACTGGCAAGGCGACTGGCAATCGGTCTATCCCCACCTGATGGATGGCAGCCTCGATCCGGTCATGGACCACAAGGCCGCGCATGGCGACAAGACCGCCGCCGAGTACCGCGCCTATTACGAAACCGGCTACGCCACCGATGTCGACCGCATCGAGATCACCGGCGACCGCCTCACCTTCCACAAGGGCGACAGCTCCGTCTCCGGCACCTATGCCGATGACGGCCATGAAGTCCTCACCTACAAGAAGGGCAACCGCGGCGTCCGCTTCATCTTCCAGAAGACCGAAGGCGACGAGGACGCCCCCGACTATATCCAGTTCAGCGACCACCGCATCGCCCCTGCCGAGGCCGACCATTACCATCTCTACTGGGGCGACGACCGCGCCGCCCTTCTCCAAGAGGTCACCAATTGGCCCACCTACTACCCCGCCGCCCTGACCGCCGACCAGATCGTCAAAGAAATGACGGCCCACTAGGCCGGCCACCCCAAGCGTGCCCCGCCCCTGTTGCGGGGCACGCGCCCTGTCCCGTTCTGCACCTTAACCCGATGGAAAGGTTCCCGCCCCATATGTGCATCAACGGCCCTCGACATGTGCGCAACGATCCTATGGCGCATATCCGCACAGCATGATAGCGCCCGGGAATGAGCGCTCCCGACACTCCCCAGCCCGGTCGCGCGCCCATCGGGCGCGTCGAATTCGTCGCCCTGATGGCGATGCTCGTGGCCACCGTCGCGTTTTCCATCGACGCGATGCTGCCCGCCTTGCCGCGCATCGGCGCCGAACTCACGCCCGACGCGGTCAACCGGGCCCAGCTCGTGGTCGCCTCCTTCCTTCTGGGGCTCGGCTGCGGCACCTTCTTCACCGGGCCGCTCTCTGACAGCTACGGGCGCAAGCCGGTCATCCTGATGGGCGCGGCAGTCTACATCACCGGCTCCCTGCTGGCGATGATCGCGCCCTCGCTCGAACTGATCGTCGCGGCGCGCATCCTTCAGGGGCTCGGCGCCGCCGCCGCCCGCATCGTTGCGCTTGCCATCATCCGCGACCTCTATGCCGGGCGCGAAATGGCGCGGCTCATCTCCTTCGTGATGATGGTCTTCACCCTCGTTCCCGCCGTCGCTCCCCTCGCCGGCAGCGGCGTCATCGCCCTCACCGGCTGGCGCGGCATCTTCGGCATCTTCATCCTCTTCGCCATCTGCACGACCCTGTGGATGCTGCTCCGCCTCGCCGAACCCCTGCCCGCCGAACGCCGCCGCCCCTTCCGCCCCCGCTCGCTCTGGGGCGCGGTAAAGGAGGTGCTCTCCTTCCGCACCGTCCGCCTCTCGATCGCCGTGCAGATCCTCTGCTTCACCACGCTCTTCTCCTCGATCAGCTCGATCCAGCAGATCTTCAGCGCCACCTTCGACCGGACCGAGGATTTCCCCTACTGGTTCTTCCTGATCGCCCTCCTCGCCGGCACCGGCAGCTTCGTCAACGCGGCACTGGTCATGCGTCTGGGCATGCGGCGGCTGGTCAGCTTCGCGCTCATGGCCCAGATCGGCCTGACCGCGATCACCCTGACCCTCTTCCTGATCGGCCTGCCGCCGGGGGTCGACTTCGCGGTCTACGTCGCATGGCAGACCACCGTCTTCTTTCAGGCGGCGCTGACGCTCGGCAACCTCAACGCCCTCGCGATGGAGCCGCTGGGTCACATCGCCGGCATGGCCGCCAGCGTCATCGCCAGCATCGGCACGGTCGGCTCGGTCATCCTCACCGTGCCCGTGGGCCTGTCCTTCAACGGCACACCCCTGCCGCTCCTGACCGGCGTCCTCGCCTGCGTGCTGGGCGGCACCCTGCTGATGCGGCGGCTGGAAAAGATCGAGCATTACGACGGCTGATCCCGCCGCCTGCCCTGCGCGGCCTCCCGCCGGCCCTGCGGCACTTTTTCCGGTATACAGTCGCATACCGTCTTTCCAGAGACGCCGCGATACGCTATGACCCGCCCAATCGCCCGCCTCCCCGCGGCGCCCAACGCTTCTTACCCAGATCAAGAGGGATCACCCATGGCCGACAACTCCAATCCCGATATTGTCTACACCAAGGTCGACGAGGCACCGGAACGCGCCAGCGCCTCGCTGCTGCCGATCATCCAGCGCTTCGCCGCCGCCGCCGGCGTCTCGGTCGGCACCAGGGACATCTCGCTGGCCGGCCGCATCCTCGCCACCTTCCCCGACAAGCTGACCGCCGACCAGCGCGTCAACGACGACCTCGCCGAGCTGGGCAAACTGGTGAAACAGCCCGACGCCAACGTCATCAAACTGCCCAACATCTCGGCCTCCGCCCCCCAGCTCGTCGCCGCCGTGCGCGAGCTTCAGGGTCAGGGCTTTGACATTCCCGATTACCCCGACGACCCCAAGACGGACGCGGAAAAAGAGGTCCGCGCCCGCTACGACGCCATCAAGGGCTCGGCGGTGAACCCCGTCCTGCGCGAAGGCAACTCCGACCGCCGCGCCGCCGCCCCGGTCAAGAAATTCGCCCAGAACAACCCGCACCGCATGGGCGAGTGGACCGCCGACAGCAAAACCCGCGTCGCCTCGATGTCGGGTAACGACTTCTTTTCCAACGAGAAATCCGCCACGCTCGACAAGGCCGCCACGGCCAAGATCGTCCTCGAAACCTCGGGTGGAGAGACCGTCCTGAAAGAAGGCGTCAGCTATCCCGAAGGCACCGTCGTCGACGCCACCTTCATGAGCGCCAACGCCCTCGACACCTTCCTCGCCGACGAGATCGAAAAGACCAAGGACGAAGGCGTGCTCTTCTCGCTGCACATGAAGGCCACGATGATGAAGGTCTCCGACCCGATCATCTTCGGCCACGCGGTCAAGCAATGGCTCAAGCCCGTCTTCGACAAATACGGCGACGAGATGAAGGCCGCGGGCGTGAACCCGAATTCCGGCCTCGGCGACCTGCTGGAGCGGATCAAGGACAAGCCGGAAATCCTTGAGGCCATTGAAAAAACCCGCGAAGCCCGCCCGCCCATGTACATGGTCGACAGCGACCGCGGCATCACCAACCTGCACGTCCCTTCCGACGTCATCATCGACGCCTCCATGCCCGCGCTCATCCGCTCGGGCGGCAAGGGCTGGGGCCCCGACAACAAGGAGCATGACGCGGTCTGCGTGATCCCCGACAGCTCCTATGCGCCGGTCTATGACGAGACGATCAAGTTCTTCAAATCCAACGGAAAACTGAACCCGGCCACCGCCGGCACGGTGCAGAACCTCGGCCTGATGGCGCAGAAGGCCGAAGAGTACGGCTCCCACCCCACCACCTTCGAAATCCCCGAGGACGGGACCGTGAAAATGGTGCTGGAGGACGGCACCGTGCTGCACCAGCACAAGGTCGAAAAAGGCGATATCTGGCGCTCGGCCTCGGCCCGCAAGGCGCCGATCGAAGACTGGGTGAACCTTGCCATCGAACGCCAGAAGGCCACCGGTTATCGCGCCATCTTCTGGCTCGACGAGACCCGCGCCCACGATGCCGAGCTGATCCGCTTCGTGAAACCGATCCTCGAAGCCAAGGGCGTCTCCGACAAGTTCGAGATCATGGCCCCGCGCGAGGCCACCCGCGCCAGCCTCGAGACGATCACCAAGGGCGAGAACACCATCGCCATCACCGGCAACGTGCTGCGCGACTACCTGACCGACCTGTTCCCGATCCTCGAACTGGCCACCTCGGCCAAGATGCTGTCGATCGTCAAGCTGATGAACGGCGGCGGCCTGTTCGAGACCGGCGCCGGCGGCTCGGCGCCGAAACACGTGCAGCAGCTGGAGTCGGAAAACCACCTGCGCTGGGACAGTCTTGGCGAGTTCTGCGCGCTTGGCGAAAGCTTCAAATTCCTGGGCGATTCCAAGGACAACGCCCGCGCAAAGGTGCTGGGGGAAACGGTCGAGACCGCCACACAGGGCATTCTCGATCACGGCCGCTCGCCAAGCCGCAAGGTGGGCGAGCCCGACAACCGCGACAGCCACTACTGGTTCGCCCGCTACTGGGCCGAGGCACTCGCCGCGCAGTCGGATGATGCCGCGCTGGCCGAGGAGTTCGGACCGATCGCCAAGGCGCTGGCCGAGAACGAGGAAAAGATCACCGGCGAACTGGCCGCCGTTCAGGGCCAGCCGGCCGATACCGGCGGCTATTACAACCCCGATGATGCCAAGCTTGCCTCGGTCATGCGGCCGAGCGCGACGCTGAACGGGATCATGGGGTAACGGCCCATCGCCCTTGCATGACGGGCCGTCCTGGGTCATCCCCAAGGCGGCCCGTTTTCGTTTGCAGACACCTTTGCCAAGGAGCATGACATGTCGAAGATCAAGGTAGAGAACCCCGTCGTCGAAATGGACGGCGACGAGATGACCCGCATCATGTGGGATTTCATCAAGCAGAAGCTGATCCTGCCCTATCTCGATATCGACCTGCTCTATTACGACCTCGGGATCGAGAGCCGGGACGCCACCCGTGACCAGATCACCATCGACGCAGCCGAGAAGACCAAGGAGGTGGGCGTCGCCGTCAAATGCGCCACCATCACCCCCGACGAGGCACGGGTCGAGGAGTTCGGCCTCAAGGAAATGTGGCGCAGCCCCAATGGCACGATCCGCAACATTCTTGGCGGCGTGGTGTTCCGGGCACCGATCATCTGCCGCAACGTGCCGCGCCTCGTGCCGGGCTGGACCCGGCCCATCGTCATCGGCCGGCACGCCTATGGGGATCAGTATCGGGCGACGGATATCAAGTTTCCCGGCCCCGGCAAACTGAGCCTGAAATTCACCGGGGAAGACGGCGAAGTGATCGAGAAAGAGGTGTTCGACGCCCCCGCATCGGGTGTCTACATGGGCATGTACAACCTCGATGACTCGATCCGCGATTTCGCCCGCGCGTCGATGAATTATGCCCTGTCGATGGGCTGGCCGCTCTACCTGTCGACCAAGAATACCATTTTGAAACAATATGATGGCCAGTTCCTTCTGCTGTTCGAGGAGGTGTTCGACACCGAGTTCAGGGACAAGTTCGAGGAGGCCGGGATCACCTATGAGCACCGGCTGATCGACGACATGGTCGCCTGTGCGATGAAGTGGAGCGGCGGCTTCGTCTGGGCCTGCAAGAACTACGATGGCGACGTGCAGTCGGACACGGTGGCGCAGGGCTTCGGCTCGCTGGGCCTGATGACCAGCCAGCTGATGACGCCCGACGGCAAGATCGTCGAGGCCGAGGCGGCGCATGGCACCGTGACCCGGCACTATCGCCAGCATCAGAAGGGCGAGGCGACCTCGACCAACTCCATCGCGTCGATCTATGCGTGGACCGGAGGGCTGAAACACCGGGCGAAACTGGACGGGAACGAGGCGCTGATGACTTTCGCCACCACGCTGGAACGGGTCATCGTCGAAACGGTGGAATCGGGGTCGATGACCAAGGACCTCGCTCTACTGGTGGGACCCGATCAGGGCTGGCTGACCACGATGGGATTCCTCGAGAAAATCGACGAAAACCTCAACCGGGCGCTCACGGGTTAGGCAGCCCGGCGCGCCGGTGGCAGGAAGGCCGCAGGCGGCCCTCCGACATGCGCGAGGTCGCTTGACCCCGGCGCGGAACCGCTGCGATATGGGCGCAACTCCCGCCCGTTTCCTTCACAAGGTGCCTGTCTCATGCTGAAGATCTACCTCATCCTGATGCTGGCCGTTCTCTGCGAAGGGGTGGGGTCAACCTGTCTTCAGGCCTCGCAGCAATTCACCCGGTTCTGGCCCTCGGTGGGCGTGGTGGTCGGGTTCGGCTCGGCCTTTTACCTGATGATGATCGTGCTGAAATACATGCCGCTGGGGATCACCTATGCGATCTGGTCGGGGCTGGGCATTTGTCTGACGGCCTTTCTGGGCTGGCTGTTCTTCAAGCAGGGGGTCGACCTTGCGGCGCTTATCGGCATGGCGCTGATCATCGCCGGGATCGTTGTCATCAACCTCTATTCCAAGACAGCCACCCACTAGACCCTGTTCAGGCCCCGCGATTGTGGGTCTTGGCGTACATATCCGCGATCATCCGGCTGGCGGTTTTCTCGAACAGGCAGGGGATGAGCGCGTGAACGAGCGCGCAGAACCCGGCGACGAAGAGCTTGCCGCTGAACTTCCCGGCAAAAGCCGCATGTTCCAGATAGGTTTCATCCACGCTGCGCGGATGGTCGAGTAAGGCCTTGGTGATCATAGCATGCTCCTGTCTGCACGAGTTTCCTTGCCATATGTTTAACGCGGCGCGCCGTGGCAGTTTTCCCAATTTCGCGAAGAAGCCGGTTGATTGTGGGAGAATATCCCAAGTATCCTGAATTTCATGAGCGAAATTGACGATATTGACCGCCGGATCCTGACCGAACTGCAACGCAGCGCCGACCAGCCGCTTGACCAGCTTGGCGAGCGGGTGGGCCTGTCGCGCAATGCCTGCTGGCGCCGGGTGAAGGCGATGGAGACCGCGGGCATCATCCGTCACCGGGTGGCGCTGCTGGATGCGGAGAAGCTGGGCTTCGGGCTGACTGTGTTCATGCAGATCAAGGCCGCGGCGCATGATGCCGACTGGCTGGAACGCTTTGCCCGCGCGACACGGGCGATGCCGGAGGTGCAGGCGGTCTATCGGATGACGGGCGAGTTGGACTACCTGATCCGGGCGCGGGTGGCGGATATGAAGGGCTATGACCGGCTGTATCAGCGGCTGGTGGCGAAGGTGCCGATGGGGGATGTCTCGGCGTCGTTCGTGATGGAGGAGATCAAGGAAACGACGGAATTGCCACTGTGATGCGGGTTTCCCGCCGAATCGGGGTTAACGCTTTGAAACAGCAGGATTTCGCGTTTCGGTATCGCGTCGGTAAAACGTCGGTATTACGTCGGTGTTTTTGACCGCCCCCGGCCGCGTGCGGCGAGGTTAACGGGGCGGGCGTTGCGAATGGCGACCGATGGGCCCCGGACCGGGGGCCGGCGCGTCAGGACGCCTCTTCCGTCGACGGGCCCATCCGGTCGAACATGTCGATGTCTCGCACAGTGATCATGCCCGTCAGGATGATATAGGCGAGGATCGACCAGATCACCGCCGAAATCCCCGTCACGATCAGCGCCTTCTTCTTCAGGTGGTGCTTTTCCGGCGAGCCGGAATGGGTGCCCGGCACCACGTCGCCCGCCTCGCCCTGCGTCTGGATGCGCAGGGGCAGGACGACGAGGAAGGTCATGAACCAGACCACCATGAACAGAACGATGCCGGACGCGATACCCATCAGACCTGCTCCAGTTCCACGAGGCAGCCGTTGAAATCCTTGGGATGCAGGAACAGCACGGGCTTGCCATGGGCGCCGATCTTGGGCTCTCCCGACCCCAGAACGCGGGCGCCGGTTTCCTTCAGGTGGTCACGCGCGGCAAGGATGTCGTCGACCTCGTAGCAGACATGGTGGATACCGCCCGAGGGGTTCTTTTCCAGAAAGCCGTTGATCGGACTGTCCTCGCCCAGCGGATAGAGCAGCTCGATCTTGGTGTTGGGCAGTTCGATGAAGATGACGGTGACGCCGTGATCGGGTTCGTCCTGCGGCGCGCCCACATTGGCGCCGAGCGCGGTGCGGTACTGATCCGCCGCGGCCTCGAGGTCGGGCACGGCGATGGCGACATGGTTGAGACGTCCGATCATGGGGGCATCCTTCGGGCTGGTTGGCTGGGCGCCGTTATGCCGGGGCTGCGGGGCGCGTGCAAGCGGCAGGACAGCGCACCCCGGCACAGGCCGCCACGCTTAACGGTTCGTTAGGCGTGTTGACCTAGCGTGAGTCGCAATGCAGCAAGGGAGACACCGATGACAATGCCCGACAGCTTCCGCAGCCAGACCCGGCCAACGGCCAGCCGCCCGCTTCTGGGCATGACCATCCTGGTGGTCGAGGACAGCCGCTTTAACTGTGAAACCCTGCGCCTGATGTGCCTGCGCAGCGGCGCGCGGATCAGGCGGGCCGATTGCCTCGCCTCGGCGCGGCGGCATCTCAAGGTGTATCGGCCCTCGGCGGCGATCATCGACATGGGGCTGCCGGATGGCTCGGGGCTCGACCTGATCGACGAGCTGGCCCGCGCGGTGCCGCGGGTGGGCGTGCTTCTCGGGTTAAGTGGCGATGACCGGGCCGAGACCGAGGCGCTGGCGGCCGGGGCGGACGGGTTCCTTGCCAAGCCGCTCGACAGCCTCGGCACGTTTCAGGAAACGATCCTGTCGGCCCTGCCCCCCGACGTGGTGCCCAGCGGCCCGCGCGCCGTGGCGCAGGAGGCGGTCAGCCCCGACAGGGTGGCGTTCTGCGATGACATGTCCCACGTCGCCACCCTGCTGGAACAGCGGCAGGACGGGGCGACGATCGACTACGTGGTGCAGTTCCTGGGCGGGGTGGCGCGTTCGGCCCGGGATTACAGGCTGGAACGCGCGGCAAGCGATCTTGCCCGAAGCCGCTGTCAGGGCGATCCGCAGCGCGACAAGGTGGCGCGGTTGATGCAGATGGTGCATGCGCGGATCGAGAGCCGGGCGGCGATCTGACGGGCGGCGAACGGTGCTTGCGGTCACAGGGCGCGGCGACGCGGCAGGCACCGTGGGTCTGGCCCGAACGCGGTTACTTACTTCAGCGAGGGGTCGGAACCGGCACGCACCAAGCGGGTAAGATCGCTCAGCCGTTCCTTCTGGCCTCCGCCCGCGTCGAAATTCGACGGCGACAGCCAGGCGCGGAACGCCTCGTCCAGCGCCGGCCATTCGCTGTCGATCACGGCGAACCATGCGGTATCGCGGTTGCGGCCCTTGACCACCGTGGCCTGCCGAAAAACGCCCTCGTAGCTGAAGCCCAGCCGCTGCGCGGCGCGGCGCGAGGGGCGGTTCAGCGCGTCGCATTTCCATTCGTAGCGGCGATAGCCCGCCTCGAAGGCCCATTTCATCATCAGGTACATCGCGTCGGTCGCGGCCCGGGTACGCTGAAGCTGGGGCGACATGGCGATGAACCCCACCTCGATCGACCCCGCTTCGGGCTGCATCCGCAGGAAGGAGGCGAAGCCGCCATAGGTGCCGCTGACCTTGTCGCGGATGGCGTAAAAAAGGATGTCGTCGCGCTGGGTGGCGCCGCGCATCCAGCGGTGAAACTGCGCGGCCGAGGCGAAGGGGCCTTCGGACATATAATCCCAGACCTCGTCATGCCCGTCGAACGCCTTGTAAAGCAGGGCGGCGTGGCGGTCGGCGTCAAGCGCCTCGAGCTCGGCATAGCGCCCTGTCATCGGCTCGCCCGTGGGTCGTGGCGGCGGTGTCCAGTCGGGAACGGCCGGCCCCAGTGGCCGCGCATCTTGCATCGGATTGCCCTCTTCTGCCTGCATTTTGGGGGCAGAATAGGCCTGCCGCGCGGAAATTGGAAAGGAAAACGCGACGGGCGGCGCAAAGCACCCCGCCCCCCGCGTCAGAGGATCAGTTTCGGGTCGGCACCAAGCTCGACGCCGGGAAAGACGCTGCGTTCAATCAGCCCGTCATCGAACCCGAAAAGACCGCGCATGATCCAGCCGGCATGGGCGCGCACGTCGCGGGTGGGCATCAGGTCGCGCCGGTCGTAGAGGTCGGCCTCGGCCAGCCCCGGCCAGTCGCCCAGCACCCGTCCGCCGCGCAGCGCACCGCCGGCAAAGAGCATCGCGCCGCCGGTGCCGTGATCGGTGCCGCCGGTGCCGTTGGCCCGCGCGGTGCGGCCGAACTCGGTCATGGCGACCACCGCCGTCTTGTCCCAGACCGGGCCCAGCGCCTCGCGCAGGGCGAGAATGTTGCCGGCAAGGTCGTCGAGGCCGCGGGACAGTTGTTTGGGCTGCCTTGAATGGGTGTCGAACCCGTTGACCGACCACGCCGCAATGCGGGTCTCCTCGCGCAGCCGGCCGGCGGCGAAGCGGGCGATCTCGTCCAGCCCGCCCTTCTTGCCGGCGCCCGCCATGCTGTCCTGCATGGCGCCCATCATGCCGGAGGTGTCGAGCGCCTCCTCCGCGCCGCCGGCCTGACCGGAGAGGGCAAGGCTGACCTGCGACAGGGCGATCGCCTCGGCGGTGGCATCGCGAAAGAGGGGGTCGTCATGCATCACCATGTCGAGCAGCTTTTCCGCCTGCGGGCTGAGCGGCAGGGCGGCGTCGGGGGACCAGTTGGCCACATCCGCCCTGCCCCGGGTCAGCAGCATGTCGGAGCGGCCGATGGCATAGGCGGTCTCGGCCTCGGTGCCGGGCAGGCCCTGCAGCAGGCGGTTGAGCCAGCCATCACGCTCCTGCGCGCGGCCGAGCGAGGCGGTGCCGGCCTCGAGGATGTCCTGGCCGTCGAAATGGCTGCGCTTGTCGCGATAGGGGGTCGAGACGGCGTGGGCGAAACCCAGCTCGCCCACCTGCCAGAGCGGCATCAGCGGCGCCAGCGCCGGGTGCAGCGCATAGAACCCGTCGAGGTCGAGCTCGCCCGGCACCGCCCCGTCGAGCAGGCGGCCGCGATAGCTGTCGAACTCGGGCGCGCCATAGGGGCGCACCGCGTCGAGCCCGTCGAGCCCGCCGCGCAGGATGAGCACGACGAGGCGGTTCTCGCCCGGGGCGCTGGCCATGGTCACCGGCGTCACCAGCGGGCTGGCCGCGAGCGAACAGCCAAGCGCCACGGACCGGGTCAGGAACAGGCGGCGGGAGAGCGTCTGGCGGGTCATGGCAACGATCCTTGCTACATGCGCTGAAAGGCGGGAGAGGCGAGCACGATGCCCACCCCCTCGGCCCGGGTTTCGGCGGCGCGGGCGGCAAAGCGCACCTCTTCCGGCACGCGGCGGCCAAGGGCGGTTTCGACGAACTCGCGCGGGTCGGGCAGCACGCGGCGGAGTTCGTAGGGGATGGTCATGCCCCAGATCAGCCGGGCCGAAAGGCGCTGGGGCGTGATCCACTCGGCGTCGGCTTCCGTCCAGCCATCGGGCCCCGGGGGGTGGCCCCAGTCCTGCCCCATGAGTTGCAGCGGCGTGAAGAACATCTTGCGCATCTGCCCGTATTTTTCCCCCGGCATCGCACGCGGCACGATATCGAGCGCGCGCAGGCTGGAGCCGACGAAATCCACCGGCTGCTTGATGTTGCCCGGCTGATCGACCCAGGCGGCGGGGTGGTCGAGCATCGTGGCGTAAACGTCGGGCAGGTTCCCGTCGGTCTCGGCATAGCGCGCGGCCATGGCGTCGACGAGCCCCTCGTCGGGCCGGTCGGAGATGAAATGCACCGCCAGCTTGCGGGCGATGTGGCGGGCCGTGGCCGGGTGGCGGGCGAGGTCGTCGAACGCAGAGTAGATATCCTCGAGCCGGGCTTTCTTGCCGCCGTACTCCACCGACAGGACGGTTTCGGCACCGGGTTCGGCCAGGTTGGGCCGGAACTGGAACCCGGCTTTCATGCTATAACTGAGCCCCGTCAACAGCTCGGCCAGCTGCCGCACATCCGCCTGCGTATAGGGGCCGTCGACCCCGAGCGTGTGCAGTTCCAGCATCTCGCGGGCGAGATTCTCGTTCAGGCCGCCGATTTTCACGTTCTTCGCCGTGGCCGGGCTGTTCGGCCCGGCCGAGCGGGCCTGATCGAGATACCGCAGCATCACCGGGTGGGTGGCCGAGGCGCGCAGCATGTCGGCGAAGCGGCCGGCCACATGGGGCCGGATCGCCTCTTCGGCATAGCTGACATGGCTGAACCGCAGGGGGCCGCCCTGTTCGAACGCGGTGAAGTGATCGGACCAGAACGCCACGAGCCGTTCGCGCAACCCGTCTCCGGTGAGCGCCCGGCGCTGCATGATACTGGCGAACCAGCGGCTGCCGTCGCGGGCCATCTCGCGCCTGACTTCCTTGACGGCTTGCATCTTTTCGGTCTGCTCGGCCTCGGTCTTTGCGGCCCTGTAGGCCTTGCGCGCCTTCCGGATCGCTATGTAATGCGCGGCCACGGCCGAAAATCCCGGCACCGGGAAGGCCTCGGCCGCGCGATCGGGGCCGGCGAGCTGCGACAGCATCGCCTCGGCAGAGGTGGGCGGGGCAATTCGCGGCGAAAGTCCGCATCCGAAGCGGATCGCGGCACGTTCAGGATCAAAGCGCATGGGCCGGGCTCGAATAAGGGCGGAATGTCGGTGGCAACATAGCATGGAACGGGGCGGCTTTCACCTTCCGTCGCGGCTTTGTGACGGTTGACGCGTCGGCGTGCGGAACTCCGCCGAAGGCTCTGCGTTGGTACGTTTTTGACATAAGCCAGGGAAACCGAGACATGCCGTCGATTTACGATGCTATCCAGGACGACCACCAGACCCACCGCAAGCTGCTGAAGCAGATTGCCGAGACCTCGGGTGACAGCGAGGACCGCCGCAAGGCATGGAAATCGTTCTACGAAGACGTCAAATCGCACGCTGCGGCGGAGGAAGAGACCTTCTATTCCAAGCTGATGAACAAGACATGGGGGCAGGATGCCGCCCGCCATTCGGTGCACGAGCATCAGCAGATGGACGACATCATGGAAGAGCTGAACGAGATGGACATGTCCTCGCCCGGGTGGCTGCAGCGGTTCGAGACGCTGAAGCACGATTACGAGCATCACATGGACGAGGAAGAAGAGGAGGTCTTCGGCCGCGCGCGCGAGGTCATCTCCGAAGAGGAGACGGAGGCGTTCGGCGGCCGGTTCCTCAAGCGCAAGGAAGAGGAACGCGGCCTGATCGAAGAGAAGCGCGAGGACAGTCTGGAAGATTGAGGGGAGGCCCGGAGGCCCCGGCTTGGCGCCGGGGCGGGGCTGACCCTTGGGTCTACTCCTGCGGAATGACCCGCAGGCCCAACTCCATAAGCTGATCGCTGGAGGGGTCTGACGGCGCGTTCATCATCAGGTCTTCGGCGCGTTGGTTCATCGGGAACATGATGACCTCGCGGATGTTCGACGTGCCGGCCAGCAGCATGACGATGCGGTCAATGCCCGCCGCACAGCCGCCGTGGGGCGGGGCGCCGAACTGGAAGGCATTGACCAGCGCACCGAAGCGTTTGCGCACCTCTGCCTCGTCATAGCCCGCGATTTCGAACGCCTTGAACATGATCTCCGGCTTGTGGTTCCGGATGGCGCCCGAGACAAGCTCGTAGCCGTTGCAGGCGAGGTCGTACTGATAGCCCTTGACTGCGAGCGGGTCGCCCTCCAGCGCCTCCATGCCGCCTTGGGGCATGGAAAACGGGTTGTGTTCGAAGTCGATGGCGCCGGTTTCCTCGTCCTTCTCGTAGATCGGGAAGTCGACGATCCATGCAAAGGCGAAACGGTTCTGCTCGGTGAGGTTGAGCTCCTCGCCGATCACGTCGCGGGCCTTGCCGGCGACACGCTCGAAGGCCTGTGGCTTGCCGCCGAGGAAGAAGGCCGCGTCGCCCACGCCGAGGCCGAGTTGCTGGCGGATGGCTTCGGTGCGCTCGGGGCCGATATTCTTGGCCAGGGGGCCTGCGGCTTCCATCCCCTCGCCCTGATCGCGCCAGAAGATGTAGCCCATACCCGGCAGGCCCTCTTTCTGGGCGAAGCTGTTCATCCGGTCGCAGAACTTGCGGCTGCCGCCGGTGGGCGCGGGGATGGCGCGGATTTGCGTGCCGTCCTGTTCCAGCAGCTTGGCGAAGATGGCAAAGCCCGAGCCTCGGAAATGCTCGGAGACATCCTGCATCTCGATCGGGTTGCGCAGGTCGGGCTTGTCGGTGCCGTATTTGAGCGCCGCTTCCTTGTAGGGGATCTGCGGCCAGCTTGCGGGGTCGTCGACCTTGGCGCCCTGCCCGTGCTCTTCGAACACGCCCGCGATCACCGGCGAGATGGTGTCGAACACGTCCTGTTGGGTGACGAAGGACATTTCCATGTCAAGCTGGTAGAAATCGGTGGGCGAACGGTCGGCGCGCGGGTCTTCATCGCGGAAGCAGGGGGCGATCTGGAAATACTTGTCGAAGCCCGACATCATGATCAGCTGCTTGAACTGCTGCGGGGCCTGCGGCAGGGCATAGAAACGGCCCGGATGCAGGCGCGAGGGCACGAGGAAGTCGCGCGCGCCCTCGGGCGACGACGCGGTGATGATGGGCGTCTGGAATTCGCGGAAATCCTTCTCCCACATGCGGCGGCGGATGGAGGCCACCACGTCGGAGCGCAGGGTCATGTTGCGCTGCATCGCCTCGCGGCGCAGGTCGAGGTAGCGATAGCGCAGGCGGGTTTCCTCGGGGTATTCCTGATCGCCGAAGACAATGAGGGGCAGTTCAGCCGAGGCGCCCAGCACCTCGATATCGCGGATATAGACCTCGATCTCGCCGGTGGTGATGCGGGGGTTGATCAGGCTTTCGTCGCGCGCCTTCACCTCGCCGTCGATGCGGATGCACCATTCGGAACGCACCTTCTCGACCTGCGAAAACACCGGGCTGTCGGGATCGCAGAGCACCTGGGTCATGCCGTAATGGTCGCGCAGGTCGATGAACAGAACGCCGCCATGGTCGCGGATGCGGTTCACCCAGCCCGACAGGCGGACGGTGTCGCCCACGTTCGACTTGGTCAGTTCTGCGCAGGTGTGGCTGCGGAATGCGTGCATGATACCCTCTCACCGGGCCCGGGCGGCCCTTGCTGTCGATCCGCGCCGATACACATGGCCGGGGCGGCAAAGTCAAGGGGCGGCGCCTTGTCAGCGGCCACGGAAAGGTTTCAAAATCGTTTACAGGTGCATGATTTTCGGCAAAAATAACGGCTAGCGAGCAGAAAGCCGGGGGAACCGGCTGTTATTTGGCAGGTTTTACGACATCGCGACAGGGCGCCGTGGGTGGGCGCAGATCCGAATGATATAGATGGGGTGAAACATGTGGGACAAGATTTTCGATGGGTTTCTCACCCATCTCATGCATGTCGGCGATTTCCGGCTTACCTTTCCTGACGGGACGACGCGGCACTATGGCGACGGATCCGGCAAGCCCATCGCGGTCACGCTGCACGACCCGGCCCTGCCCCGCAAGATCATCATGTCGCCAGATATGGCGGTGGGCGAGGCCTATATGGACGAGCGCCTGACCATCGGCGACGACGACCTGTCCGGCTTTCTCGAACTGGCGATCCGCAATGTGGGCCTGCAGGGCGACCCGTGGTTCCGCAAGCCGTTGGCGCTGGGGCGGCACATGATGCGCTATTTGCAACAGTTCAACCCGGTGGGCCGGTCGCGCGCCAACGTGGCGCATCACTATGACCTGTCGGGCGAGCTGTATGACCTGTTCCTCGATGCCGACCGGCAGTATTCCTGTGCCTATTTCAGCCGGCCCGACATGACGCTGGAGGAGGCGCAGGAGGCCAAGAAGCACCATATCGCCGGCAAGCTGCTGATCGAGCCGGGGATGAAGGTGCTGGATATCGGCTGTGGCTGGGGCGGCATGGGCCTGACGCTGGCGCGGGATTTCGGCGCCGAGGTGACGGGCGTGACGCTCTCGACCGAGCAGTACAACATGGCCAACAAGCGCGCCCAGGAGGCGGGGCTGGCCGATCGCTGCAAATTCGAGCTGATGGATTACCGCGACGTGAAAGGCCAGTTCGACCGCATCGTCTCGGTCGGCATGTTCGAGCATGTGGGCATCCCGCATTACGAGGAATATTTCCGCACGGTAAAGCGCCTGCTGACCGATGACGGCATTGCCCTCGTTCACACGATCGGACGGTCGGACCCGCCGGGCACGACAAGCGCGTGGATATTGAAATACATCTTCCCCGGCGGCTATTGCCCGGCGATTTCGGAAGCGATGCGCCCGATCGAGAACCAGGACCTGTTCGCGACCGATATCGAGATCTGGCGCCTGCATTACGCCGAAACGCTGCGCCACTGGCGTGAACGGTTCATGGCCAATATCGACCGGGCGCGGGAGTTGTATGACGAGCGGTTCTGCCGGATGTGGCGGTACTACCTGATCGCCTGCGAGATGACCTTTCGGCATAACCGGCAGGTGGTGTTCCAGTTCCAGCTGACCAAGCAGCAGGACGCGGTGCCGCTGACGCGGGATTACCTGTATTGCCCGGACGA
>JAVJTX010000015.1:0-14673 GCA_040220035.1 Roseovarius sp. | reverse complement strand
CGCGTCGATCTGGTCATACGCGCGGAACTCACCGTATTGCTTGGTGATCGCCGCGGTCAGCGTCGTCTTGCCGTGGTCAACGTGCCCAATCGTGCCGATGTTCACGTGCGGTTTCGAACGGTCAAACTTTTCCTTTGCCATATCTCGGGCGCTCTCATGCTGTTGGGGGGCCGGGACGGCCCGAATTGATACTCCGCGCGCATTTATTGGGTTGAGCGGGGGAAATCAAGCGCTTCCTGCGACCTTCGGCGCCGGGCATTGGCGGAAGCGGGCGGGGGTGCGTCATCACCTTCGGCCGCCTCCGTGACTGGCTCGGGAATGGGTTGGGCCGGCGGTTCAGGGGCGGGTTCGGCGACCGGTTCGGGCGGGGCAGGCTCCGGTTGCGGGGCCGGTTCGGAGGGGGCCTCGGGCTTGGGCGCCGGGGCGTTCTCGAACCAGCCCTTCGCCCGCTTCTCCTTTCGGAGCCATATCTCGATCTGCTTGGCGGCGTTGCGGGCGAGGTTCTGCATCTGCTCGTCACGGCTGAGCGTCAGGCCGGAGCCCACCACGGTATCGGCGGAAAAGCTTTCGGCGACGGTGATCCGCTTGGTGGAGGAGTTGAGCTTTTTGCCGGCGGTATCATCCCAGACCGAGACGTTGAGGATCAGCAGGGATTTCGGCGCGGCGACCACCGGGATTCCGGGCTGGGCCAGTACGTAGCCGTCGACGCTGATTCCGAGGTGATAGAGGCGCGTGCCCTCGTAACGGCCGAAGCGTTCGTCGACGGCGGCCTTCATCACCGCGATCCATTCCGCCCTGCTGGCCTTGCGCGAGAAGGGACCCTTGAAGAGCTTGGGCGCGACGACGACGTTGTGGCCGAGGTGAAAGTCGCCGAGATCGGCGGGTGCGCTGTCGAGATCGCTGGCATCGGTGCAGGCACACAGCGCCAACGCGAGAAGACAAGACACGATCAGACGCGGCATCCGCGGCCCTTTCCGGTAAAATACGTCCCGACTGGATAGCGCAGCGGGGCCGCCATCGCAACGCCGAGGGCCACCCGCATTTGCCCCGCGCGGACCGCACGCCTATATCCGTTGCAGCGGAAAGGACGACATGCCATGAGCCCGAAGGACGCCCCGACACCTGTCAAAGTTCCGCTGGTCACGCAGCCAATGGGCATTCTCGGCAGCCTGAATGCGGCGCGCAGCAACATCCTGTCGATCATCCCCCAGATCGCCACGCGACAGCCGATGGTGTCGGGGCGGACGGCCAAGCGGTGGCACATGGTGATGGACCCGGGCGCGATCAAACGGATGCTGCTGGAGAACCTTGACAGCTATCCGAAATCGCTGGTGACGAAGAACCTGCTGAAACCGGCAATCGGCGAGTCGCTGTTCATTGCCGAGGGCGCGCATTGGCGCTGGCAGAGGCGGACGGCGGCGCCGGTGTTTTCGCATCGCAACGTGATGAACCTTGCCCCCGTGATGAGCGCTGCGGCAGAGCGCAGCGCCGAGCGAATCGGCGGGGCCCGCAACCGGGCGGTGGACGTGGCGCAGGACATGGTGCGCACCACCTTCGACGTGATCGCCGACGTGACCTTTTCGGGCGACGGGATGTTCGATGCCGAGGGCGTGCACCAAGGGATCGACGCCTATATCGCCGAGGCGGGAAAGATATCACTGCTCGACGTGCTGGGCGCGCCGAATTGGGTGCCGCGGCCCGGGCGGCTGATCCATTCGCGGGGGCCGGTGCGGGACATGCACCGGATCGCCGACCAGGCGATCGAGGCGCGGCGGGCCCGGGGGCCCGATGGCGTGCCGGACCTGCTGGACCTGTTGCTGGAGGGGGAGGACCCCAAGACCAAGCGACAGATGAACACCGCCGAGCTGCGCGACAACCTGCTGACCTTCATCGTGGCGGGGCACGAGACCACGGCGCTGACGCTGTCATGGGCGCTGTATCTCTGTGCCTTCGATCCGAGGGTGCAGGAGAAGGCGCGGGCGGAGCTGGCCGGGGTTTTAGGTGAGCGGCAGACGGTGACGGGCGAGGATGTGGAGAACCTGCCCTATATCCGGATGATCGTGGACGAGGCGCTGCGGCTTTACCCGCCGGCGGGGATGGTGTCGCGCACGGCGGTGGCGAAGGACGAGCTGTGCGGGCGGGAGGTTCGGCCTGGCGATACGGTGATGATCCCGATCTATGCGCTGCACCGGCATCACATGCTGTGGGACGAGCCCGACGCCTTTCGGCCCGAGCGGTTCAGTGACCGGAAGGCGGTGCCTCGCTATGGCTACCTGCCCTTCGGGGATGGGCCGCGCATCTGTATCGGGGCCTCCTTTGCCATACAGGAGGCGGTGATCATCCTCGGCACGCTGCTGTCGCGGTTCCGGTTCACGCCGGTGGCGGGAAAGGAGCCGAAGCCGGTGATGATCCTGACGTTGCGACCGGAAGGCGGGGTGTGGCTGGAGGCCGAGCCGCTGGCCGGGCCTGACAGCCCGTCTCGCGGGGTGGCGGCTTAAGCTGCGGGCGTTCCGTGCGGGGCGGGGTTGAGGGGCCAGCCCCTCAAACTCCCCGGGATATTTCCGGCCAGAAGAAACAGAGGCGCGCAGGGCTTCTTCTGGCGTCAAATATCCCCGCCGGAGGCATGTTTCGCGACACCGCCTGTGAGGGCGGGGGAGCGGATCAGGTGAAGGTGTTGTCGCGGGGGAAGCCGCGGGGGGCCATGCGGCCGGCGCCGGCGCGTTTGCCGAGCCATTCTTCGAGGTTCGTTTCGGTACGGGTGCGACCGGCCGGGTCGAGCCAGCTGAGGCCTTCGGCGAGATCGAAGGTGGTGGCGTCTGACAGGCCGCCATCCTTGTAGCGTTGCAGGCGGACGCCCTTGCCGCGGCCCATTTCGGGCAGTTCGTCGGCCGAAAAGACCAGCACCTTGCGGTTTTCGCCAACGCAGGCGACATGGTCGCCCGAGACCGGTTTGCAGATGCGCGCGCGCACGTCGCCGCGCACGTTGAGCACCTGCCGGCCCGAGCGGGTCTGGGCGACGACATCGTCCTCGCCCACGAGGAACCCGTCGCCCGCCGAAGAGGCGACCAGCAGTTTGCGGCCGGGACGGTGGATGAAGAGCGAGACGATCTCGGCCTCGTTGGGCAGGTCGACCATCAGGCGCAGCGGTTCGCCCATGCCGCGCCCGCCGGGCAGGTTGGCGGCGCTGAGCGTGTAGAAGCGGCCATTGGAGCCGAAGACCAGCAGGCGGTCGGTGGTTTCGGCGTGGAAGATGAAGCGGGGGCCGTCGCCATCCTTGAACTTCAGTTCGCGGTTGAGGTCGATATGGCCGGTCATGGCGCGGATCCAGCCCATTTTCGAGCAGACCACGGTGATCGGCTCGCGGTCGATCATCGCCTCGAGCGGCACCTCCTCGACCTCTCCCGCCTCTTCTATGCGGGTGCGGCGGGCGGCGCCTTCGTATTCCTTGCCAAAGGTCTTCTTGACCTCCTTGAGCTGGCTGGCGATGGCGTTCCACTGGACGGTGTCATCCTCGAGCAGATCCTCGATCTGGAAGCGTTCGGCCATCAGGTCGTCGCGTTCCTTGACGAGCGCCTCTTCCTCGAGCCGGCGCAGGCTGCGCAGGCGCATGTTGAGGATGGCTTCGGCCTGTACGTCCGAGAGGCCGTTTTCGCGGCCTTCGTACATCTGCGGCATTTCGCGTTCAGGGGCGGTTTCGGCAAGGATGCCGGTGGCCGCGGCGTCGGCTTCGGAGATGAGGGTGAGGGCAGAAACATCGACGCCGGTGAGCGGCGAGCGGTACTGGCTTTCATCCATGGCGCGGGTGAGCGAGGCTTGGTGCGGTTTGCTCCAGTCCTCGTACATCAGCGCCACTTTCGGGTCGTCGTCGTAGCGGATGATCTCGATCACGCGGTCGAGGTTCAGGAAGGCCGTGATCAGGCCCTGCAGCACCTCGAGCCGGTGGTCGATCTTTTGCAGGCGGTGCCGAGAGCGGCGGATCAGCACCTCGCGCCGGAAGTCGAGGAAGGCGCGCAGCACCTCTTTCATTGAGCAGACCTTGGGCGTCACGCCGTCGATCAGCACGTTCATGTTGAGCGAGAACCGCAGCTCGAGGTCGGAATTGCGGTAGAGCATGCCCATCAGCACGTCCGGTTCGACATTCTTCGAGCGGGGCTCGAGCACGATGCGCACGTCGTCGGCGCTTTCGTCCCGCACATCGGCGAGGATCGGCACCTTCTTGGTCTGGATCAGTTCGGCCAGCTTTTCGATCAGCTTGGATTTCTGAACCTGATAGGGGATCTCTGTGACGACGATCTGCCACTGGCCGCGGCCGAGGTCTTCGGTGTTCCACAGGCAGCGCAGGCGGAAGGCGCCGCGGCCGGTGCGATAGGCCTGCGCCATGCTCTCCTGCGGCTCGACCACGACGCCGCCGGTGGGGAAATCGGGGCCCTTGACGAAATTCAGCAGCGTGTCGTCGCGGCAGTCGGGCGTCGCGATGATGTGCAGGCAGGCATCGACCAGCTCACCGATATTGTGCGGCGGGATGTTGGTGGCCATGCCAACCGCGATGCCCGAGGAGCCGTTGGCCAGCAGGTTGGGGAAGGCGGCGGGCAGCACGATGGGTTCGCGGAGGGTGCCGTCGTAATTGTCGCGGAAATCGACGGCGTTCTCGTTGAGCCCTTCAAGCAGCGCCTCGGCGACGGCGGTCATCCGCGCCTCGGTGTAGCGGCTGGCGGCGGGGTTGTCGCCGTCGATATTGCCGAAATTCCCCTGCCCGTCGACCAGCGGATAGCGGACCGCGAAATCCTGTGCCAGCCGCGCCATGGCGTCGTAGATCGCCGCGTCGCCATGGGGGTGATAGTTGCCCATCACGTCGCCGCTGATCTTGGCGGATTTGCGGAAGCCGCCGGTGGAGGAGAGCCGCAGTTCGCGCATGGCGAAGAGGATGCGGCGGTGCACCGGTTTGAGCCCGTCGCGCGCATCGGGCAGCGCGCGGTGCATGATCGTCGACAGCGCATAGGTCAGGTAACGCTCGCCGATCGCACGGCGTAGCGGTTCTGCCACAGCTTGGGGGTCTATATTGGGGTCGCCGAGCAAATCACTCATAGATGCTGTGATAGCTTCGGCGGGAACGGTCGTAAAGCGTCAAGCAGGGCCCTTGCGCGCCTTTTCCTGTTATCGATGCAACCGAATCGTGTAGTTTGACGTTCGTTGCCTGCAACACTTGGGGAATTGTGCGCCATGTGGCGGTTTGTATTGGTATCATTCGTGGCCTTGGGCTGGGCGTTCTACGTGCTGAGCGGCGGGTCCGATTACGCGCCGGTCGAAAACTCCATCCAGGTGCAATCGAAGATCGAAAGGCCCGAGCCGGAACCGGACGAGTCGCGGCAGGCAAGCCTGAACCGCCAGCTGCGCACGCTGGCGCAGGTCGAGGCGATGATGGAGAGCATGGAAGAGACCGAGGCCGAGACCGAGGAGCTGTCGGTCACGCTGGCGGCCACGCGCACCGACGGGCCGGGCATCATTGAGGCCGAGGCGAGCCGGCCCAAAGCGGAGCTTTTGCAGATGAACATCGACGACCGGAATTTCGAAACGCAGGAATCGATCGACACCGCCGTGGCCGCCGCGCTGGGGGATCCGAGTTTCGACCCCTCACAGCTGCGCTGGGTCAAGGAAGGCATGGTCGATCTGCGTTCGGGGCCGGGCCTGAGTTTCGACCGGGTGGCGCAGGTGACCAAGGGCACCGAGGTGGCCGTGCTGGAAGACCCCGGCCATGGCTGGCTCAACGTGCGGATCGTGGATTCCTACGAGACGGGGTGGCTGGCCGAATGGCTGGTGACCGAGCCGGAATGATGCGGGCCGCAATGACAAGGATTGCACGGCGCTGATGTCGGGCCGGTCGGTTCTCATCACAGGGTGTTCCTCGGGCATCGGGCTGGACGCGGCGCAGGGGATGCGGGCGCGCGGCTGGCGGGTCTTTGCGGCCTGCCGGCGCGAGGAGGATTGCACGCGGCTGCGCGAGGACGGGTTCGAGAGCCCGCTGATCGACTATCACGACGAGGCGACGATCACCGCCGGCTTGCAGAAGGTTCTGGAGGCCACGGGCGGCACGCTGGACGCGGTGTTCAACAACGGGGCCTTCGCCATTCCCGGTGCGGTGGAAGACCTGCCGACCGGCGCGCTGCGGTCGATCTTCGAGGCGAACGTCTTCGGCTGGCACGAGTTGACGCGACAGGTGATCCCGGTGATGCGCCGGCAGGGGAACGGGCGGATCGTGCAGAATTCCTCGATCCTCGGGTTCATTCCGATGCCGTGGCGGGGCGCCTATGTCAGCACCAAGTTCGCGCTGGAAGGGTTGAGCGATACGCTCAGGATCGAGATGCGGGGCACCGGCGTTCACGTGATCCTGATCGAGCCGGGGCCGATCACCTCGAAGTTCCGGCAGAACGCGATTCCGCATTTCGAGCGCTGGATCGACTGGAAGGGTTCGGCCCGGAAGGAGCAGTACGAGGCGGTCATGCACCGGCTTTACGAGGACCGGGGGCAGGACCGGTTCGAACTGCCGTCTTCGGCGGTGACGAAGAAGCTGATCCATGCGCTGGAGGCGCCCCGGCCGAGGCCGCGCTATTATGTGACGACGCCCACCTATCTTATGGGGGCGCTGAAACGGGTCCTGCCGACGCGGGCGCTGGATTGGCTGATCTCCAAGGGCTGAGCGGCGCCCGCGACGGTTTTTCCCTTTCGCCTGACGGCGCATCCGCACTACATGGGCGGGCAGGACCGCAACGGAGGCTGACCGCATGCTCAACGACCCGTTTTTCATTCTCGTGGCGCTGGCCTGTGGCGTCGTGGCCGCGATTCTTCTGTTCGGGATCAGCAATTTCGGCAAGGAAGGGATCGAGAACAGCAAGCGGGCGAACAAGCTCATGCGCTGGCGGATCATCGCGCAGGCGGTGGCTGTCGTTCTGATCCTCGTATTCGTCTATTTCCGCCGCCAGGGAGGGCAGTGACATGGTCGTTCTGAACAAGATCTACACGAGGACCGGCGATGCCGGGGATACCGCGCTGGGCAATGGCGCGCGGGTGGCCAAGCATTCGGCGCGGGTGGTGGCCTATGGCACGGTGGACGAGGTGAACGCCACGGTGGGGCTGGCGCGGATGAAGGCGAGCGGTGAAAGCGACGAGGCGCTGGCGCGGATACAGAACGACCTGTTCGATCTGGGCGCCGACCTGTGCCGCCCGGACATGGAGAAGGACAAGGAGGCGGAATACACGCCGCTGCGCGTCTCCGATGGGCAGGTTGAACGGCTGGAGGCCGAGATCGACGCGATGAACGGCGAGTTGGAGCCGCTGCGGAGTTTCATCCTGCCGGGCGGGTCGGAACTGGCGGCGTATCTGCACCTGTGCCGGACCGTCTCGCGCCGGGCCGAGCGGCATGCGACGGAGCTGGCAGTGGACGAGGCGGTGAACCCGGCGGCGGTGAAATATCTCAACCGTCTGAGCGACTGGTTCTTCGTGGCCGCCCGAATCGCCAATGACGGCGGCAAGGCCGATATCCTCTGGGTGCCGGGCAAGAATCGCTAGGGCGGGGAGTGCGCGGGCGGGCAAGAATCTTTCGTGCGCCTGCCTGCCGGTTTTCAAAAGCGTCCTGCCAGATTTCAGCGTGAAACTGCGAAAACGCGACGTCTGTGGCCGCAAACGTGACGATTTTCCTCTGTTTCCCCGCCAAACAAACCTATATCACACCGCGTGAGACCGTCTGATGGGGGGCCGCTATGCGGCTCTTCAACCACTTTTAAGGAGAAGAACGCGATGAAGGTGTTGGTACCTGTCAAGCGCGTGATCGACTACAACGTGAAGGTCCGCGTGAAGGCGGATGGAAGCGGTGTCGATCTCGCCAACGTCAAGATGTCGATGAACCCGTTCGACGAGATTGCCGTGGAAGAGGCGATCCGGTTGAAGGAAGCGGGCAAGGCCGAGGAAGTCGTGGCCGTTTCGATCGGCGTGAAACAGGCACAGGAAACGCTGCGCACGGCGCTGGCGATGGGTGCGGACCGGGCGATTCTGGTCGTGGCCGCCGATGACGTGCATACCGATATCGAGCCGCTGGCGGTGGCCAAGATCCTTGCCAAGGTTGTCGAGGAAGAGCGGCCCGGCATCGTGATCGCCGGCAAGCAGGCGATCGACAACGACATGAACGCCACCGGGCAGATGCTGTCGGCGCTGCTGGGCTGGAGCCAGGGCACGTTTGCTTCGGAGCTGGATATCGAGGGCGACCACGCCAAGATCACCCGCGAGGTGGATGGCGGTCTGCAGACCATCAAGGTGAAGATGCCGACGATCGTGACCGTCGACCTGCGCCTGAACGAGCCGCGCTATGCGTCGCTGCCGAACATCATGAAGGCGAAGAAGAAGCCGCTCGACGAGAAGACCGCCGAGGATTACGGCGTCGACGTCAGCCCGCGCCTCGAGGTGGTCAAGACCGACGAGCCGGAAGCACGCCAGGCCGGTGAAATGGTGCCGGACGTGGATACGCTGGTGGCCAAACTCAAAGAAAAGGGGGTCGTGTGATGGCTGTTCTTCTTCTTGCCGAAGTCAATGATGGCGAACTGGCGCTGGACGCCACCGCCAAGGCCGTTGCGGCCTGTGCCAATCTTGGTGACGTGACCGCGCTTTGCGCCGGGGGCTCGGCCTCTGCCGCGGGCGAAGCGGCTGCGAAGATCGAGGGCGTGAGCAAGGTGCTGGTGGCCGAGGATGCCTCGCTGGGGCACCGGCTGGCGGAATCGACCGCGGCGCTGATCGTGTCGCTGGCGGGCGACTATGAACACATCGTGGCACCGGCCACCACCGACGCCAAGAACGTGCTGCCCCGGGTGGCGGCGCTTCTGGACGTGATGGTGATCTCGGATGTCGCGGGCGTCGTCGATGCCGACACGTTCGAGCGCCCCATCTATGCGGGCAACGCCATCCAGACGGTGAAATCGAAAGACGCCAAGAAGGTCGTCTCGATCCGGACCGCCAATTTCGACGCGGCGGGCGAGCAGTCGGCCGCGCCGGTCGACACGGTGTCGGCAGCCGAGAATCCCGGCCTGTCGGAATGGGTCGAGGACAAGGTGGCCGCGAGCGACCGTCCGGAGCTGACCAGCGCGGGCATCGTCGTCTCTGGCGGCCGCGGCGTGGGCTCGAAGGAAGACTTCGCGATCATCGAGAAGTTGGCCGACAAGCTGGGCGCCGCCGTTGGCGCGTCGCGCGCGGCGGTCGACTCGGGCTTTGCGCCCAACGACTGGCAGGTCGGCCAGACCGGCAAGGTCGTGGCGCCGGATCTCTATGTCGCCGTCGGCATCTCTGGGGCCATTCAGCACTTGGCTGGCATGAAGGACTCGAAGATCATCGTCGCGATCAACAAGGACGAGGAGGCACCGATCTTTCAGGTGGCCGATTACGGCCTTGTGGGCGACCTCTTCACCGTCGTGCCGGAACTGACCGAGAAGCTGTGAGACCGGTTATGACGCGCTGACGCGCGTCCTATGGAATTGAGAGGGCCCGCCGGGATCGGCGGGCCTTTTTGCATTCAATTCGCGATAATGCCCGCAAGCACCGGGCGCAGCGCCTCGGCGGCGCGCTCATGGGCGCGGGGGCTCAGCATTTTTTGCGCAATACGGCGATCCAGAGGCGTGCGCAGCGGTGCCGGGTCGATCCCGCGGTCATCGGCGCTCAGGCCGGGCTCTATGATGGCATGCGCGTCGCCGCGCAGCGCCTCGATCATGTCGCGGGTGACGAGCGCCGGACTGTCCCAGAGGGCCTGCCCCATGGTTGCCTCGGGCGCGCGGGCCGAAAGCCACAACAGCGCGACCGGCGCCTTTATGCGCCCGAGAATATCGCGCATTCCCGCCACCCAAAGGGTTTCCAACTCGCGCCGGACATAGCCGAACCGGTCCTCCGAGAGATCATGGAGGTGGCGCAACAGGTGCCGGGTGAAGCTGAACTCGGTAAAGTCGACCTCCGGAAAGAGCTCTCTCAACGCGTCTGTCGCCTGAAGGAAGCGGTCGTTCCGCCGGGGATGCACCCGGTAATACATGTTCGACATGTTGAGCGCGCCGGGCACCTGCAGCACGCAGAGCCGCGCGCGGCCGGCACAGTCGAGCAGCGCACCGTCCTTGGCAAAGACATCGACCCCGGCATTGGGCCAGCCGAAATTCACGCAGGCCGTGCCCGTCATCCCTTCGAGCAGGTCGGGATAGGGCTGTGAAATGAACTTGCCGAAGGTCTCCGTGCCGCCGAGACAGGCGACGAAATCGCCCTCGAGCGTGCGGCGCGGCCCGCGAAAGAGCAGCCGCGACCCGTCATATCGGCATTGATCGACACCCGAGGGCGAAAGCCCCGCTTTTTCCTGGTACATGTTTCCCACCACGATTTAGTTTTCCCGCGCACAGGATTCGCCGATGGGCGTTGAGAAACCGCTAAAGGGCGAAATCGTCGTGAGTTTTACGGGAATGGTCGCGGATCGCGGGGTGCGCGGCCCCTTGCGGCCCTCCCGCCGGGGGGCCTATGGTGGCGCCAAACTGCAATACAGAGGCGAGCCGATGGATATCCGGAAAGTGGGCGTGGTTGGCGCGGGTCAGATGGGCAACGGCATTGCGCATGTGCTGGCGCAGGCGGGCTATGACGTGCTGCTGACCGACATCACGCAAGACGCGCTGGACAAGGGCGTCGGCAACATCCGCAAGAATATGGAACGGCAGGTGGGCCGCGGCAAGATGGAGCAGGCGGAGATGGACGCCGCGCTTGGCCGGCTCGACACGACGCTGACCCTGAGCGATCTGGGCAAAACCGACCTTGTGATCGAATCCGCCACCGAGCGGGAGACGGTGAAACAGGCGATCTTCGAGGATCTCGTGCCGCATCTGCAGCCGCATACGATCCTGACTTCGAACACCTCGTCGATTTCGATCACCCGGTTGGCGAGCCGCACCGACCGGCCGGAGAAGTTCATGGGCTTCCACTTCATGAACCCGGTGCCGGTGATGCAGCTTGTCGAACTGATCCGCGGGATCGCCACCGACAAGGAGACCTTCGACGCCTGTTACGCCGTGGTGGAGACGCTGGGCAAGACGGCGGCCAGTTCCGAGGATTTCCCGGCCTTCATCGTCAACCGCATCCTGATGCCGATGATCAACGAGGCGGTTTATACGCTTTACGAGGGGGTCGGCAGCGTCACCTCGATCGACACCTCGATGAAGCTGGGCACCAATCATCCAATGGGGCCGCTGGAACTGGCGGATTTTATCGGGCTGGATACCTGTCTGGCGATCATGAACGTGCTGCATGACGGGCTGGCGGACACCAAGTACCGCCCCTGCCCGCTCTTGACCAAGTATGTCGAAGCCGGCTGGCTGGGTCGGAAGACGGGGCGCGGGTTCTACGATTACCGGGGCGAGACACCGGTGCCGACGCGCTGAGCGCGGGCGTCGGAATTTTTGAGTATTTCTGGAAAGATGAAAACGGGCGGCGGGCCTATTTCCGGCCTTCGCCCAGCTTCAGCGTGTGGTCGCGCAGCCAGGCCATGAAGCCGCGCGGGTCGGATTGCAGCATTTTCATCTGCTCGGCGTCGAGCGGCTTGCCGACCACGGGCCGCTGGGGATGATTGCAGCTTTTGACGACCTCGTGCAGCAGGAAGCTTTGCCGGAGGGTGGCGGAGATCCGGTTGGCCGCCTGATAGACGCGGGAGTTGGAGCCGGGGAAGAAGATCGGCACCACGGTGGCGCCCGAGCGGCGGATCATCTGGGCGGTGAAGACGTTCCATTCCCGTTCAACGACCGGGCCGAACATCGTGTCGGAGGAGGCCACCACGCCCGAGGGGAAGACCGAGATCAGCCCGCCTTCCTTGAGATGCGCCATGGCGTTGGCGCGCATCTCGACCGATTTGCGCTGGGCATCGGGTTCATGCGGGAAGGGCACCGGGATCATGTAGGAGGCCGCGACCTCGTCGATGCCGGTCAGGAGGGCGCGGGTGAGGATCTTGTAATCGGTGCGGCGGCGGCCGATCAGGTCGGCGAGGATCATGCCGTCGACCAGCCCGTGCGGATGGTTCGCGACCACCACGACCGGCCCGTCGGGCGGGATGTTGTCGATCTCGGACTGAGGCGTTTCCAGCGGGATGCCCATCGTGTCGAGTGCCGCGCGCCAGAAGGGTTGGCCAGTGGGGGCGCCGCGTTTCTCGAACTCGCGGATCATCTTGATGATGGTCAGCTTGCCGGTGAACCACTCGATCGCGCGGATGGTGAAGGCGGTGCCCGGCGAATCGAAGGAATTGGCATAGGTCAGGCTGCGCCGGTCGTACTTGGTGAAATTCACCGTTTCGCCGGGTTGCTGCTGGACCTGATCCTTTGCGTCCGCCACGTGGTTCAATCCCGTCCCATGCCGCTCGATCGCGGGGCGCGCGTCACATCGCCTCGCCAAAGCGGTCGGCGACAAGCGCCTCGACCGCGTCGGCGAGGGCTTCCGCGTCCGGGCCCCACGCGCGCACGTCAATAGTCTTTCCTTTCGACGCTGCCAACATCAAAAGCCCCATGATGCTGTCGGCGCCGCTGGACTGGCCGTCGAGGCTGACCTCGGCCGAGGCGTCGAAGCCTTCGGCAACCTCGACGAGCTTGGCCGCCGCACGGGCGTGCAGGCCTTTCTCGTTCACAATCTTCAGATGTCGTGAAATCGCTTCGCTCATCGGGTCTTCGTCTTTTCCTGACTTCCAGCTCACTCGGTGGTCACGTTGTGGCTGTCTATGTATTTGCGCCCGGCATCCATAGCGGCGCGGGCGGCCTCTGCAACGTCGAGGTGGCGGCTTTTGGCCAGTTTGATCAGCATCGGCAGGTTGGCCCCGTAGAGGATGCGCCGGTCATCGGGCTGGCAGGCCTTGAGCGAAAGGTTGGAGGGCGAGCCGCCGAACATATCGGTGACGATGACCACCCCGTCGCCGGAATCGACCTCGTTGGCCGCGGCGCAGATTTCGGCCTGCTTGCCGGCGCGGTTGCAATCGTTCTCGATGGTGATGCCGCGCAGGCCCGGCTGGGCGCCGACGACATGCTCGATCGCCTTCACGTATTCGTGGGCCAAACCGCCATGTGCGACGATCACGATCCCGATCAAAGCTTGTCGCCTCCCTTCATTGCGATGGCGTCCTGTGCGGGGCGGGGCGGCGGGTTTGCCGGCGCGTGCCGCTCAAGCTCGCGGTGCCTTATAGACACCTGCCAGCCGCCGTCCGCAAGGGCCTTGGCGAGGGTTTCGGCCATGGTGACGCTGCGATGCTGGCCGCCGGTGCAGCCGAAGCCGATGGAGAGATAGGCCTTGCCCTCGGCCTCGTAGGCCGGAAGCAGGAGTTGTGCGAGGTCGGCTACCTTGTCACGGAAGGCCGCAAAGCGCGGATCGGCGGCCACATAGGCCGCAACATCGGTGTCACGCCCGTCGCGGCCGCGCAGGGCGGCCTCCCAATAGGGGTTTCGCAGGAAACGGCAGTCGAGCACCATGTCGAGCCCGCGCGGCAGACCCCGCTTGTAGGAGAACGACTGGACGGTGACGGCCAGCCGGGTCTTGCCCTCGGGCGCGAACCAGCTGGCCAGTTCGGCGCGCAGGTCGTGCGGGGTCATCTCGGAGGTGTCGATCAGCATGTCGGCGCGTGCCTTGATCGGGCCGAGCAGATCGGCCTCGCGCTGGATGCCCTCGTCGGGGCTTTCGGCGGGGGCCAACGGGTGGCGGCGGCGGGTTTCGGAGAAGCGGCGCAGCAGCACGTCGGTGCTGCAGTCGAGGTAGAGCACCTGGATGCCCACGGGGCTGCCGCCGCCTTCGCGGTCGATCGCCTCGATCAGGCCGAAGGCCGAGAAGTCGCGGTTGCGCACATCGACGCCCAGCGCCAGCGGCTTGTCGGGGGCCGGCCCGTCGAGCAGGCGCGGCAGGAAGGAGAGCGGCAGGTTGTCGATCGCCTCGTAGCCGAGATCCTCTAGTGCGCGGATCGCGGTCGTGCGCCCCGCGCCCGAGGGCCCGGTGACCAGAATGACCCGATTTGTCACGGCCTCCTGTGCCATGCCCGCCTTTCCCTTATGCGTCCCGTGTCCCGCTTAGATATGTCAGGATTGCCGCCGGAAAATGCGTCAGTTCGGATTTTCTGGCAAGCGGTATGTCTTCTCCCAACAATGTGACCGCCCGGTGATCGGGCAGGCGGTCGGTTTCGGCCGCGTCCATGTCGATGACGAGCGCCACCGGGGCCGGGCCGGCGGGCGGGGCGGTAAGAATGCCGACCTCGCGCGCCTCGATCCGGCCGCGGATCGCGGGCGGGGCATCGGCCATGACGCTCCGGCCATCAAGCCAGAGGCGGGTGCGATCATCGGCGACGAGCCCGGCGCCCAGCGCCATGAGTTGCAGCGCCAGCCCCGACTTGCCGCTGCCCGAGGCGCCGCGGATCAGCACGGCACGCCCGCCATGGGCGACGCAGGAGGCGTGCAGGATCGTCTCGCCGGAGGAGGGGACCGTGTCGGATGGGTGGCTCTCGCCGCGCGGCATGGATCAGACCGGCAGGCCGACGACGAAGCGGGCGCCCAGCGGGTCGGAGGTGAGGTCGGCATCGGTGGGGCGGATGTTCTCGGCCCAGATGACGCCGTCATGCGCCTCGACGATCTGCTTGGAGATCGACAGGCCGAGGCCGGA
>JAVJTX010000014.1:0-52494 GCA_040220035.1 Roseovarius sp. | reverse complement strand
CGAAGTGTTCCGCTGGGTGTTCAACTATCCGGCCAACTACTGGGACGGGGCGAGCCATGCCGTGACCCATATCCTGAACGAGAATGACGGCGATATCAGCGGCAAGAAGATCGCGCTCGTCTATCACAACTCGGCCTATGGCAAGGAGCCGATCCGCACGCTGGAGGAACTGGCGAAGAAGCACGGCTACGAACTGACCCTGCTGCCGGTCGATCACCCCGGTCAGGAGCAGAAGTCGCAATGGCTTCAGATTCGCCGTGAAAAGCCCGACTACGTGATCATGTGGGGCTGGGGCGTGATGAACCAGGTCGCGATTCAGGAAGCCGTTAACATCCGCTATCCGATGGAGAACTTCATCGGCATCTGGTGGTCGGGCTCCGAGAACGACGTCAAGCCCGCCGGTGATCGTGCCGATGGCTACAAGGCGCTGACCTTCCACAACCTCGGCAGCGACTATCCGGTTTATGACGACATCCAGACGCATGTGGTCGATACCGGCAACGCGGCCGGTGCGGGCGATAACATCGGCACCGTGCTGTATAACCGGGGCATGTATGCCGCGATGCTGGCGGCCGAGGCGGTCAAGACCGCGCAGGAGATCCACGGCACGTCCGCCATCACGCCCGAGCAGATGCGCGACGGCATGGAGAACCTTGAAATGACCGAAGAGAAGATGGCCGAGCTTGGCCTTCCGAACTTCGGGCCGGAATTCAAGGTGACCTGCGCCAACCATGGCGGCAACGGCTTTGGCGCCGTGTCGCAATGGGATGCGGAAGCCGGCGAGTTCACCCTGATCACCGATTACTACCAGTCGGATCAGGAGGTGCTGAAGGCGCTGATCGAGGAAGACTCGACAGCCTTCGCGGAAGAGAACGGCATCGAGGCGGGCTGCGAGTAAGCTCACCCTTCCCCGGCCGCGGCAGACGCGGCGGCCGGGGTATTCGTTTGGACCTTTACCCGAACCGCAAAGACAGGGGCATTACGGCCCCGCCCGAGAGGAGACGCACCATGCCCGAGGACGGCCAGACCGAAGAGACTCTTCTCGAGGTCAACAATATCGAGGTGATCTACAACCACGTGATCCTCGTGCTGAAAGGGGTCAGCCTGTCGGTGCCCAAGGGCGGGATCACCGCCCTGCTGGGTGGCAATGGCGCGGGCAAGACCACGACGCTCAAGGCCGTGTCGAACCTGCTCAAGTCCGAGCGGGGCGAGGTGACCAAGGGCAGCATCAAGTATCGCGGAGAGCGGGTGCAGGACCTTGTGCCGTCCGACCTTGTGAAGAAGGGCGTCATCCAGGTGATGGAGGGGCGGCATTGCTTCGAGCACCTGACGGTGGAGGAGAACCTTTTGACCGGCGCTTATACGCGCGGCTCGTCGCGGGCCGAGATCGAGAAGGATCTGGAGCTGGTCTATACCTATTTCCCGCGCCTGAAGGAGCGCCGCCGCAGTCAGGCGGGCTATACCTCGGGCGGGGAGCAGCAGATGGTGGCCATTGGCCGCGCGCTGATGAGCCGGCCCGAGACGATCCTGCTGGACGAGCCCAGCATGGGGCTTGCGCCGCAGCTGGTGGAACAGATCTTCGGCATCGTCAAATCGCTCAACGAGGATCAGGGCTATACCTTCCTGCTGGCCGAGCAGAACACCAACGTCGCGCTGCGTTTCGCCCATTACGGCTATATTCTGGAGAATGGCCGCGTGGTGATGGACGGGCCGGCCAAGAACCTGCGCGAGAACCCGGATGTGAAGGAGTTCTATCTCGGGGTCTCGGACGAGGGCCGCAAGAGTTTCCGCGACGTGCGCAGCTATCGCCGCCGGAAGCGCTGGCTGAGCTGATGCAGGCCGATGCAGCCCAGATCCTGATGCGGGAGTACTTCGAGCTTCAGGCGATCTACGAGAGCTACAACGCCCAAAGCCTGACAATCAAGGAATGGAGTGTGTCGATCGGGATCGCGGCCCTGCTGGCCGCCTATGCCCGGCCCGTATCCGAGGCCGGCGGGCGCGCCGGGGTGATCCTGGCGGCGCTGGTTGCAGTGCCGTTCTACCTGACGGATGCGCTGTGGAAGAGTTTTCAGATGGCGTATCTGCCGCGGCTCCAAGCCATCGAGGGGGGCTTTCGAGACGCGGCCGTGGGGGGCGAGATCGCGATAGTGCAGGGCCTGGTGCCGTTGCAGGGGGTGGCAAGCTGGTCCGCGGCTTATGGTTCGGACCCTGTCGATGCGGATGCCGGAAAGGTGGACCTGTTTCTTGAAGCGCTGACGAGCCATGCGGTTTTGCTGCCACATGTCGTGCTGCTGGGGCTTGGGCTTTTCATGGCCGTGGTCTTTCCGCCGCGTCTTGCGGCGGCGGCGACGGAACGGAGGGAGCGGCGATGACACTCGCTTCGTGTCGGCCCCGTAGGTGTTTGCGCCGGTCGGCGCGCGCGCCTGTTGCGGTGCTGCCGGGGGCAAGGCGGCGCCCCCCAGAACGCGGTGCCCCGGACAGAAGAATGCAATCTGCGAGGCGGCGGTGCCGGTCCGGATCTCGGGCAGTCTGTCGCAAAGACATTGGCCAACGGAGGGCCAGAAGATGACCCAATATTTCGACGATCTTGAAACCCGGACCGCCGATGCCCGTGCCGCCGATCTGGCGCGGTCCCTGCCCGAGCAGATCGCCCGGGCACAGGCCCTGCCCGGCTATGGCGACACGCTGCGCCCTGTGGATGCGAGCGCCATCACCAGCGTCGAGGCGCTGTCGGTGTTGCCGGTGCTGCGGAAAAGCGACCTTGGCAAGGCACAGGCGGGCACGCCGCCCTTTGGCGGGCTGACCACGCTGGCGCCGGAGGGGTTCGCGCATGTCTTTCAGTCGCCGGGGCCCATCTATGAACCGGGCGGTGCGGGCCATGACTGGTGGCGCGTGGGGCGGTTCCTGCATGCCTGCGGTGTGGGCAGGGGCGATATCGTGCAGAACTGTTTCGGCTATCACCTGACCCCGGCGGGGATGATTTTTGAAAGCGGCGCGCGGGCCGTGGGGGCCGCCGTGCTGCCCGCTGGAACGGGGCAGACCGAGCTTCAGGCGCGCGCGGCGCATGATATTGGCGTCACCGCCTATGCCGGTACGCCCGATTATCTGAAGGTGATTCTGGACAAGGCCGATGAGATGGGCCTCACACTCGGGATCACCAAGGCGGCGGTGGGCGGCGGCGCGCTCTTCCCCTCGCTCCGGCAGGAATATGCCGAACGGGGGATCACCTGTCTGCAATGTTATGCCACCGCCGATCTGGGCAATATCGCCTATGAAAGTGAGGCTGCCGACGGCATGATCGTCGACGAAGGGGTGATCGTCGAGATCGTGCGGCCCGGCACCGGTACGCCCGTCGCCCCCGGCGAGGTGGGCGAGGTGGTGGTGACCACGCTGAACCCCGACTATCCGCTGATCCGGTTTGCCACGGGCGATTTGTCGGCGGTCATGGAGGGTGCAAGCCCTTGTGGACGCACGAATATTCGCATCAAGGGCTGGAAGCCCCGGGCCGATCAGACGACCAAAATCAAGGCCAAGTACGTGCGCCCCGAGCAGGTCGCGGCGCTGGTCTCGCGCCATGACGGGATATCGCGGGCAAGGGTGATTGCCAGCCGCGAGGGCGAAATGGACATCATGACCGTGCAGATCGAGGCCGATGGCGGAGAGCCCGATGCCTATGCCGGCGCGGTGGCCGATACGCTCAAGCTGAAGGGGCGGATCGAGATCGTCGCCAAGGGCAGCCTTCCAAACGACGGCAAAGTCATAGAGGATCAACGCAGCTACGAGTGAGCCACGACAGGGAGGTGTCGTCGCATGTTTCGACTGTGTTCCGGGCTGGTAACAGCCCTTTGCCTAATCACGCCTGCGGTGCAGGCCGAGGATCTTGCGCTTGTTTTCGGTGACCGGGGACAGGCCAGCGCCTATCGCGAGGACGATGGTGCCGGGGCCGGGGATTTCCGCGATGCGCTGACGCAGGCCGGGTTCCGGGTGGTCGAACCGCCGGACCGCGATATCCGCTCGATGCGGCTGGCCGCCGTGAATGTCGAGACGGCGCTGACCGAGGGCGAGGTCGACCGTCTGGTGATCGTGGCGACCGGGCCGTTTGCCACGGACGGGCAGGACAGCTGGCTTTTGTCGAACAACGCGCAGGGCATGAAGCGGGTGATGGCCGGGGCGATGGGCATATCGCTCAACGCGCTGAGCTCGATCGCCGAAGAGCAGGATGTGCCGACCGTCATCATGGTGGCGCCGGGCCTGTCGCCCGAGGGGCTGGCGCCGGGGCTCAGGCCGCGGCCAAGGGCCTTTCGCATGGCCGAGGGCGTGACCTATATCACCGGCCCGTCGCCGGCGCTGGCCGACATGCTGGCCGGGTCGGTGCTGTTGGAGGGGGTGTCCTTTGCCGAGCTGGCCGAGACCGCGCCGGACGGAGTGCGGGTGGAAGGCAACCTTGCCCGCGATGCCGGGCTGATGGGCCCCGCCACGATGCCGCCCTCGGACGAGGCGGTGGAGGCCGGGTTCTGGCAGGCGGTGCAGACCTTTGACACGATCACGGCCTACCGGACCTATCTTGGCGAGTTTCCCGAGGGCGCCCATGTGGCCGAGGCGGAGGAGCGGATCGCCTATCTCTCCGACGAGCCCGAGCGCGAGGCCAAGTCGGTCGAGGAGGGGCTTGGCCTGTCGCGGGAGGACCGGCGCGAGATCCAGCGCAACCTTGCCCTGATCGGGTTCGACCCCAAGGGGATCGACGGGATTTTCGGCCCCGGAAGCCGCGCCGCCATTGGTGACTGGCAGACCGAGAACGGGTTCGGCGAGACCGGCTACCTGACCGGCAACCAGCTTTTGCGGCTGCGCGATCAGGCGCAGGCCGAGGCGCAGCGGCAGGAAGAAGAGGCCCGCCAGCGCCGCGAGGAAGAGGAACGTCAGGACCGCGCCTATTGGCAGGAGACCGGCGAGGCGGGCGGCGAGGACGGGCTGCGCGCCTATCTCGACCGCTATCCCGACGGGCTTTATGCCGACGAGGCGCAGGGCCGGCTGGACGAGATCGAGGCGGTGAAACGCGAGGAGGCGGAGCGCGAGGAGCGCGAGGCGTGGGATGCCGCGCGCAACGCCGACAATGCCGAGAGCTACAGCGCGTTCCTGAACACCTATCCCGACAGCACCTTTGCCAGCGCCGCGAGGGCGCGGCTGAACGAGCTGACCGACCGGCAGGAGAACGCCGCCGAGATCGAGGCGGCCCGCGCGCAGGAGCGGCAGTTCACCTCGACGCTGATTGCGCGGGTGCTGATCGAACGGCGGCTGGGCAGCCTTGGCACCAATCCGGGCGCGGCGGATGGCGATTTCACCCGCCAGACGCGGCGGGCGATCCGGCAGTTCCAGCGCTCGCGCAACCTGCCGGTGACGGGGTTCATTTCTCAGGCAACGATGGTGCAGTTGATGGCCGGGCGATAGCGCCGCCCGGCCCGCTCAGAACCGATTGGCGTCGTAGGGCGTAAGGTCGATATTAGGCGGCTGGCCGTCGATCAGGGCGGCGACGATGCGGCCCGTCTTGGGCCCGGCGGTCAGGCCGACATGCTGATGCCCGAAGGCGGCATGCACGCCGGTGCCCCCGATCTCTCCAATCAGCGGCAGGCTGTCGGGGGTGGAGGGACGGAAGCCCATCCATTCCTCGACCCCTTCGTATTCCAGCGCCGGGAAGAGCCGCTTGACGTTGCGCGCGATCAGGTCGCGGGGGCCGGTGGACGGCCCGCGGGTGGTATCGCCCAGCTCGACCGTGCCGGCACAGCGCAGGCCAGAGGCCATCGGGTTCGCCGCGAACTTGCCCTGAGTCATCATCATCGGGTTGCAGGGCATCTGCGAGGGGCCTTTGAAATGCAGGTGGTAGCCGCGCTCGGCCACCAGCGGCACCTTGAGGCCCAGCTTGCGCATGAGGGGTTTCGACCAGATCCCGGCGGCCAGCACGGCGCGGTCACAGGGGATGCGGCCCTGATCGGTGATCACGGCGGCGATCTTGCCGCCTGACAGTTCGATATCCTGCGCCTCGGCCCGGCGGTAGGTGCCGCCCTCGTCCTCGAGCACCTGTGCCAGCGCCTCCATGTAGGCGCCGGGGTTGAGGATGTGGCCGTGATCCTTGAGCACGGCAAGGCATTGCGTCTCCGGCCCGAGGATCGGCTCGACCTCCTGCACGGCGGGGCCCTCGATGATCTCGGGGGTGAAGCCGGCGCGGCGCTTGGTCTCCCAGCTTGGCGCGTCGGCCTCGAAGGCGGCGCGGCTGGCATAGGCGTAGGTGAGCGCGCTGTCGGCGATCCACTCTTCGGCGCGGGTGCCACGGGTCAGCGCGCGGTGCTGGGCGACACTGTCGGTGAGGAGATGGGTCAGCCCCTCGGTCATATGGGCGTTGCGTTCGGGCGTGGCGTTACGGAGGAACTGCCAGAGCCACGGCACGAGAGAGGGCCACGCGCTGCGCTGGAAGAACAGGGGCGAGTCGGCGCTGGTGAGATACTTGAAGGCGTTCTTGCGCAGGTCGGGCGAGTTCATCGGCACGATGGCCCATTGCGCCAGCAGCCCGGCATTGCCGTAGGAGGCGCCGGCGCCGGGGTGGTCCTTGTCGATCAGGGTGACGGTATGCCCGGCACGGCGCAGCCAGATCGCGGCGCCGAGGCCGCAGATACCGGCGCCGATAACGATGATGTCGAGCGGTTTGGTCATGTCGCGCCTTCCCTTGCGTTGCCGCAGCTAAGCGCAAGGGAAAGCCAGGGGCAAGAGCCTCGGGCGGCGGCCTGTGGGGCGGGGACGGGATTTGAGTATTTCTGGAAAGATGAAAGCGGGGGTCAGTGCGGGAAGGCGGCGGCGAGGGCGATTTCCACCATGTCGGAGAAGCTTTTCTCGCGCGCCTCGGGCGGGAGCGCCTCGCCGGTCTGGAGATGGTCGGAGACGGTGCAGACGGCGAGCGCGGCGGCGCCGTGGCGGGCGGCGACGGTGTAGAGCTCGGCCGCCTCCATCTCGACCGCGAGGATGCCGTGGCGGGTCATCTGCTCGGTCAGGTCGGGGCGCTCGTCATAGAAGGTGTCGGAGGAGTATAGGCTGCCGACATGGGTGCGGGTGCCTTTCGCCGCGGCCGCGTCGACGGCGGCGCGCAGCAGGGTGTAATCGGCCGAAGGGGCGAAATTCACCTCTCGCAGGAGGGTCGAGGAAGGGGTGGTGGTGCTGCTGGCGGTCATGGCGACGATGACATCGTTGAGCGCCACATGCGCCTGCATCGCCCCGCAGGAGCCGATGCGGATCAGGCGTTTGGCGCCGAAATCTCGGATCAGCTCGTTGGCGTAGATCGACAGGATGGGCATGCCCATGCCGGAGCCCTGGATGGTGACGGGGTTGCCGTTCCATGTGCCGGTGAAGCCCAGCATGCCGCGGGTGGCGTTGACCTGCCGGAGATCGGAAAGGAAGGTTTCCGCCGCCCATTTGGCGCGCAGCGGGTCGCCCGGCATCAGGACGCATTCGGCGATATCGCCCGGGGAGGCGCCGATATGGATGGACACGGGCCCGCCCCCTTATTTGCGGTTGTACTTGATGAAAGGGGTGAGGGTGCCGATCCGGTCATAGAGCTGGCGGGCGGTGGTGTTGAAATCCTGCGTCAGCCAGTAGACCGAGGGGCAGCCGGCCTCGTCGGCGGCGGCATAGACCGCCTCGATCAGCTTGCGGCCAACGCCGGTGCCGCGCACGGACGGCTCGGCATAGAGGTCCTGCAGGTAGCAGACCTTCTCGATGCGCCAGTTATGGGGGTGGTAGATGTAATGGACGAGGCCCACGGGCGTGCCGTCCACCAGCGCCAAAAGCGCGTTCTGGTCGGGGGTGTCGCGGGAACAGAGCCGGTCGAAGGTGGTGTCGTAGACCTCCTGCGCGACGGAGGTTTCGTAGAATTCGAGATAGGCCTTCCAGAGCGCCGCCCAGTGCGGCTTGTCAGCAGGCTCGAGCGGGCGGATGGTGACGTTCTGGGACATGGTGTTGGGCCTTCACGGTATGGTGTTGCTGCAGTTGTAGACGAAGATTACCGGGCCGGATAGGCTTGGCCAGAGGCATTTTTCCGCCGAGGGGGTTTGCGCGGTGGCCGGGGAATGGCCATCTGCCGTTGACCGGGTGCGGGGAGAGGCCCTGACCCAGGAGGCAGAAAAGGGAGACACCCATGAAATTCGCATCGACGCTGACGATGGTGATCGCCGCGGCGGGCATCGGCCTGAGCGGGCCGGCGCTGGCGCAAGATCAGGCGCAGGACGAGACCACGGATCAGGCCACAACGGGCCAGGCCACGGATCAGGCGCAGCCGGATATGCCGGAGATCGCCGCCGAGGACGTGACGCAAGGCCAGATCGCGAGCTTCGTCAACGCGATGATCGCGCTGGAGCGGATCCGGGCCGAGTACCTGCCCCAGATTCAGGCCGCCGAGACCGACGACGAGCGTCAGGCGCTGGCAAGCGAGGCGGACGACGCCGCCAAGGCCGCCGTGACCAAGACCAAGGGCATCACGCCGGGCGAGTACCTTGCCATCGGCCGTGCCGCGCAGGGCAATCAGGAGCTGGGTGAAAAGATCAACACCCGGATCGCGGAACTGCGTCAGAAGCAGCAGAAGCGCAAGCCGCTGCAACAGCAGGGCGCGAACCAGAGCGAAGACAGCTCGTCCGAGGGCGAGACGGTCACTCAGTAAGACCCGCAAGACCGGGCCGGCGGCGGGTTACTCCGCCGCCACCGCCTGCGGGTCGGCGAGGGTGACGATATCCATCATGATGGTGTTGAGCTCGAAATCCTTGGGCGTGTAGACCCGCGCGACGCCCATTTCGCGCAGGCGCCGTGCATCCTCCTCGGGGATGATGCCGCCGACGATGACGGGAATGTCGCCGAGCCCCGCCTCTTTCATCCGGGTCATCAGGTCCTCCACCAGCGGAATATGCGAGCCCGACAGGATCGAGAGGCCCACCACATGGGCCTGCTGCTCCTGTGCGGCGGTCACGATCTCCTCGGGCGTGAGGCGGATGCCGTCGTAGTTGATGGCCATGCCGCAGTCGCGGGCGCGGAAGGCGATCTGTTCGGCGCCGTTGGAATGGCCGTCGAGGCCGGGCTTGCCGACGAGGAACGAGAGGCGCCGGCCAAGCCGGTCCGAGACCGCGTCGACGGCGGCGCGCAGCTCGTCCAACCCTTCGGTCTTGTTCGACGGGCTGCCGGAGACGCCGGTGGGCCCGCGATATTCGCCATGCACTTCGCGCATCTGCTGGGCCCATTCGCCGGTGGTGACGCCGGCCTTGGCCGCGTTGATCGAGGCGGGCATGATGTTCTGGCCCATCGCCGCCGCCTCGCGCAGGGCGGCCAGGGCGGCTTTCACCGCGTCGTCGTCGCGCTCGGTGCGCCATTGGTTCAGGCGGCCGATCTGGTCGGCCTCGACGCCGGGATCGACCACGAGAATGCCGCCATCCTCCGATTGCAGCGGCGAGGGTTCACCCTCGGTCCATTTGTTGACGCCGACGACGACGGTTTCATTGCGCTCGATCCGGTTGAGGCGTTCGGCGTTGCTGTCGACGAGGCGGGATTTCATGTACTCGATCGCGTTGATCGCGCCGCCCATGCCGTCGAGATTGGCCAACTCGTGGCGGGCGCCGTCCTTGAGCGCCTCGACCTTGGCGTCGACCGCCGGGTTGTGATCGAAGAGGTCGTCGAATTCCAAGAGGTCGGTCTCGTAGGCGAGGATCTGTTGCATCCGCATCGACCATTGCTGATCCCACGGGCGCGGCAGGCCCAGCGCCTCGTTCCATGCGGGCAATTGCACGGCGCGGGCGCGAGCCTTCTTGGAGAGCGTCACCGCCAGCATCTCGATCAGGATGCGGTAGACGTTGTTTTCCGGCTGCTGTTCGGTCAGGCCCAAGGAATTGACCTGCACGCCATAGCGGAAGCGGCGGAATTTCGGGTTTTCCACGCCGTAACGGGTTTCGAGGATCTCATCCCACAGATCGACAAAGGCGCGCATCTTGCACATCTCGGTGACAAACCGGATGCCGGCATTGACGAAGAAGGAGATGCGGCCCGCCAGCACGGGGAAATCCTCCTCCGGGACGCGCGGTTTCAGCTCGTCGAGCACGGCGATGGCGGTGCCCAGCGCATAGGCCAGTTCCTGTTCGGGCGTCGCGCCGGCCTCCTGCAAATGGTAGGAGCAGACGTTCATCGGGTTCCACTTGGGCACGGCCTTGTAGCAATACTCGGCCACGTCGCCGATCATCTTGAGCGACGGCTTGGGCGGGCAGATATAGGTGCCGCGCGACAGGTATTCCTTGATCAGGTCGTTCTGCACCGTGCCGGTGAGCTTGGAGGTATCGGCCCCCTGTTCCTCGGCCACGGCGATATAGAGCGACAACAGCCACGGCGCGGTGGCGTTGATCGTCATCGAGGTGTTCATCTCCTCGAGCGGGATCTGGTCGAAAAGCGTGCGCATGTCGCCAAGGTGGCAGACCGGCACGCCGACCTTGCCGACCTCGCCGCGGGCCAGCACGTGATCGCTGTCATACCCCGTCTGGGTGGGCAGGTCGAAAGCCACCGAAAGCCCCGTCTGCCCGCGCGCGAGGTTGGAGCGGTAAAGCGCGTTCGAGGCCTGCGCCGTGGAATGCCCGGCATAGGTGCGGATCAGCCAGGGGCGGTCTTTTTCCGGGGCGGTTTTGGCGTCTTGCTGCGTCTGCGACATGGGGCGGCCTCGTGAATCGGGATGCGCAATTTTGTTACGTCGGGCCCTAGATAGCTGGAATATTATAAGCGTGTCAATTCGCTGCGTTGCGGCAATCTGCCGAGTGCCGCGGGACGGCGTAGCGCATTTCGGTGCTGCTGCGGAATCCGAAGAGGTGGCGCAACGGGCCGATATGGGTGACATCGCCGGCGACGAAACCGTGCCGTTCGTAAAGCGCGCGAGCGCGGGCGTTGCTGTCGATCACGTCGAGCCGGACGGAGGATTTGCCGTCTTGAGCCGCGCGGGCCTTGACCGCACCCAGCAGCGCGCTGCCGACCCCCCTGCCGCGTGCCTCTTCGGCGACAAAGATTCCGTCCATCAGCAGCGTGTCGGGCCGGACCTGCCGTTCAAGGAGCGACAGCGCCCCGCCCCGCCAGAGCGCGCCGGGCCAGCCATAGACACGGGCAAGGTCGTGCCAGCCGCCGCCGACAAGCCCGCCCTGCGCCGTCTTGACCCCCGCCAGCCCCAGAAGCCGCCCCTCGCGGTCGCGGGCGGAAATGGCGAAATCGGGATGGAGGACGGAAGAGAGAAAGCTGAGCGCCTTGTCCTCGGGCGCGAGCACCGGGCCGAGCTTGCTGCCGAAGGCCTGCCAGAAGAGCCGCGCGGCATGGCCGCGCTCTGCCCGGTCGAAACCGGGTGTGAGGATCGGTGTCACGATGTCTGGTCCATCGGCCATGGCCCTGATAAAGCTTGTTGCCGAGTGATGTGCAAGGATCAGGCATGACATCGACCGTCGAGCTGCCCCTCTGGCTGTTTGTCCTGATCGTGCTGTTTGCCGCGGTCACCTTCGCCTCGCATTTCCTGTTTCCGTCGGTGCGCTGGTTCTTCCGGCGGCGGATGGAGCGGGTGGTGACGCGGCTGAACGAGCGGCTGGCGCGGCCGATCGAGCCGTTCAAGCTGGCGCGGCGGTACGACATGATCCAGCGGCTGATCTATGACCCCGAGGTAGCGCAGGCAGTGGCCGATCACGCGAAGGCGGAGGGCATTCCCGAGAACGTCGCCTTCGAGCAGGCGCGGCGCTATGCGCGCGAGATCGTGCCGAGCTTTTCCGCCACGGCCTATTTCGGCTTTGCCATCAAGGCGGCGCGGTGGCTGAGCCAGTCGCTCTACCGTGTGCGGCTGGGGCATTACGACGAGGACGAGTTCCGCCATGTCGACCGCGAGGCGACTGTGGTGTTCGTGATGAATCACCGCTCGAACATGGATTATGTGCTGGTCACGTGGCTGGCGGCCGAGCGGACGGCGCTGACCTATGCGGTGGGGGAATGGGCACGGGTCTGGCCGCTGAGCCGGCTGATCAAGGCGATGGGGGCATATTTCATCCGCCGCCGCCCGCGCAACGAACTCTATCGCCGGGTGCTGGCAAGGTATGTGGGCATGGCGACGGCGGGCGGCGTGACGCAGGCGATCTTTCCCGAGGGGGGCCTGTCGCTTGACGGGGCGCTGGCGCCGCCGCGGCTGGGGCTGTTGAAGTATATCGTCGAGGGGCATGAAAGCGGCGGGCGCGACGTGGTGTTCGTGCCGGTGGCGGTGAATTACGACCGGGTGTTCGAGGATCGGGTGCTGGTGGCCGCCGGGCATCGGGGCGACCGGCGGTTCCGGGCAAGGATCAGCGTGGTGGCGAAGTTCATCCTGGGGCAATTCTGGCTGCGGCTGACGGGGCGGTATCACCGGCATGGCTATGCAGCCGCCAGCTTTGGCGCGCCGCTGTCGCTGGAGGCGTTCGAGACCGAGACGCCGGGCGCCACGGTGGCGGATCTGGGCCGCCGCCTGATGACCCGGATCGGCGAGGAGGTGCCGGTGCTGCCGGTGCCGGCGGTGGCGCATGTGCTGATAGAGGCCGACGGACCGGTGAGCCGGGCCGAGCTGGAACGGCAGCTGGGCGGGATGGCGGCGCAACTGCCGCAGGCGAATGTGCACCTGCCCCGCGACGACGCCGCCTATGCGGTGGAGGTGGGCCTGCGCAACCTGCGCAAGCGCGGGATGCTGGTGGAAGGCGAGGCGGGCATCAGCGTCAACGAGGACGACCGGCCGGTGGTGGCCTATTACGCGCGGTCCATCGCGCATCTTCTTTGCGACCGCAGCGACTGACAGGCATTTTTCTGCAACTGCGAGGTTATAAAGTTACCGAATTTGCGCCCGAGGCATTGCATTGTTGCGTGAGGGATTATATTCCACCCTCGAAGGCCGTGATTCTGCGTTGCGGCGAACTGTGACTCAAGGAGGCTGAGGATGGCTCTGGACACCGAGACCGGCATCGCGCCCTACGACGCGCCCGAGAAGGACCTTTACGAGGTGGGGGAAATGCCGCCGCTGGGCTATGTGCCCAAGCAGATGTACGCCTGGGCCATCCGGCGCGACCGGCATGGCGAGCCCGACAAGTCGTTTCAGGTCGAGGTGGTCGACACGTGGGAGATCGACAGCCACGAGGTGCTGGTTCTGGTGATGGCCGCTGGCGTCAACTATAACGGCGTCTGGGCCGGCCTCGGCCAGCCGATCAGCCCGTTCGACGTGCACGGTCAGGATTTCCATATCGCCGGGTCCGACGCCTCTGGCATCGTCTGGAAGGTGGGCGACAAGGTGAAGACCTGGAAGGTGGGCGACGAGGTCGTGATCCACTGCAACCAGGATGACGGCGATGACGAGGAATGCAACGGCGGCGACCCGATGCTGTCGCCCACCCAGCGTATCTGGGGGTATGAGACCGGCGACGGCTCCTTCGCGCAGTTCACCAAGGTGCAGGCGCAGCAGCTCATGCCGCGCCCCAAGCACCTGACATGGGAGGAAAGCGCCTGCTACACGCTGACGCTGGCCACGGCCTACCGGATGCTGTTCGGCCACCATCCGCATGAGCTGAAGCCCGGCCAGAACGTGCTGGTCTGGGGCGCGTCGGGGGGCCTTGGCTCCTACGCGATCCAGCTTGCGAACACGGCGGGGGCCAACGCGATCGGGGTGATTTCCGACGAGGACAAGCGCGACTTCGTGATGGCGATGGGCGCCAAGGGCGTCATCAACCGGAAGGATTTCAACTGCTGGGGTCAGCTTCCGATCGTCAACAGCCCCGAATACGGCGAATGGCTGAAAGAGGCGCGCAAGTTCGGCAAGGCGATCTGGGACATCACCGGCAAGGGCGTGAACGTGGACATGGTCTTCGAACACCCCGGCGAGGCGACCTTTCCGGTCTCGACGCTGGTGGTGAAAAAGGGCGGCATGGTGGTGATCTGCGCCGGGACCAGCGGCTTCAACACCACGTTCGACGTGCGCTACATGTGGATGCATCAGAAGCGCCTGCAGGGCAGCCACTTTGCCCACCTCAAGCAGGCCGCCGCGGCGAACCGCCTGATGATCGAGCGGCGCCTCGACCCCTGCATGTCGGAAGTCTTCCCGTGGGATGAGATTCCCCATGCGCATATGAAAATGAAGCGCAACGAGCACAAGCCGGGCAATATGGCGGTGCTGGTGCAGGCGCCAAAGACCGGCCTGCGCACGGTCGAGGACGTGCTGGAAGCGGGCAAGTAAGCGGCCCCTTCCCGCAAAGGCAGACGCCCGCGAATCGGTGCCCCGGTTCGCGGGCGTTTTGCGTTCCGGTACAGACCGGGAACGTGGAATCAAGGGGTTGGACCGGGGCACCCCGCTATTTCGGGGGAGGGCGAAGCGGTGAGTGTAGCGAAAAGGCCGCCCGTGATAGGCTATGGTTAATCGTTCTTTAATTCTCATCGCGGAGGTTCGGCATGGAAACCGAATGGATACTCGACGTACTCGCCGACCTCAGGACATACGCGCGTCAGAACGGCCTCCCGGCCCTGGCGGAGCAGATTGACGAAACATGCCTGCTGGCGGCGGTCGAGATTGCATCGACTGCGGAAGGACTGCCCGGTCATGAACGTGGCGCCGCCGGTAAGATTGGAACGGTTACTGAACTGCTTGGAGAGCGCGTCTGACACCGACGAGCTTCAGGCGGTCATCGTCGCGTTCCGGGATTACTTTCGCATCGATCACCTCGCCTATCAGTGGGTCAGCGCCGATGGCGACCAGATCGCGGTGGGCACCTACCCGCCCGCCTGGGTCAGCCGGTATCTCGAGCGTGATTACCTGCGGATCGACCCGGTCGTGCTTGGCTGTTACCAGCGCTTCCACGCGGTCGACTGGAAACGGCTCGACTGGTCGGGCAAGGCGGTGCGCGCCTTTGCTGTGGAGGCGCGGGAACATGGGGTGGGCAACCAGGGGTTCTCCGTGCCGCTGCGGGGGCCGAACGGGCAGTTCGCGCTGTTCACCGCCAACCATGAATGCGACGACGAGACGTGGCTCACCTTCACCCAGGCGCATTGCCGCGAGTTGATCCTGATCGCGCATGACTTCAACCGAAAGGCTCTGGAATTCGGACCCGACAGGGCGGATGCCGGCAAGACCCTGTCGCTCAGCCCGCGGGAGGTGGATGCGCTGACGCTGCTGGCGCTGGGATACGGGCGGGCACAGGTGGCCGAGACGCTGTCGATTTCCGAGCATACGCTGCGGGTCTATATCGAGAGCGCGCGGTTCAAGCTGGGCGCGATCAACACCGTTCACGCGGTGGCCCGCGCGCTGAGCCGGGGGCTGATCTTTGTCTGAGGCAGGTGTTGCGGCACACCACCCGACGCTTTCGCTGGCATGGCCCGGGGCGCGCCGTTAGGGTCGCGCCATGACCGCGACCGCACTGACATATTCCGAAGACCAAGCCGAGGCCCATGACCGCATCACCGCCATGCTGCAAGGCGCGGGCGTGGACATTGACGAGGGGCTGCTGACCCCGCCGCGCGAGGGCAAGGAGCGCGTCATGGCCGTGATCGGCAAGGCCGGCTCGGGCAAGACGCTGCTGCTGGCCGCGCTCTACCGCGCGCTGGAGGAGGCGGGCGTCGAGGTGGTCTCGGGCGACTACGAGGGGCGGCGGCGGCGCGACCGCCGGACGCTGGCCATCCTTGCGCCGACCAACAAGGCCGCCAGCGTGCTGCGGATGCGCGGCGTGCCTGCTACCACCATTCACCGCATCCTTTATACCCCCGTCTATCATCCGGAATACGAGAAGATCGCCGAATGGCTGGCCGGGACCGGCGAAAAGCCCGAGATCGAGGGGCTGACCGAACAGGCGCTCGACCGGGCGCATGCCTTTTTCCAGACCAACAAGTCGATTCCCGGCGCGCTGGCGGCGGCAGGCCTGCGCGGGTCGGATTTCATCACCGGCTGGAAGCGGCGTGAAGACCCGCTGGATATCGGTTTCGTCGACGAGGCGTCGATGCTGGACGAAAAGCAGTTCGGGGATCTGCAGGAGATCTTTCCGACCCTGCTGATCTTCGGCGATCCGGCGCAGTTGCCCCCGGTCAAGGGCGAGGGCGGCGGCATGGTGTTCGACACGCTCGCCGCGCCGTCGAAGCTGGAACTGCACCGCATCCACCGGCAGGACGCTGACAACCCGATCCTCGACCTGGCGCACGCTCTGGGCGACCCGGAGGTGGGGTTCGAGGATTTCGAGCGGCTGGTGCAGGAAAAGGCACAGCGCGACGAGCGGGTGACATGGGCGCAGCGGGTCGAGGTGGACCTGATGGCGCGCTCGCCCGTGCTGGTCTGGCGCAACGCCACGCGCATCCGGCTGATCAACGCCTTCCGCGCGGTGCATGGCGCGCCCGAGACCGAACTGCTGGAGGGCGAGCCGCTTGTCTGCGACGGGATCGAACTGCCGCTCAAGCACCGCAAGAAGCGGCTGGACCTCGAGGCGCGCGGGCTGATCAAGGGGGCGCAGGTGATCTATCTCGGCCCCGGTCGCAAGCCGGGGTTTTCACGCCTGCACGTGATCGGCGCCGAAGACCCGCAGGTCAGCGCCGCCTCGATCGTCAAGATCGAGAAGCCGGACGAGGAGGAGCCGTTCATCCCCTTCGCCGCCAATATGGGCGCGACCTTTCTGCACGGTGCGGCGGTGACGATCCACAAGGCGCAAGGCTCGCAATGGCCCGATGTGCAGGTCTTTGCGCCGGATATCTACGCCGCCGCCCGCATGGGCCGGAGCGAGGCCGGCCAGCCACTGTGGAAGCGGCTGGCCTACGTGGCGATCACGCGGGCCGAGGAGCGGCTGCACTGGGTGGTGCGCAACCGGCTGGCCAAGCCCACCGGGCCGCTCAGGGTGGACGATCTGCGCACCGCGCCGGTGCCCCTGACACTGGAGGGGGAGACATGAAGACCATCATGATCACCGGGGCAAGCTCGGGCATCGGAAAGGCCACGGCGGAGGTGTTTCTGGAGGCCGGCTGGACGGTCGGGCTGATCGCAAGGCGGGCCGGGCGGCTGGAGGAGATGGCGGGACAGCATCCGAACGCCATCCCCCTGCCCGCCGACGTGACCGATGCGGCGGCGATGGAGCGGGCCTTCGACAGCTTCGTGGAAAAGGCCGGGCGGCTGGACGTGCTGTTCAACAATGCCGGGATGTTCGGGCCGGCGGGGCCGATTGACGAGATCCCGCTCGACGGGTTCGAACAGGTGATGAACGTCAATATCCGTGGCATGTTCATCGCGGCCCGGCTGGCCTTTGGCCAGATGCGGCGGCAGAGCCCGCGGGGCGGGCGGATCATCAATAACGGCTCGCTTTCGGCGCATAATCCGCGGCCCGGTTCGGTCTGCTATACCCTGTCGAAACACGCCATCACCGGGCTGACGCGCAGCCTGTCGCTCGGCGGGCGGGAGCATGACATCGCCTGCGGGCAGATCGACATCGGCAATGCCCGGTCGGAGCTGGTGGAGGAACAGAACGCCCGCGCGCTGGCGGCCGACCCGAACGTGACGCTGATGCCGATGATGGAGGTGGGCGACGCTGCACGCTCGGTGCTGCACATGGCGGAGATGCCGCCCGAGGCGAACGTGCAGTTCATGACGGTGATGGCGACGATGATGCCCTATATCGGGCGCGGATGACAGGCGCTGCAAGGGGGGCCAGCCCCCCACGTTGAAATCCGTAGATTTCAACGCTCCCCCCGGAATATTTCCGGCAAGATGAAGCGCGCACCCGGTGTTTCACCATTCCGAAAATACTCCCGCCGGAGGCATCCCGCACTTTCGGCAGGCGCCGACGTTCGGGGGGTGCCCCGGCCCTTGCGAGAGGGCCCGCAAGGACCGGTGAGCGGCGCGGTTCAGGTATAGTTGCCCTTCACCCGCTCCTTGGTCGGGTCGAAATGCGGATAGGGCACGACCTTGGCTTTCAGGCGTTTTTGCTGGCCGTCGAGCTGGCCCACCTCGATCTCGGTGCCATGTTCGGCATGGGTCACGTCGACCCGGGCCAGCGCGATGTTCTTGCCGAGGATCGGGGATTTCAGCGCCGACGTCACCTCGCCCACCTGTGCCTTGCCGATGCGCAGGCAGTCGCCGGGCGAGGGCACCAGCCCGGCCTCGATCTCGAGCCCGACCATCTTGCGCTGCGGATGCGCCTTGCGTTCCTCCAGCGCGGCGCGGCCGATGAAATCGTCGTTCTTCGACTTGAGCGGCACGGTAAAGCCGATGCCCGCCTCGAACGGGTCGGTCTGGTCGTCGAATTCGGAGCCGGCAAAGATCAGCCCCGCCTCGATCCGCACCATGTCGAGCGCGGCAAGGCCGAGCGGGGTCAGCCCGTGCGGCTCGCCCGCCTTCCAGATCGTGTCGAACACCTCCTCGGCGTCCTTGGGGTGGCAGAATATCTCGTAACCCAGCTCGCCCGAATAGCCCGCGCGGCCGAGCACGATCGAAGTGCCGCCGAAATCATGCAGCCGGGCGGGGGTGAAGCGGAACATGCCCAGTTCCTCCACCGTCGGCTTGTCGGGCGCGGTCCACAGGATGTCCTTGAGGATATCGCGCGACCGGGGCCCCTGAATGGCCACGTTGTGCAGCTGATCCGTGGAACTGCGCACCCAGGCGTTCAGCCCCAGCTTCTGCGCCTGTTCGCGCAGCCACAGGCCGGAGGTGTCATTCCCACCGACCCAGCGGAAGTTGTTCTCGCCCAGCCGGAACAGCGTGCCGTCGTCGATCATGCCGCCGTGGTCGTAGCAGATAGCGGTATAGACCAACTGCCCCACCGCCAGCTTCTTGACGTTGCGGGTCACGCAATACTGCATCAGCTTTTCGGCGTCGGGCCCCGTAACCTCGTATTTGCGCAGCGGCGAGAGGTCCATGATCGCGGCCTTCTCGCGGCAGGCCCAGTATTCGGCGACCGGCCCGTGATTGGTAAAGCTGTTGGGCAGCCAATAGCCGTTATATTCGACGAAATCGCGCGTGTGGCGGGCAAAGCAGGCGTGAAAGCCGGTTTCCTTGGTCTGTTCCAATTCTGACTCCGCAGATTTCCGGTAGCCGACAGAGCGGCTGAAGGTTTCCGATGCGCCGTAGGTGCGCACCTGAATGTCGGTGGGGTTCCACCCGTTGGCCTGATCCACATCACAGGGGCAGGCCGTCGAGACGCAGACCAGATCTGTCAGCGCCTTCAACAGCACGTAATCGCCGGGGCGCGACCACGGGTCATCCATGCCCAAGGCGTTGGTCTCGTCGATCATGGTGTTGAAGAAGAAGTTGATCGCGGGCCAGCCGGCGCGCGGGCGGACATTGTATTGCGCGAGGTCCTTGTTGATGTTGTCGGAACAGTTGACGTGGCCGGGATAGCCCAGCTCCTCGTAATAGCGGGCCGTGCAGGCAAGGCCGAACGTGTCATGCCGTCCGCAGGTGTCCTGCACGATCTCGACCAGCGGTTGCTGATCGACATTCCAGTATTTCGAGAAGATGCCGGGGCTCGGATAGACCAGCCCCATCAGGGTGCGGGTGGTGGTGGGATCGATCTCGCGCTCGAGCCCCTTGTCGAGGTCGCGGATGGCAAAGGCCTGAAAGTCCGAGCATTCCCGGCCCTGCACGTCGAGCACTTGAATGTATTCGCCCTTCTTCACTTCGTAGCTTTTGGCGTTGCCGGGCTGGATGTTGATATCGTGGATCGGGTCGGCCAGCGGGTCGGGCGGGGCCATGCCGCCCTTGCCCTCGCCGGGGTTGGCGCGGCGGATATAGAGGATCAGCTCGGTCGGCGGGGTCTGCGTTTCGGGCGCCATCGGCCCGCCGGGGGCGGCGACGATCAGCAGCCCGTCGCATTCGGCATGGAAGGTCGCCATGTCGCCGGGGTTGGAGCCGTCGGAAAAGACGCGGATCGCCTGCCCCTTGCCGAGGTCAAAGCCCGCCTTGTCGAGCGCCTTGGCCACCCGTGCGCCCGAGCGCGAGCCATTGGCCAGCACCGAGATCACCCCGTCGGGGCGGCCATGACTGCTGGCGCCCAGCATCGCGGCGTCGGAGGTGCCGTCGGGCTTGAAGAACACAAGCTCGCCCTTTTGCAGCCCCTCGCGGTCGAGCACGGAAATCTCGTCGCCGCGATAGACCGGCACGGCGCGGGAACCGCCGCCCGGCACCGGGTGCCGTTCCGTGCCATGGGGCAATATCGGCAGGCCGGGCGTGATGACGCCTGCCCGCTCGTACGGGGTTTCGAAAACCGGGGTTACGGTCATCAGGTCTCCTCCAATTCCTCCTGATCAAGGTCGTCGATCGTGCCGCGATGGGTGACCACCAGCCTGCAGCCCGAATAGGAGACCGAGAAATGCGCCGACCCGCCCGAGAGCGAGACGAAATCGCCTGCCCGGTACATGTGGCCGTCGCAATCTTCAAGATCGCCTTCCACCACGTAGAACTCCTCCGGTCCGTTGTGGCGATGCGGGTTACAGCGGGTGCCGGGCGCCATGATCATCAGGTAGCTGCCCTGCCCCGCGGTTTCGTCATAGGATACGTTCTTCCACCAGACATCTTCGTCCGGCAGGCCGGGCATCGGCATCTTCACAAAGCCGGTGCGATCGAAGGTCATGACGTTGCGGTGATCTGCGAGTGTTCCCATCAGCCCAGTCCCAATGCTGCCTTGCGTTTCATGGCCCAGCGCGACAACGCCATGTCGAAGGTCAACGCCATCAGAGAGACATTGATCCCGAGAACGAAGTTCTTGCCCAGATCGGTCCCCGCCAGAGTGCGCTGAAGTTCCTGACCCAGATCCTGCGTGCCGATGAAGGCCGCGATGATCACCATGAAGAAGGCGAACATGATCGCCTGATTGAAACCCACGGCCATGGTCGGCATCGCCAGCGGCAATTGCACGCTGAGCAGCTTTTGCCGCCGCGTGGCACCCGACATGTCGGCGGCCTCGGTCATTTCCGGCGGCACGCCGCGCAGCCCCTCGATGGTGTATCGCGTCAGCGGCACGGTGGTGAAGATCACGATCGACAGCACCACCGTCACGTCCGAGACGCCGAACAACATGATGGCCGGCAACAGGTAGATGAAGCTGGGGAAGGTCTGCGCGCTGTCACAGATGATCAGCATCCGCCGCGACCACTTGGCCGAGCGGGCGGCGAAGATGCCCAGCGGGATGCCGATGAACATCGACAGGATCACCGCCGAAATCACCGAGTAGAGCGTGATGACCGACCGGTCCCACCAGCCGGTGAAGGCGATGATGGTGAAGAAGACGGCGGCATAGATCGCCGGGCGCCTGCCGCCGACGCCCCATGCAAAGGCCACCATCAGCAGGATGAAGGCCGATGTGGGGATCCACAAAAGCGCGTTGCGGAAGGGGATCAACACCCAGACGTTGAGCACGTAGCGGATGGCCCCTGTGATCGCCTGAATGAGGTCGATATCAAGGAACCACTTGATCGCCTTGTCCATCTCGCGTCCGACCGAGAGCGATTGGCGGCGGCCGACCTCATCGAAATATTCAATCACCTGCGCGAGGCCGAAGAAGCCCACGAACAGCACCACGGCCAGCACCAGATACTTGTACCTTATGTACCACGGCGTGCCCCGCTCGTGATGTTCCGGCAGCTTGACGACCCAGGCTTTCGACAACTGGTCGAGCATGATCGCGACCAGCACGATGGTGATCCCGATCTCGAAGGAGCGGCCCAGCTTGAAGCTGTTCATCATCGCCAGAAGCTTGCCGCCAAGGCCGGGCATGCCGATGAAGGCCGTCAGAACCACCATGGCGAGACAGAGCATGATGACCTGATTCACGCCGACGAGGATTTCGGTCCGGGCCGAGGGGATGAAGACGCGGGTGAGCATCTGCCAGCGGGTGCTGCCGGCCATCTTGCCGGCCTCGACGATCTCGGGGGGCACCTTCTTGAGGCCGATCGTCGTCATCAGGATCATCGGCGGGGTGGCGTAAATGGTGGTGGCGATGGCGCCCGCCGTCGGCCCCACCTTGAAGAAGATCACCGCCGGCAGGAGGTAGGTATAGAACGGCAGCGTCTGCATCACCGCCAGAAGCGGCTTGATCGCGTTGTCGAACGCCTTCCATTTCCACGCGGCGATGCCGGTGACCAGCCCGATCGCAAAGCCCAGCGGCGCGGCCACGGCCAGCACCGACAGGGTTTGCATGGTGATCTCCCACTGGCCCATCACGGCCGTCCAGACAAAGGTGCCACCCGCCAGCGCCGCCATCTTCCAGCCGCCGAGGTAATAGCCGATGACGGCCGCCACGGCGGTGATCGACGACCACGGCAGCGGATCGTCGAGATAGGGCCAGCGAAACTTGCCCTCCAGAAGGTTGGCGGTGACGCCCAGCAGGAACGCCAGCGGCCCCTCGGCAAACCAGCGGGTCAGCTGGTTGATCCGCAGCGTGTCGATCACGATGACGTTGAAGAAATAGTCGAGCCACTCGGCCAGCGGCGGAATCCACGCCTCTGGCAGGCGGATCAGGAAGTCGGGCAGCACCGGCTTGGCAAGGCACAAGACCAGCGCCGCGCCCAGCAGGATCTGCAAAACGCGGTCCTGCGTGGCGCCCTGATCACGGGCCGGGGTGCTGACGGTCAGGTCGGCCATCTCACTGGTCCCCCAGCAGCACGTCGAGCGCCTTTTGCCGTTCCAGCACGCCCATCAGCGCGCCATCCTTGCCGGTGACGGGCAGGTAATCGCGCGTGTAGTTCACCAGTTGCCGGGCGAGTTGCAGGATGGTCTTGTCGCCCGGCACCGCCTCGCCCTCGGGAGCGTGGCCGTTGATCGGGCCGGCCAGCACGCCGGCATGCACGACGCGGGCCTTGTCGATATCCTCGGTGAACTTGCGCACATAGGCCGTCTGCGGATGCAGCACGATCTGATCGGGCGTGTCGCATTGCTCGATCGCGCCGTCCTTCATGATGGCAATGCGGTCGGCAAGGCGCAGCGCCTCGTCGAAATCGTGGGTGATAAAGACGATGGTCTTGCCCAGCATGTCCTGCAGGCGCAGGAACTCGTCCTGCATCTCGCGGCGGATAAGCGGGTCGAGCGCCGAGAAGGGCTCGTCGAGAAACCAGATATCGGGCTCGATGGCGAGGCTGCGGGCGATGCCCACGCGCTGTTGCTGGCCGCCCGACAATTCGCGCGGAAAGTAATCCTCGCGCCCTTCCAGCCCCACAAGCTTGACAACCTCCAGCGCGCGTTCGCGCCGCGCGTGCCTGTCCTGCCCGCGCATTTCCAGCGGGAAGGCCACGTTCTCAAGCACGGTGCGGTGCGGCAACAGGCCGAAGGACTGGAACACCATGCCCATCTTGGACCGCCGCAGCTCGATCAGGTCATTCTCAGACAGGGCCATGATATCCTGCCCCTCGACCTCGATCGTGCCGCCGGTGATGTCATGCAGGCGCGAAAAGCAACGCACGAGTGTGGATTTCCCCGAGCCCGACAGGCCCATGATGACAAGCATCTCGCCCTTGCCCACATCGACAGAGACATCCTTGACCCCCGCGATATAGCCATCGGCGCGGATCTGGTCGTAGCTGTGCCCGGCGGGCATGGATTTGAGGTACCCCTTCGGATCGGGTCCGAAGATCTTCCAGGCGTTACGGCAGGAAATGACGGGATTATCGCTGGTCATGATGGGTGTGTCCCTGTCTGGTGCAGGCCGATGATACGGCATGCCCGCGAAGTGACCAAATCGCCCGTGCGGCAGGTGCGACCCGGGCGAATGGAGCGATGGAAACGCCCCTGCCCGGCGCGATGGCCGGACAGGGAGCGGACTTGCGGCTCAGGTGGCGCCTTCCGGCATCCACTGTTTCCAGACATCCTCGTTCTCTTCCAGCCAGATTTCGGCCGCCACTTCGGGCTCGTACTCGTCGATATCGACCAGCTTGGCCATGTCGGCGATCTGGGCGTTGGTGAAGGAGACCTTGGTCAGCACCTCGTAGGCGTTCGGCCACTTGTCCTTCATCCCGTCCCACGCGGCCTTTTTCAGGTAGCCGTCGGCGGGGTTGCCGCAGTCAAAGAGCGCGTCGGGGTTCGGTCCCTTGGCCGGATCGGTGTCGCAGCCGTCTTCCCATTCGGGGAATTCGACGAACTCGCCGGGCCAGACCGCTTCGGCAAAGTTGGGCGTCCAGTTAAAGACCAGAACCGGCGTCTTGTCGGATTCTGCCGCGCCGATATGCGCCCAGAGGGCCGCCGCAGACCCGGCGTTCTTCACGACATAGTTCAGGTCAAGCGCCTCGGCCCGTTCCTTGCCGTGCTTGAGCCAGTCGACCGGTCCATCGAGGAACATGCCCTGATCGCCCGTCTCGGCCGTGGCGAACAGCTCGGCACAATCGTTGAGCGCCTTCCAGTCGGGCAGGCCCGGGCAGGCATCCTTGGTCCACATCGGATACCACCAGTCTTCGCGCGTCACGGCGTCATGATCGCCCACGTCGTGCAGCCCGCCCTTTTCCAGCGCGGTGCGGAACGAGGCACCGAACGCGCCTTCCCAGACTTCGAGCTCGAGCGCCACGTCGCCGAGCCGGACCGATTCGTAGACCGCCTGGCTGTCGGTGGTGACATATTCGACGTTGTTGCCCATCATCTCGTACATCTGGCCGACGACGTTCGACATCACGATCTGGCTCGACCAGTTGTGAACCGGAATGACGATGGGTTCGGAACTGTCTTCCTGCGCCACCGAGGCGGTGGCCGTGGCGAGGCCGAGGGCGGCCACGGACACCATATGTGTTAGTTTCATGTTAACTCCCCATTGCGTTTCGAGCGCCCGGTTTGTCCGGGTCGCTTCTTTCAGCAGGGGCAGTATCGCAAACATCCGGGCCACCTCTGATTCTAAATTGGTTGTGGTTGGCCCCAAAAAAAGTTTGGCAAATCCCGGCGCGGACCTGTAGCTTTCGCTGCAACTGCATTCCTCAGCTGCCCCATCGGGGAGGCGCGACAAAGATGCTGAAAAACAGGGCGGCCCTGCCACGGCTCGACTAGCTGCTGACCTTCGAGGCGGCGGCGGAGCTAGAAAGCTTTGCCGCAGCCGCGAAAGAGCTTCATGTCAGCGAAACGGCGATCAGCCGAAAGATCCGCCTGCTGGAGCATCATTTCAACTGTGCGCTGTTCGTGCGGGGGCACCGTTCGGTGCGGCTGACCGATCACGGGCGCAAGCTTCTGAACGGGATCGTGCCGGCGCTCAAGACGCTGGAGCGCGCCTCGGAAAACATGCTCAGCGAACGCCAGCGCAGCACCGTGCGGATGGCCGCGACCAACTCGGTCTCGTCCCTGTGGCTGATGCCGCGGATGCACAAGTTTCACCAGTCGAACGCCAATATCACCATCAGCCTGATGTCGTCGGATATCGACAGCGAATGCCTTGCCGAGCATTTCGACCTGACCATCCTGCGGGGCGATGGCGACTGGCCCGGCTACACCGCGGACAAGCTGTTCGGCGAGACGGTCTTTCCGGTCTGCGCGCCGGGCTACCTGTTGTGCGAACCGCGCGTCGAGCAGGTCGAGCACCTGCCGGCGCAATCGCTGATCGAGGTGACGAACAACCACACCGAATGGCTGAACTGGCAGACATGGCTGGGCCATCACGGCATCGACCCGGCCAGCGTGCGGCTGTCGACCTTCGTCAACACCTACCCGCTGGCCATTCAGGCGGCGATCGACGGGCTGGGCATCGCGCTGGGCTGGGGGCATCTTGTCGACCGGCACCTGCAGGCCGGCACGCTGGTAAAACCCTTGGGCGACACGCATGTGCGCACCGAATCGGGCTATTACCTGCTGCGGCGGAGCCGTGCGAAACCGCATGCGGAAAGCGACGTGGTCGCCGAATGGCTGAGGAGCGAGAGCGCCGCGCGCAAACGCTACATCAGCGGCTAGCGGTTCAGCCGCCCGCGCGGATCAGCTCGTCGACATGCACCGCGGCACCGCGCGACAGCCCGCCAAGGTCATACCCCCCTTCGAGGCAGGACACGACGCGCCCCTCGCCATGCCGGGCGGCGATCTCGCACAGCTTGGCGGTGACCCATGCGAAATCGTCCTCGTCCAGCATCAGGTTGGCCAGCGGATCGGCCTTGTGGGCGTCGAACCCGGCCGAGATGATCACAAGCTCCGGCCGGAACTCCTCCAGCGCCGGAAAGACCTGCGCCTCGTAGGCCTTGCGGAACCCGGCGCCGGCCGTTTCGGGGGGCAGGGGCACGTTGAGGATGTTGTCATGCGCGCCACGCTCTTCCGCCGCGCCGGTGCCGGGCCAGAGCGGCATCTGGTGCGACGAGACGAACAGCGCGCGCGCCTCGGACCAAAGCAGATCCTGCGTGCCATTGCCGTGATGCACGTCGAAATCGACCACCGCGACCCGTGACAGCCCGTGCCGGTCAAGCGCGTGCTTGGCGGCGATGGCGGCATTGCCGAACATGCAGAAGCCCATCGGTTTTTCGGTTTCGGCGTGGTGGCCGGGCGGGCGCGTGGCGACGAAAGCATTCGCGGCCTCGCCCGCCATCACCATGTCGACGGCCGTCAGCGCACCGCCCACGGCCCGTAGCGCCGCCGCAAAGGAGCCGGGCGACATATGCGTATCGGCGTCGAGCGCGATGATCCCCTCGGACGGTTCCGCGGCGCGGATGCGGTCGACATAGGTCTGCGGGTGAACGAGGCAGAGATCATCGTCGCTGGCCTCCGGCGCCTCGATCCGGGTCAGGGCCTTGCCCTCCAGCGCCGCCATCAGGTGTTCCAGCCGGGCGACGCGCTCGGGGTGGCCCGCGGGCGTCAGGTGGCGGGTGCAATCGTCATGGGTCACAAGAAGGGTGGTCATCATACTCTCCGGTTGTCGCGGATGCCGAGCCTACGCCAGATGCCGCCCGTGTCCAGAGCAGACTTGCCGGGTGCGCCGCCGCATGTAACTCTTTGACCATGGAAGAGGAAATCAACACCCTCGAGGATGCCCAGCAGATCGCCCTCGGCGTCTGGGATCAGGTTCAGGTCTTCGCGCTGAACCTGCTCAGGCCGTGGAACGCCTATCAGGTGGCGATCATCGTCGGGCTGCTGATCGTGGCGCATGTCCTGTCGCGCCTGCTCGGGCCGCGCCTGTATGACTGGATGCGCGCGCGCGAAGGCTGGCCGAAATGGCGGATGCGGTTCCTCGTGCTGATCCACCGGCGGCTGCGGCTGATCTTCTTCGTGCTGCTGAGCTGGCCCGCTGTCTGGATCATGCGAGAGGTGACATGGCCAAGCCGGTCCTACCTGTTGTTCATCGTGGCCCAGCTTGCGCTGGCATGGCTTGTCATCGCCATTGTCACCCGGCTGATCGCCAACGGCGTCGTGCGCTCGGCGGTGCGCTACGTGGGCTGGACATGGGTGACGCTGAGCATCCTCAACCTGACCGACGAGGCGCAATCGCTGCTGGAAAGCGCGGCGATCGAGATCGGCGAAATGCGCCTGTCGCTCTGGGTGATGCTGCAGGGCATCGCGGTGATCATCCTGTTGATGTACGGGGCGCGGTTCATTTCCGGCACCACCTCGGCCCGCATCCGCAGCAACAAGGAAATCTCGCCGTCGATGCAGGTGCTGGCGATCAAGCTGTTGCAGGTGGTGCTGTACGGCGCGGCGTTCTTTATGGGTCTCAAGGCGGTGGGGGTCGACCTGACCGGGCTTGCGGTGCTGTCGGGGGCGATCGGCGTGGGCTTGGGCTTTGGCCTGCAGAAGGTGGTGTCGAACCTCGTGTCGGGGGTGATCCTCCTGCTCGACCGGTCGATCAAGCCGGGCGACGTCATCTCGCTTGGCGAAACCTTCGGCTGGATCAACAGCCTCGGCGCCCGCTATGTCTCGATCACCACGCGGGACGGCAAGGAATACTTGATCCCGAACGAGGATCTGATCACCGGACAGGTGGTGAACTGGTCGCATTCCAACGATTACGTGCGGCTCGATATCTATTTCGGCACCGCCTATGCCGACGACCCGCACGAGGTGCGCCGCATCGCCATCGAAGCCTCGCAAACGGTCGACCGGGTGCTGAGCTTCAAGAAACCCGTGTGTCATATCGTCGGCTTCGGCGACAGCTCGGTCGACTATATCCTGCGCTTCTGGATCTCGGACCCGACCGGCGGGCTGACCAATATCCGGGGCAATGTCTATCTGGCGCTGTGGGATGCGTTCAAGGAAAACGGCATCTCCATCCCCTTCCCGCAGCGCGAGGTTCGCCTTCTGGGCAACGACCCCGAACCGCCCGGATCGGAGATGCCCACCGCGCCGAAAATCAGGGATTGACGAAAAAGGTGGCGCAAATGCGCCACGGCCTCTTTGCCGCAACCGCCATTCATTGAAATGTCACCCTCCGCTTGCTACCTTATGGCCATGCCCGGCACCGGGGCTTTGGGCGGTGTGCAATGAAGGAGGACGATGTCCTGTCTTTTACGGCTGACGCGGCAATGGCCGCTGACCCTGCGGCGCAAGGCATGCCCGCAATGAACGCAACGAGCGAAACGCAGCTTGAGCGTATCCTGACCTCACTTGACGACGACAAGGCCGAAGACATCGTGCAGATCGACCTGCGCGGGAAAACCGCGATTGGCGATTACATGGTGATCTGCTCCGGCCGGTCGAGCCGTCAGGTCTCGTCACTCTCGGAGAAACTGGCCGAGCGCCTGAAGACCGAGCTTGGCGTGGCCAGCAAGATCGAGGGCAAGGATGCCGGAGACTGGGTGCTGATCGACACGGGCGATGTGATCGTCCATGTCTTCCGACCCGAGGTGCGCGAGTTCTACCAGCTGGAAAAAATGTGGCTGCCGAGTCAGGCCGCCGCCGTTCAAAGCTGAATGCGCGTTCATATCTGCGCCGTGGGCCGGCTGCGTTCCGGCCCCGAGCGCGATTTGCTCGATGACTACCTGACCCGGTTCGACCGCACGGGACGGGCGCTGGGGCTTGGCCCCGCCGCCATGACCGAGGTCGAGGATCGCAAGGGCGGCGGCATGGGGGCCGAGGCCGACCTGCTTGACCGCGCGATCCCCAATGGCGCGCTGACCGTGGCGCTGGACGAGCGCGGCAAACTCCTGTCATCGCCGGATTTCGCCGACATTCTGGGCCGCTGGCGCGACGACGGGCGCGGCGATGCGGCTTTCGTCATCGGCGGTGCCGACGGGATCGACCCGGCGCTGCGCGACCGGGCCGATTTCAAGCTGTCTTTCGGCAAGATGGTCTGGCCCCACATGCTGGCCCGCGTGATGCTGGCCGAACAGCTTTACCGCGCCGCCTCGATCCTTGCCGGCGCGCCCTATCACCGGCAATGAGCCGCCGGGGCCCGCAATTCCGCGGCATATCCCTGCCTGTTATCGCAAACCGGTTTCCCCTGCCTTGCGTCCGCGCTAGAAGGCGCGCAGGCAGGCAGGAGTGACCATGAGCGTACCCAAACCCGTTGTGCTGTGCATTCTCGATGGCTGGGGGCTGTCGGACCGGACCGAGGCCAACGCACCGGCGCTGGCCGAGACCCCGCATTTCGACCGGCTGATGGCGACCTGCCCCAATGCCACGCTGATCACCCACGGGCCCGATGTGGGCCTGCCCGAGGGGCAGATGGGCAATTCGGAAGTGGGCCACATGAATATCGGCGCCGGCCGCGTGGTGGAAATGGACCTGCGCCGCATCGATCAGGCGATCGAAACCGGCGCCTTTGCCACCCTGCCGGGCGTTCTGCGCTTCGTCGAGAAGATGAAGGGCACGGGCGGCACCGCGCATATCCTTGGTGTCCTGTCCGATGGCGGTGTGCATTCGCATATCACCCACATGATCGCCGCCGCCAATGCGCTGACCGGGCATGGCATCCCTGTGGCCATCCACGCCTTCACCGACGGGCGCGACGTGGCGCCGGTCTCGGCCAAATCCTATCTCGAGGCGCTGCGCCGCTCGCTGCCCGAGGGGGCCTATGTCGCCACCGTCTCGGGTCGCTACTATGCGATGGACCGCGACAACCGGTGGGAGCGGGTGCAACTGGCCTACGAGGCGCTGGCGCAGGGCCGCGGCTATACCGCCGCGTCGGCGGCGGACGGCATTGCCGACGCCTATGACAAGGGCCGCACCGACGAGTTCATCAAGCCGCGCGTGCTGGGCGAATACGCCGGCATGGCGGATGGCGACGGCATCCTCTGCCTCAACTTCCGCGCCGACCGCGCGCGAGAGATCCTCGCCGCCTTCGCGGACCCCGATTTCGACAGTTTCGACACCGGCACGCGGCCCGATTTCGCCATCGTCAGCGGCTTTACCGAGTATTCGCGGCGCCATTCCACCTACATGGATTGCATCTTCCCCGACGAGCGCCCCGCCAACACGCTCAGCGAATGGGTGGCCAAGCAGGGCAAGACCCAGTTCCACGCCGCCGAGACCGAGAAATACCCCCATGTCACCTTCTTCCTGAACGGCGGCAAGGAAAGCCCCGAAGACGGGGAGGAGCGCTATATGGCCGCCTCCCCCAAGGTGGCCACCTATGACCTGCAGCCGGAAATGTCGGCGGCCGAGGTGACCGATCACTTCGTCGGCGCCATCGAAAAGGGCTTTGACCTGATCGTGGTGAACTACGCCAACCCCGACATGGTGGGCCATACTGGTGACCTTTCCGCCGCCATCGCCGCCTGCGAGGCGGTCGATCAGGGGCTGGGCCGGGTGCTCGAAGCGCTTGACAAGGCCGGCGGCGCGATGATCGTGACGGCGGACCACGGCAATTGCGAAACCATGATCGACCCCAAGACCGGCAAACCCCATACCGCCCACACCCTGAACCCGGTGCCCGTCATCCTGACCGGCGGGCCGGAGGGTGCACGCCTGAAGGCCGGGCGGCTGGCCGATCTCGCGCCGACGTTGCTGGCCCTGATGGGGCTGGAGACGCCCCCCGAAATGACCGGGGAGAGCCTGATTTCATGAGGCTGGCGGCGGCGCTCATAGCCCTGTTTCTGACCGGCGCCGCCACGGCGCAGGAGGCGGCCCAGCCCGCCGAGGCCGCCCGCGCCGCCGCCGCACGGCTGTCCGATGCCGGGTCCCTGCTCGACGAGGCCGACGGCGCCCGCAACCGCGTCCGCGCCCTGACCGAGGCGATCCGCGCCTACGAGGACGGGCTGGAAGCCATGCGCGAGGGCCTGCGCCGCGCCGCCATCCGCGAGGAGGTGCTGTCTCGCGACCTGCAGGCCCGCGAGGGCGAAATCGCACAGTTGCTGGGCGTGCTGCAGGGCATCGGCGCCTCGCCCACCCCGGTGCAGCTTGTGCATCCCTCGGGCCCCGTGGGCACCGCCCGCTCGGGCATGATCCTGGCCGAGGTGGCGCCGGCGCTCAACGAACGCGCCCGCAGCTTGCGCAAGGATCTGCAGGAGGTGAGCGTGCTCCGCGCGTTGCAGGAATCCGCCGCCGACAAGCTGCAACAGGGTCTCGAGGGCGCCCAGACCGCCCGCGCCGCCCTCAGCCAGGCCATTGCCGACCGGATCGACCTGCCCAGACGCTTTACCGAGGACCCGGTGCAGACCGCGCTGCTGGTGGCCTCGACCGAAACGCTCGAAGGCTTTGCCAGCGGCCTCAGCCAGATCGCGGTCGACGAGGCCCCGGGCAGCCTGCCCGGTATCTCCGACCGCAAGGGCGAACTGCCGCTGCCGGTGCAGGGCACGATCCTGCGCCGCGCCGGAGAGGCCGACGCCGCCGGCATCACCCGCCCCGGCATCGTCATGGCCACCCGCCCGCGGGCGCTGGTGACCACCCCGGCGCCCGCCACCGTGCGCTATCGCGGCTCACTGCTGGATTACGGGAATGTGATCATTCTCGAGCCTCAGGCAGGCATTTTACTTGTGATCGCTGGGCTTGATGTGGTCTATGGGAAGACAGGTGAAGTGCTGCCCGGCGGCAGCCCGGTCGGCCTGATGGGCGGGCCGGAAACCGGCTCCGACGACCTTCTGACCCGCGAGGGTAGCGGGGCCGGACAGACGGAAACGCTTTACGTAGAGGTCAGGCAGAACAACACGCCAGTTGATCCAGAGGCGTGGTTCAAGACAGACAGAGGATGACGAACCGATGAAGAAATTCCTTATGGCTGCAGTGGCCGGAACGCTGGCCAGCGTGGTCGTGACAACCCAGGTCGCCGCGCCGCTGCTGGCGCAGGAAGCCGCCCGGACGACGAATGTCTATGAACAGCTCGACCTGTTCGGCGACATCTTCGAACGCATCCGCTCGCAATATGTCGAGGAAGTCGACGAGGGCGAGCTGATCGAGGCCGCGATCAACGGCATGCTGACCTCGCTCGATCCGCATTCCAGCTATCTCTCGCCCAACGACGCCGCCGACATGCGCGTGCAGACGCGCGGCGAATTCGGCGGGCTCGGCATCGAGGTGACGCAGGAAGAAGGCTTCGTGAAGGTCGTCTCGCCGATCGACGGCACCCCCGCCGACAGCGCCGGCGTCGAGGCGGGTGACTTCATCACCCATGTCGACGGCGAAAGCGTGCTGGGCCTGACGCTCGACGAGGCGGTCGACATGATGCGCGGCCCGGTGGGCTCGGAAATCGTGATCACCCTCGTGCGCGAGGGCGAAGCCGAGCCGTTCGACGTCTCGATCATCCGCGACACGATCAAGCTGACCGCCGTGCGCGCCCGGACCGAGCGGAACTCGGTCGTGCTGCGCGTGACCACGTTCAACGACCAGACCTTCAAGAACCTCGAAAGCGGGCTCGAAGAGCAGATCGAGGAAGCCGGCGGCAGGGACAAGGTCACCGGCATCGTGCTCGATTTGCGCAACAACCCCGGCGGCCTGCTGACACAGGCGATCAAGGTGGCCGACGCCTTCCTCGACAAGGGCGAGATCGTCAGCACACGGGGCCGCAACCCCGAGGATGGCGAGCGCTTCAACGCGACCGAGGGCGATCTGGCCAACGGCCTGCCGATGGTGGTGCTGATCAACGGCGGTTCGGCCAGCGCGTCGGAAATCGTCGCCGGTGCGCTCAAGGATCACCGCCGCGCCATCGTGGTCGGCACCAAGAGCTTCGGCAAGGGCTCGGTCCAGACGGTCATGCCGCTGCGGGGCGACGGCGCGATGCGCCTGACCACCGCGCGCTACTACACGCCGTCGGGCCGCTCGATCCAGGCGCTTGGCGTCTCGCCCGATATCGTCGTGGCCCAGCCCCGCACCACCCCGGGCGCCGAGGAAGAGGACGAGGCCGAAGAGAACACCCGCCCCCGCTCGCGTTCCGAGGCCGACCTGCGCGGCCGGCTGGACAATGACAGCCTGTCCGAGGACGAGATCCGCCAGATCGAGGAAGAGCAGGAGCGCGCCGAAGAGGCCGCCGAACTGCGCGACGAGGATTACCAACTGGCCTACGCCATCGACATCCTCAAGGGCCTGACCGCGCTGAACGGCGCGAACTGAGCCCGCCTCACAGTCACCGGAAAGGCCGCGGCATCGCCCGCGGCCTTTTCCTTTTGCTGCCGGTTAATTTGTGGCCCGTCGCAAGGCCCGCTCACGCCCTGACCGCCATCCACCCCTTGAAGGTCAGCGCGGCAAGTTACCGCCCCTGCCGTCACCCTTTGGGCCTTTTGCAATCCCGCCCGATTTGCTAGGCGGTCCCCACCTCCCAATTGATGCATCACCAGATCGGGGCACCCCTCCCATGACAGCCAGCAAGCGCATCGTCCTTTCCAGCGACCACGCCGCCATCGACCTTCGCAAGGCGATTGCCGCGCACATCACCGCCGCCGGGTGGGAGGCCGTGGATATCGGCCCGATGACGCCCGAGAGCACCCATTACCCCAAGCACGGGCAGGAAGCGGCCGAGAAGGTCGCCTCGGGCGACTGCGCGCTCGGCATCATCGTCTGCGGTACCGGGCAGGGCATCATGATGGCCGCCAACAAGGTCAGGGGCATCCGCTGTGGCGTCTGTTCCGACACGTTCTCGGCCCGGATGATCCGCCAGCACAATGACGCCAACATCCTGTCGCTCGGCGCTCGGGTTGTGGGCGAGGGGCTGGCGCTCGATATCGTCGACGCCTTCCTTTCGGCCGAGTTCGAAGGCGGCCGCCATGCCACGCGCGTCGAGATGATCGAGGGCTAAGCCGCCCTCATCCGTAGCGCGCCACGAAATTCCGCAGGATCATCTCCGGCGCGAACACCTCCGCCGCGCGGCACATGGCGATCAGGTCATCCGCCGTCTCGGGCGGGAAATACCCCTTGTTGCGGTAAATGCGGATGCGGGTCTCGAACCCGTCCGCATCGGCCTCGGGATGAAACTGAGTGGCATAGACATGGGCGCCAAACCGCACCATCTGGAACGGGCAGGCCTCTGACCTGACCAGATGCACACAGCCCTGCGGCAGCGCCTGCAGCGCCTCCTTGTGGCCCACGAAGGCGTCGAACGCCGTCGGCACACCGTCGAGCAGCGGGTCGTCCTTGCCCTCCGCCGTCACCTCGCAGGCCGAGCTGCCCACCGGCTCACCATGCGCACGCTTGCTGACATCACCCGCCAGATGCTTGCCGAGGATGCCGATCCCGTAACAACAGCCGAGAAAGGGAAAATCGCGCCCGGTGATCTCGGGCATCAGCGACAGGACCTGCCGTTCGATCCGTGCCTCGACCTCCGTCTTCTCCTCCGGCGCATCGCTGACACAGCCGGGGCCGCCGCCCACGATCACACCAGCGAGGTCATCGAGCCGCAGATCACCCGGCAGATCCTCCTGATCCAGCCGGACGCGCCGCACCTGCCCCGCCTCCAGCCCGCCCTTGCGCAGGATCGCCGCGAATTCGTCGTCGGCGGCCTCGTCTTCGGGGCGCAGTTGCAGCACGAGGAACGGCTTGGGCATGAGGGGCAGGATCCCGCTTGTGTCTGCCACCCTGACTCGCCCCTTTCCCGTCCCCCGTCAAGGCGCCATGCTTGACGCTGCCGGGCAAAACACTACGCTGCGCCCGATTTGACCCCAGCGGGAGGACACGCCATGACCCAACGCCTGCACCTCGTCTTCGGCGGAGAGCTGGAAGACCCCTCTCGCAATGTCTTCAAGAACGTGGACGACCTGCACATCGTCGGCATCTTCCCCGATTACGACAGCGCCTATAACGCGTGGAAGGCCGAGGCGCACCGCACCGTCGACAACGCCCATATGCGCTATTACATCGCCCACCTGCACCGCCTTCGCGACGAGGAAACCCCGGCCTCGTCCACCGAGGAACTGGGCTGAACCGGCCGTGGCACGGCGCCCTCCGTCACCCGAGACCACCGCCCCCCCGGGCGCGGGACAGGGCAGCACCGCCCCCCCCGCGCGGCCCGAGGGCGAGGTCGTCTGGTGCCATGCCACCACCCGCACCCATGCCGACGTGGCGCTGCACCTTGCCGACCGGCTGGCCAATGCCCGGCCCGACATCCATGTCCTGCTGACCGGCGCGCCCGACATCCTCCCCGCCGAGCCCGGCAGCGTCTACGTCCACCCCACCCCGGCCGATAGCTCCGGGCCGGCGCAGGCCTTCGTCAACCACTGGCGCCCCGATATCTGTGTCTGGACGGCGGGCGACCTGAAGCCGGCGATCCTTGCCGCGGCGCACCGCACGGGCATTCCGCTCTACCTCGTCGATGCCGACGAATCGCGCCTGACCCAGCCGGGCTGGCGCCTGTTGCCCAATTCCAGCCGCGGCGCGCTGCGGCGGTTCTCGTTCATCATGGCGCGCACGCCGGGCACCGAGACCTTCCTGCGCCGCCGCGTCGGGTTGCGCGACACGAAGATCCGCGTCACCGGCGCCCTGCGCGAGGAATCGAAGCCCCTGCCCTATAACGAAAGCGACCACGAGGAGCTGACCGGCCTCCTGCGCGGGCGGCCGATCTGGCTGGCGGCGCGGGTTCAGGTGGACGAGCTCGACGCCGTGCTCGAGGCGAACGAGACGGTGATCGGCATGTCGCACCGGGTGTTGCTGGTGATCGTGCCCGCCAACCCCGAGGAGAGCGAGCCCTTTCACGCCGCCCTGAAGGCCAGCGGCCTGCGCTACATCACATGGTCCGACGGCGCCCTGCCGGACGAGACAACGCAGGTGATCCTTGCCGACACGCGCGGCGAGCTGGGGCTCTGGTACCGGATCTCGCCCATCTGCTTCATGGGCTCGTCACTGATCGCCGGCGCCCATGGCGGCGACCCGAGCGAGCCGGCGGCGCATGGCTCGGCCATCCTCTACGGGCCGAATATCCGCACCTATCTCTCCGCCTATTCCCGCTTTGCCGAGGCTGGCGCGGCCCGGATCGTACGCGATGCCCGGACACTGGCCGTGGCGGTCCAGCGGATCATTCCGCCCGACCAGTCGGCGGCGATGGCCCACGCGGCGTGGGACGTGGCCACCCAGAGCGCGGCGGTGATGGACCAGCTGGTCGACGCCATCCTCCTCGCCCTCGACGAACGCACGGTGGCCTGATGCGCGCGCCCGCCTTCTGGGACAGCCCGCCCGAGGCGCCGGGCCTCGCCGCGCGGCTGCTGTCGCCTCTGGGGGCGGTCTATGCGCGGGCGACGGCGCGGCGGCTGGCCCTTGGCGAGGGCGCAAAACCCGGCGTGCCGGTGATCTGCGTCGGCAATCTCAATGCCGGTGGCACCGGCAAGACGCCGACGGTGATCGCCGTGGTGCAGAGATTGCAGGAAAAGGGGCTCAAACCGGTCGTCGTCTCGCGCGGCTATGGCGGCACCCTGACCGGCCCGGTGGAGGTCGACCCGAAACGCCACGGCTATGCCGAGGTTGGCGACGAGCCGCTGCTGATCGCCGCCTTCACCCCGGTCTGGATCGGCCGCGACAGGGCCGCCGCGGCACAGGCGGCGGCCAAGGCCGGGGCCGATGTGATCGTCATGGATGACGGGTTCCAGAACCCCTCCGTCGCGAAGGACCTCTCGCTGGTGGTGGTCGACGCCGCCCGCGGCTTCGGCAATGGCCGCTGCATCCCGGCGGGGCCCCTGCGCGAACCGGTCGAGGCCGGGCTTTCCCGCGCCGACATGCTGCTCAGCATCGGACCAGATGAGGCGCAGACCGCCTTTCGGGAAACTTGGGGCGCATCCGTCACCCTCCCCACCATGACCGGCCACCTCGCCCCCCTGCAAACCGGCATGGATTGGTCCGGCACCCGCTTCCTCGCCTTCGCCGGCATCGGCCACCCCGAGAAGTTCTTTGCCACCCTCCGCGCACAGGGCGCCGAGCTGTCCCGCGCCGAGGCGCTGGAGGATCACCAGCCGCTGACACAGGCCCTGATGACAAGGCTCGAGGCGGAGGCGAAGCTCCTCAACGCCCAGCTCGTCACCACGGAGAAGGACGCCGTCCGCCTGCCGCAATCCTTCCGTCAAAAGGTGCTGACCCTGCCGGTACGGCTGGAGGTGGACGATTGGACGGCTTTCGATGCGGCGCTGGAAAGGCTCACGTAGGGTGGGTGAAACCCACCGCCACCCCGGATCTTACCCGTCCTCGCCCAGCTTCGGCGATGCCCGCTCTAACGCCAGATCCGCATCCGAGAACCGGAACGGCCCGCGCACACCCGGCACGCCGTCCAGCTCCACCTGCATCCCCCGCGCCTTGACCTGCGGGTCTTCGAACACCTCCGACAGGTCGTTGATCGGCCCGGCGGGAATGCCATCGGCCTCGCAGGCCGCCAACAGATCCGCCTTGGAAAACGTCAGCGTCCGCGCCGTCAGCGCCGCCACCATCGCCTCGCGGTTCGCCACCCGGTCGGCATTGCGCAAATATTCCGGCGCCTCGGCCATATCCTGACAGCCCAGCACCCGGCACAGCCGCTGGTACTGCGCATCATTGCCCGTGGCGATGATGATATAGCCGTCGGCACAGTCGAACACCTGATAGGGCGCAAGGTTGGGGTGATAGTTCCCCGTCCGCCCCGGCGGCGTGCCGGTGGCAAGGTAGTTCATCGACTGGTTCGCCGTCGCCGCCACGGCGCAATCGAGCAGCGCCATGTCGATATGCTGCCCCCGGCCCGTGCGCCCGCGCTGGTGCAGGGCGGCAAGGATACCGGCCACGGAATAGAGCCCGGTGAACAGATCCGTCACCGCCACGCCCGCGCGCTGCGGCTGGCCGTCGGGGTCGCCGGTGATCGACATGAAGCCCGACATGCCCTGGATGATGTAATCATACCCGGCCCGGTGGGCATAGGGCCCGTCCTGCCCGAACCCGGTGATCGAGCAATAGATCAACCCCGGGTTCAGCTCCGACAGGCTGGCATAATCCAGCCCGTATTTCTCCAGCCCGCCGACCTTGAAATTCTCGATCAGGATATCGGCATCCGCCGCCAGCTCCCGCACCCGGGCCTGCCCCGCCTCGGTGCGGAAATCGACGGCGACACTGGCCTTGCCGCGATTGCAGGAATGGAAATAGGCCGCTGTCCGGTCCTCGTCGCGCTCGATGAAGGGCGGGCCCCACGCGCGGGTATCGTCGCCCGCAGGGCTTTCCACCTTGATCACCTCGGCGCCGAGATCGGCCAGCGTCTGTCCGGCCCACGGCCCGGCCAAGATCCGGGCCAGTTCGACGACCTTCAGCCCGGCCAGCGGTGCCTGCTTCATTCGCCGAGCGCCTCGTCGAGCACCTCTTTCAGCTCGTCATAGGACATGTTCGAATGCTTCTCGCCATTGATCACCAGCGTCGGCGTCGAGCTGACATCGTCGGCCTCGGCGTTCTCCTGGTACCATGCGACCAGAGTCTTGGCCTTCTGGTTGTCGGTCAGGCAGGCCTCGAGCTGATCGTCTTCCAGCCCCGCCACCTTGCCGATTTTCCGCAGGCGGTCGGCGATGGCGACCGGGTCCTGCCCCTTGCCGATCCAGTCGCGCTGCTGGGTGTAAAGCATGTCGGCGATCCCGAAGAACCGCTCTTTGCCGCCACAGCGCGCGACCATCCCGGCCCACAGGCCAAAGCGGTCGAAATAGACGTCGCGGTAGATAAAGTTGATCTTGTCGGTGTCGATGTAATCCGTCTTCAGCTTCTTGAACTGGCTCTGGTGGAAGCTGGCGCAATGCGGACAGGTGAAAGAGGCATACTCGATCAGCGTCACATCGGCATCGGGGTTGCCCAGCGACATCTCGACAATGCTGGAGGTGTCGACCTCTTCCTCGGCGGGCGCTGCGGCCTCTTCCGAGGCAGCGCCGTCTTCGGCTTCCGTTGCCTCGGCGTCCTCGGCCGTCTCGGCATCGGTCTGCTGCGCGTTGACGGCGGCAAAGGGCAGGTCGCTCTGCGCCGGGGTCGGCGTCGAGTTCAGCCACCAGGCCAGGCCGGCAACAAGGGCAAGGGCCACGGCCCCGGGGATGATCATGCGGTTCATCGCGGAATTCCTTTAGGTCAGGGTTTGCGTCTGGATAGAACGTTCCGGCCCAGGGCTTCAAGGGCCTGCCTCAGCCCCTCGTCATGGACCGGTGCGGCAATCTCTGCCGCGTGGCGCCCGGCCTCGGGGTCTGGAGGGGCTGCCGGCTTGGCCTTGGGGCGCGTCTCGAATGCCACCTGCCCCTCGGCAAAGCCGGTGGGCGCGGTCTGGGTGATACGCACACGCGCGATGGCATTATAGCCATAGGCGGCGTTCACCCGCTCACGCAGGGTTTCCTTCTGCATTTCCAGCATCGGGGCCTGCGCGCCGGTGGTCAGCACCGAAAGGGTTGCGCCGAACCCCTGCCGGCCATAACTGACCTCGACGGGGCGGGCGATGGCGGCGATCTCCTCGCCGACGATCTCGGCCCAATGGGTCAGCACGCGACTCACGGCAAAGCCCCGCGTCTCCGACGCTTTGCGGATCTGCGGGCCAAGCAGCGTGGCACCACGCTTGAAACCGAATGTTGTGCCCTTGTGGGCGGGCATGGCTGACCTCCCGGCGGTTCTGCCCTAACTTAGGCCAAGTGGCGGGCGATGACAGCCCCCGAGATGAGGGAGAGGCATAACAGATGCGTGACGGGCAGGTAAGCGAGATCCTCGACTGGTACGACCGCCATGCCCGCGACCTGCCATGGCGCGTGGGCCCGGCGGCGCGGGCAGCGGGCATCCGCCCCGACCCCTACCGCGTCTGGCTCTCCGAGGTGATGCTGCAACAAACCACCGTCGCGGCGGTCAAATCCTATTTCGAACGCTTCACCACGCTCTGGCCCACGGTGACCGACCTCGCCCGCGCCGAGGATGGCACGGTGATGGGCGAATGGGCCGGCCTCGGCTACTACGCCCGCGCCCGCAACCTGCTGAAATGCGCCCGCGTGGTGACGGATGAGCATGGCGGCCGCTTTCCCGACACGCGCGAGGGGCTGCTGGCCCTGCCCGGCATCGGGCCCTACACCGCCGCCGCCATCTCGGCCATCGCCTATGACGCGCCCGAGGTGGTCGTCGACGGCAATGTCGAGCGCGTCATGGCCCGCCTTTTCGACATCCGCACTCCCCTGCCCGCCGCCAAACCCGAGATGACGGCCGCCGCCGCAAAGATGACGCCCACCCAACGCCCCGGCTGCTATGCGCAGGCGGTGATGGACCTCGGCGCCACCATCTGCACGCCCCGCTCCCCCGCCTGTGGCATCTGCCCATGGCGCGAGCCCTGCGCCGCTCGCAGCGCCGGCGTGCAATCCGACCTCCCCGTAAAAGCGCCCAAGAAAACCAAGCCCACCCGTTACGGCTATGCCTATGTCGCCCGCCGCGCCGATGGCGCATGGCTGCTGGAGCGCCGCCCCGACAGCGGCCTTCTGGGCGGCATGCTGGGCTGGCCCGGCAGCGACTGGAACGACGACCCCCAACCCGCCCCGCCGCTCAAAGCCGACTGGCACCGCCTCGCGGAAGAGGCCCGCCACACCTTCACCCATTTCCACCTCCGCCTGAAGATCGACGTGGCCCTCCTGCCAACCGACGCCGCGCCCGAACGCGGCACCTTCCTCCCGCTGCACGAGTTCCGCCCCGCCTCGTTACCCACCGTCATGCGAAAGGTTTTTGACTTGGCGCATGGAAGCTTCGAAAATGCCCGCTAAACTCGTCCCGGGGCAAAAACCGAGGAACCAGCGCCATGATCCCTGCCAGACAGGCCATCAACCTGCAAAACGCCATCCCTTTCTGGATGTCGCTGCTGCTCGTGCCGGTCGCCATCATCGGCGCCACCATCGGCGGCTGGACGGTGATCCTCCTGCCGCTGGTGACGTGGTACTTCTTCTCGATCCTCGACGCGCTGCTCGGGCTGAACCTCGGCAACGCCGACCTTGAAACCACCGAGGACGACCTCACGTGGTACAAGGCCATCACCCTCGTCTGGCCACCGGTCCAGTTCGCCCTCCTCTTCGGCCTGATCTGGTATGTCACCGGCCCGGGCGACGCGCATCTCTCGGCGCTGGAGACCATCGTGCTGTTCTTCGGCATGGGCGTCATCACCGGCACCGTCGGCATCAACTACTCCCATGAACTCATGCACCAGAAGGACCGGGGCGAGCGCTTCCTCGGCGACGTGCTCCTGTCGATGGTGCTCTATTCCCATTTCCGCTCCGAACACCTGCAGGTGCATCACCGCCATGTCGGCACCCCCCGCGACCCGGTAACCGCGCGCTATAACGAGGGCTTTCACCGCTTCTTCCCCCGCGTCCTCATCGGCTCGCTGAAATCCGCCTTCCGCGCCGAAAAGGCGATGCTCGCCCGCAAGAACCTGCCCTGGACCGACCTTTCCAACCCCTTCTTCCGCTACTGGGCGCTGCAAGGCTTCATGCTGCTCCTCGCCATCCTGATCGGCGGCTGGGCGGGGCTCTTCCTGTTCCTCTGGCAGGCGTTCATCGCCGTGTGGCAACTCGAACTGGTCAACTATGTCGAGCATTACGGCCTGACCCGCAAACATCTGGGCGAGGGGAAATACGAACACGTCAAACCCCAACACAGCTGGAACGCGGCGCACAAGGCATCGAACTGGCTGCTGATCAATCTCCAGCGACATTCCGACCACCATTACAAGCCCGACCGCCGCTTCCCGCTCCTGCAGAACTACGGCATCGACGAGGCGCCGCAGCTGCCCTACGGGTACCCGGTCATGACCATGGCGGCGATGATCCCGCCGGTCTGGCGCCGGGTGATGAACCCCCGCGTGCGCCAGTGGCGGCAGATGTACTATCCCGAGATCACCGACTGGCTGCCCTACAACAAGGCCCGGAACCCCATGCCCCGCGGCGCCTGAGACAAAGCCCCGCCCCTCGCTTCTTCTGGCCGAAAATATCCCGGGGGAGACGTTGAAATCCCCAAGGATTTCAACGGCGGGGGCAGAGCCCCCTCTTAGACCGGAACAAAGAAAAACCCCCGCCAAATCCGGCAGGGGTTTCCCAATTCAATAGCCGTGCGGATCAGGCCGTCTTCTTGCCCTTGATCGGCGCCCAGAGGCGCTTGTTCGTCAGGTACAAAAGCACCGTCAGCACGGTCAGGAAGATCACACCGGCCAGCCCGGCCTGCTTGCGCGCCATCATCTTCGGCTCGGCGGCCCACATCAGGAAGGCAGACACGTCCTCGGCCTCGTGGTGCAGCTCGTTCGAGTGCCCGTCGTCGAACTCCACGTCCTCGCCGTAAAGCGGCGGCGCCATCGCGATCCAGCCGCCCGGAAAGGCGGTGTTCTCGTAAAGCGTGGTGCCCGCCTCTTCCTTGGTCTCGCCGGTATAGCCGGTCAGGATCGACACGATATATTCCGGCCCGCCCATGCCCTTGAAAAGCTGGTTCATGCCCGTCCCGTAGGGCCCGTGGAACCCGGCGCGCCCCTTGGCCATCAGGCTCAGGTCGGGCGCGTTTTCAAGGTTCGACTTGGGAAAGTGGTCGGTCGGCTTGGCCGTGCGGAAATCGTCGAGCTCCGCATCGAAGACCTCGAAATTCGCGGTATAGGCCCGCATCTGGTCCTCGGGCAGGTGCGGCCCGCCCTCGTCCGACAGCGTCCGGAACGGCACGTATTGCATGCCGTGGCAGGACGAGCAGACCTCGGTATAGACCTTGAGCCCGCGCTGAAGCTGGTTCTGGTCGAACGAGCCGAACGGCCCCTCGAACGAGAAATCGACATCATGCACGTGGCTTTCGCCTTCGGCCGCCAGTGCCCCCGAGCCCGAAAGGGCCAGGGCGGCAACTGCGGAGATCGCAATCTTTTTCAACATTGTCCCTTGTCCTCTCTTCACTCGGCCGGCGTTTCGGCTTTGCCGTAATGGGCCTTGAAATCGTCCTCGATGGTCTCGGGCTGCGCCGTGGGCTTCTCGATCACGCCGAGCAGCGGCAGGATCACGAGGAAATAGGCGAACCAGTAGGCCGACCCGATCAGCGAGATCGTCGAATAGGGCGGCTCCGCGGGCATGGCCCCGGCCCACATCAGCACGATGAAGTCGATGACCAGCAGCCAGAACCACCACTTGAACATCGGGCGATACCGTCCCGAGCGCACCGACGACGTGTCGAGCCACGGCACCAGCGCCATCACCACGATCGCGCCGAACATCGCCAGCACGCCGAAGAACTTGGCGTTGATGATGCCGCCGGTGATCCAGCTTGCCAGCATCACCACCCACACATCCGAGGTAAAGGCCCGCAGGATCGCGTAGAACGGCAGGAAGTACCATTCCGGCACGATATGCGAGGGCGTCACCAGCGCGTTGGCCTCGATATAGTTGTCGGGGTGGCCAAGGTAGTTCGGCATGAAGCCCACGATGGCAAAGAACACCACCATGATCACGCCCAGCGCGAACAGGTCCTTGATGACGAAATAGGGCCAGAACGGAACCGTGTCCTTCTCGGCATCGGCCTTGGAGGTGCGGCGCACGTCGACCCCGGTGGGGTTGTTGTTGCCCGTGGTGTGGAAGGCCCAGATATGCACCGCAACCAGTGCCGCGATCACGAAGGGCAGCAGGTAATGCAGGCTGAAGAAGCGGTTCAGCGTGGCATTGTCCACCGCCGGCCCGCCCAGAAGCCATGTCTGGATCGATTCGCCGATGAACGGGATCGCGCCGAACAGGCCGGTGATCACCGTGGCCCCCCAGAACGACATCTGACCCCAGGGAAGAACGTAGCCCATGAAGGCCGTGGCCATCATCGCCACATAGATCAGCATGCCGACGATCCACGTCACTTCGCGCGGGGCCTTGTACGAGCCGTAGTAAAGCCCGCGGAAGATGTGGATATAGACGGCAAAGAAGAACAGCGACGCGCCGTTCATGTGCAGGTAGCGGATCATGTAGCCGCCATTCACGTTACGCATGATGTGCTCGATCGACGCAAAGGCCAGATCGACATGCGGCGTGTAATGCATCACCAGCACGATGCCGGTAACGATCTGCAGCACCAGGCAGAAGGTCAGGACGATCCCCCAGATCCACATCCAGTTGAGGTTCCTGGGCGTGGGGATCATCAGCGTGTCATACAGCAGGCTGACGATAGGAAGCCGCTTGTGCAGCCACTTCTCGGCGCCCGATTTCGGTTCATAGTGATCGTGCGGAATTCCGGACATGAGCGCGCTTCCTTATCCGAGTTGGATCGTGGTTTCTTCGACGAATTCCGCGATCGGAACCGGCAGGTTCTCGGGCGCGGGGCCTTTGCGGATGCGGCCCGCCGTATCATAGTGAGACCCGTGGCAGGGGCAGAACCAGCCGCCGAAATCACCGGCATTGCCAAGCGGCACACAGCCGAGGTGGGTGCAGACGCCCATTTCCACCAGCCACTCGCCCGTTTCGCCAAAGGAACGGTTCTCGTCGGTCGCCGGGGCATCGGGCGGCAGGTTGTCGTTGCGCGCCAGCCCATCGGGCAGCGAGGACACGTCGGTCTCGCGGGCAGCAGTGATCTCTTCCTCGGTGCGGCGGCGGATGAAGACCGGCTTGCCCAGCCATTTCACCGTCAACTGGGTGCCGGCCGAGACGCCAGATACATCCACCCGGATCGAGCTCAGCGCCTGAACGTCGGCGGAGGGGTTCATCTGGTTTACCAGCGGCCAGACGACGGCCCCCGTGGTGACAACACCTGCGCCTGCGGTGGCATAGTAGAGGAAATCCCTACGAGGGCCTGCGTGATCTTCTTCGTGGGACACGAGGTTTACTCCATTCTCAAGCCGGAACCGGCCAAGTTCATCATCTCAATGACATGGCCACGGCGCAAGAGCGCCGGGCACGTTTCCGACCCGCTGTTTAGCGGGGCTTTGGCGAGGCGTCCAGTGCACATTCGCCACGATTTGACCGGGGCGCTCATCTGTCGCGCTTGTGGCCTGCGGCAGCGGCGTGTAAGCAGAGCTTGAACCGCATATCGGAAAAAGAGTCCCCCCATGTTGCGTTACGCCAGATCCGCCTTCGCCGCTCTCGTCCTCCTGGCCAGCCCGGCCGCAGCGGAAATCGAGCTCAGCCTTTATCTCGGCTGGCAAGGGGTTTCCGACAGCCGCGGCAGCGGTACTCTGCCCGGCGGCGCCCCCATCAACCGCAAGTTCAACTGGGACGGCAAGCCGTTCGAGGCACCGATCTATTACGGTGGCCGCGCGATGTGGTGGAACACCAACAATATCGGTTTCGGCGTCGAGGGCACCCATACCAAGGCCTATGCCTCGGCCGCCGATCTCGCCGCGACCGGCCTCGGCCGGTTCGAACTGTCCGACGGGCACAACATCATCACCGCCAACGTGATGAAGCGCTGGCCCGGTTTCTTCAAGGGCTCGAACTTCACGCCCTATCTGGGCGCCGGTGTCGGCCTCGCCATCCCCCATGTCGACGCGCAGGTGATCGGCGCGACCAACCGCACCTTCGATTACGAACAGACCGGCATCGCCCTGCGCGGGATCGCGGGCATGAAATACGCCCTGAACGACCGCTGGGCGCTGTTCGGCGAATACCAGATCACCTGGTCCGACAACGACATCACCCTCGATGCCGATCCGGCGGTGCCCGGCCAGCTTCCCGGCCGGCTCAGCACCGAGCTGACCACCCACGCCATCAATTTCGGCGTCAGCTACAGCTTCTGAGCGGGCCCGGGCCCGTGCGGACGGACGCTGCAGACAGATGACGGACCGCAGGCGCCCCCTCTGTCCGCGGCGCGTCGGCGCGTTTCTCGTTCTGATCTTTGCCTTTCACGCCGGGTTCGCCCCCGGCACCATGCCCGCATGGGCGAACGGCGCCCTGACCCTCGTCCTGTGTACCGGTGGCGAAACCGTCACCGTCACGCTTGACCAGAACGGCGACCCGGTCGAACGCACCCAGCAGCGCTGCGACTGGTCGGTGCACCATCTGGCCACCGAGACCGGCGCACAGGGCCCTGCCCCGCCTCGCGACCACCCACCCCGCCGAGGCCGAGATCCGCGCCTTCGCCGCCCGCGTGGCGCCCCCCTTCCTGCTGCAATCCCCGCGCGCCCCGCCGCGCCGCCTCTGACCCGAAGACATCTCCCTTCCAGTTCAGAGGACTTTTCCAATGGTTTCCACCGACCTGACCGGCACGCCCGCGCGTGACCGCGCCGCCCCCGCGGCGGTCTCCCCCTTCTATCGCGCCGCGTGGCGCTGGCATTTCTACGCCGGGCTCTACATCATCCCCTTCTTCATCATGCTCGCCCTCTCCGGCATGGCCATGCTCTGGATCGCATGGATCGACGGGCGCGACGGCGAACGCCTGCCCGTCACCCCGCAGGAGGCCCCCCTCGCCGTCTCGGCTCAGGCCGACGCGGCGCTGGCCGCCCTTCCCGACGGTGAGCTGGTGCAATACATTGCCCCCCGCGCGCCCGACCTCGCCGCCATCTTCCGCGTCGATCAGGGCGGCACCGCCACCATGGTCGCCCTCGATCCCTACACCGCCGAGGTGATCGAGACCTTCCCCCGCCGCAGCGGCTGGTACGACTGGATGGACGAGTTTCACGGCAGCCTGATGCTCGGCGTCACCGGCGACCGGATGATCGAGATCGCGGCCTCCCTCGGCATGGTGCTGATCGCCACCGGCCTCTACCTCTGGTGGCCGCGCGGCACCGGTCTGGCGCGAGCGCTCCTGCCCCGCATCGGCCGTGGCCGCGCCGGTTGGCGGGCGCTTCACGGGGCCGTGGGCCTCTGGATCTCGGTCATCCTGCTCTTCTTCCTCGTCTCCGGCCTGTCGTGGTCGGGCGTCTGGGGCGAAAAGATCATGCAGGCATGGAACCAGTTCCCGGCCGACAAATGGGGCGTCGAGGTGCCGCTCTCCGACAGCACCCATGCCAGCATGAACCACGGACCCAAGGAAGTGCCCTGGGCGCTGGAACAGACGCCCATGCCCGCCTCGGGCAGCGACGCGGGCGCCGACGGGCTCACTGCACCGCTCACCGTCGACAGCGTCGACGCCTTCGCGCGGGAAATCGGCTTCGACGGGCGCTACCAGATGAACCTGCCGCAGGACGACACCGGCGTCTGGACGCTCAGCCGCGATTCGATGAGCACCGACAGCACAGATCCCACCTCCGACCGCACCACCCATATCGACCGCCACACCGGCAAGATCCTCGCCGATGTGCGCTATGACGACTACTCGTGGTTCGGCAAGGCCATGGCGGTGGGCATCGCCCTGCACATGGGCACGCTGGGGCTATGGAGCGTGCTGGCCAACACGCTCTTCTGCCTCTCGGTGATATTCCTGTGCCTCAGCGGTGTGGTCATGTGGTGGAAACGCCGCCCGCGCGGCCAGCTGCGCCTCGCGCCGCCGCCCCTGCCCGCCGACCTGCCGCTCTGGCGCGGGGCGGTGCTGACAGGGCTCATCGTGTCGCTGGCCTTCCCGCTGGCGGGGCTCACGCTGATCGCGGTGCTGCTTCTCGACCTCGTGCTGCTGTCACGCCTGCCGGGGCTGCGCGCACGGCTCACCTGACGGATCTAGGCCGCGCCGGTCACTCCGGCGCGGTCGCCTTCATGCTCTCGCGCGTGCTGAACACCGCGTACCAGTCATCCAGCGCCCCGGCTCCCTCGCGCCAGTTCCGGTCGGGCTGGCGGAAGTCGAGATAGCCCAGCGCACAGCCGATCGCGACATGGCTCATGTCCAGCGGCCCGTTCAGATGGCTCATCCACCGATCGTTCACCGCCCCGACACAGCGCGCCACCTTGGTCCATTGCGCCTCGATCCAGCCGTCGAACACCTTCTCCGGCGGGCGCACCCGATGCTCATAGACCGTCAGCAGGGCGGCATCCATCATCGCATCCGCCGTCGCCTCCAGCGTCAGCGTCTCGAACAGCCGGCTCTCGGGGTAAAGCCCCGCCTTGAACCTGTCATCCAGATACCGGCAGATCACCCGGCTGTCATAGACCGCCGGCCCCTCCTCCCGCACCAGCGCCGGCAGCTTGCCCGCCGGGTTGGCGGCGGCAAGATCGGGGTTGGTATCAATGGCGGTGGTCATGACATCGACAATCTCGACGGCATCGGTCTGGCCTGTTTCGTGCAGCAGAACCCTCACCTTGCGGGCAAAGGGCGACGCGCTGGCGCTGATCAGTTTCATTGGCAGGTTCCCTTGTTGGTCGCGGCGCAGGCTAGGGCCGCCCCGCGGCCCTGTCCATCGCTATCCGTCCGGGTCACGCATATGGGCGGCCAGCGCGGCGGTCTCCTGCCCCGGCCCATGGGCCTCCACCTCGCCCGCGGCCCGCAGGCGCACCGCATCGGGCTTGTTCTGGTTCAGCTTCCACGTCGCCTCGATCTCCCGCACGTCCATCGCGCAGGGCACGATCTGGCGCATCATCTTCTCCATCACGCCGTCGCTCATCTTGGACGTGGTCCAAGCCGGCTTGGGCGCCAGCTTGCCCTCGAACACCGCCGATTGCCGATCAAGCAGATCATGCAAACCTTCCTGCGGCTGCAGGCTCACCTCGCCCACGAGATGCACAGCGACGTAGTTCCATGTCGGCACCTGGTCGTCCACCCCGTACCAGTCGGGCGAGATATAGGAATGCGGCCCCTGCACCGCGAGCCGCGCCTGCAAGGGCGCGGAGAGCAGCCGGGCAATCGGGTTCGACCGCACAAGGTGAAACTCCGCCCTTTTGCCATCCTCCGACAACAGGAACGGAATATGGCTCACCAGCGGCGCCCCCTCCGTCCCCACGCAAAGCAGCCCAAATCCCTGCTCACGGGCAAAACCGATGCTGCGCGCCTCGGGCGTCTGACGAAAAGCGGGATTGGGGTGCATGACATGATCCGTAGGGTGGGTGCCAACCCACCATACCGCCCACACGACCCGGCGCAACGTGGCGATCGCTCCGCCAGACAGCTCACTCTTGGAACACGCCCGGAACAAGCCTCGCCTTGGCGCGGCGCCGGGCGAGCGCGTTTGAGAGCAGGGCCCTGCTCCTTCAAGAAAGACAGGTGTTACGCCGCCGTCAGCTGATGCCCCCGCACCCCTGTCACGGCAGCCTCGACAATGGCGCCTTCCTCGCGATCCTCGGCGAACACCACCTCGGTGAACTGCTCGGTCCGGCCCATGCGCGCATTCTCCATCAACACCTTATGCGCCCGGCCCTGCTGCTCCTCCAGATGCCGCGCCACGCGAACCTCCCCCGCAGCCCGCAGCCTAGCGGCCCGCGCCTTGATGTCCTTGCCGTTCACCTGCGGCATCCGCGCCGCCGGCGTGCCGGGCCGGGGGCTGTAGGGGAAGACATGCAGCCACGTCAGATGGCACTCCTCCACCAGCTTCAGCGAATTCTCGAACGCCGCCGCGCTCTCCGTCGGGAAACCGGCGATGATATCGGCGCCAAAGGTCATGTCCGGCCGCAGCCGCCGCGCCTCCTCGGCAAACCGTATCGCATCATCGCGCAAATGCCGCCGCTTCATCCGCTTCAGGATCAGGTCATCGCCATGCTGCAAGCTCAGATGCAGATGCGGCATCAGCCGCCGCTCCGTCGCAATCGCCTGCATCAGGTTGTCATCTACCTCGATCGAATCGATCGACGAAATCCGCAACCGCGGCAAATCCGGCACCAGCTTCAATATCCGCATCACCAGATCGCCCAGCTTCGGCTCCGCCGGCAGATCCGCGCCCCAACTGGTCAGGTCCACCCCGGTCAGCACGACCTCGTTGAACCCCTTGCCCACCAGCCGCTTGATCTGCTCCACCACCACACCGGCGGGCACAGACCGCGAATTGCCCCGGCCATAGGGGATGATGCAGAACGTGCACCGATGATCGCACCCGTTCTGCACCTGCACATAGGCGCGGCTGCGTGTCCCGAACCCGTCGATCAGATGCCCGGCCGTCTCGGTCACCGACATGATGTCGTCGACCTGCACGGCCTCCGTCTGCCCGATGAAATCGGCCGCCATCCCGCGCCACGTCTCGGGCTGCATCTTCTCGGTATTGCCGATGACCGCGTCGACCTCGTCCATGGCTGAGAACGTCTCCGGCTCGGTCTGCGCCGCACAGCCCGTCACAATCAGCCGCGCGCCCGGGTTCTCCCGCCGCAGCCGCCTGATCTCCTGCCGCGCCTTGCGCACGGCCTCCGCCGTCACCGCGCAGGTGTTCACCACCACGGCGTTATCAAGCCCGGCCGACCCGGCCAGCTCCTTCATCGCCTCGGTCTCATAGGCGTTCAGCCGGCAGCCCAGCGTCGAGAACACAGGCGCACTCATGCCACACCCCCAAGAAAATCCGCCGTGATCACCCCGTCACAGACATGCGTGGTCGGCCCGGTCATCCAGACACCATCCTCCCGCCAGTCGATCCACAGCGTCCCGCCATCCAGATCGACCCGCACCTCGCGCCCCGTCAGCCCCCGCCGTGCCGCGGCCACAGCCGCCGCACAAGACGACGACCCCGACGCCAGCGTCAGCCCCGCGCCCCGCTCCCACACCCGCATCCGCAGGTGATCGGCGCCAATGACACTCGCCACCTGCACATTGGTGCGCTCGGGGTAAAGCGGGTGATGCTCATAACGCGGACCGAACTGCTCCAGCGGCACGGCCTCGGCATACTCGACAAAGAAGGTGCAATGCGGGTTGCCCATCCCGGTGGCGGTCGGCCCGCCCTCGATCGGCAGCTCCAGCGTGTCCATCTCCTCGGCCAGCGGGATCTCGTCCCATGCCAACTGAGGCTCCCCCATGTTGACCGAGGTCAGCCCCCCGCCCGCATCGGTCGCGTACAAATCGCCCCGCGCCGTCGTCAGATGCAGCCTATCCCGCCCCGTCTCGTCCATCAGGAACCTTGCAATGCACCGCGTGGCATTGCCGCACGCCGCCGAGAGCGACCCGTCGGCGTTCCAGAACGTCAGATGCACATCCGCCCCGCCCCGGCCATTTTCGATCAACGCCAGCTGGTCGAACCCGATCCCCGTCCGCCGGTTCCCCAGCGCCACGGCCAGCGCCTCCGACACCGAAACCTCACGCGCACGCCCGTCGAGCACGACAAAGTCGTTCCCCAGCCCGTGCATCTTCATGAAGGGCAATCCGCTATGTTGATCGGTGCTCATGGCGCGGCATATAACGGCCCACCCGCAACGAATCCAGCGGCCACGTGAAATTCGCCAATTTATGGGTTGACCGCCCCCCCGCCACTTTCTAGATAGGCCGCCTAGTGGGCCGTTAGCTCAGTTGGTAGAGCAACTGACTTTTAATCAGTGGGTCGCAGGTTCGAATCCTGCACGGCTCACCACTGTTTTCAGAGACTTAGCAAGAATCCTGGCGCCAGCCGGAGGTCTCCACCTGCCTTTGGGCGACGAATGTGAGACAAAAACCTTCGTCCGGGCATATCAGGGCAAATTGTGTCTCGAAGCGATCGACGAGTCTCTCTTTCACGACCTTCAAGATCACCGCAAAAGACTTCGCCTCCCCCCTTTCACCGCACGCCTTCGGCTTCGCAGATACAGATCATCCGGCGCTGGCCTCTCGGCCCTTGGTCAATGTCACTTAAGGAAAAACATCAGTGGCCACGCCGGAATGACAGAGCGCCATACTCGCCCCGCCAATCTGACCGAACCGCCCGTCAGCCCCTTTCTGCACAAGCGGCTGACTGGCCTTTCTACAAGGCTGCGACCCTACTGATCCTTTTGAAGGCGATGCGCCACCGGACGACGGCCCCGCCACCCTACCCGTCGTTGGTCAGCCCCTCGACCAGCGCGCGCACGTTCATCATCGCGGCCTGCGTGCGGTCTCCGTCGATCTCCATGCGCGGGCCGATCGGCAGGGCGCTCATCCCGATCCGCGCCATCCAGCGCTGGAACACCGCCGGCACGATGCCGATCACCTGCGTCGCCCCCACCTCGACGGCCGAGCGCGCCATCGACAAAAGCAGCGTCTTCTGCAACAGCGACCGCCGGCTCGCCGGCTGTCCGTCCGACACGAAAAGCCGCGCGGCCTCCCATATCTTGTCGGACACCGGCGCGCGGTAATGCAGGACCGTCGGGGGAATGTCTCCCAACAGCCCCCGCTGCGCATCCCGCAGCATGTAGCTGTAGATCCCGCATTTCGCCGTCGACGGCGTCAGCCGGATGCCCGCCAGCACCTCGCCGAACTCGTGCACCACGATCCAGCGGCTCAGCGGCGTGTCGTACTGGTCGAACTCCATCCCCTCGGTCGAGGGCAGATCCCAG
>JAVJTX010000013.1:0-18742 GCA_040220035.1 Roseovarius sp. | reverse complement strand
CCGGATGCTGCATATCAAGGGCATCTACGGGCGCGAGATGTACGAGACGTGGTACAAGATGATCGCGCTGGTGCAGTCGGGGCTGGATGTGAGCGGGCTGATCACGCACCGGATTTCCATCGACGATTTCGAGGCGGGGTTCGACGCGATGATATCGGGCAATTCCGGCAAGGTGGTGATGGATTGGTAGGACGGGCTGCCTTGCGAAAGGAAGGGTGATGACCGCGCCGGAGGCCGGGCCGAAGCGCTATGTTTTCCTGCTGATCCCGGGGTTCTCGATGCTGGGGTTCACCTGTGCGCTGGAGGCGCTGACGCTGGCGAACCGGCATTCCAGGGGTCGGCAATTCTACACCTGGACGCTGGTGAGCGCGGATGGCTTGCCGGCGGCGGCGTGGAATGGCGTAACGGTGCAGGTGGATGACGGGCTGTGCGAGCTGAAGCGGGACGACACGCTGGTGGTCTGTGCCGGGGAGGATGTGGCGGCGGGGAGCACGAAAGCGGTGCTGGCGTGGCTGCGGCGGGAGACGCGGAAGGGGTTGAGCTTCGGGTCGCTGTCGAGCGGGGCCTATACGCTGGCGCTGGCCGGGCTGATCGCGGGGAAGCGGATCTCGACCCATTGGGAGTACAAGACCGCGCTGGTCGAGGCGCTGCCGCGGGTGAGTATCGAGGACAAGATATTCTCGGTCGACGGGCGGGTGTTTTCCTGTGCCGGGGGTGCGTCGTCGATGGATCTGATGCTGCATCTCATCCACGAGGATTTCGGCAAGGACGTCTCTGACTGGGTGGCGGAGCAGATGGTCTATACCGCGCCGCGTGATCACAGCCATGCGCAGCGCATCCCCGTGCAGGACCGGACCGGCGTGCGCGACCGTAAGCTGGCGCTGGCGGTGGAGGTGATGCGCAACAATGTCGAGGAGCCACTGGGCCCGGACGAGGTGGCGGAGGCGGTGGGGGTGTCGACGCGGCAGCTGGAGCGGTTGTTTGCGCAGCATCTGGGGACGTCGCCGGGGAAGTACTACCTGTCGCTGCGGCTGGAGCGGGCAAGGCAGGTGTTGCGGCAGACCGAGCTGTCGGTGGCCGAGGTGAGCGTGCTTTGTGGTTTCGTCAGCCCCTCGCATTTCTCGCGCAGTTACAAGGCGGCGTTCGGCGTGACACCCGGCAAGGAAGCGGGCGGGCGCAAGCTGTTATGGGCGGCGGAGGGTGGCGGGTAATGGGTGCGGCAGAAGGGTTTGCGTTCGGGCCACGCAGGCCGCGGGGGGCCAGCCCCCCGGACCCCCCGGGATATTTCCGGCCAGAAGAAGCCGGGACGTTCCGCACTTCTTCTTGGTTCAAATATCCCCGCCGGAGGCATCCGACCGTGAGGCAGGCGGCGCATGGCAGGGTTGCGCGCGTGCCGGTTGACCTTTGGCCGGGGGCGGGCCAATCAAGGGGCAAGGAGACGCGCCGATGACCCCGTTCAAGGGCATTGCCCTCAAGCTTTGTGCCGTTTTGCTGTTCATCGTCATGTCGGCGCTGATCAAGGCGACGGCCGACCATGTGCCGCCGGGGGAGGCGGTGTTCTTTCGCTCGCTGTTTGCGATTCCGGTGATCCTGATCTGGCTGGCGGTGCGGCGGGACCTGTCGACCGGGCTGAAGGTGCAATCGCCGATGGCGCATTTCTGGCGCGGGGTGGTGGGGACGACGGCGATGGCGCTGATGATTGCCGGGCTGGGGATGCTGCCGCTGCCGGAGGTGACGGCGCTGGGCTATACTGCGCCGCTGTTGGTGGTGGTGTTCGCGGCGATGTTTCTCGACGAGAAGGTGGGCGTCTTCCGGATCGGGGCCGTGGCGCTGGGGCTGGTGGGCGTGCTGATCGTGCTGGCGCCGAGGCTGACGACGCTGAGCGGGCCGACGGTGCAGACGGCGGAGGCGGTGGGTGCGGTTCTGGTGCTGTTGGGGGCGACCTGTGCCGCATTGGCGCAGATCTACATCCGCAAGCTGGTGCAGACCGAGCAGACCAGTGCGATCGTGTTCTATTTCTCGATGACCTCGACGATCCTGTCGCTGCTGACCATGCTGATCGGGTTCGCCATGCCGGGGACGCCGTTTGCATGGGTTATGCCCGGGGGGCGGGAGGCGGTGCTGCTGGTGCTGGCCGGGCTGATCGGGGGGTTGGCGCAGATCTTCATCACCTCGGCCTATCGCTTTGCCGATGCAAGCGTGATTGCGCCGTTCGATTATGCCTCGATGCTGTTCGCGATCGTGATCGGCTATGTCATCTTCGACGAGGTGCCGACGCGGCCGATGCTGGTGGGGGCGGCGTTGGTGATCCTCGCCGGGCTGATCATCATCCTGCGGGAGCGGCATCTGGGGATCCAGCGCGGCAAGGCGCGGCAGGCCAAGCCGCCGCAGGGGTGAGGCCCCGTCAGAGGTCGGACAGCGCGTATTGCAGGTAGGCGGGGCGCATCAGCAGGCGACGGAAGCGGCCCAGCGGAAAGCGGCGGGGTGTGTGGCGCATCGGGGCCGGGTAGGGGTTCGAAGGTGTCTTGCCCTGTACCAGATCGGCGAGGAGCGTGCCCGAGTAGCTGCCCATGGAGACGCCATTGCCGTGGTAGGCGAAGGCGGCAAAGCCCCCGTCCATGCCGGGGATCGGGCCGGCATAGGGCAGCAAATCGCGCGAGAGGCAGACGAAGCCGGACCAGTAATGCGGGGTTTCGACGTGGCGCCATGCGGGAAACATGGCGTCGAAATCGGCGCGGATCTTTTTGCGGATCGTGGCTTCGGCGGCGTCGGTGTGGCTGAGCCCGCCGCGCATGCCGAAAAGCATGCGGTTGTCGGGCATCAGGCGGAAATAGTGCAGCAAATGGCGGCTGTCGAAGCACATCTGGTGGCTGGTCCAGCCTTGGGCGGTGAGTTCCTCGCGTGTCATGGGGCGGGTGACGATGACGCTGGATTGCGTGGGCAGGTAGCGCGACGCCATCCACGGCGGCAGGTTGTCGGAGCTGTAGCCGTTGGTGGCGAGGATGAACTTCTTGGCCCGGACGGTGCCGGAGGCCGTGTGGAGGCGGTAGCCATCGGCGCGGGATTCGATGGAGGTGACGGCGGAGTGGCCGTGGATCGCGGCGCCGGCGTCGCGGGCCGCGTGGGCGAGGCCGCGCGCGTATTTGCGGGGGTTGAGGGCGAAGCCCAGCGGGTTGGTCACCGCGCCGTGAAAGGGGCCGTTGAGGCCGGATTGGGCCAGTTCCTCGGGCGGGATGATGGTGGGCTCGACGCCGTAGACATCGCGGATATGGCCGGCGTGCTTGCGCATCTCGGCGAAATCCTTGGGGCGGTGGGCGAGCATGGTTTCGCCGTCGGAATGGCGGTCGACATCGAGGTCGAGCCGGTCGGTGAGGTGGCCTACGGTTTCGACGGCGGCGCGTTCGGCGCGGGCGTAGTCGAGCATTTCGGAGTGGCCGAATTTCTTGGCGATCTCCTCGTGGCTGGCCTTGGCACCGCCAAGGCAGTTGAAGCCGCCGTTGCGGCCCGAGGCGCCCCAGAACGGGTGCCGGGCGTCGAGCACGGTGACGCCGACGCCCGCCTCGGCGAGGTGGAGGGCGGCGGAGAGGCCGGTGAAGCCCGCGCCGACGATGGCGACCTCGGTGGTGGTGTCACCGTCGAGCGCGGGCCAGTCACCGGGGGCGACGGTGTCGGCCCACCAGCAATCGCGGATCGGGTCGGGCCCGTAGGCCTTTTGTTCCCAGATGCGGGAGAGATCTGTCATGTGCGTGCTGCCGCTTGTTCGTCGGCCTGCTGGCGCAGGGTGGCGCGCTTGGAGATGAGCGAGGCCGTGATGACGCCGACCGTGACGATGGCGATCAGGATGGTCGACAGCGCGTTGATTTCGGGGCTGACGCCAAGCCGGATCGATGACCAGATCTTGATCGGCAGGGTGGTGGAGGAGGGGCCGGCGGTGAAGGAGGCGATCACGAGGTCGTCGAGCGACAGGGTGAAGGCGAGGAGCCATCCGGAGATGACCGCCGGGGCGATGATCGGCAGGGTGACGAGGCGGAACGCCTCTGCCGCGGTGCAGCCGAGGTCGAGCGCGGCCTCTTCCAGCGAACGGTCGAAGCTGACCAGCCGGGAGGAGACGACGACCGAGACGTAGCACATCGAGAAGGTGGTATGGGCGAGGATGATGGTGAACACGCCGCGATCGAGCCCGATGCCGATGAAGAGGAGGAGGAGGGAGAGGCCGGTGATGACCTCGGGCATGACGAGGGGGGCGTAGATCATGCCGGAAAAGAGGGTGCGCCCGGCGAAGCGGCCGGCGCGGACGAGGACGAGGGCCGCCATGGTGCCGAGGATTGTGGCGATGGTAGAGCTGATGACGGCGACCTGAAGCGTGACCCATGCGGCGTCGAGGAAGGCTTCGTTGCTGAGGAGTTCGACGTACCAGCGGGTGGAGAAGCCGGCCCAGACGGTGACGAGCTTGGAGGCGTTGAAGCTGAAGATCACGAGGATGACCATCGGCAGGTAGAGGAAGGCGAAGCCGAGGGTCAGGGAGGTGGCGTTGAACCATGTGAGGCGTCTCATGGGCGGGCCTCCGGTGCGGCGATTTCTTGAAAAGAAATCGGGGCGAAATCTTTTGAAGATTTCGTTTTGGCGGCGTGGGTCATTGGTCGGCCTCCCGGCTCTTCTGTTCGTTGCGCTGGAACAGGATGATCGGGATGATCAGGATCAGGAGCAGGATGACCGCCACGGCGGAGGCGACCGGCCAGTCGCGGTTGTTGAAGAATTCCTCCCACAGGACCTTGCCGATCATCAGCGTGCGGGAGCCGCCCAGCAGTGAGGGGATGACGAATTCGCCGATGGTGGGGATGAAAACGAGGAAGCAGCCGGCGACGATGCCGTTTTTCGACAGCGGCACGGTGACCAGCCAGAAGGCGGTGATGCGGGAGCAACCGAGGTCTTCGGCCGCTTCGAGAAGAGAGCCGTCGAGCCGTTCGAGGGCGGCGTAGATCGGCAGGATCATGAAGGGCAGGTAGGTGTAGACGATGCCGATATAGACGGCGGTGTTGGTGTTGAGGATGGTGAGCGGCGTCGAGATGAGGCCGATGCCGAGCAGGAACTGGTTCAGGTAGCCCTCGGTGGAGAGGATGCCCATCCACGAATAGACGCGGATCAGGAAGCTGGTCCAGAAGGGCAGGATCACCAGCATCATCAGGGTGGCGCGCCAGTGGTCGGGGGCGTTGGCCATGCCGTAGGCGATGGGGTAGCCGACGCAGAGCGTGATGAAGGTGGCGATGGCCGCGATCTTGACCGAGGAGAGGTAGGCTTTCCAGTAGAGGTCGTCGGTGGTGAGGAACTCGAAATTCTCGAAATCGAGCGCGGCGAAGAAGTCCTTTACCCCTTGCCAGCCGGCGGAGAGGTCGAGTGTCGGCGTGTAGGGCGGGATGGCGAGCGCGATGTCCGAGAGGCTGATCTTGAGGACGATCAGGAAGGGCACGAGGAACAGCGCCACAAGCCAGAGATAGGGGACGAGGATGAGGGCGGCGCGGCGCATCTCTCAGCGCTCCAGCAACACGCCGGCGGTGTCGGACCAGCTGAGATACACGTCGTCTTCCCATGTGAAGGGGCGGTGGGCGAGGCGGCGGGTGTTGGCGGTCTGGGCCTTGACGATTTTACCGGTGGGCAGCTTGACGTGATAGGTCGAGATGTTGCCGAGATAGGCGATGTCGTGGATCTTGCCGTGCAGCACGTTGCGGCGGTCGGTGGGCTTTTCGGCTGAAATAGAGACTTTCTCGGGCCGGATGGCGATGTGGCAGCTTTGGCCGTTGGCCAGTTGCTTGTCGCTCTGGCAGTAGATTTTTGGCTGGCCCTCGGCGAAGTCGACCTCGTAGCCCTCGCCGGTCTTGGTGGCGGTGCCGTTCAGGATGGTGACCTCGCCGATGAAATCGGCCACGTAGACGGAATTGGGCTGTTCATAGATCTTGGCGGGGATGTCGGCCTGAATGATCTTGCCGTGATCCATCACCGCGACGCGGGAGGCGACGGTCATCGCCTCTTCCTGATCGTGGGTGACGATGACGAAGGTGGTGCCGGTCTTTTCCTGGATGTCCATCAGCTCGAACTGGGTGTCCTGCCGGAGCTTGGCGTCGAGGGCGCCAAGGGGTTCGTCAAGGAGGAGGAGTTTGGGCGCCTTGGCAAGAGAGCGGGCGAGGGCGACGCGCTGGCGCTGGCCGCCGGAAATCTGGTGGGGTTTGCGACGGGCGAATTGTTCGAGCCGCGTGAGCTTGAGCATCTCGGCGACGCGGCTCTCGATCTCGTCTTTCGGGCGCCTGTCGCGCTTGAGGCCGAAGGCGATGTTTTCCCAGACGGTGAGGTGGGGGAAGAGCGCGTAGGACTGGAACATCATGTTCACCGCGCGCTTGTTGGGCGGGATCGGGGCCATGTCCTGCCCGCCGAGGAGGATGGTGCCCTCGGTCGGGGTCTCGAAGCCGGCGAGCATGCGCATCATCGTGGTCTTGCCACAGCCGGAGGGGCCGAGAAGGGCGAAGAATTCACGCTCGTAAATGTCGAAAGACTGGTTGTCGATGGCGGTGAATTCACCGAAGCGCTTGGTGACGTTCTTGAACTGGATCAGTGGTTTGGCGTCCGGATCGTTCCATGGCTCGAAAACGGTCTGCCCCATGCCTGTTCCCCGAATTGCATGTGGAAAGGGGCCCGCGCGGGTGTCGCGCGGGCCGGAAAGACGGGCCTTAGGTGCCCGACTTGATCTTGGTCCAGAGGCGGGTGACGACCCGCTGCACCTTCGCCGGGTAGGGCGTGGTGGTGTAGAGGTTTTCCAGGGTTTCCTCATCCGGGTAGATCGCCGGATCGCCGATCACGTCCTCGACGAGGTGCTCTTGCGAGGCCTCGTTGCCGTTGGCGTAATAGACGTAGTTCGACGCCGCGGCGATATTCTCGGGGTCCATGATGAAGTTGAGGAAGGTGTGGGCGCCTTCGGGATTGGGGGCGTCGACCGGGATCGCCATCTGGTCGAACCACATCAGCGCGCCTTCCTTGGGCGCGTTGTAGGCGATGGTGACGCCGTTGTCGGCCTCGTCGGCGCGGTCGCGGGCTTGCAGGATGTCGCCGGACCAGCCGAAGGCCACGCAGATATCGCCGTTGGCGAGCGCGTTGATGTATTCGGAGCTGTGGAATTTCAGGATATGCGGGCGCACTGCCGAGAGCAGCGGCTCGACCTTGGCGATCACGTCGGGGTCGTGGCTGTCGGGGTCTTCACCGATATAGGCGAGCGCCGCCGGGATCATCTCGGTCGGGGCGTCGAGCACGTGGACGCCGCAGGAGGCGAGCTTTTCCATGTTCTCGGGTTCGAAGATCAGGCTGAGCGAGCCCACGGGCGCATCTTCGCCCAGCGCTTCCTTGACCTTTTCGACATTCACGCCGAGGCCGGTGGTGCCCCACATGTAGTTGATCGAGTATTCCTGACCGGGATCGTAGGCCTCGGTGCGTTCCTGGATCGTGTCCCACATATGCTCGAGATTGGGGAGTTGTTCCTTGTCGAGCTTCTGGAAGGCGCCGGCCATGATCTGGCGTTGCAGGAAGGTGCCGGAGGGGACGACCACGTCGTAGCCGGAACCGCCGGCGAGCATCTTGGTTTCGAGCACCTCGTTCGAATCGAAGACGTCGTAGACGAGGTCGAGGCCGGTTTCCTCCTCGAACTTGGCGAGCAGGTCCTCGTCGATATAGTCGGACCAGTTGTAGACGCGCACCTCCTGGGCCGAGGCGGCGACCGCACCCAGCGCAAGTGTGGCGGCGGTCGTCAGTATCAGCGATCTCATGTTGTTCTCCCGTATGGTTCGGCACCTTGTCGTGCCTTGGTCGTGGATTTGATCAAAATTTTCCGGGCATGGCAATATAGTAATGTTTCCACCTTGCCGTTAAACTCGCAAGGACACTTGGAAGGTGGCGGAAAAAGATGAACCGACGGATGACTATCGCGGCACAGAAAATGGGCAGACCGGAGGAGGAGGTCGGGCGCTTGCCGGCGCATGAGCTGATTTACCGGCAGTTGCGGGCGCTGGTTCTGTTCGGCGACCTTGCCCCGGGGCAGGCGGTGACGATTCAGGGGCTGACCGACCGGCTGAGCGCGGGCATGACGCCGGTGCGCGAGGCGATCCGGCGGCTGATCGCCGAGGGGGCGCTGGAGTTTCAGGGCAACCGGCGGGTTTCGGTGCCGCAGTTGACGGCGGATCATGTAAGCCAGTTAATCGTTGCACGTCAATGGCTTGACCCCTATCTGACCAAATGCGCGACCGAGCGGGCGAGCGAGGAAGACCTCGGACGGCTGGCCGATCTGGATGCCGAACTTGACCGCGCGATCGAGACCGGGGATTTGCGCATCTACCTTGAAAGGAACTACTCGTTTCACAAGGCGATCTATGATCTGGCCGACCAGCCGATCCTTGCGAACATGGCCGATGGCCTGTGGCTTCGGTTTGGGCCGTCGCTTCGGGTGGTGTGCGGGCGGATGGGGACGCAGAACCTGCCGGACAAGCACAAGGAGGTGCTGGATGCGATGCGGGCGGGTGATGGTGAGCGCGCGGCGCAGGCGATTTGCGATGACGTGGTGCAGGGGATGGAGCAGGTGCGGCTTTCCTTCGGCAAACCGGGGCCTGTCACCTGATTCGATTGACATTGATTAATTTGATCATATTCTGGTCGTGACCGCGGCGGAGGCCGCATTCACGTGATTCCTGCCAGAAGAGGTTTTGCCATGACGATGATCACCAATCACATGCCTACGGCTGAACTGCAGGCGCTCGACGCGGCGCATCATCTGCATCCGTTCACCCACGGCAACGACCTGACCAAGAAGGGTGTTCGCGTCATCACCCGCGCCAAGGGCGTGACGCTGACCGACAGCGAAGGCAACGAGATGCTGGACGCGATGGCCGGGCTGTGGTGCGTGAACCTCGGGTACGGCCGTGACGAGCTGGCCGAGGCGGCGGCGCGGCAGATGAAAGAGCTGCCCTATTACAATACGTTCTTTCAGACGACCCACGTGCCGGCGATCGCGCTGGCCGAAAAGATCGCGTCGCTGACGCCCTATGACCTGAACCACACGTTCTTTGCCAGTTCGGGGTCGGAGGCGAACGACACCAATATCCGTCTGGTGCGCACCTATTGGGCCGAGAAGGGCCAGCCGGAGCGTAAGGCCATAATTTCGCGCAAGAACGCCTATCACGGGTCGAGCGTGGGCAGCGCCAGCCTTGGCGGCATGGTGCCGATGCACGAGCAAGGCGACCTGCCGATCGAGAATATTCACCATATCAACCAGCCGCACTGGTACGCCGAGGGCGGAGACATGGACCCGGAAGAGTTCGGGCTGATGCGCGCGCGGGAGCTGGAAGAGAAGATCGAGGAGCTGGGCCCGGAGAAGGTGGCCGCGTTTATCGGCGAGCCGATTCAGGGCGCGGGCGGCGTGATCATTCCGCCGAAGAGCTATTGGCCGGAGATCCAGCGGATCTGTGACAAGTACGGCATCCTGCTGATTGCCGACGAGGTGATTTGCGGGTTCGGGCGAACCGGTGACTGGTTCGCGTGCGAGAGCTTTGGCATCCGGCCGCATATCATGACCATCGCCAAGGGCCTGAGCTCTGGCTATGCGCCGATCGGCGGGTCTGTCGTGTGTGACGAGGTGGCCGAGGTGCTGAACAATTGCGAGTTCGCGCATGGCTACACCTATTCGGGGCATCCCGTGGCCTGTGCCGTGGCGCTGGAGAACCTGCGCTTGCTGGACGAGGAAGGCATCGTCGAGCGGGCCGGGAAGGAAACCGCGCCGTACCTTGGGGCCAAGTGGGAGGCGCTGGCTGATCATCCGCTGGTGGGTGAGGCGAGGATTCAGGGGATGATGGGCTCGATCGCGCTGACGCCGCACAAGGAGAGCCGCGCGGCCTTTGCCGCCGACAAGGGGACGGCCGGGCTGATCTGTCGCGAGCATTGCTTTGCCAATGGCTTGGTGATGCGGCATGTGGGCGACCGGATGGTGATTTCGCCGCCGCTGGTGATCACCAAGGAGGAGGTCGACATGCTGGCCGAGCGGGCGTGGAAGGCGCTCGACATGGCGCATAAGCAGCTTGAGGCTGAGGGGCTCATGAAGGCGGCGAACTGAAGCTTTTTGGGCCGAAACAGGGTCTATTAAAGGGAAAGGCAGCCTGCGAGGGGCTGCCTTTTTTGTGGGACCGAGGTGACACCCGGCCTATGGGGCCGCGTCAGTCCTTGACGAAGAGCTTGCGGGGCATGTCGCAGAGGGCCTCGGCCTCGCCGGTTTCCGTGATGAGGATGGTTTCGGTGGTTTCCAGCCCCCAGGTTTCCAGCCAGAGCGCGGGCATGAAGTGGAAAACCATGCCGGGTTCGAGCACGGTTTCGTCCTCGGAACGGATCGAGGCGGTTCGTTCGCCCCAGTCGGGCGGGTAGCTGAGGCCGATGGGATAGCCGCAGCGCCCTTCGCGGTGGATGCCGTGTTTTTGCAGCACCCCGATAAAGGCGTTGGCGATGTCGCAGGCACGGTTGCCGGGGCGGGCGGCGGCGAGCCCGGCTTCGATGCCTTCCAGCTGGGCCTTTTCGGCGTCGAGCACTTCCTTTGGCGCCTTGCCGAGGTAGACGGTGCGGCAGAGCGGGGCGTGGTAGCGCCGGTAGCAGCCCGAGAGTTCGAAGAAGGTCGCCTCGTCCTTGCGCATTTCGTCGCCGTTCCATGTGAGGTGGGCGGCGGTGGCGTCGAGGCCGGAGGGGGTGAGGGGGACGATGGCGGGGTAATCGCCCCAGATGTCGTCGACACCGGTGATGCCGGCGCGCATGATCTCGGCCACCAGTTCGTTCTTGCGCAGGCCCGGTTCGGCCTTGTCGATGGCGGTCTGCACGACCTTCTCGGAAATGCGGGCGGCCTTGCGGATGAAGGCGATTTCCTCGTCCGACTTGATCAGACGCTGCCAGTTCACGAGCGCGGTGGCGTCGATGAAGGTGGCGTCGGGGAGCATCTCGGTCAGAACCTCGTGCGCCTTGGCGGAGTAGTAGTAGTTCTCCATCTCGACGCCGATGCGGACGCAGCCAAGGCCGAGCCCGTAAATGCGGCCGGCGAGATCCTGCATCGGGTGGCGCTCGGTCGACTGGACGAAATGGTCGCCGTAGCCGAGGATCTGTTCCTCGGCCATCCAGCAGGTGCGGCGGGCGCCGAAGGAATCCATGCGTCGGCCCCACCAGATCGGGTCGCCCTCCATCGGGACCATCACGCCCTGATGCACGTAGAAGGACCAGCCGTCATAGGCCGTCAGCCAGTTCTGGTTCGAGGGAGCGGTGATGAATAGCAGGTCGATGCCCGCGGCCTCCATCGCCGTGCGGGTCAGGTCGAGCCGCCGGTCGAATTCGGGCTGGGTGAAGGGAAGGTCTTTCTGGAGCATGGGTTATCCTGAATGTCTGGTCGTTTCCGGGGTACCGTGGGGAGCAATGGCGTGCCTTGCCCCAAGAAACCCGCCCCCGGATGTCGTTTTTGAACCTCCGGATGGCGGTGGAGTTGACGTAGGCACGACCGGGGGCAAGAGTGCCCGGAAGACGAGGGAGTGAACCATGACGCCGACACTGGCCGATATCCATGCCGCCGCGCAAGTCTTGCGGGGCGTGGCCGATGGCACGCCATTGGTGCCGTCGCCCTTCATGACGGAGGCCGGGGGGCAGGAATTCCTGCTCAAGCTGGAGAACATGCAGCCGATTGGCGCCTTCAAGCTGCGCGGGGCGTTCAATGCCGTGGCGAACGTTATGGATGCGCCGGGGGTGACGTGCTGTTCGACCGGCAATCATGGGCGCGGGGTGGCGTTTGCGGCGCGTGAAAAAGGGATGCGGGCGGTGATCTACATGTCGGAACTGGTGCCGCAGGCGAAGGTGGATGGCATCAGGGCGCTGGGCGCGGAGGTCAGGATTGCGGGGCGGAGTCAGGACGAGGCGCTGGCGGAGTCGCTGCGGCTGGTCGAGGAGGAGGGGCTCGTGGAAATCTCGCCCTTCGACGATGCGGCGGTGATTGCCGGGCAGGGGACGATCGGGCTGGAGATGTTGGCGAAACGGCCTGATTTAGAGACGATTCTGGTGCCTTTGTCGGGTGGCGGGCTGGCTGCCGGGGTGGCGCTGGCGGCGAAGGCGATCAAGCCGCATATCCGGGTGGTGGGGATCACCATGGACCGGGGGGCGGCGATGTATGAGAGCATCAAGGCCGGGCATCCGGTGGAGGTGGAGGAAGTGGCCTCGCTGGCTGACAGTCTGGGGGGTGGGATCGGGATGGCGAACAAACTGTCGTTTCCGATGTGCCGCGATCTGCTGGACGATGTGGTGCTGGTGAGTGAGGAGGAGATCTATCACGCGATGCAGGTGCTGTATTACGAGGATCGGATCGTGGCGGAGGGGGCCTGTGTTGTCGGGATGGCGGCGGTGTTGAATGGCAAGGTGACGCTGAGCGGGCCGACGGCGACGATTGTGACGGGGCGGAACCTTGATATGGAGATGTTCACCCGGATGGTGACCGGGCAGGATGTGCAGCTGGGTGACGTGACGGTTGCGGGCAAACCCTATCGGAGGGCGTCATGACAAAGGTTGTGTGCCTGCTTGGAAGCCCGAGGCCGGGCGGGAATAGTGATCAGCTGGCGTCGCGTTTCTGCGAAGTGGCGGAAAGGCAGGGGGCGGAGATCGTGACCCATGCGCTGCGGGGGTTGCAGTTTTCCGGTTACGTGGGCGACGGGGCAGCCGGGCTGAAAGGGCCGGAGGATGACCTTACGCCGGTGTTGGAGGATGTGAAGGGGGCGGATGTGCTGGTGCTGGCGACGCCGATCTATTTCTGCAACATGACGGGGCAGATGAAGCTGGCGCTGGATCGGTTTTTCGGCCTGTTCAGACCCGATTATTTGACCAATCCCGATCCGACGGAGTTCAAGCCCGGCATGGCCTTGGTGCTGGTGCAGGTGCAGGGCGAGGGGCCGGAATTGTATGGCGATCTGCTGGAGCAGTACGGCCCGGCGCTGAGCCGGATGGGGTTCGAGCGGCGGGAGTTGGTGCGGTCTTGCAACGTGCGCGCGGCGGGTGACGTGATGGGTGACAAGGACGCTTTGGAGCGGGCCGAGGCGCTGGCCGGAGGCCTGGTGCGAGGAGACAAAGATGGCGAATGATATCCGGATCATGACCGAGGCGGAGCTGCGCGAGGTTGTGGCGCTGGACCTCGAGACGGTGGACGTTATCGAGGCGGCGTTTGCCGCGCTGGCGGGGGGCGAGGTGGTGATGCCGCCGATCTTGTCGATGGATTTACCGGCGGCGAATGGCGAGGTGGATGTGAAGACCGCCTATATCCCCGGTTTCGAGGGGTTCGCGATCAAGGTGAGCCCGGGGTTTTTCGACAATCCGAAGCTGGGCCTGCCATCGCTGAACGGCTTGATGATCCTGTTTTCGGCGCAGACGGGGCTGGTGAAGGCCCTGTTTCTGGACAATGGCTATCTGACGGATATCCGCACGGCCGCTGCGGGCGCGGTGGCGGCAAGGCATCTGGCGCCGGAGGTGGTGAAGACCGCCGGGGTGATCGGCACGGGGGTGCAGGCGCGGTTGCAGATGCAGGCGGCGCATCTGGTGCGGCCCTTCGAGCGGGTGATCGTCTGGGGGCGGGATGAGCAGAAGGCGGCGGAATGTGCAAAGGACCTTATGGATATGCTGGGCGTGGAAGGCGAAATCGTCTCTGATCCGGCCCAACTTGTCGCGGAAAGCCAGTTGGTGGTGACGACGACGCCAGCGAGGGCGCCGGTGTTGAAGGCCGAGTGGCTGCATCCCGGATTGCATGTGACGGCGATGGGGTCGGATCAGGACGGCAAGAACGAGATCGAACCTGCGGCGCTTGTGAAGGCGGATTTGTATGTCGCCGACCGGGGGAGCCAGACCGAGAAGCTGGGCGAGTTGCGCAGTGCGATCGAAGCGGGGCTTTGGATGGGAGGCGCGCCGGTGGAGCTGGGCGATGTGATCACGAAGAAGAGCGACGGGCGGAAGAGTGATCACGATATCACCATCGCCGATCTGACGGGTACGGGCGCGCAAGATACGGCGATTGCCAGCCACGTGGCGGCCAAGCTGGCCGGAGGCGATGCCGGCACGGTGATCCGGTCATGAAGCTGGGGGTGTATCAGTGCCGCGCAGGCGCAACGCAGGAAGAGAAGCTGGCCGGGCTGGAAAAGCATATGGCGGGGCAGCATTGCAATCTGGTGCTGTGTCCGGAGCTGTTCGCGACGGGGTATGACCAGAAGGCGGATTACAGGAAGCTGGCCGAGGCGCCGACCGGGCCGTTTACGAAACGGATGGCGGGGCTGGCGATTTTGCATGGGACGGCTTTGGCATGGGGATATGCGGAAAAAGGGCAGGATAGTGTCTATAATTCCGCCGCGCTGATCGGGGCGGAGGGGCAGTTGATTGCCAATCACCGCAAGAGGCTGGCCTCGCCGCAGAGTTTCGAGGTGAAGGCGTTCGGGCTGGGCGAGGCGGTGACATTTGCCGAGGTCGGCGGTGTAAGGGTGGCGATGATCATCTGTTACGAGGTGGAGTTTCCCGAGAGCCTCAGGCAGGCGGCGCAGGGTGGGGCGCAGCTGGTGCTGGTGCCGACGGCGCTGGGCAAGGATTGGGGGATCGTGGCGGAGAAGGTGGTGCCGACGCGGGCCTTCGAGAACGGCGTCTATATCGGCTATGCGGATCATGTGGGCGAGTTGCACGGGGTGGGCTTTTATGGTGGCGGGCGGATCGTGGCGCCGGATGGTGAGGTGAGCGCCGTGCCGGTGGGCGAGGAAGGGTTCGTGACGCTGGATATCGACCTTGAGCGGGTCAAGGCGGCGCAGGCGCGGCTGCCTTACCTTGCCGATTGTCGGAAGCTCTGAGGCATGGTGCGGCTGGACGAGCGTGATCTCGACATTCTGAAGGTTCTGTCTGTACGGGGGCGGATCACCAAGGCGGAACTGGCCGAGGAGGTGGGATTGTCTGCGAGCCCCTGCTGGGAAAGGCTGCGCAAGCTTGAGAAGGCAGGGGTGATCGAGGGGTATCATGCCGAGATCAGCCTGAAGAAGCTGGGGCCTTATGTGCGGGTGTTCGTGGCGGCGGAGCTGGCCGATCATACGGGGGCGGCGTTCCGCGTTTTCGAGGATGCGGTGCAGGGTTACGAGGAGATCGTGGGCTGCTGGGCGCTGGGCGGGGGGTTCGATTACCTGCTGGAGATCGTGACGCGGGATATCGACAGTTATCAGCGCCTGATCGACACGATGCTGGATGCGCGGGTGGGGTTGGCGAAATACTTTACCTATATCGTGACCAAGCGGGTGAAGGGGGGCAAGGCGCTGCCGCTGGACGTGTTGCTTGGGTAGCAGAAGAATCTTCTGCAAGCCCGGCATTGTTCAGTCTCACCTCCCTGAGGAACGGATCATACTTCGGCTCAACAAGGAGATGGAGTATGGCAATGCTGGACACGGCAATCACGGCGACCGCGGATATCGGCGACAAGGCCCTCGTTCGCAGTTTTTCCTATATCGGCGGCAAGTGGTGCGCGGCGAGCTCGGGCGAGACGCTGGCGGTCAATGACCCGGCGACGGGCGATTTCATCGGCGAAGTGGCGATGCTGTCGGCGGAGGAAAGCGCCGGGGCCGTCGATGCGGCGCAGGAGGCGTTCGACAGCTGGTCGATGACATTGCCGCAAGAGCGGTCGGCCATCCTGCGCCGGTGGTTCGACCTGATGATGACGCACAAGGAAGACCTTGCGCGGATCATGGTGCTGGAACAGGGCAAGCCGCTGTCGGAAGCGCGGGGCGAGATCGATTATGCCGCCAGTTTCGTGGAGTATTACGCCGAGGAGGCCAAGCGGCCGAATATCGAGGGGGTGACGAGCCACCTGCCCGATGCCGAGGTCGAGCTTTGGCTGGAGCCGGTGGGGGTTGTGGCGCTGATCACGCCGTGGAACTTCCCCTCTGCGATGCTGACGCGGAAGGCGGCGGCGGCGATCGCGGCTGGGTGTTCGGTTGTGGCGCATCCCAGCCACGAGACGCCGTTCTCGGCGCTGGCGCTGGCAGAATTGGCCGAGAGGGCCGGTGTGCCGGCGGGGGTGTTCAATGTGGTGACGGGCCGCGCCTCGACGGTGGTGCCGCCTTGGACGGCAGACGTGCGGGTGCGGGCGCTGTCCTTTACCGGGTCGACGGCGGTGGGGCAGCTTTTGTACCGCGAGTCGGCGCAGACGGTGAAGAAGCTGGTGATGGAGCTTGGCGGGCATGCGCCGGTGATCGTGTTCAAGAACGCCGATCTTGACCGGGCGGTGGGCGAGGCGATCAAGGCGAAATTCGCGACCTCGGGTCAGGATTGCCTTGGCGCGAACCGGATCTTCGTGGAGCGGCCGGTTTACGAGGAATTCTGCAAGCGGTTTACGGAGGCGACAAAGGCGTTGAGCATCGGGCGGGGGATGGATGACCCCGATATCGGCCCGCTGATGAACGAGGGTGCGGTCGCCAAGCAGGAAGAGCATGTGGCCGATGCGCTCGAGAAGGGCGCGAAGCTTTTGTGCGGCGGCAAGCGGCATGAGCTGGGGCCGCTGTTCTATGAGCCGACGGTGCTGGCGGATGTGCCGGATGAGGCTCTGATCATGCGGGATGAGACCTTTGGCCCGGTGGCGCCGATTGCGCCGTTTGACACCGAGGAGGAGGTTGTCGCCAAGGCGAACGCCACGGAATACGGGTTGGTGGCCTATGTGCACAGCCATGACCCGCGGCGGATCTACCGGATGACCCGGTCGCTTCAGTTCGGGATGGTGGCGGTGAACCGCACCAAGGTCACGGGCGCGCCGATTCCGTTCGGGGGTGTGAAGCAATCGGGGCTTGGCCGCGAGGGCGCGCGCCGGGGCATGGAAGAGTTCATGGAGATCAAGTATGTCTGCCGCGACTGGGCGTGACCGCGCGGCAAGGGCAAAATCTTGAAAAGATTTTGGACCGGAATTTTTAAAAAATTCCGGTCCGGGGATAAAAACGAAAGGAAAGAGTATGCTGAGGAACGATCAACTGGACCAATGGGACCGCGAGAATTTCTTTCACCCTTCGACGCATCTGGCGCAGTTCGCGCGGGGCGAGGCGCCGAACCGGATCGTGAAGGGCGGCAGCGGCAGCCATATCGAGGATCGTGACGGCAACAAGCTGCTGGATGCGTTTGCGGGGCTTTACTGCGTGAACGTGGGCTATGGCCGGACGGAGATTGCCGACGCGATTGCCGAGCAGGCGCGCGAGCTGGCCTATTACCACGCCTCTGTGGGGCACGGGACCGAGGCGAGCAGTACGCTTTCCACGATGATCCTCGACCGGGCGCCCGAGCATATGAGCAAGGTGTATTTCGGGCTGGGCGGCAGTGATGCGAACGAGACCAACGTCAAGCTGATCTGGTATTACAACAACATCCTTGGCCGGCCGGAGAAGAAGAAGATCATCAGCCGGTGGCGGGGTTATCACGGTTCGGGGCTGATCACCGGGTCGCTGACCGGGCTGGAACTGTTCCACAAGAAGTTCGACCTGCCGATGGCGCAGATCAAGCATACGGAGGCGCCCTATTACTATCGCCGCGACAATCTCGACCAGAGCGAGGCGCAGTTCGTGCAGCATTGCGTGGACAAGCTGGAAGAGATGATCGAGCGCGAGGGGGCCGATACGATTGCGGCCTTTATCGGCGAGCCGGTTCTGGGGACCGGGGGCATCGTGCCGCCGCCCGAGGGGTATTGGGAGGCGATCCAGAAGGTTCTGGACAAGCACGACATCCTGTTCGTCGCTGACGAGGTGGTGACCGGGTTCGGGCGTCTGGGCAGCATGATGGGATCGGATCATTACGGGCTGAAGCCGGATCTGATCACGATCGCCAAGGGGCTGACCAGTGCCTATGCGCCGCTGTCGGGTTCCATCGTGAGCGAGAAGATGTGGAAGGTTCTGGAGCAGGGCACCGATGAGTTTGGCGCCATTGGCCATGGCTGGACCTATTCGGCACACCCGATCGGGGCGGCGGCCGGGGTGGCGAACCTCAAGCTGCTGGACGATTTGAACCTGATTTCCAACAACCGCGAGGTTGGGGGCTATCTGAAGAAGACGATGACCGAGGCGCTGGGCGATCACCCGAATGTGGGCGAGGTGCGCGGCGAGGGGATGCTGTGCGCGGTGGAGTTCGTGAAGGACCGCGATAGCCGGACGTACTTTGACGCTGCCGACAAGATCGGGCCGCAAATTGCCGGCGCGCTGGCCGAGAGCGGCGTGATCGGGCGGGCGATGCCACAGGGTGATATCCTTGGTTTTGCGCCGCCCTTCTGCCTGACGAAGGAGGAGGCCGACGAGGTGGTGACGAAGACCGTTGCCGCAACGCAGAAAATCCTGGGCTGATTCCGGCGCGGCCGAGGGCGGTTCGCTGAAAAGGTGATAAAAAATTAAAGCTTTAACCGGGCAAACGGCAGGAAAATCGACTTAAGTTTGATCAAAAACTGATCGATTGACCTGCTGCCGGTTGAAGCGAGAAAAAACTTCGCTAGCCTTCTTGCACAGTAGCTAGTTTGTGGTTTTAGTTTGACTGACCGCGGGAGAACACGCGGCGTAACACTGATGGGGAGCCGTTTTTGACTGAATCGCAGAACAGCGATGCGTTCGTTGCGTTCGAACGCGTTCAAAAGAGTTATGACGGGGAAACGCTTGTCGTCAAAGACCTGAACCTG
>JAVJTX010000012.1:0-192483 GCA_040220035.1 Roseovarius sp. | reverse complement strand
CGTCAGCCGGATGCCCGCCAGCACCTCGCCGAACTCGTGCACCACGATCCAGCGGCTCAGCGGCGTGTCGTACTGGTCGAACTCCATCCCCTCGGTCGAGGGCAGATCCCAGCCCTTGCCGTCGATGAACACCCGCTTCCGCGCCTTCAGGAACTCGGCGTAAAGCTCGCCATGCTGGTGCAGGTTGGTGACCGAAAGCGTCGTCGCCCGAAGCGTCGGCGGCTTGGCAAAATTGGCCCGCCCCGCCTGTTCCGAGACGGGCGAAGGTTCGGCATCGCTGTGCCAGACCATTTGCCGGCCGCCATCCGGCTCCAGCTCAGGGAAAACGCGCTTCGCACGTCCCTGCAATGTCGTTACGGATTGATAGCCCAACTTATTACTGCCTCAGAGCTGCGGTATTTTCTTATTTTTGCCTACATTAGGCCGTGAATCCCGGATATTTCCTCGCTGAAACCACACTCACGGAACATACAGCCAAAGTTGTGCCATTATTGCCCGTTAACGCTTTGGTTGCAATAGATTTGGCTAGGAAAAAATGATCCCAGGACTTGAAGCGATTCGATCCTCCATTGCGGGACCGACGGACATCGTTTCCCTGAAACGGCGATTGCGCGACTATGCCCTCGTCGGTCGTCAGTTGTTCCTGCAGCGAATCATAATCTACAGCGCCGCCATTTTGCTAGCCGGGTATTATTACGATACGTCGACAGCGTTGTTTTTCTACGCCATGGTCTGGCTCGGCGAAGCCTTCGACGGCTACGTCTTCAACCAGATCCTGCGCTGGCGCGACCGCGACTGGACGAAAGCCCGCCATTTCGTGCTGATGACCTGTATCGGCACGCTGTTCAGCGCCACGGTCATCGCCTCCTTCTCGATCTCGCTCGCCGCCCAGCAGGGGCATACGATGCATTTCTGGGCGCTTTTCATGCTGTTCTCGGCGTCGATCTTCGCGGCGATCAACAATCACCAGATCCTGTCGGTGCTGGTGCTGCGGCTGTCGATCTACATCATCGCCCTGCTCTACATCCCGATCCGTGACCTCGTCGCCATCGCCCCGCCGCTCAGCTCGCAGCTCTGGCTTCAGTTCTTCACCGTGCTCTTCGTGCTGTCCTTCATCCTCGAATGCTGCCGAAACTTCCTCGTCGGCTACGTCAAGAACCTGCGCTACATCAACGCGCTGGTGGCCGAGCACGAAAAGACCAAGGCCGCCTATAACGCCAAGCAGGAATTCCTCGCCACCGTCAGCCACGAGCTGCGCACACCGCTGACCGCCATCAAGGGCTCGCTGCAACTGATCAACTCCGGCGCGCTTGGCGCGGTGCCGCCTAAAATGCAGCACCTCTTCAACATGGCCAACAGCAACAGCGAAAGCCTCGCCAACCTCGTCAACGACCTGCTCGACCTGCAGCGCGCCGAAACCGGCAAGCTTGAACTGCATATCGAGCCGCTCGAACTTGGCGCCGTGGCCGCCGCCACCGTCGACCGCACCCGCCCCTATGCCGCGCGCTTTGACGTGACCCTGCACATGGAACAGCCCAAGCGCGAATACTGGGTCAATGCCGATCGCCAGCGTCTCGAACAGGTGCTGGTCAACATGCTCTCCAACGCCGCCAAGTTCTCCGATGCCGGCGGGCGGGTCGAGATCAGCCTCGGCTCCCATGACGCCCATATCAGCCTCGCGGTCAAGGATTACGGGGTCGGCATCCCCAAGGAGTCGACCGACAAGGTGTTCGAACAGTTCAGCCAGCTGAACTCCTCCGATATCCGCCGTCATGGCGGCACCGGGCTGGGCATGAACATCTCCCGCCACATCATGCAGGCCCATGGCGGCCAGATCGACTTCGAAAGCACCGAGGGCGTCGGCTCGACCTTCTATGTCACCCTTGCAGAAGACAAGACGATCCGCCCCCAGCCGATCCCGGACATGCGCAAATCCGCCTGACAGCCCCATCGCATCGCCCATTGCATCGTTCCGGCCCATGCGCTCAGATACCCTGACCGTGCCCTCAACCCGCACGGCCCAAGGGAGGACGCATGACACACCACCTTTTCCTGACCGAGGAACACGAGATGCTGCGCGATCAGCTGCGCCGTTTCGTGACCGAAAAGGTCCAGCCCCACGCCGACCAGTGGGAGGTTGACGGCGCCGTCCCCCGCGACGTGCTGCGCGAGATGGGCGCGCTCGGTTTCTTGGGCATCCGCTACCCCGAGGAATTCGGCGGCTCTGCCATGGACACCCGCGCCACCGCCGTTCTGGCCGAGGAGCTGGGCCGCTCGACCTATGCCGGCTTCGCCATCACCGTGCTGGTTCATACCGACATGGCCTCCGTCCACCTCTTCAACGCAGGTAGCAAGGCGCAAAGGGCCGCGCATATGCCCGGCATCATCTCGGGCGACACCATCACCGCCGTGGGTGTCACCGAACCCGACGCCGGCTCCGACGTCAAAGGCATCCGCACCACCGCGCGGCGCGACGGCGACAGCTACATCCTCAACGGCGCCAAGATGTTCATCACCAACGGCGTCCATGCCAACCTCTACTGCGTCGCCGCCAAGACCGATGCCCAAGGCCCCGCCAGCCAGTCGGTCACCATGTTCCTCGTCGAAAAGGACACCCCCGGCTTCACCGTTTCCCGCGCGCTCGACAAGCATGGCTGGCGCTCGTCGGACACCGCAGAACTCGCCTTCGACGAATGCCGCATCCCGGCCGAGAACATCCTCGGCGACGAAGGCCGCGGCTTCTACGCCATCATGAAGAACTTCCAGAACGAGCGCATCGTCCTCGGCGCCATGGCGATGGGCGAGGCGCAGGCGGCGCTCGACCTCACCCTCGATTACGTGAAAACCCGCAAGGCTTTCGGCGCGCCCCTCTGGGACAAGCAGGCGATCCGCCAACGCCTCTCGATGCTCGCCGCCCGCGTCGCCGCTGCCCGGCACTTCGTCTACGCCACCGCCGCCCGCGACGCGGGCGGCGAGGACGTGACCCGCGAGGTGTCCATGATCAAGGCCTTGTGCGGTGAACTCGTCAACGAAGTCATGTATGATTGCCTCCAGTTCCATGGCGGCTTCGGCTACATGCGCGAGGCCACCATCGAACGGATGACCCGCGACGCCCGTGTTCAGGCAATCGGCGGCGGCGCGACCGAGGTGATGCTGGAAGAAGTGGCCAAGCGACTCTAGGCGGCGCGGCCCAAACTGTTACAAAATTCGCCTGACCTCCGAGGAATCGTAACGTTTTCCTTGAAGCGAATCACCGATTGCCCTACCTCGACCATACGGTCGGTTAATTCAGCGCGACGAACGGGAGGACCGAACTCATGTATGCACAGATGGTCAAAAGCACCGGCAAGGGCGTCACACCCCGCGACGAGATGTCGGACGAGGAACGCGCCTTTCAGGACCGCGTCGATGCCGACATCAAGATCGAACCCCGCGACTGGATGCCCGAGGGCTACCGCAAGACCCTGATCCGCCAGATCGGCCAGCACGCCCATTCCGAAATCGTCGGCCAATTGCCCGAAGGCAACTGGATCACCCGCGCCCCCACGCTGGAACGCAAGATGATCCTCTTGGCCAAGGTGCAGGACGAGGCCGGCCACGGCCTCTACCTCTATGCCGCCGCCGAAACGCTGGGCATCACCCGCGACGACATGACCGAACAGCTTCTGTCGGGGCGGATGAAATACTCCTCGATCTTCAACTACCCCACCCTCACATGGGCCGACATGGGCGCGGTGGGCTGGCTGGTCGACGGCGCCGCCATCATGAACCAGGTGCCGCTGCAACGCACCTCCTACGGCCCCTATTCCCGCGCCATGATCCGCATCTGCAAGGAAGAAAGCTTCCACCAGCGGCAGGGCTACGACATCATGATGAAGATGGCCCAGGGCTCCGAGGCCCAGAAACGCATGGCCCAGGACGCGCTCAACCGCTTCTGGTATCCCTCGCTGATGATGTTCGGCCCCTCTGATGCCGAAAGCGTCCACTCGGCCCAGTCGATGGCGTGGAAGATCAAGATGAACACCAATGACGAACTGCGCCAGAAGTTCGTCGATCAGACCGTGCCGCAGGCCGAATTCCTCGGCCTCACCGTCCCCGACGAAAACCTCGAATGGAACGAGGAGCGCGGCCATTACGACTTTTCCCAGCCCGACTGGGACGAGTTCTTCAACGTCCTCAAGGGCAACGGCCCCTGCAACGCCGAACGCCTCAGCGCCCGGCAAAAGGCTTGGGACGACGGCCAATGGGTCCGCGACGGCCTCCTCGCCCACGCCCGCAAGAACGCCGCCCGCAAAGTCGCGGCGGAATAGGAGATCACGCCATGAGTTCCGTCACCCCCGGCGAACTGCCCGACAGCGAAGGCAAGGAAAAATCCGCCCGCCACGAATGGCCCCTGTGGGAGGTGTTCATCCGCGGCCAGCACGGCCTGAACCACCGTCACGTCGGCTCGCTCCACGCGCCCGACGCCGAGATGGCCGTCAAGAACGCCCGCGACGTCTATACCCGCCGCAACGAAGGCGTCTCGATCTGGGTCGTGGAATCCCGCCACATCTCGGCCACCGCCCCGGGTGAGAAAGGGCCGCTCTTCGAGCCCTCCGAAAGCAAGATCTACCGCCACCCCACCTTCTACGACATCCCCGACGACGTGGGGCACATGTGATGGCGGCGGTCGACCAGAACGCCCTCCTGCAATTCCTCCTGCGGATGGGCGACAACACCCTCATCCTCGGCCACCGCGTCTCGGAATGGTGCGGCACCGCGCCTGCGCTGGAAGAGGATATCGCGCTCGCCAACACCGCGCTCGACCTGATCGGCCAGACCCAGCTCTGGCTGGGCTACGCCGCCGAGGTGCAGGGCGAGGGCAAGTCGCCCGACGACCTCGCCTTCCTTCGCGACGCGTGGGATTTCCGCAATGTCCTGCTGGTCGAACTGCCCAATGGCGATTTCGGCCAGACCCTCATGCGGCAATTCTTCTTCGACGCGTGGTCCTCGATCCTCATGCCCCGCCTCGCCAACTCCTCCGATCCCCGCATCGCCGAGATCGCCGAGAAGGCCGCCAAGGAAGTCGCCTACCACGTCGAACGCTCCGCCGACACGGTCGTGGGCTTGGGCGACGGCACCGAGGAAAGCCACCAACGCATGCAGGCCGCCCTCGACGATCTCTACCCCTATGTCGGCGAATTCTTCCTCTCCGATGAAACCGACGCCGCCCTCGCCGCCGCCGGCATCGCCCCCGACCCGGCCAGCCTGCGCGCCGAATATGATGCTTTCCTCGAACGCGTCATGGCCAAGGCGACCCTCACCCTGCCCGAAGACCGCTTCGCCCATTCCGGCGGCCGCAACGGCAAGATGCATACCGAACACCTCGGCCACATCCTGACCCAGATGCAATGGCTCCAACGCGCCTATCCGGGCAACACATGGTAACCGTCATGGACCGGCCAAGCACCGATCAGGTCTGGCAGTGGCTGCACCAGATCCCCGACCCGGAAATCCCGGCGATCTCGCTCACCGATCTCGGCATCATCCGCGATGTCGCCTGGGCCGATGACACGCTCACCGTCACCGTCACGCCCACCTATTCCGGCTGCCCCGCCACCTCGATCATCAACATGGAGATCGAGACCACCCTCCGCGCCCACGGCATCGACAAGCTGGCCCTCAAACGCCAGCTCAGCCCGGCATGGACAACCGACTGGATGACCGAGGAAGGCCGCCAAAAGCTCGAAGCCTACGGCATCGCCCCGCCCCAGCCAGCGGGCGGCCCCAAGGCTTGCCCCCGCTGCCAAAGCGACAACCTAGAACGGCTCAGCCAGTTCGGCTCCACCCCCTGCAAGGCCCAGTGGCGCTGCCGCGACTGCCTTGAACCTTTCGACTATTTCAAGTGCATCTGAGAAACGCCATGTCCCGGTTCCACGATCTCGAAGTCACCGATATCCGCAAGACCATCCGCGACGCGGTTGTCGTCACGCTGAAACCCGCAGGCGGCGCGGCCGAGCATTTCGACTTCACCCAAGGCCAATACCTCACCTTCCGCCGCGATTTCGACGGCGAGGAACTCCGCCGCTCCTACTCGATCTGCGCGGGCAAGGAAGACGGTGTGCTGCAAGTCGGCATCAAGCGCGTTGATGGCGGCGCTTTCTCCACATGGGCCAATGAAGACCTGCAACCGGGCGAAGTGCTGCAAGCCATGCCCCCCATGGGCGGCTTCTTCACAAGGCTCGACCCCGCGAACCACAACCACTACCTCGGCTTCGCCGGCGGCTCGGGCATCACACCGGTCCTCTCGATCATCAAGACCACGCTGGCACAGGAACCCAACTCCACCTTCACGCTGGTCTATGCCAACAAGGGCGTGAACACGATCATGTTCCGCGAGGAACTGGACGACCTGAAAAACAGCTATCTCGGCCGCTTCAACGTCATCCACGTGCTGGAGACGGACGCGCAGGAGATCGACCTCTTCACCGGCGTGGTGACGGAAGAGAAATGCGCCCAGCTCTTCTCGTCGGGCTGGATCGACATCCCCTCCATCGACACCGCCTTCATCTGCGGCCCCGAGCCGATGATGCTCGGCATCGCCTCGGCCCTGCGCAAGGCCGGGCTCGACGACGCCAACATCAAGTTCGAGCTCTTCGCCTCCGCCCAGCCCGGCCGCCTCAAGCGCGCGGACCTGCCCAAATCGACCGACACCAAGGCCGACACCACCACCGTCGCCGTCACCCTCGACGGCGCCACCCGCACGGTCACCGCCGACAAGGATCAGAGCATCCTCGAAGCCGCGCTCGCCAACAATCTCGACGCCCCCTTCGCCTGCAAGGCCGGCGTCTGCTCCACCTGCCGCTGCCGGGTGATCGAAGGCGAGGTGGAAATGCTCACCAACCACGCGCTCGAGGATTACGAGGTGGAAAAGGGCTACGTCCTGTCCTGCCAGTCCTACGCTCTCACCGACCGCGTCACCGTCGATTACGACCAGTAGAGGAGGCCACCCACATGGCCGAGGACATGCCCCTTTCCGACTACCTCGCACAAGGCGGCAAGCTGACCAGCCCGGCCAATGTGCCCCCGCGCTACCGCGCAGAACTGCTCAAGATGATGGCCAGCTTCGTCGACAGCTCGCTCGCCGGTGCGGCGGGCTTCGCCGACCTGATCAATTCCGGCCCCGGCATCAAGGAACGCATCGCCGCCGCCCGGATCGTGCTGGAAAAGACCGACAACGCCGACCGCGTCTTGCGCATCATGGGCGAGTTCGGCGCCGACACCGCCCGCTATGCCAACCACCACCCCTGGGCCACGCGGCTGGAGCGTGACGCCGATATCGGCACCACCCGGGGCGAGCACGACATGCGCCTTTCCGTGCTGAACTACCCGATCGAGGGCTGGACCGACGCGGTGGTGATGAACCTGCTCATGGGCCGCGCCGTGGTGGTGCATCTGGGCGAGATGATCCACGTCTCCTACCAGCCCCTCTCCGAGGCTTTTCGCACCATCCTGCCGGTGGAAGAGCACCACGCCGAGCTGGCAAGGGAAGGCGTAGACCGCCTCCTCGAGACGCAGGACAAGTCGACACTGCAGGCGTCCGTCGATTACTGGTGGCCCCGTGTCGCCGCCTCCTTCGGCACCACCACCTCGCAGAAGTTCGACGCGCTCAAGGCCACGGGCCTCCGCCACACATCCAACGCCGACCTCCGCGCGACATGGGAAACCGAAACCGGCCACCTGCTCACTGAATTGGGACTGACCCGACCCTGACCCGTCGAATTCTTCAAAAGAATTCGACCCGATATCTTTTCAAGATATCGCCCCGACCCGCACCGCCTGTACGAAAAAACACCCCCCCCTCTCACCACCGCGCACCGACGAAATACCGACGTTATACCGACGCGATACCGACGTCGGATTTCCCCTCCGCCCTATGCCCCGCTCCACAACGCCCACATCGCGAACATCGGCTTGTCTCCCGTCCGCATCGCATGGGAAATCCCCGGCTCATTATACAGCGTCCCGCCAACCCCCGGCGTGAACCAGCCACTGTCGCCATGCCGGAATTCCCCCTCGCTCAGAACAAGATAGGTCTCCTCCGGCGGATGGTTGTGATCCGGATAGCGCACATGCGGCGCCAGCAGCGACACGCCCAGCCACACGTCCGACCGCCGCTCGACGCCCCCCGGCCCGACGATCATCGCGTTGGCATGGCCCTCGTTGATATTCTCGCTCGCGGTGGACATGTCCCCGCCCCTCGTCCGCCATCCCAACCGCGGCTCGATTTTCCCGAACGCCCTGATAACGCGATGCAAATCCGGCTCGTCAAACCGCTCCGGCGCTGCCACATCCTCCAACAGCGCACAGACCGGCAAACGCCCGGCCTCCGTCTCCGCCACCTCTCCGGGGCTTGCCAAAGCGGCCCGGATCTTGCCCAGTGACTCCCTCGCCCGGGGATGATCCGCCCGCCCCTCGAACGCATCGAGACTGGCATCCAGAAACCTCTGCAACTCTTCCGGCCGGTCCGTCATGGCGCTCTCCTCAAGCTGGTCAGAAACGCGCCCACCCTTCGCCGAAAGCGCCCCGGCGTCAAGCCCGCCTCAGACGCCCCTCACCCCGTTCAGCGTCAGGTCCGCAACCACCCGCGCGTAATCCTCCCGCGCCTCCGGCCCAGCGCCGCTGTTCCACATGAAATACCAGTTCAGCATGCCAAAGACCGACATCGTCACCGACCGCAGCGTCGCGCTGTCCCGGCCCAGCGCCTCGGGCGCCACGCCCTTCAAAACCTCGCCCACATACACCACCATCTCGCGCTGATAGCCGCGCAAGACGGTCTGCTGCTCCGCCGGCAATCGCGCCACGCCGTTCACCTGCACCCGGTGCTCGTGATCCGAGCCCTGGTAGGCCAGCAGCACCTCCCGCACCACGGCACGCACACGCTCCTCCGGCGCCAGCCCGTCGAGCGCGATGCCACAGACGCGATCCCGAAGCCGCCGCAGGTAAGTCTCCAGAATATCGTAAAGAATCGCGTCCTTACCGTCATAGTAATGGTAGATATTCGCCTTCGAGATCCCGCAATCCCGCGCCAGTTGCGTCATCGACGCCCGGTCGAACCCCTCGGTCGCAAACACCTTCGCGGCCGAGGCAAGGATCTGCGCCCGCTTCTCGTCGTGGTCCTTGGCGATCGTCCGGGCCAAGCCTTACCCCTTCGCCCGGTTGTCGACCACGCGCTGCGCCTTGCCCTGCGAACGCGCCACCTCGCCCGGCTCACCCACGACCACCTCGGCCGACACGCCCACCACATCCTTGATATGCTTGGTCAGCATCCGTGCCGCTGCGGTCTTGCTGGCCTCGTCGGCGGCGGTCGGATCGGCCTCCACGAAGACCCGCATCGCATCCATCCGGCCCGCCTTGTACAGTTCGATCTGGAAATGCGGCGCCAACCCGCCGGTCGCCATCACCTGCTCCTCGATCTGCGTCGGGAAGACGTTGACGCCGCGCAGGATCATCATGTCATCCGACCGGCCTGTGATCTTCTCCATCCGCCGCAGGCTGCGCGCCGTGCCGGGCAGCAGACGGGTCAGGTCGCGCGTCCGGTAGCGGATCATCGGCAACCCCTCCTTGGTCAGCGTGGTAAAGACCAGCTCGCCCATCTCGCCATCCTCGACCACATCGCCCGTCTCGGGGTTGATGATCTCGGGAAAGAAATGATCCTCCCAGATATGCAGCCCGTCCTTGGTCTCGACACACTCATTCGCCACCCCCGGCCCCATGATCTCGGAAAGCCCGTAGATATCGACGGCATGCATGTCGAACGCCTCCTCCACCTCCGAGCGCATCGCATTGGTCCAAGGCTCGGCGCCGAAAATCCCCACCTCCAGCGAGCTCTCCCGCGGGTCCAGCCCCGCCTTGTGGAACTGCTCAAGGATGTTGAGCATATAGGACGGCGTCACCATGATCGTCTTGGGCTTGAAATCATCGATCAGCGTCACCTGCCGCTCGGTCATGCCCCCCGACACCGGCACCACCGTACAGCCCAGCCGCTCGGCCCCGTAATGCGCGCCAAGCCCGCCGGTGAACAGGCCATAGCCATAGGAGACATGCACGATATCGCCCGGCCGCGTCCCGCTCGCCCGCATCGAGCGCGCCATCATGTCGGCCCACATGTCGATATCGTTGCGCGTATAGCCCACCACCGTCGGCTTGCCCGTGGTGCCCGACGAGGCATGCACCCTTATGATCTGCTCGCGCGGCACGGCGAACAGGCCGAACGGGTAATTGTCCCGCAGATCGGCCTTGTTGGTGAAGGGAAACTTCGCCAGATCGGCCAGCGATTTCAGGTCATCCGGATGCACCCCCGCCGCGTCGAACCGTTCCCGGTACATCGGCACATTCTCATACGCATGCCGCAGCGACCATTTCAGCCGGTCAAGCTGCAGGCTCCGGATCTCGTCGATCGAGGCCACCTCGATCGGATCGAGGCTCGATTTCTCCGGCGTCAGGTCCTTCATCGCGTCCTCCCTTGCGTCATTCTTCGAACAGGGTGCCGCTGATCGTCCGGGAAAACCCCCGGAACTCGGCGATCTTGCGGCCATCCTGATTGGTCACGGTCACGTCATAGATCCCGCTGCGGCCCGACAGGTCGGTCTCCTCCGCCTCGGCCGTCAGCACATCGCCCTGCGTGCCCGGCGCGAGGTAGCTGATCACGTTGTGCTGGGCCACGGTCGACTGGTTGCGGCTGTTACAGGCAAAGGCAAAGGCGCTGTCGGCCAGCGTGAAGGTCACGCCGCCATGACACATGCCGTGCCCGTTGCAATGCTCCGGCGCCACGGTCATCCGCATCACCGCGCGGCCCTCGTCGACCTCGACGATCTCCATGCCGAACCACTGGCTCGCCCGGTCGCCCTTCCACATCGCCTCCGCCGACTTCTCGGCGCGCTCCCTCGGCGTCATGCTCATTCCCCCTTGAAGACCGGCGCGCGCTTGCCAAGAAAGGCCGAAACCCCCTCGGCATAATCCGCGCTTTCGCCACAGCGTTTCATCGCCTCCGCCTCGCGTTCCAGATGCGCGTCCAGCGTGTTCACCGCCGCGTCGTGGATACACGCCTTGGTCTCGGCAAAGCCCAGTGTGGGGCCCTCGGCGAACCGCTTGGCATAGCCCCGCGCCTCCTCCATCAGGCTCTCATCCGGCAGCGCCTTCCAGATCAGGCCCCAATCCTCGGCCTTCTGCGCGGTGATCGGCTCGGCGGTAAAGGCAAGGCCCTTGGCCCGCGCCTCCCCCACCAGATGCGGCAGGTGCCAGCTTCCGCCCGTATCGGGGATCAGCCCCACCTTGGCAAAGGACTGGATGAACTTGGCACTCTCGGCCGCCAGCACGAAATCACAGGCCAGCGTCAGGTTCGCCCCCGCGCCCGCCGCCACGCCATTGACGGCACAGATCACCGGGCATTCCAGCGACCGGATCAACCGCACCAACGGCGCCCACAGCTCGCGCACCGTCTTGCCAAGGTCCGGCGGCCCGTCCATCTTCGACGGATCGCGGTCGCCAAGATCCTGCCCGGCACAGAACCCCCGGCCCGCCCCGGTCAACAGAATCGCCCGCTTGCCGTCATCCCGCGCCTTGCTCAAGGCCGCATGAAGCGCCTTGTGCATCTCCTCGGTAAAGCTGTTCATCCGGTCCGGGCGATTGAGGGTGATTTCCACCCAGCCCCCGTGATCCTCCACCAGAATCGTCTCGCTCATGCCGCTGCCTCCCCGCGCGTGTTTCAAATCGCATCTTGCATAAACCGACCGGTTGGTCAATAAATAACCGATCGTCGATTCCGACGCCCCGCACCCGGATGGAAGGAGCGCCCAGATGACCCTCATGAACGTCAAAAGCTATGCCGCAGGCGAGTGGATCGCCCCCGACGATTCGGCCCGCGAGATCGAAAGCGCCATCACCGGAAACATCATCGCCCGTGCCGGCACCAAGGCCATCGACACGCAGGCCATGCTCGACCACGCCCGCACCAAGGGCGGCCCCGCCCTCCGCAAGCTCACCTTCCACGACCGCGCCCGCATGCTCAAGGCGCTGGCCCAGCACCTGACCGAACACAAGCAGGCGCTCTACGACATCTCCTACGACACCGGCGCCACCAAGCGCGACCACGCCTTCGACATCGACGGCGGCATCGGCACCATGTTCGTCTTCGCCTCCAAGGGCCGCCGCGAAATGCCCGACGGGCACGTCCTGTCCGACGGCGATCTCGAACAGCTCTCCCGCTCCGGCAGCTTCCTTGGCCAGCATATCTGCACCCCGCTTCTCGGCACCGCCGTGCATATCAACGCCTTCAACTTCCCCGTCTGGGGGATGCTTGAGAAACTCGCGCCGACGCTCCTCGCCGGCATGCCCGCCATCGTCAAACCCGCCACCGCCACCTGCTATGTCACAGAGGCCTGCGTGCGCCTGATGCTCGAGGCCGACATCCTGCCCGAAGGTGCGCTGCAACTGGTCTCGGGCGGCATCGGCGACATGCTCGACCGGCTCGACTGTCAGGACGTGGTCAGCTTCACCGGCTCCGCCGCCACGGCCACCAAGCTGCGCGGCAATCAAAACCTCGTCGAGAACGCCACCCGTTTCACGGCCGAGCAGGACAGCCTCAACGCCTCCATCCTCGGCCCCGACGCCGAGCCGGGCACGCCCGAGTTTGACCTCTTCATCAAGGAGGCCGTGACCGAGATCACCACCAAGGCGGGCCAGAAATGCACCGCCATCCGCCGCATCCTCGCCCCTGAAACCCATGTCGACGCGCTGATCGACGGGCTCAGGGAGAAGCTCTCCGAGACCACCATCGGCGACCCAAGGCTCGACGACACCCGCATGGGCGCCCTCGTCTCCGCCGATCAGAAACGCGACGTTCTGGAAAAACTCGACATCCTCGGCACCGAGGCCAAGCGCGTCTTTGGCGACCCCGATGATTTCACCATCAACGGCGACGATGCCCAGACCGGCGCCTTCCTGCCGCCCATGCTCTTCCACTGCACCGATCCCGACCGCGCCCAGCGCGTCCATGATACCGAGGCCTTCGGCCCCGTCTCCACCATCATGGGCTACCGCGATATCGGCCACGCGGTCGAGCTGGCCAATCGCGGCGGCGGCTCGCTCGTCACCTCGCTGATCACCCATGACCCCGCCACCGCGCGCGAGGTCACGCTCGGCACCGCCGCCTTCCACGGCCGCCTCTACATCAACGACCGCACCTCGATGAAGGAAAGCACCGGCCACGGCGCGCCCATGCCGCACATGGTCCATGGCGGCCCCGGGCGTGCGGGCGGCGGCGAGGAGCTGGGCGGCATCCGCGGCGTCAAACACTACATGCAGCGCACCGCCATCCAAGGCTCGCCCGACATGCTCACGGCCATTACCGGCAGATGGATCCCCGGCTCCGAGGAAACCGAACGCCCGGCCCACCCCTTCACCCGCAAGTTCACCGAACTGGACATCGGCGACACGCTTCACACGGCATCTCGCACCGTCACGCTCGACGATATCGAGACTTTCGCCCATTTCACCGGCGACACTTTCTATGCCCACATGGATGACGAGGCGGCCAAGCGGAACCCGTTCTTCCCCGGCCGCGTCGCCCATGGCTACCTGCTCATCTCCTTCGCCGCCGGCCTTTTCGTCGAACCGAGCGAAGGGCCGGTGCTCGCCAATACCGGCCTCGACAACCTGCGCTTCATGAAGCCGGTCGAAGCCGGCGACGCCATCAAGGTCCGCCTGATCGTCAAGGCCAAGACCCCCCGCACCCCCGACTATGGCGAGGTGCGCTGGCACGTCACCCTGACCAATCAGGACGACGAAAAGGTTGCGGAATATGAATTGCTTACCATGAACGCCACTTGAGGCGTGTCCGGCGCCGGGCTATACTTCGTATATGCAAGCGACTGACACGGAACGAAAAATCCGGCAACTCGCCGAGTGTGGCCCGCTCAAGGCCTGGTCGGTCATCGTTTCCGTGCTGGGCGATTTCTGTATCGCCCGCCATGACAGCATCTCGGGCCGCGATCTCAACGCCCTGATCGAGCGGATCGGTCTGACCGCGCCCACCATGCGCGTGGCCCTCCACCGCCTGAAACGCGATGGCTGGATCCAGACCGAGAAGAAGGGGCGCGACGCGGCCTATCGCCTCTCGGCGATGGGCTGGCGCGAAACACAGGCCGTGCGCGAGCGTATCTATGCCACCGGCCAGCCGCCCTCGGGCACGGCGCAGATGATCCTCGCCCCGCCCAGCGTCACCGCCGCCGATTTCACCGCCACCCTGCCGAACACCGCCGCGCCGCTTGCGCCGCGCACCGCCATCCTCGCCGGCACGGCCAACGGTCTGCCGCCGCAATACTGGACCACCCCGCTCGACCCCGGCACCGTACCGGCCTGGGTGGTCGATGCCGTCGCCGCGCCCGAACTCCGGCGGGATTACGCCCGGCTCACCGACGCCGTCGTCGACGTGCTCGCCGCCACCCCGCCACAGGACAGCCTGTCGCTCAGCGCGGTCCGCATCCTCACGCTCCACCATTGGCGCCGCCTGCGCCTGCGCCATGACGACCTGCCCGACATCCTGCTCGGCGACGACTGGGAGGGCGCCCGCGCCCGCAAGATCGTCATGACCGCGCTCGACCGCTTCCCGCGCCCGTCACCGGGCGACCTCGCGGCCTGACACCTCCGCCTCGGACTTGCCCCGGCCCAGACCCGGGGCCGCGCGCCATCACATCACCCGGCCAGACTCGGCAGCCACAGCACGATCCACGGGAATGTCACCAGCAACGCGATGGTGATCGCATCGGCGATAAAGAACGGCGTCACGCCCTTGAACACCTCCTGCACGCTCAAATCGGGCCGCACGCCCGCCACCACGAAACAGTTCAGCCCGATCGGCGGCGTGATCAGACAAAACTCCGCCATCTTCACCACCAATATCCCGAACCAGATCGCGCACATCGTCCCGTTCATGCCGAACGCGCTGTCGGCCGCCGACACCATCTCGCCCCCATTGAGCGCCATCACCGCCGGATAAACCACCGGCAGCGTCAGCAGCAGCATCCCGATCGCGTCCATGAACATCCCCAGCACCGCATAGGCCAGCAGGATGCACACCAATATCAGCATCGGCGACATTTCAAGCGAGGTGATCCAGTCGGAAAACGCCCCCGGCAGATCGGCAAAGCCCAGAAACCGCACATAGATCAGCACGCCCCAGATGATGGTGAAAATCATCACCGTCAGCTTCGCGGTCTCGATCAGCGCCGATTTCAGCTCCTTCCACCGCATCCCACGATAGAGCGCCATCAGGAACACGATGAACGCCCCCACGGCCCCGCCCTCGGTCGGCGTGCCCCATGCATCGCCGAAGGGGTTGTAGACAAAGAAGATGATGATCACGACCACCGCCACGATCGGCAGCGCGGGCGGAAGCGACACGAAACGCTCCTTCCACGTATAGCCCGTCACCGGCGGCCCGACCGACTTGAACACCACCGCGATGCCGACGATCAGCATCGCATAGATCAGCGCCGAGAACGCGCCGGGAATGAACCCCGCGAGCAACAGCTTGCCCACGTCCTGCTCCACGATGATCGCATAGATCACGAGGATGGCCGACGGCGGAATAAGGCTCGCCAACGTCCCGCCCGCGGCCACCACGCCCGCGGCAAAGGACTTGTTATACCCGACCTTCAGCATCTCCGGAATGGCGATCCGCGCGAACACCGCCGCGGTCGCCACCGACGCGCCCGACACCGCGGCGAACCCGGCCGTCGCGAACACCGTCGACACCGCCAGCCCGCCCGGCAGCCACGCGATCCACCGTTTCGCCGCCTCGAACATCGCCCGTGTCAGCCCCGCGTAATACGCCAGATAGCCGATCAATATAAACGTCGGGATCAGGCTCAGCGCGTTGGCCGAGACCTTCGAATGCGGCACCTGCCCGGCGGTCTTCGTCGCCACCGTCAGCGCCCAAGTGAAATCCTCGCCGCCGAAATCCTTCTTCGACCAGAAGATCACGATCAGCCCGACAAACCCCGCCATCCCGGCGGCGAACGCCACGCGCATCCCCAGCACCACCATCACCAGCATGGCGCCCGTGACCCAGAGGCCGATTTCAATGCTGTCCATCAGTCACGCCCCTCAAGCTGGTCGGCCTCGCTCGCCGCCTGTTCGGCAACCGACTGGATCAGCGGCACCGACACCGGGTTTTCCAGCCCCAGCACCAGCGCCCGCCCATAAGCCCAGATCTGCAACAGCAACCTTAGGCACAGCACCGAAAACGCGATCGGCACCAGTATCTTCGACGGCCAGACCGGCAGCCCGATATCAATCGTGCTATCCCGGCTCCACATCGGGCGCGACATGTCGAAACTCCGGTCGAAATGCGCCCAGCTTCCCCAGATCAGCCCCACGATCAGCAACAGGATCAGCACAACCGACAGCAACTCCGCCGCCCACAGCACCCGGCCCTTGAGCTGCCCGATCACGATATCCATCCGGATATGCCCGCCATCGCGCTGTACATAGGCGATGCCCATGAAGGCGATCAGCGGCATGATCACCTCGATCCAGTCCACATACCCCGCCATCGGCGAGCCAAAGAACTTCCGCCCGCCCACCGAATAGGCGGCAAGGAACATCAGCGAAAACACCGCGATCCCGCTCAGCAGCGCGAAAAACCGTTCCAGCTTCGCAAGATGCCGGTCCAGCCGGCTCAAAAGGCTGCCGTCTTCCAGCACGGTCGATGCACCGGCCATGGTCTCTCCCCGTTCCGCTATGTCCGGAATCGCAAGGGCCGCCCGGGTCTCGCCCGGACGGCCCGAAATCGCGCGATCAGTTCGAGGCCTTCGCCTCTTCCAGCGTCGAGCTCACAAGGTCATAGAGCTCCTGCCCCGGCAGGTCCTGCCCTTCCATCTCCTCGATCCACGCCTCGCGGATCGGGTCGGCGGCCTGCTCGCGGAACGCGGCCAGCTCTTCCTCGGAGATCGTCACCTTCTCGACGCCCTTCTCTTCAAGCACCTCGTCCCAGCGCTTCAGAAGTTCGCCATAATTGGCAAGGTAATGGTCGATCGCCTCCGGAACCGAGCTGTCCAGCGCCTCGCGCTCCTCGTCCGACAGCATCTCGTAGGCGTCGATATTCACCACCACCGGACAGTTCACCGTCCCGGGGTTGAGGTTCCCGGTCCACCAGTCGGCCTGGTTGATCGTGCCAAAGGACAGATGCGCGTGCTGGGCAAAGGCGACCGTGTCGACAACCCCCGATTCCATCGCCTGATAGGCCTCCGTCGCGGTCACCGATGTCGGCACAGCCCCCACGGCCTTGAACGCCTCGCCAAGCCCGCCGGTGGCACGCACCCGCATGCCCCCGAATTCCTCCAGCGAATCCCGCACCTCGCCGGTGCCGACGATGTTGTATTGCGGCATGGGCGAGGTCATCAGAAGCTTGGCATTCCATTGCGCCATCTCTTCCTGCACCGCCGGATGATCATACACCGCATGGCTCACCGCCACTTCCTGATCGAGGTTTTCGACGCCAAGGAACGGCAGCTCCAGCACCGTGATCAGGCGGTTCTTGTCGGGGTGATACCCGGCACAGAATTGCGCCATCTCGAAGGCGCCGATGGAAATTCCGTCAAGGTTCTCGCGGTTCTTCGACAGCCCGCCATAGCTCACGTTCATGGTGAATTCGCCATCGGTCTTCTCGGCCACAAGCTCGGCCAGCTTCTCCACATGCTCGGTAAAGGCGCGGCGCTTGCCCCAGACCGACACGTTCCATTCCGTCGCCACAGCCTCGCCGGCAAAGGCCAGCCCGAGCGCGCTCGTCAGGCCAAGTCCCACAAGTCTTTGCATGTTATATCCTCCCAAAAGACACAGTTTATCGTTGTGCCCCCAGCATAAAGACCATGGGCCACATGCCAACCTGAAATTCGCCCTTGGCGGGATCACCGCAGATGCGCCGCGAACTCCGCCCGCAGCCGGTCCAGCTTGGGGTCGATATACCGCCGGCAGAATGGCCCGCCCGCCTGTTTTTCATGATAGTTCTGAAACCGCTCGTCCGACGCCCGGAACGCGGCCAGCGGCAGGACCTGCGTCACCAATGGCCGCTCGAACCCCGCCTGCAGCCGGCCCAGCGCCTGGCGCACCACCTCCCCCTGCGCCGCGTCCACAACGTAAACGGCGCTGCGATACTTACCCCGCATGGAGTGATCCGACATGCTGGCATGGGTCCGCAGATGCACCTCGATCAGCACATCGCGGTCAATCTCCGCCGGGTCGAACCCCAGCCGCACCGCCTCCGACCAGCCATCATCGGGCGGCTCCGACCGGATAAAGCCCTGCTCCACCCGGTCGACACCTTTCAACGCGGCAAAGACGGCTTCGGTGCACCAATGGCACCCGCCGCCAAAGCCGATCTCTTCCCCGGCCAGCGCCTACTCCGCCGCCGCCCGCTTGGGCAGCACCCAGTCGGCGCGCGGGAAATGACAGGTATAGCCGTTGGGAATCCGCTCGAGGTAATCCTGATGCTCGGGCTCCGCTTCCCAGAAATCGCCCACCGGCTCGACCTCGGTCACCACCTTGCCGGGCCAGATCCCGCTGGCCTCGACATCGGCGATGGTGTCCAGCGCCACCTGCTGCTGCATCGCGTCGACATAATAGATCGCCGAGCGATACGACATGCCCACGTCGTTCCCCTGCCGGTTCAGCGTCGTGGGGTCATGGATCTGAAAGAAGAACTCCAGCAATTCCCGATAGGTGATCTTTCCGGGGTCGTAGACGATCTGGATCCCCTCGGCATGGGTGCCGTGATTGCGATAGGTGGCATTGGGCACATCGCCCCCGGTATAGCCCACGCGGGTGCTCTTCACTCCGGGAAGCTTGCGGATCAGGTCCTGCATGCCCCAGAAACAGCCGCCTGCCAGAACGGCGCGTTGTTCAGACATCTAAACGTCCTCCACTTGGTTCAGGTAATCGCCGTACCCCTCGGCCTCCATCTCGTCGCGATGAATGAACCGCAGGGCGGCGGAGTTGATGCAATAGCGCAGCCCGCCCTTGTCGCGCGGCCCGTCGTTGAAGACATGGCCCAGATGGCTGTCGGCATGTTTGGAACGCACTTCGGTGCGCACCATGCCAAGGCCCTCGTCGCGGTGCTCGGTCACATAGGCGGGCACGATCGGCTTGGTAAAGCTCGGCCAGCCACAGCCCGATTCAAACTTGTCCGACGACGCGAAAAGCGGCTCGCCCGACACGATATCCACGTAGATCCCCGGCTGCTTGTTGTCGTTGTACTCACCCGAGAACGGCCGTTCCGTCCCGGCCCTCTGGGTGATCCGGAACTGCTCCGGCGTCAGCTTCGCAATGGCCTCCTTAGACCTCTCGTATCCCATCCGGCGGCTCCCCTTCTTGCTCTTGGCCTTGACACATCACATGGCGCCCTTGCGTCCAAATGCAAAGGCACGCTCACCAACTTGTCAAATCACGTCTGGTGACACCACGCCGCCTGACCCCGCGCAAGAAAAAACCCGGCGCCCGAAAACCTCGGGCGCCGGGCCGGGAGAAACGCCCCGGCCATCGCCGGGGGCGCCAGTCGGCCCTACATGTTCCCGCGCGACAGCTCGCCCGCGATGTGATCCGCCTGCCGGATCGCCAGCGCCACGATCGTCAGCGTCGGGTTTTCCGCCGCGCCGGTCGTGAACTGCGACCCGTCCGAGACGAACAGGTTGTCGATGTCATGCGTGCGGCCCCACTTGTTCACCACCCCGTCCCTCGGGTTCTCCGACATCCGGTTGGTCCCAAGGTTGTGGGTCGAGGGATAGGGCGGCGTCGGGAAGGTGCGCGTCGCCCCCACCGCATCATACACCGCCATGCCACGCTCATAGGCATGATTGCGCATCGCCACATCGTTGGGGTGATCGTCGAAATGCACGTTCGCCACGGGCATCCCGAACTGGTCGGTCACGTCGTGGTTCAGCGTCACGCGGTTGGTCTCCTGCGGCATGTCCTCGCCGACGATCCACATGCCCGCCATGTTCTCGTAGGAATCCAGCGCCGTGGTGAACTCGCGCCCCCACCCGCCGGGGTCGAGGAACGCCGCCATGAACGGCAGCCCCAGCGCCAGCGTCTCCAGCTCGTAGCCACCCACGAACCCCCGGCTCGGGTCGTGCTTCGCCTCGTCCTGAATGATCCCCGCCATGGTCGTGCCGCGCCACATCCTCACCGGCTCCTCGAACGTGGCGTATACCGACCCGGTCATGTGCCGCATGTAGTTGCGCCCCACCTGCCCGGAACTGTTCGCCAGCCCGTCGGGAAACATCGAACTGGCCGAGTTCAGCAGCACCCTCGGGCTCTCGAACGAGTTGCCGGCCAGACAGACCGCCCGCGCCATCTGCTTGTGCTCGTTGCCCTCGGCATCGGCATAGACCACGCCGTTTACCCGGCCATCCTCGCCATGCTCGATCCGCAGGACATGCGCCTTCTCGCGCACCTCGAGCTTGCCGGTCGCCTCGCCGCGCGGAATGTCCGTGTAGGCCGCCGACCACTTGGCGCCCCACTTGCAGCCCTGGAAACAAAAGCCGGTCTGCTGGCACGCCGCCCGACCGTCATACTCGGCGCTGTTGATCGCCATCCGCCCGGTATGAACCTCGGTGTAGCCCAGCGCCTTTGCCCCAGCCTCGAACACCTTGAAGTTGTTGTTCCCCGGCAGCCCCTCGCGGCCCCCGGTGCGCGTGACACCCAGCTTCGCCTCGGCCTTCTCGTACCACGGCGCCATCTCGGCCCCGTCGATCGGCCAGTCCAGCAGGTTCGCCCCCTGTACCTCGCCGTAATTGGTCTTCGCCTTCCACTCGTGATCCTGAATGCGAAGCGACGCCCCGGCCCAGTGGGTGGTCGTGCCCCCCACGGCCTTCACGATCCACGCCGGCAGACCCGAGAAATCCTTCGCCACCCGCCAATCGCCGCTGGTGGTGCGCGGGTCGGTCCAAGCCAGCTGGCCAAAGCTCTCCCACTCGTCGTTGACGTAATCCTCGGGCAGATAGCGCCCGCCCGCCTCCAGCGCCACGACCGATACGCCGCGCTGCGCCAGCTCGTTCGCCAGAACCCCGCCGCCCGCGCCGGTGCCGATCACGACCACCACGTTGCTGTCCGTCTTGTCAAAAGATGCAGCCATAGTCTTTCCTCCTCCGTCTGCTATGGCTCAAAGCCAGGTGATGTCGTCGAAGCCGCGGTGCATGTACCCGCCCTTGGAATAGGACTCGCCCTCGTAACCAAAAAGCGGCCACACCGCCTTCTGGTTATAGAGACCGGTCACCAACCCGCCCCGCACCGTCTGGAAAAAGGCGCTGTCCTCGATCCCGCGCAGGATATCGACCCGGTCGCGCTCCCACCCGGCCGACAGGTAATCGGCAAAGCCTTTCCCCTGCGCCGCGGCATTCAGCCCGGCGATCCCGGCCTCGACCACCGGCGCGGTCTCCTCGCTGTCATACGGCTTGACCGCGATGGCGTAATATTCGTCGCCCACGTGGTCATGCGGATAGATATCGCGCGCCATCTGGATCAGCGTCGCCATCGTCTCCGGCTTCAGCGCGGCGGTCTCCATCGCCCATGCCGCGTCGGCGCCGGCCACAAAGCCCCCGCCCACCACGAAACTCGCGCCCGCGGCCATGCTGCGCGACAGAAGCTCGCGCCGCGTCAATCCGCGTTGCTGGCTGTTGTCTTTCATTGTCGTCTCCTCCCTACGTCGACGTTTCGCTTGATTTACTTGAACCGCCCGCCCCGCTGCAGAACCTCGATCTCGTAACCGTCCGGGTCGGCCACGAAGAAGAATTTCGCCACCACCTCGCCATCCGGCGCGAATTCCACCATCTTGCGGGGGGCGAGCCCCTCGGCCTCAAACCGGGCATGTTCCGCCGCGAGGTCCTCCACCAGCACGGCCAGATGCCCGTATCCGTCGCCAAGGTCATAGGGCTCCGTCCGGCCCTTGTTGACCGTCAGCTCCACCTCGAACGGGCTTTCTCCGTTGCTCATGTAAACGAGGGTGAAATTCTCGAAATCCAGCCGATCCGCGATCTCGAGCCCGAACGCCCGTCGATAGAAATCCACCGAGCGTGCCTCGTCGAGCACCCGGATCATGCTGTGAATGGCCTTCGCCATGCCTGTCCTCCGAACTTGTGTCTGCTCGGAACAGGGTATCAGGCCCCGGTAGGGGCCGGGTAGTAAAGGGTTACTACACCGCCACGGCGCTCATTCCGCGGCGATCCGGGTCTCCTCCGCCGCCTGCGGCATCTCGCGATACACAAGGCAGGTACAGCGCAACAGCGCGGTGAAATTTTTTGATTCCCCGTGCAGTTCCAGCACCTCGCCATGCAGCTTCGACACGAAGCCGGGCGTCGACAGCCCCTCGCTCTCGGCGATCTCGTCGAGAATAGCCCAAAAGGAATGCTCCAGCCTGATGCTGGTGCTCTGGCCGTTCAGCCGCATCCGTCGGGTTTCAAGCTGGTATCGTTCCGGGTTCTGCCCGGCAAACATCTGGCACATATCGTCTCCTCCCTCTCGGCGCGGTGCGCGAAACGGGTTCAATATGCACGGCGCCGGGAACCGGGGCGGCGAACACTCCGCCCCTTCCAAAAGGATGAAAGGCATTTGCGCGTATTGCAAATCATTTCGCATCACCCGGATGCCCGGCCCCTTTACATCCGTGCGTATTTGCTGCAATACGCTTGCATATGCAATTATATAGCAACGGAATACGCCATGACCGACACTTACACCTCCAATGCCCTGCGCCTTCTTCAGGTGGCCGATGATTTCCGGGCCGGCCTTTCCGGCGAATTTTCGGCAGTCCACGGAATTTCCGTGAATGAATTCCTGATGCTGCTGCACCTTGAACGCTCCGCCTCGAACCGTTTGTCGCGGGTGGAACTGGCAAAGCGCATGCATGTCAGCGCCTCCACGATCACCCGCATGGCGGCCCCGATGGAAAAGATCGGCCTCGTCGACCGCGAGACCGACCAGAGGGATGCGCGACTGGTCTTCGTCGTCGCCACCGACGCCGGGCGGGAAAAGCTGTCCGAGGCGCTTGCGACATTCTCCAAGCGGGCAGGTTACCTGTTCGAAGACCGCTTGGAAAACCAGGAGGTGGACCAGTTCGCCTCGATGTTGCGCCGCCTCATTGCCGGAACCGGCGACACGCTGGCGTAAGATCGCCAAACTAGGGTTAAACCACCGCGCGGCGCGTTAACCCCCCGCCGCGCGGTCATCGGTAAAAAATACCGACGCAATACCGACGTGATACCGACGCAATACCGATATGGGGTTTCTCGTGAAATCAACGCGTTAACCCTGATTCGCGCCGAATGGGCGGAAAATCCTGTCGACAGCGCCGCCAGCGCCGCCCCACCTTGCCCTTCGCGGCCCGTGGTTGTAGTCACGAAGGCATCCAACCCGAGGGGCGACATGGCACAAGACGATCCGAAAACCCTTGTTTCCACCGACTGGCTCGCGGCCCACCTGAAGGACCCCGACCTGCGCATTCTCGACGGCACGATGTTCCTGCCCGGCACCGGCCGCGACGCCCGCGCCGAGTATGCCGAAACCCACATCCCCGGCGCGCGTTTCTTCGATATCGACGAGGTCTCCGACCAGCGCTCCGACCTGCCCCACATGGCTCCGCCCGTTGAAAAATTCATGTCCCGCCTCCGCGCCATGGGCGTCGGCGACGGGCATCAGGTGGTGGTCTACGACACCCACGGCCTGTTCTCCGCGGCCCGTGTCTGGTGGCTGTTCCGGCTGATGGGCCAGACCGATATCGCCGTGCTCGACGGCGGCCTGCCCAAGTGGATCGCCGAGGGCCGCGAGACCGAGGATATGGAGCCCATCATCCGCGACCGGCACATGACCGTCCGCCGTCAGGCCCATATGATCAAGGACGTCACGCAGGTCTCCGCCGCCTCCAAACTGGGCGATTACGAAATCCTCGACGCCCGCTCCCCCGCCCGTTTCCGGGGCGAGGAACCCGAGCCCCGCGAGGGCCTGCGCAGCGGCCATGTCCCAAGCTCGAAAAACGTGCATTATCGGGCGCTTATGAACGATGACGGCACGATGAAAGACGCCGACGGCCTCCGCGCCGTGCTGGAAAAAACCGGCGTCGATCTCTCCCGTCCCGTCATCACCACCTGCGGCTCTGGCGTCACCGCCGCCATCATCAACCTCGCGCTGGAACGCATCGGCAAGACCGACCACGCGCTTTACGACGGGTCCTGGGCCGAATGGGGCGCCTTCGGCACCGTGCCCGTCGCGACCGGAGACGAATAGATGTTCGAAGAGCTGAAAGAACAGCCCGCCGACAAGATCCTCATGCTGATGCAGATGTATCGCGAGGACCCCCGCGAGCAGAAGATCGACCTCGGCGTCGGCGTCTACAAGAACGCCGAAGGCGTAACACCCATCATGCGCGCCATCAAGGCCGCCGAGAAGAAATGGTGGGCCGAGGAAACAACCAAAGCCTATACCGGCCTCGCCGGTGATCCGGCCTTTGCCGACGCCATGATCGGCCTCGTACTGGGCGATGCCGTGCCGCGCGAAAGCGTCGCCGCCGTGGCCACCCCCGGCGGCACCGGTGCGGTGCGGCAGGCCTTTGAACTGGTGAAGATGGCCAACCCCGGAGCGCGCGTCCACGTCTCCGACCCGACATGGCCCAACCACCTGAGCATATTGAAACATCTCGGCATCGAGACCGTCCCCTACCGCTATTTCGACGAGGCCACCTGCGCCGTCGATTTCGCCGGGATGATGGAGGATCTCGAGAAGGTCGAGGCGGGCGACGTGGTCCTCCTCCACGGCTGCTGCCACAACCCCACCGGCGCCAACCTGAACCTGACAGAGTTCAAGGCGGTGATCGAACTGATGAACGCCAAGGGCGCCCTACCGATGATCGACATCGCCTATCAGGGCTTCGGCGACGGCCTCGACGTCGACGCGCTCGCCACCCGCGAGGTTGCGTCGGCCTGCCCCGAAACCCTGATCGCCGCAAGCTGCTCGAAGAATTTCGGCATCTACCGCGAGCGCACGGGCCTGCTGATGGCCGTGTCTCAGGAGCCCTCGAAACAGAAGGCGGCACAGGGCAATCTCGCCTATCTCAACCGCCAGAACTATTCCTTCCCGCCCGACCACGGCGCCCGTCTGGTGACGCTCGTGCTCAACGACGACGCCCTGCGCGCCGACTGGCAGGCGGAACTGGAAGAGGTGCGCAACAGCATGTTAGGCCTGCGCGAACAGCTCGCCTCGGAAATGCAGCGCCTCACCGGGTCAGACCGCTACGGCTTCATCGCCCAGCATCGCGGCATGTTCTCGCGCCTCGGCCTCTCGCCCGAGATCGTCGAGACCCTGCGCAAGGATCACGGCATCTACATGGTGGGCGACTCGCGGATCAACATCGCCGGGCTGAACAAGGAAACGGTGCCGGTTCTGGCCAAGGCGATCGTCGAGGCGGGCGGCTGACGCCCGCCCCCTTCAGGCGCGGTAACGGGCCAGGAACATCTCGACCGCGCCGTTGACCACGCGCTCGATATCGGGCTCGGTCACCTCGCCACACACGCCGCACAGGCTGCGCACGAACAGGTCGGATTTGCACAGCTCGCCGAACTGGTTGGCCGCAAGGTCCATGTCGTCGATCTTCAGCACGCCGCGCTCGACATAGGGCGTCAGCACCTTCGCCATCCGCTCGCGCACCAGCTTCGGCCCGGACTCGTAGAACCGCCGTCCCAACTCGGGAAAGCGGTAGGATTCAGAGACGCAGATGCGAAACACCTGCCGGCCGAAATCGGACAGAAAGAACCGCACGATCCGGTTCGCGGCCTCGTGCAGCACCACCTCGATCGGCGCGCCCGTACCGATCACGTCCAGCGCCTCCTCGGCCTGACGGTTGCACTCGACCCTTGCGACCTCGGAGAACAGCAGGCGCTTGTCCGGGAAATAGCTGTAAAGCGTGGCCTTCGAGACGCCGGCAGCGCGGGCGATCTCGTCGACACTGGCCCCTTCGAAGCCGTCGCGCAGGAAGATTTCCCGCGCTCCGTCGAGCACCTGGTCGAATTTCCGGCCTTTCTTGATTACAGCGGCCATCGCCGTCATACGCATCCTCCGCGAAGTCGCTTATCCACCCTAGCCGTGGGGTCGCTGGTCCCGCAAGCGAATCCGCATATGCCGCGGGGGCATCCGCCACCCGCGGCAGCGCATTCACGGGTTATCGGTTCAGGTCCGTGATCGTGCGTGTCACTGGTTTGGGCGCGGGGGTCGGGTAGGTCAGCGTGGGAAACAGGCTGCCGACATCGACGCTTTGGGCCTGAACCGGGGTGGCAAAGGGCAAGAGCGCTACCGCAAGGAGGGCGAGAACAGGTTTCATGGGTTTCTCCTAACTGAACTGTTTCGTTCACCTCGCAATATCTAAACAGATCAGTTTAGATTACAAGTAAAAAATGAACCACACGGTTCACTTTCCTCCAGTCATCCAGAGGTCATTGAAATCAGGAGGTTTTCGACGGCACTTTTCTCGAAACGCCGGAGTCAGCCCAGCAGATCGAGCGTTTTCCGACAGCGCTCGCCATCGTGGAACGCGTCGATAATTCGCGCGAAAACCGCGTCGCCACCCGCTGCCTCGAAAAGCGTTGCGGAAGAGCGCAGCTTCAGCGCGTCGACCGGCCCGAGGATGGTCTCGGGCGCCGTGCCGGAGTGAGAAAGCATCGCTCGGGATATCTCGACCAGTCGCGGCCCAAGCACCGGGTGGGCAAGGTACTCCTCGGCTTCGGTCCGATCGGCGATGCCGTAATGTAGCGCCGTGGCCGATCGACCCAGCCCCTTCAACTGCGGAAAAACGAACCACATCCAGTGGCTGTCCTTCCGCCCCCGCTGGATTTCCTCCAGCGGCCCGGGCCAGACCCGCTCTTGTGCGTCTGTGAACCGCTCAAGGCTCATGCCGCCTCCACAGGATGCGCTACACCGCATCCTGCCCCGGGGCGCGTTTTACTTCAAGATGCCCGGCAGTTTCAGCCCGTGTTCGCGCGCACAGTCGATCGCGATGTCATAACCCGCATCCGCATGGCGCATCACGCCCGTAGCCGGATCGTTCCACAACACGCGCTCCAGCCGCCGGTCGGCATCTTCCGACCCGTCGCAACAGATCACCATGCCGGAATGCTGCGAAAAGCCCATGCCGACGCCGCCGCCATGGTGCAAGCTGACCCAAGTCGCCCCGCTCGCCGTGTTCAGCAGCGCATTGAGCAGCGGCCAGTCGCTCACCGCGTCGGAGCCATCCTTCATCGCCTCGGTTTCCCGGTTGGGCGACGCCACCGACCCGCTGTCGAGGTGGTCGCGGCCGATCACCACCGGCGCCTTCAACTCGCCATTACGCACCATCTCGTTGAACGCCAGCCCGGCCTTGTGCCGCTGGCCCAGCCCGATCCAGCAGATCCGCGCCGGCAGGCCCTGAAACGCGATCCGTTCCTGCGCCATGTCGAGCCAGCGATGCAGGTCGGCATGTTCGGGGAACAGTTCCTTCATCTTGGCGTCGGTCTTGTAGATGTCCTCGGGATCACCCGAGAGCGCACACCACCGGAACGGCCCAATGCCCTTGCAAAACAGCGGGCGGATATAGGCGGGCACGAAGCCGGGGAAGGCAAAGGCGTTCTCCAACCCTTCCTCAAGCGCGACCTGCCGGATGTTGTTGCCGTAATCCAGCGTCGGCACACCCATGTTCCAGAAATCCACCATCGCCTGCACATGCACCCGCATCGAGGCGCGCGCGGCCTTCTCGACCGCCTTGGGGTCGCTCTCCTGCTTGGCGCGCCATTCGCCCACGGTCCAGCCCTGCGGCAGGTAGCCATGCACCGGGTCATGCGCGCTGGTCTGGTCGGTGACGATATCGGGCTTCACGCCGCGCTTCACCAGTTCGGGGAACACGTCCGCCGCATTGCCAATGAGCGCGACCGACTTGGCCTCGCCCGCCTTGGTCCAGCGGTCGATCATCTCCAGCGCCTCGTCGAGCGAATGCGCGATCTCGTCGACATAGCGCGTCCGCTTGCGGAACTCCGCCCGCGTCTCGTCGCATTCCACGGCAAGACAACACGCCCCGGCAAAGACCGCCGCCAGCGGCTGTGCCCCGCCCATGCCGCCAAGCCCGCCGGTCAGGATCCAGCGGCCCTTGAGGTCGCCGTCGTAATGCTGGCGCCCGGCCTCGGCGAAGGTCTCGTAGGTGCCCTGCACGATGCCCTGTGTACCGATATAGATCCACGACCCGGCCGTCATCTGGCCGTACATCATCAGGCCCTTCTTATCGAGCTCGCTGAAATGGTCCCAGTTGGCCCAGTGCGGCACAAGGTTCGAGTTGGCGATCAGAACGCGCGGCGCGTCGGCATGGGTCTTGAACACGCCCACCGGCTTGCCCGACTCACCAGCAGCGTCTCGTCCTCTTCCAGCCCCTTGAGCGTGCCGACGATCCGGTCGAAATCCTCCCACGTGCGGGCGGCGCGGCCGATGCCGCCATAGACCACCAGTTCATGCGGATTCTCGGCCACATCCGGGTGCAGGTTGTTCATCAGCATCCGCATCGGCGCCTCGGTCATCCAGCTCTTGGCGCTGATCTCGGTGCCGGTGTCGGGATAGATGTCGCGGGTGTTGTGGCGGGGGTTGGTCATGCAAGCTCTCCTTCGCGGGCAAGCTGGTCAATACGGGTAAGTATGGTTTTCAGGTGCGGGCGGATGCGCTCGGCCAAATCCGGGCGATAGGTCCATGGCGGCGCTTCTTCCATGTAGGTGGATTGGGCCAGTTCCATCTGGATGGCGTGGCGCCCCGTGTCGGGGCGGCCGTGGTGGCGGGTGGTCCAGCCGCCCTTGAAACGGCCATTCGTGACGGATGTGAAGCCATCGGCACTATCGCAGACCGTTGCCACCGCATCGGCGATTTTCGCATCGCAGGTGGTGCCGTTGTTCGTGCCAATATTGAAATCCGGCAAGGTGCCCTCGAACAGGAACGGGATACGCGAGCGTATGGAGTGACAGTCATACAGCACCGCCACGCCATGCGCCGCCTGTACACGCTGCAACTCCGCCTCCAGCGCCGCGTGATAGGGGGCGTGAAAGGCGTGTTTGCGGGCGGCAATGTCGGCCTCTGTCGGCGGGGTTTCCCAGATGTCCTGCCCGTCGAAATCGGTAAGCGGGACGAGACCGGTGGTGTTCTGCCCCGGGTAGAGCGAGACGCCGGAAGGGTCGCGGTTGGCGTCGATCACGTAGCGGTGGAAGGTAGCTCGCACGACGGTGGCGCCGGGCAATAGCCCCTCATAGAGATCATGAATATGCCAGTCTGTATCCGACAGCCCCCGCCCCAGCTCGTTCAGGCAGCGCCTGATATCGGGTGGCACATAGGTGCCGGTATGGGGCATGCCCAAAACGATCGGGCCGTCGCCACGGATCACCTCGACCGGTTCCATCATACGTCTCCCATTGCCAATGCGAGCCCCGCGGCGTTGACCAGGGCGCCATCGCGGATCAACAGCGCGGCGGCGTTCAGGTCGGGGGCGAGATAGCGGTCTTCCTTCAGCGCCGGCACGCTCTCGCGCAGGCGGGCCAGGGCGCGTTGCAGCGGCTCGCTGGTTCTCAACGGCGCACGAAAGTCGATGCCCTGCGCGGCGCAGATGGCCTCCACACCGAGGATGTTGCTCAGGTTGGCGTTCATCCGCAACAGCCGCCGCGCGGCATGGGCGGCCATGCTGACGTGATCCTCCTGATTGGCGGAGGTGGGCGTGCTGTCCGTCGTGCAAGGGTTGGCGAGGTGCTTGTTCTCGCTCATCAGCGCGGCGGTCGTCACCTCGGCAATCATCAGGCCGGAGTTCAGCCCCGGTTCCGGCGTCAGGAAGGGCGGCAGGTCGAAGCTCAGAGTCGGGTCCACCATCAGCGCCACCCGCCTTTGCGCGATGGCGCCCAGCTCGGCGATGGCCATGGCAATCTGGTCAGCGGCAAAGCCCACCGGCTCGGCATGGAAATTGCCGCCCGAGACGATCCGCCCCTCCTCGACCAGCACCAGCGGATTGTCGGTGACCGCGTTCGCCTCGATCTCCAGCACCTCGCCCGCACGGCGCAGCAGGTCGATCGCCGCGCCGCTCACCTGTGCCTGACAGCGGATGCAGTACGGGTCCTGCACGCGGCTGTCGCCCTCGCGGTGGCTTTCGCGGATCTCGCTGCCCTCCATCAGGGCGCTTTGCGCGCGGGCCACCATGATCTGACCCTTGTGGCCGCGCAGGGTGTGAATGGCGTCGACCAGCGGCGCGGTGGAGCCCATGATGGCGTCGGTGGAAAGCGACGCGGTGACAATGCAGTTTTCGGCATTACGCCACGCCTGCCAGAGGCCGATCAGGGCGAGCGCGGTGGAAAACTGCGTGCCGTTGATCAGCGCGAGCCCTTCCTTGGCGCCAAGGACGATGGGCTTGAGCCCTGCCTTTGACAATGCCTCGCCACCGGGCATCCGCTGGCCGTCGAGCGTGGCGTCCCCCTCACCGATCATCACGGCAGCCATATGGGCCAGCGGCGCAAGGTCGCCAGAGGCGCCGACAGAGCCCTGATCGGGCACGACCGGGGTGACGCCCTTGGCGAGCATCCCCTCGATCAGCTCGATCGTCTGCCATTTCACGCCCGACGCTCCTCGGCCCAGCGACATCAGCTTGAGCACCATCATCAGCCGGGTCGCGGCCTCGTCCAGCGCCTCGCCGACGCCGCAGCAATGGCTGAGGATCAGGTTGCGTTGCAGCGCCTCGGTCTGTTCGGACGGGATCTTGACGCTGGCCAGCTTGCCGAAGCCTGTATTCACGCCATAGACGGCCTCCTGCCCTTCGGCGGCGCGGCGCACGAGGTCGGCGGCGGCTTCGACGGCGGGCTTGGACGCCCGGTCGAGCGTTGCCGCGCGCCCCTGACGCCAGATCGCCTCGAGCGTCGGCAGCGTGACCGTGCCGGGAGTCAGAACCTCGGTCATCCTTCACCTCCGAAAATCCGCCGGTTCAGCGGGTTGAATCCGATACGATAGGCCAGCTCGGCCGGCTGGGCCACGTTCCACACGGCGAGGTCGGCGCGCTTGCCGGGGGCGATCACGCCGGTATCGTCGAGCCCGAGCGCCTGCGCCGCGTTGCGGGTGACCCCGGCCAGCGCCTCCTCGGGCGTCATGCGGAACAGGGTGCAGCCCATGTTCATCGTCAGCAGGATTGAGGCCAGCGGCGAAGAGCCGGGGTTGCAATCCGTCGCCAGCGCCATCGGCACGCCGTGCTTGCGGAAGGCGTCAATGGGGGGTTGCTGCGTCTCATGCAGGGTGTAGAACGCGCCCGGCAGAATGACCGCCACGCTGCCCGACCCGGCCAGCGCCTGTGCGTCGCTCTCGTCGGCATATTCCACGTGATCGGCCGACAGCGCGCCGTATTTCGCGGCCAGCTTGGTGCCGCCGATATTGCTGAGCTGTTCGGCATGCAGCTTGACGGGCAGGCCAAGCTCCTTTGCCTTGGCGAAGACCGGCTCGATCTCTTGCACGGAAAAGGCGATCCCCTCGCAGAACCCGTCGACCGCATCGGCGAGCCCCTCCTCGGCGGCCTGCTCCAGAGCGGGCAGGCAAACCTCGGCGATATAGTCGGCGTTGCGGCCCTTGTATTCGGCCGGTACGGCATGGGCGCCGAGGAACGATGTCTTCACCCGCACATCGCGAGAGGCGGCAACCCGGCGGGCGACGCGCAGCATCTTGATCTCGGTGTCGATATCCAGCCCGTAGCCCGACTTGATCTCGATCACCGACACGCCCTCTGCAATCAGCGCGTCAGCACGGGTCAACGCATCGGTCAGCAGGTCGCCCTCGGGCGTATCGCGGGTGGCCGTGACGGTCGAGACGATCCCGCCGCCGGCGCGCGCCACCTCTTCATAGCTGGCCCCGTTCAGGCGCATCTCGAACTCTCCGGCGCGATTTCCGCCAAAGACGATATGGGTGTGACAGTCGATCAGCGCGGGCGTGATCAGGCGGCCTTCCATGTCCTCGCCCCGTTCGGACAGGTCGGAGGGCAGATCGGCCTCGGGCCCGACCCAGCGGATCCTGCCCTCGTCATGGGAGATCGCACCGTTCTCGATGAGGCCATAGGCCCCCTCTCCGGTCATCGTGGCAATGGTCGCGTTCCGTAACAGCATGCGCGGTCTTTCCCTGATGTGAGGCGGTCTGACTCACTTATTATGTCTGCACATAATAATCGTCAAGGAAAGAATCCCTGGGCGGGACGGATACCGCTTATTCGGCGGCGATCTTGATGACAGGTTCCATCTGCGACAGGATATCGTCGGCAAGGTGGCATTTGACCTGATGCCCCTCCGCCAACACGCGCACCGGCGGCACCTCGGTTTCGCACAGGTTGCCGGGCACCTGCGATTTCCAGCGACAGCGTGTCTGGAACGGGCAGCCGGGCGGCGGGTTCATGGCCGACGGCACGTCACCCTCGAGCACGATATGCTTTTTCTGGACATGGGTGTCGGCGATCGGCACGGCCGACAAAAGCGCCTCGGTATAAGGGTGGTAGGGGGGCGAGAAGACCTGTTCGGTGGTGCCCAGTTCGACCACGTGACCCAGATACATGACCATCACCCGGTCGGACAGGTACCGCACGATCGACAGGTCGTGCGAGATGAACAGCAGGGTCGTCTTCTTCTCGCGCTGGATCTCCATCAGCAGGTCGGTCACCGCCGCCTGAACCGACACGTCGAGCGCCGAGACGGGCTCGTCCGCCACCACGATCCGGGCGCCACCGGCAAAGGCGCGGGCAATGCCGACGCGCTGTTTCTGCCCACCGGAAAGCTGGCGCGGCATCCGCTCGGCGAACTCACGCGGCAGCTTCACAAGGTCGAGAAGGCGCATCATTTCGGTATGCCGCTCTGCATCGGAATGGCCGTGACCAAAGATTTCCAGCGCCCGCATGATCTGGCGGCCCACCGTCATCGACGGGTTCAGCGTGTCGAACGGGTTCTGGAACACCATCTGGATATCGGCCACGGTCTTGGTGTCGCGCCTTTGAATGGGGATGTGTTCGATATTCTTGTTGTCGAGCAGGATCTGCCCGTCGGTCGCCGTCTCCAGCCCCATCAGCACCTTGGCAAAGGTCGACTTGCCGCAGCCCGATTCACCCACGATGGCCAGCGTTTCGGATTCCCGCGCTTCGAATGTCAGCGTCTCGTTGGCCTTCACCACCTTGGTCGCCCCGCTGGAGCCGAACAGCGCGTTGGCCGCCACCTCGTAGTATTTCTTGAGGTTCTCCATCTTGAGGACAACCTCGCCCTTTTCGGTCGCCACGGTCTGTTTCGCAGCCTTGATCGGCGCGTGCCAGTCGATTTCCTTGTAGCGCAGGCAGCGGGTGAAATGCCGGTCGTCTCCGGCGATATTCTCCATCGGAATGGCGATATCCGCGTTACAACGACCCTCTTCGAAATAGTCGCAGCGCGGCCCGAAATTGCAGCCCGGCGGGCGTTCATGCGGCAAGGGGAAGTTGCCGGGGATGGCCACCAGCGGGCGGGCGTTCTTGTCGGCGCCGGGCAGCGGGATCGACCGGAACAGCGCCTGCGTATAAGGGTGCTGCATCTTGTCGAACACGTCCTTGATGCTGCCGGTCTCGACCGCCTCGCCGGAATACATCACGCAGATCCGGTCGCAGGTTTCCAGCACCAGCCCGAGGTTATGGCTGATGAACAGCATCGAGGTGCCGTATTTGCGGCCCAGTTCCTTGACCAGTTCGACCACGGCCGCCTCGACCGTCACGTCAAGCGCGGTGGTGGGCTCGTCGAGGATCAGCAGGCTGGGGTTGGCCATCAGCGCCATGGCAATGACGATCCGCTGCTGCTGCCCGCCCGAAAGCTGATGGGGGAAAGATTTCAGAATGCGCTCGGGATCGGGCAGCTTCACGTCATGCACCACTTCCAGTGCGCGCTGATAGGCCTCCTTCTCCGACACCTTCTCGTGGATCATCGGCACTTCCATCAGCTGTTTGCCGATCTTCATCGCCGGGTTCAGGCTTGCCATCGGCTCCTGATAGATCATGGCGATCTCGTTGCCGCGGATGTCTCGCAGTTCCTCGGGGGTCATCCGGCCAAGGTCGCGGCCCTTGAACTTGATCGAGCCGCCGACGATCCGGCCGTTTACGCCAAGGTCCTGCATCACGCCCAGCGCCACGGTCGACTTGCCACAGCCGCTTTCGCCCACGAGGCCCACCGCCTCGCCCGGCTGCACCTCGACCGAGAAATCCATCACTGCCGGGATTTCCCTAAGCCGCGTGAAGAACGAGATCGACAGGTTGTCGATTTCAAGGATCGGGCCGTCATGGTCAGGCGTCTGCGACATCTGGTTGTCCTTTCCCCGAAACGGGCGGTTAATCCCTCAAGCTCTCTTCCCGCAGACCATCGGCAAGGAAGTTCAGCCCCAGCACCAGCGTCAGCAGCGCCAGCGCCGGCGGAATGGCGATATGCAGGATGTTGGCCGACAACAGGCGGCGCCCGTCGATGATCATCTTGCCCCAGTCGGCGCTTTCCGATTCCAGCCCGAGGCCAAAGAAGCCCAGCGTCCCCAGAAGGATGGTGGTATAACCGATACGCAGGCAGAAATCGACCAGAAGCGGCCCCCGCGCGTTGGGCAGGATCTCCCACAGCATGATGTACCACGGCCCCTCGCCGCGTGTCTGTGCGGCAGCGACATAGTCGCGCGTCTTGATGTCGAGCACGAGGCCCCGCACGATCCGGAAAACGGTGGGCGAGTTGACGAAGACGACCGAAACAAAGACCACCAGCACGTTGGGCGGGAAGCTGATCAGCCCCAGCGGGTCGGCATCCCACGCGCTGCCCAGATAGACCCACAGACCGATCACCAGCGTGAGGCCGACGAAGATGTTCCGCTTCTTCGGCTGGGTGTGATAGCGCGAGTTCCACAGGATCACGAGGAAGACCAGCGGGAAGATGAACAGCACCGCCGCCATGTAGACGGGAATGCCCGTCTGCACGATCTCGGGCGTCACCAGCAGGTAAAACAGCAGGATCACCGGAAAGGCCAGAACGAGGTTGGACAGGAACGACAGCACCGTGTCGAACCGCCCGCCGTAATAGCCCGCCGGAAGGCCCAGCGTGATGCCCACCATGAAGGCGAAAATGGTGGCGAAGGGGGCGATCAGGATCACCTTGATCGACCCGGCGATCACCCGGCTGAACACGTCACGCCCGAGGTTGTCGCCGCCCAGCAGGTAATACGCCCCGGCATTCGGGTCGGGCGTGCCGATCAGCTTGGAATAGGGCGTGCCGGGCAGCGCCTTTTTCATCAGCGCCGATTGGTCGAGCGGGTTGTGGGTGGCGACCATGTCGAACACGCCCGCGAAGAAGGCCGTGAACACCCAGAACAGCACCATCGCAAGGCCAATCATGCCGACCGTGCTGTCGAACAGCTTGCCATAAAGGCCCAGCCTGCGCTTGAAGGCAAGCGAGAGCGCGAAGGTGATCACCAGCAGGATCAGCACCGGCGCGAACTGGATGATCATCTGGCCGAAGATCGCGCCCCAACTGAGTGCGTCTTTGTTCATCTCTGCCGCCCTTCCCTAGCTCACGCTGATCCGCGGGTTCAGGTAGACATAGCCGATATCCGATATCAGCTGCGTCACCAGAACCACGAAGACGGATACGACCGAGACCCCCAGCAGAAGCTCGATATCGTTGTTCCCTGCGGCCAGCACCAGTGTCCAGCCAAAGCCCTTGTAGTTGAACAGCGTCTCGACGATCACCACCCCGTTCAGAAGCCACGGAAACTGCAGCATGATCACCGTGAACGGCGCGATCAGCGCGTTGCGCAGCGCGTGTTTCATGACGATGTTGGGAAAGCTCACGCCCTTGAGCCGCGCGGTGCGGATATATTGCGAGGTCATCACCTCGGCCATCGAGGCGCGGGTCATCCGGGCGATATAGCCCATGCCATAGGCCGCGATCGTCAGCACCGGCAGAAAGAAATTCTCGAAGGTGACGTTGTCCATCGCGCTGGTGGCGGTGCCCTTGAACCATTTCAGGCCGACGGCGGAGCTTGCGAAAATGGCGATGAAGAGAACGCCCGAGACATATTCCGGCGTGGCCGTCGTACTGATGGAAAAGGTGGAAAGCGACCTGTCGAGGCGCGAGCCCTCGCGCATGCCGGCCAGCACGCCCAGGATCAGCGCCGAGGGCACCATCAACAGCATCACCCAGAACATCAGGATGCCCGTCAACCCCAGCTTTTCGAGGATGATACCGCCCACATCCTGCTTGATGGTGGTGGAAAAGCCCCAGTTGCCCTGCAGCACGCCGCAAAAGCTGGGCGCTTCCTCGATCGGCTGGCCGGGGGCGGCACAGCGGGCACGGACCTTGCCGTCAGTGCCTTCGATCACATAGCCCGGCAGGACACCCAGCCATTGGCCGTACTTGGTGACCGTCGGCTGCAAGTACCCGCGATTGTTGAGAAAAGTCGCCACTTCCTCGTCCGACATGCGGAAGTTGCCCTGGGTCTTGGCAAGTTTTTCGAGGTTCGGGTACAGGTTGGTGAGGAAAAACACGATGAAGGTCAGGCACAGCGCCGTCAGGATCATGACGCCGACCCGGCGCAGAATGAACGTCCCCATCAATGGCCCCCTGTTGGCTCTTGTTTTTTGCTCAGGAAGGATCCCTGTCCACGTGAAACGCTAAACAACAAAATCCGCGCGGTCCAGCCGTTCCGCATGTGTCGGGACGTTCTGACCTGTGATGCGTAATAATGCTGCACGCGAACCGGCATGGGGCAGACAGATTGCGACACCGGCGTTGGCGCGATCGAGCCGCGCCCGGTTCAGCCTTTGACGATCTTCTGGGGCGAGATCACGTCGATCCCGAGCGCACGGCCAACAGCGTAGTAGGTGAGCTGCCCGGCATGCACGTTCAGCCCGTTCAGCAGGTGCGGGTCGTCGGCGCAGGCCTGTTGCCAGCCCTTGTCGGCCAGCGCCAGCATGAAGGGCATGGTGGCGTTGCCCAGCGCGATGGTCGAGGTCCGCGCCACGGCGCCCGGCATGTTGGCCACGCAGTAATGCATGATCCCGTCGACATCATAGATCGGATCGGCATGGGTGGTGGGTTTCGAGGTCTCGAAACACCCGCCCTGATCGATGGCCACGTCGACCAGCGCCGCGCCGGGCTTCATGGTCGGGAACTGGTCGCGGCGAACGAGCTTGGGCGCCTCTGCGCCGGGGATCAGCACGGCGCCGATCACCATGTCGGCGTGGGTCAGGTGCTCTTCCAGAAGGCCGGTCGAGGAATAGCCGGTCTTGAACACACCCGCGAAGACATCGTCGAGATAGCGGAGGCGGGGTAGCGAGCGGTCGAGCACGGTGACATCCGCGCCCATGCCCGCCGCGATGCGCGCGGCGTGGGTGCCGACGACACCGCCGCCGACGACAAGCACGTTCGCCGGGCCCACGCCGGGCACGCCGCCCATCAGCACGCCGCGCCCGCCATTGGCCTTCTGCAGCGTCCATGCGCCCACCTGCGGCGCCAGCCGCCCGGCCACCTCGGACATCGGCGCCAGAAGCGGCAGGCCGCCCCGGTCATCGGTCACTGTCTCGTAGGCGATCGCGGTGCAGCCGCTCTCCAGCAGGTCCCTTGTCTGGGCCGGGTCGGGGGCGAGGTGAAGATAGGTAAACAAAAGCTGACCTTCGCGCAGCATCTTGCGTTCGGCCGGCTGCGGCTCCTTCACCTTCACGATCATGTCGGCGATGGCAAAAATCTCTTCGGCGGTGTCGAGGATGCGGGCGCCGGCCGCCATATAGGCCGCGTCCTCGAATCCCGCGCCCTTGCCGGCGCCGGCCTGGACGATCACCTCGTGACCGTGGGCCACCGCCTCCTGTGCGGCGTTGGGCGTCATGCCGACGCGGAACTCCTGCGGCTTGATCTCTGCCGGGCAGCCGATTCTCATGGGTTGATCCTCCTCCTGATCTTGCCAGAATGTCGCAGATTGCGCGCAATTGGCTTGAAATCTTTTCCGCTCCCTTGACGGCAGAGTGAAGCTTCTTCGAATAAACCGCAAGTTAATCGAAAGGCCTTGCGCAAATGTCCCTTGATGCAACAGACCGTCGTCTGCTTTCGGTGCTGCAGCGGCGCGGGCGCATTTCGAACGCCGACCTCGCCGAGGAGGTGAACCTGTCAGCCAGCGCCTGTCACCGGCGGGTCGGGCGGCTGGAAAGCGAAGGGTATATCCGTGGCTACGTGGCCCTGCTCGATGCGCGCAAGCTGGGCATGTCGGCGACGATCTTCGTCGAGATCACGCTATCGACGCAGGCCGATGACGTGCTCGAGGCCTTCGAGAAGGCCGTGGGGCGCATCCCGGACGTGCTGGAATGCTACCACACGGCGGGGGCTGCGGATTACATCCTCAAGGTCGTCGCCGACAGCACCGAGGATTTCGCCCGCATCCATCGCCAGCACCTCGCCCGCCTGCCCGGCGTGGCCAAGATGCAATCGAGCTTTACCCTGCGAACCGTCTCAAACACCACCGCGCTGCCCCTCTGACACCGCTTGCCAAGGCGGCGCGGTTTGACCAATCTGCGGCCATGGAATTCGACTATATCATCGTCGGCGCCGGGAGCGCCGGCTGCGTTCTGGCCAACCGCATCAGCCGCGCAGGCCATACCGTTCTCCTGCTCGAGGCGGGCGGGCGCGACAATTACCACTGGGTGCATATCCCGGTGGGCTACCTCTATTGCATCGGCAACCCGCGCACCGATTGGTGCTTCCGCACGGCGGAGGAGCCGGGGCTGAACGGCCGCTCGCTGCTCTACCCGCGCGGCAAGGTGCTGGGCGGGTGCAGCGCGATCAACGGCATGCTCTATATACGCGGGCAGGCCGCTGACTATGACGGCTGGCGGCAGATGGGCAACACCGGCTGGGGCTGGGACGATGTGCTGCCCTATTTCAAGCGGTCACAGGATTACGTCGACGGCGCGTCGGAACATCACGGCGCGGGCGGCGAATGGCGGGTCGAGAACATGCGCCTGCACTGGGACGTGCTGGACCACTGGCGCGACGCGGCGGTGGCGGCGGGCCTGCCGGCGACGGATGATTTCAACCGGGGCGACAACGAAGGCGTCGGCTATTTCAAGGTCAACCAGCGCAACGGCTGGCGGGTGACCAGCGCCAAGGCGTTTCTGCGGGCAGGCACCGGCAAGGGGCTGAAGGTCGAGACCGGGGCGCATACGCAAAAAATCATCGTCGAGGATGGGCGCGCCGTGGGCGTTGAGTATTTGCAGAAAGATGAAAGACAGGTCGCGCGGGCAAGAGCCGAAGTGATCCTGTCGGCCGGCGCGATCGGCAGCCCGCAATTGCTGCAGCTGTCTGGGCTGGGGCCGGGCGATTTGCTGCAAGAACACGGGATCGAGGTGACGCGTGATATCCCGGCGGTGGGCGGCAATCTGCAGGACCACCTGCAACTGCGCTGTGCGTGGCGGCTGACCGGGGCCACGACGCTGAATACCATGGTCGGCACGCTTTGGGGCAAGGCCAAGATCGCGCTGGAGTATGCGTTGAAACGGTCCGGCCCGATGGCCATGGCGCCCAGCCAGCTTGGGGCGTTCGCGAAGTCGCGGCCCGATCTGGCGACGCCTGATCTGGAGTACCATGTCCAGCCGCTCTCGCTCGATGCCTTCGGGGACGACCTGCATGACTTCCCGGCGATTACCGCCAGCGTTTGCAACCTGCGGCCCGAATCGCGCGGGCGGGTCTCCATCGCCTCGGCCGATGCGGGGGATGCACCGGTCATCGCGCCGGGGTACCTGTCGACAGAGGGCGACAGGCAGGTGGCCGCCGCGTCGATCCGGCTGACCCGGAAGATCATGGAGCAGGAACCGATGCGGCGCTACGCGCCGGAGGAGTTCCGGCCGGGGATCGAGGTGCAGTCGGACGAGGAATTGGCAAAGGCGGCAGGCGATATCGGCACGACGATCTTTCACCCCGTGGGCACCGTGCATATGGGCGCGGGCGAGGAGGCGCCGCTTGACCCCGAACTGCGCCTGCGCGGGGTGGCGGGGCTGCGCGTGGTCGATGCCTCGGTCATGCCGACGATCACCAGCGGCAACACCAATTCCCCCACCATCATGATTGCCGAAAAGGCGGCGGACATGATCCTCGCGGCCAAATAGAAAAGGCCCCGGCGTTTCCACCGGGGCCCCGAATCTCGGAAAAGGCGTGAGGATCAGTCCTCCGCGTTCTCCTCTTTCTTGGCTTCTTCGCCGGTCTCCTGATCGACGACTTTCATCGACAGGCGCACCTTGCCGCGATCGTCGAAGCCCAGCAGCTTGACCCAGACTTCCTGACCTTCCTTGAGCACATCCGACGGATGGTTCAGGCGGCGGTTCTCGATCTGGCTGACATGCACCAGCCCGTCGCGCTTGCCGAAGAAGTTCACGAAGGCGCCGAAATCGACGATCTTGACCACGGTGCCCTTGTAGACATGGCCTTCCTCGGGCTCTGCCACGATCGAATGGATCATGTCATAGGCTTTCTGGATGGCTTCACCATTCGGCGAGGCGATCTTGATGACGCCCTCGTCGTTGATGTCGACCTTGGCGCCCGAAACCTCGACGATCTCGCGGATGACCTTGCCGCCCGACCCGATCACTTCACGGATCTTGTCGGTGGGGATGTGCATCGTCTCGATACGCGGGGCGTGGATCGAGAAATCGCCCGCTTCCGACAGCGCCTTGGACATCTCGCCAAGGATGTGCATGCGGCCGTCTTTCGCCTGTGCCAGCGCCTTCTGCATGATCTCGGGGGTGATGCCCGCGACCTTGATGTCCATCTGCAGCGAGGTGATGCCGTTCTCGGTACCCGCGACCTTGAAGTCCATGTCGCCGAGGTGATCCTCGTCGCCAAGGATGTCGGTCAGGATGCCGTAAGAGCCGTCTTCTTCCATCACGAGGCCCATGGCCACACCGGCCACCGCAGCCTTGAGCGGCACGCCCGCATCCATCATCGACAGCGAACCGCCGCAGACAGAAGCCATAGAGGACGACCCGTTCGATTCCGTGATCTCGGAGACGACGCGGATGGTGTAGGGAAAGTCGGTCGCCGCAGGCAGCACCGCCTGAAGCGCGCGCCATGCCAGCTTGCCGTGACCGATTTCACGACGACCCGGAGGGCCGACGCGCCCCGCTTCACCGACCGAATAGGGCGGGAAGTTGTAGTGCAGCAGGAAGTTCGAGCGGAAATTCCCGTGCAGGGCGTCGATGATCTGTTCGTCATCGCCGGTGCCCAGCGTGGTGACGACCAGACCCTGCGTTTCCCCGCGCGTGAACAGCGCCGAGCCGTGGGTCCGCGGCAGGATGCCGGTTTCCGACACGATCTGGCGAACCTGATCGAGGGAACGGCCGTCGATCCGCTTGCCGGACTTGACCACGTCACCGCGCAGAACGCCGGCTTCGAGCTTCTTCATGGCCGAGCCGAGGTTGGCATCTCCAAGCTGCTCTTCGGTCAGCTTTGCCTTGATCGCCTCGCGCGCCTCGGCCACTGCCGTGGTGCGTTCCTGCTTGTCGGTGATGGCGAAGGCCGAGCGCATCTGGTCTTCACCCGCTGCTTTCACGGCCTCGTAAAGCTCCGTGTAATCAGGCGGTTGGAAGTCGAACGGCTCTTTCGCGGCGTCTTCGGCAAGGTCGATGATCAGGTCGATCACCGGCTGGATCTGCTCATGCGCAAAGGTCACGGCGCCCAGCATTTCCTCTTCGGTCAGCTCGTAAGCCTCCGACTCGACCATCATCACCGCGTCCTTGGTGCCGGCGACCACGAGGTCGAGGCGCTGGTCGGGCTTGTTGCGCAGGTCGTGCATGTCCTCGACATCGGGGTTGAGGATGTATTCGCCATCCTCATAGCCCACGCGGCAACCGGCGATCGGGCCCATGAAGGGCGCGCCGGAGATCGTCAGCGCAGCCGATGCGGCGATCATCGCCACCATGTCGGGATCGTTGACGAGGTCGTGGGAGAGCACGGTGCACATGACCAGAACTTCGTTCTTGAAGCCCGGGACAAAGAGCGGCCGGATCGGCCGGTCGATCAGGCGAGCGGTGAGCGTTTCCTTTTCGGTCGGCCGCGCCTCGCGCTTGAAGAAGCCGCCGGGCACCTTGCCCGCGGCATAGTATTTCTCTTGGTAATGAACGGTCAGGGGAAAGAAATCCTGCCCTTCTTTCGGTTGCTTGGCAAAGGTCACGTTGGCCATGACCGAGGTTTCCCCAAGGGTGGCGATGACCGAGCCATCTGCCTGACGGGCGACCTTGCCCGTTTCCAGTGTGAGCGTTTCTTCGCCCCACTGCATTGTCTTCTTCACTTCTTTGAACATCTGTCGTTTTCCTGGTTGGAGGCGCTCTTGGGCGTATCCCAAGTCCTCCGTTTCAATGGCGGCCCCATTGCCGCCGACCCCAACTCTTCTTCATGCGCCCGGGGCCAAGGGCATCACGTCTCAGATGGCGGCGCTATAGAGGAGTTTAAGACGGAATGAAAGCTTTGATCATGAGGGTGGGTGGCGAATCGGGGGTAATGCCAGCAAACACTGGGGTTTGGCACGTCGGTATAACGTCGGTATTTTGTCGGTATCACGTCGGTGCGGGCATCCGTTCGAGCCGGGTTGACGGGGCGGGCGTTGCGCAGAGGGCCGGTTTTCGGAAAGGAAGCGTTAACCTGTGGCCCCGTCACCCCTCGCCGTCCGAAAGCTGAAGATCGCCGGAGCGGAGGAGCAGGTCGGCCTCGTAGCGGCGGAGAGAAGGCAGGCAAGTCTGCTGAACGGGGCTGCCGTGGCGGGCCAGTTCGGGGAAGATCTCGAGCAATTCCGCGCGCGCCGTGGCGGCCATGCCGGTGAGGGCCACGTCGCCGGGGTGCAGGCTTTCGGTGAGGACGCCGTTGGACCAGACGACCTCGTGGCTGTCGAGAAGGAAGTGCCAGTATTCGACGCGCCGCGCGCCGGTCTCGTGATGCACGGTGCGGCCGTTGATCATGAACTTGGCCGGCAGCAGGACGGAGGCGGACTCGAACCAGAGCTGGGCCCACGGGCTGCGATGCATGAGCCGGTGATTGGGCGAGACGAACAGATCGCGGAACGGCAGGCCGGGGCCAAAGGCGTCGCGCGTGATGCGGACCGGGGCAAGGTGCCGGTTCGTGGTGCCAAGCGGGATGACGCGGCGGGCGATCCAGCGGATCGGCCGGGGCGGGCCGCCGGGCACGCAGACAAGCGCCCCCACGGACAGCGTTTCGACAGGCACGTCGCCCGAGGGCGTGCGGATGAGCGTGCCGCGGCCAAAGCAGATGGCCGAGGCGTCGGGGTTGGCCTGCTCGATCGCATCCAAGCCCAGCTCGCCATCGCCGCCGGGCAACACGTCTTCGCCCTGTTTGTACGTCGCGTTGTTGCCGCCGTCGAACCCGCCGAGATCGACCGCGAATTTCGCCCCCCCGAACATGCCGAAGACGATGTAATCGTCGCCCGCACCGGTGTTGTTGAAGGCGTCGGGCGTGGCAAAGGTGGGGGGAATGATCGGCGTCGGGCCGGGGACGAGATTGCCGTTTCCGTCATCGACCGCCTCGTAGACGGCGTAGAACTCGCCGTTGCTCACGATGTCGCCGTCGCCCTGGGTGCGGACGAGGAAATAGCGGCTGTCGGCATCGCCAAGCGTCGACACCTGATGCAATTTGATCGTGGTCAGCCCGCCGGGATAGCTCGTATTCCATGACCCGTAGGTCGCAATCTGGTCACCGGACAGCAGAAACTGTTCGCCTGCCATCTACCTGCTCCTCGCCGCGTGCCTTGCGCGGGCCAAAACATTATCTGTTTGTTTTTTTTACGTAATCTATACTGTCGCGCCCCACCTGCCAAGCGATTGATGGGGCGCGGATTTCGCTTTACCGCCGGATTCCGGCTTTTTTCGGACATTTCGCTTAAAATTGGCGAAAATTTCGGCACCCCCGGGCGGCGGGCGGGCCGGTTGCCCTAGCGGTGCGGATCGAGCTTTTCGAACTCGCTCGACAGCCGCGAGCGGAGCTTCTTGGCCGCGCCCTTGAGCGCCGCCGGGATGTCGGGCCCGTCATGCTGGGCCGCCATCGGCCCGAGGCCGCGCGGGCGGGCCTCGATCGTGCAGCGGATGTGATCGGGACCGTGCTTGTCCGCGTTCTGGTCCTTCAGGTGAACCTCGACCCGTGTGAGGCGGTCTTGCATGTGACCGAGATCGGTCTGGACGGCCTGTTCGGCCACCTCGGTCAGACGGTCGTCGCCATGGATGAAATTGTCTGTGTTCACCTGGATCTGCATGGGATTGGTCCTCCGCTTTGACTGACAAGGATGTATGGAGCGGGGACCGGGGCCGCAAGATTGCCGCGCGGCGACCGGCAGCAAAACGCCCGCCTCTTTCGAGACGGGCGTCAGCGATGTCAGATCGTGGACAGCCGGGCTTAGCGGCGGATGCCGAGGCGCTTGATGAGGTCGAGGTAGCGGCTCTCATCCTTGCCCTTGAGGTAGTCCAGCAGCTTGCGGCGCTGGGCCACCAGTTTCAGCAGGCCGCGGCGGCCATGGTTGTCTTTCTTGTGGATCTTGAAGTGCTCGGTCAGGGTCGCGATGCGCGAGGTCAGGATGGCAACCTGTACCTCGGGCGAACCGGTGTCGCCTTCCTTGGTCGCGAAGTCCTTGAGAATCTGGTGTTTGTCTTCAACAGTGATCGACATCGGGGTCTCCTTTCGAAGTCAGGGGTTGAGGGCGCGAGCCGGGATGTCGTCCAGCAAGGTCCTTTGGAGATATGCCGGGAGGCCCGGCAGATGGGCGCATATAGCGGGAGTCCGGGCAAAAGAAAAGCCCGAATTCCCGGCGGCGCGCGGCCGCTGTTACACCATGCCCGGCGGCACGAGGGCGATGTCGGCCGCGCCGAGCCCGGCGGGGCTGTGGACGAGGGCCACCTCCTCGCCGTCGAGGGTGACGCGGAAGAGGCCGGACTCGTCGGTGTCCTGCGTGACCTCGACCTGCGGTTCGCCGCTGTCGGGGTCATATTCGATCAGCAGGCTGTCTTCGCCCGGGGTGAAATCCATGATCTCGGCCGCGCCTTCGGTGATCGCGCCGCCAAGATAGACCGTGTCGGCCCCGGCGCCGCCGGTGACGATGTCGCCCGCGCCGGCGGTGATCCGGTCGTCGCCGTCACCGCCGTTGAGATAGTCGGTTTCTCCGTCATCCTCGCCGTCGGGGCCGAGGCCGTTCACCGTGTCGTCCCCCCAGCCGCCGAACAGCGTGTCCTTCCCTGCCCCGCCGTCGAGCGTGTCGTCGCCGTGATAGCCGTGAAGCGCGTCGTCACCCTCCCCGCCGGAGAGGTCGTCATGGCCGGTGCCGCCCACAAGGCTGTCTTCGCCGGCCCCGCCGTCAAGCGTATCGTCGCCATCATGGCCATAGAGGTCATCCGCGCCCGCACCGCCCAGCAGCAGGTCATCGCCCGCCTCGCCGTGCAACGTGTCATCGCCGCCATCGCCCTGCAGGCTGTCATGGCCCACGCCGCCCTCGATCTGGTCGTCGCCGTCTTCGCCGGTGACAAGGTCGTCGCCCGCATAGCCCATCAGGAAATCGCTGCCCTCGGTGCCGGTGACGGTATCGCCCGCCTCGTCGCCGGTGGAGATGGTCCAGGCGTCATCGGCTTCGCCGTCGTCCGCATCAAGGGTCGCGTCGATGGTCGCTTCGGCGGCTTCGTCTTCGGCGGGTTCGTCTTCGGCAACGCCTTCGGTGGTTACGTCTTCGGCAACGTCTCCGGTGACAGCTTGCGCCACCTCGTCCTCTGCCTCGGCCGTCGCACCTTCGCTGCCCGCGTCCTCCGCCGGCATGTCCGGCATCCCGCCGTTCAGGAACGCGGCGAGGTCGATCGTCTCGGCGCTGTCCTGCGTTTCCTCTACCTCGGGCGCGTCCTGCGCCTCCGGGTCCAGTTCGTCGATTCCACTATCCAGCCCAACGAAAGCAGCCGCCCCAACGGCCAGCATGCCAAGCATACCCGCAAACAGAAACATCACACATAATCCCAAATACCCCCGCCATACCATGGGCGAAAAGCGGCGTCCGGGTCAAAGCAAACCGGGCAAATTGGTTAACGGATCATGGCGCAGGCCGGCCGCGGGGGACGACCTCGTAACCGGCCTCCTCGGGTTCGTCATCGGTCATTTCCGTCGGGAATCCGGGGGCGGTGATGTCGAGGCCGGTCGCCTCCTCCAGCCGCTTGATGATGTTGGGCGAGAGTTCGCGCGGGCCAAAGCGGGCGATGCCGTCTTCGAAGATTTTTATCATCAGCGGGTTCATTTCCAGCGGCACGCCGGCGCGGTCGGCGACCGCCTGAAAGAGGCCGATATCCTTGGCAACAAGGTCCATCGTGAAGGAGATGTCGCGACTCCCGTTGAGGATCACCTGGCTTTCGGTTTCATGCACGAAGGAGGTGCCGGAGCTGATGGCGATGGCCTCGTAAGCGGTGGCGAGGTCCATGCCGGCGGCCTTGGCGGTGACCAGCGCCTCGCAGCAGGTGAGCAGGTTGGCGGTGGCGAGGTAATTGGTGATGACCTTGAGGACCGAGGCGGAGCCCAGCTCGCCGGTATGAAGGATGCGGCGGCCCATGGTTTTCAACAGCGGCAGGATGCGGTCGAACGTGGCGCGGTCGCAGCCGGCAAAGATCGAGATGTTGCCGGTATCGGCGCGGTGGCAGCCACCGGAGACGGGGCAGTCGACGGCGGCGCCGCCGCGGTCGATGACCTGCTGGCCGAGGCGTTTGACCTCGCTTTCGTCGGTGGTGGACATCTCCAGCCAGATCTTGCCATCGGTGATCTCGGGCAGCATCTCCTCCACCACCGCGGCCGAGGCGGCGGGCGATGGCAGGCAGGTGATGACCGCGTCGCAGGTGCGCATCATCTCGGCCGGGCTGTGGCCCGGTTTGGCGCCGCGGGTGGTGAAGCAGTCGACCAGCGCGCCGTTGAGGTCGTAAACGGTGAGGTCGGCGCCGTTGCGCAGAAGCGAGCCGGCGAGCTTGCCCCCCACGTTGCCGAGGCCGATGAAACCGGTTTTCATTGGAACGTCTCCCTGTATTTTCCGCCCATTTCGACAGGGGTGACCGGTTTGTAAATCGGTTTGTGCGGTGGGGGCGTTTTCCTCGCGGAAAACGGCCCGGAAAATGCGCATTTTCCGGGCGCGGGCCTCGCCGGATTTCCGGTTAACGGCGGCGGAGCGTGTCGCCGTAACTGATCCGGGGTTCCAGCACCACGCGCTCGGGCCGGCCGGTGTCGCCCTCCTCGACCCGTTTGGCGATGATCTCGGCCGCCTTGAAGCCGATCTCGTGGCGGCAGGCATCCATCGAGGCAAGCTCGCACGGCAGCCCCTTGAGCAGGTTCAGGCCGTTGAAGCCCGCCAGCCCGAAATCGGCCGGGATCTTCACCCCCTGTTCGAGCAGGTACAAAAGCCCGCCCGCGCCGATCAAGTCGTTGGAATAATAGATGAAATCAAGGTCGGGGGAGCGGTCGAGCACCTCTTTCGTCATCTCGCGCCCCTTCACCAGCGCCGAGCCGCCGGAGTAGAACTCGCGATCCTCGATCTCGACCCCGGCCTTGGCGAGCGCCTCGGTGAAGCCCTCGAACCTTTTGCGCGCGCGGTGATCCTGCGCCATCTTGGTGCCGAGGAAGGCGATATGCTCGTAGCCGTCCTTGAGGATCGCCTGCGCCATCTGCTGACCGGCGCGGCGGTGCGAGATGCCGACGACCGAATCGACCGGGGTACCGTCGACATCCATGATCTCGACCACCGGGATGCCGGAGGCCCGCAGCATGGCGCGGCTGGCCTCGGGGTGTTCCAGCCCGGCAATGATCACGCCGGAGGGGCGCCACGAGAGCATCTCGTAGAGCACCTTCTCCTCTTTCTCGGGGGAGTAGCCGGTGACGCCCACCACGGGCTGAAGCCCGGTTTCCTCGAGCGCCTCGCTGATGCCGGTCATGACCTCGGGGAAGACCATGTTCGACAGCGACGGAATGATCACGGCGACGAGGTTGACCCGCTGCGAGGCCAGCGCGCCGGCGATCTTGTTGGGGACGTAGCCAAGGTCCTTGGCGGCGGTGAGCACCCGCTGGCGGGTGGCGTCGGAGACGTCGCCGCGGTTGCGGAGAACCCGGCTGACGGTCATTTCCGAGACGCCCGACGCCTCGGACACGTCGCGCAGGGTCAGGGGGCGGGTGTCATTGGCGCTCACGGGCTCGGGTCCTCAAAATGTTGTTTTCCGAATGGTACCGCGAACGCTCGGCCCCACGCAATAACTTCGCGCAGCCCTGCGTCACGCCGCGCCGGGAATGGGGCCGGGGCGCGACACGTCGTCGGAGGTGCGGAAGGCGCCGGATAGTTCGCGCAGGCGGGCGGCCTCTCCGGACATGGCGACGCCGGCCTCGTGCAGTTCCGCCATGCGGGCCGCGCTCTGCCGGGTGCGGGTGTCGAGCCGGGAGACGGCGGCGTCGATCTGCTGGACGCTGTCCGACTGTTCCTGTGCCGCCGTCGAGATCGCGGCGATCGAGGTGCTGGCGCCGTGCAGCCGGGTGATCATCGAGGTGAAGCATTCCGCCAGCCGGGTCACCGCCCCGGTGCCGGCGCCGATCACTCGCGCATTGCCGTCAAGCTGCCGCTTGATGTCGCTTGCGGCCTGGGCGGTGCGCTCGGCAAGGTCGCGCACCTCGGCCGCGACGACGCCGAACCCTTTGCCGGCCTCGCCGGCGCGCGCCGCCTCGACGCTGGCGTTCAGCGCCAGCAGGTTGGTCTGGTAGGCCACCGAGTCGATCAGCGTGGTGACCGAGAGAATGCGGTCGGCGGAGGCGGATATCTCCTCCATCGTGGTGCGCGCCTCGGTCACTGTGGCCTCGTTTCGGCGGACCTCCTCGATCGTGGCCTGCATGCCCTGTTCGGCGGCGAGCGTGCCGTCGGCAGCCTCGGCCACCGACTGGGTCAGCTGTTTGAGGGCGGCGGCGGTTTCGGCGAGGTCGGTCGCCTGTGTCTCGGCCTGGCCGCGCACGCCCTCGAGCGAGGTTTCGATATCCCGCGCGCCGCTGTCGATGGCGCCGGCGATGCCCGAGATCGAGACCACCGTGTCGCGGAGCCGGGCGATGGCGTCATCAAGCCCGGCGCGGAGGATGCCGTATTTCGCCGGCACCGCGCCCTCGACCCGGGCGGTCAGGTCGCCGGATTCGAGCCGCGAAATGGTCTGGCTCAGCAGGTCGACGACGCGCTTCTGGTCGCGCGCCTCGTCCTGTGCGGCCTGCTGCTGACGGCGGGCGGCCTGTTGTTGCGCGGCGGCCTGACGCTCCTGCTCGGCGGCGCGGGCGAGCTGGACGCGCAGATCGTCGAGATCGCCGGCCAGCCGGCCGATCTCGTCCCGGCGGTGGCGAGAGGGCACAAGACTGTCGAGATCGCCATGGCGCATGGCGGCGACCCGGTCCTGCAACAGCAGGATCGGCCGGGTCAGCAGGCGGCTGAACACCACGGCGAGCCCGGCGGCCACGGCCACACAGACCGCCACGACACCCAGCAGCATGGTGCGCAATCGCTCGACCGGTGCCATCGCGGCGGCCACCGGGATATCGGCCGCGAGCACCCATTCGCCGCCCATCGCCGAGAAGGGCCGCATCGAGATCAGGTGCGGGGTGGCGCCGCCGGTCTCGTGCCGGACAAGCCCCACGGTGTCGCCCGCCAGCGCCCGCCGAAAAGCGGCGCTGGCGCCGAGGGGGACAAGCGTGCCATCCGGGTCGGACGAAGCCCGCACCGCGCCGTCGCGTCCCACCAGCCGGGCGCGGGCCCCCTCGCCCGGGCGCAGCCCCTTGGCCAGCACCCCGGCCAGCGCCCCGGGCCGGACCTGAAGCACGGCAAAGCCGATCGTGGTGCCCATGCCCGTGACCGGCGTGGCGAAGAAGCCGGCGCTGGCATCCGCCGGGCCGTAGGGCGCGAAATCATCGAAGACAACGGCCCCCGACCCGGCCACGGCCGCCGCCTGCCAGGCCCGGCCCAACCCGGTGCCGGCCATATCCCCGGCCTGCAGGTTGGCCGCGAAATCCCCGGCCTTGGCGGCTGAATAGATCACGTCGCCATCGAGATTGACGAGGTAGAGATCGGCCAGCCCGCCCTCTTCCATCATGGCGAGAAGCTGGGGGTGATAGTGGCCATGGGCGCGGGCATAGAGCTTGTGCCCTTCGCCCGCCGCAAGCCTGTGACGCTCTGCCGGCGGATGGGGGTTGGCGGTGACGTAATCGGCGATCAGGGCGGCGCGCGTGCCGTCCTTGTCCTTGAGCCAGATCGCGTCGAATTCGAACAGGGCGTCCTGCATCATGCTGCTGCCGGTCTGGACCAGCAATGCGCGTTCCTGCGCCGCGAACCAGTCGGCCAGCCCGTCGGCGCGGGCCTGCAGCAGGGCGGCGAAACGCGCCTCGATCCCGTCGCGCAGGATGGTGCGGGCGGACTGGAACGACAGGAAGGCCACCGCGCAGAGCATCACCACCGCCGCGCCGGCCACCATCGCCGGAACCCTCACCCGGAGGCTTGCCCCGGGCCGCTTCGCTTTCGCCTGCCTATCGCGCATCGCCATCCCTCGGAACTGCTGGCCCGCGCCGCAGGATAGCCCCAAGGGGTTAAGCGTTGCTGAAGGGCCGTGCGGGGGAATTTGAGGCTGACAAGCGCCGCGTCAGCCGCTATTGCAGCCCTGCGCGGCCCCGTGGCTCAACTGGATAGAGCAGCCCCCTCCTAAGGGGCAGGTTGCAGGTTCGAATCCTGCCGGGGTCGCCAGCGTTCCCGGTTCATCAGCGCTCCGGACAGGCCGGGCACGCTCACTCGGCCGGGTTCACCTCTACGCCGCCGGCCTCCGGCACCCGCGCCTCGCCCGAGCGGGCCGTCAGAAAGGCCGAAACCGCCGCCCAGATCGCCACCACCAGCGCCGATGACACGATCCCGTCAACCGCGTAGTGCCAGCCAAGATGCACCGACCCGATCCAGATCACCACCGTATAGGCCGCGCCCAGCGCCCCCAGCCACGGCGCGATCCGCACGAACAGCAGCGCCCACATGGCGGCCAGCGCCACATGCATCGACGGCATCGCCGAAATCCCCAGCCCGAGGCCCACGCGCCCGGCATCATGCCCCTCCAGCAGCATCTGCTGGTAAAGCCGCGAATCAAGACCGCCGACCGCGCCCGAAAGGCTCTCAAGCCGCCCGGCAAGCTCGTCGTAATACCCGCCCGCCTCGAACAGCGCCCCTTCATAGACCGGCCCGCCCGAGGCGAAGGCCAGCGCCAGCACACAGCCGATCAGCCCCCAGCTTGCAAGGTAGGTGGCGATGTAACAGGCCCGTGCCTGCGCCCCGGTGATCATCAGCCCGCAGAACACGTAGGCCAATATCATCGGGTAGAACCACGCATGATAGATACGGTCGATCAGCCAGGTCGCATTGGCCGAGCCGAACAGACCATGCGAGATCCGCCACGGATCGACCCCGAGAAACAGCTGGCGGTCAAGCGCGGCAAAGGCGTCGTCCCACCCGCCGCCGAACCCGTGCAGCGGCAGCGCCACGGTCTTGTGAACGGTAAAGCTGGCCATGGTGACGACAAAGGCCAGCGCCGGGCCAAGCACATGGGCGAACCGGCTTTCGGCCCAGTGATGCGCCGCCCAGCCGCGCAGAAAGGCGAACCGGCCCTCCGCGTCTTTCGGCCCCGTGGCCTGCCGCAGCATCGCAAGGCAGATCAGGATCAGGCCGCCCGCCCCCCACATCGCCACGGCCATCTGGATATAGTCCAGCATTGGCCCGGCGAAATGGTTCAGCGTCACCCCGGCGCTCGACCATGTCCAGCCGAACACGGCGACGGCGATCAGCAGGTAAAGATTGTTGGCGATCCGTTCCATTCCACCCTCTCGGCTTTCCGTCAGGGTGTCGGCCATGCCGGGCACGATTTTAGGGCCGGATTGCGTCAACAGGGTGGAAATCGGCCCGGCTCGCCGCCCGGATAACCCCCGAACAGGCGCCGCCCCCCTCAGATCACCCGGATCACGTCCTTGTCGATGGCCAGCATATAGCCCCGGCGGGCGATGTTCTTGACCAGCAGTTCGGAAATCATCTGGTTGCCCAGCGTGTCACGCAGCCGCTTGATGCGCGTCGCGCCGGCGGCTTCCTCGCAATCCTCCTTCGACCGGCCGGAAATGACCGATTCGATCTCGGCGCCGGATAGCACGTCATCGTCCATCCGCGCCTCGGCCAGCACCGCGAGGGTTTCCATCGCCGCCTCGGTCAGCTTGAACCCCATGTTGTTGAGGTAGACGGTATTCTCGTCCCGGCTGATCAGAAGCGAGCTGACCTGAATGCCCGACCGTTCGATCTGGGCCATGCGCCGGTTGAGCGCAACCAGCATGACAAGAAACACCAGCGCCGCGATCAAAAGCGCCGTGGCAAAGACCAGCAGCACGAAGATGACGATCCGGTAACTGGTCAGCGTTTCGGAAAAGGCGGTGCCCGAGAGGGCGAGGATTTCCAGCAGCTTGATCTCGGCCTGTGCCGTCAGCGCGTCGTTCTCGACAAAGATACGCTCGACCCTTGCATTGAAGGCGTTGCCGTCGGGCAGGGTCAGGAACAGGAAGACGGCGGTCAGCGACAGGATCGTCACGATGGCGATGACGCCGCCCACAACCACCCGGCCACCCGAGCGCCGCGCGTCCGCGGCCAATCCTGTCTCTTCTGTCACCACCGGCCTGTCCCCATCGTCAGATCACGTCATCTCATTACAGTCACTGCTCGCGCACCGACAGAATCTTGAGCAGGGTCAGCCCCTTCCCGGCAAGGATCGGCCGAAGTTGCGACTGGGCGGTCGCGGGGTTGCATGGGCCGGGCACCACCGCCACTTCAAAGAAAAGCTCAAGCGGGTTGTCGCGCTTGGCCTTGTATTCGACACGACAGGCGGCCTGAGCCGAGGCGGCGGCAGACAGCGCAAGGCCCGCGGCAAGCAGGCATATGATGAGGGTTCTTTTCATGGCGCCAACATGCGCCGAACCTTGCGGCTATTCAATAACCGCCTGCGTGAAATGACCTTTTCGGGACCTGTTATCCGATAACACCGTGGCGATATTGCCTGTCAGCGGAGGTTGAGGGCAAATTTGGTGCATGACCGGCGTCACGGGTTCCGCCCGCTTGCCGGACATTACGGTAACCCCTGCCTGAAAGGAGGCCTCGATGCCCTTCAAACGCTTCATCACCTCGATCATGGCCGCCGCCATGGCGCTGACGGTGCTGTCATCCGCGCCGGCGCGCGCGGATAACGACACCGCCAAGATAATCGCCGGCGCCGCCGCGCTGGCGATTATCGGCCTGGCGATCAAGGATGCCAATGACAACGACAACTACTATGTCTCGCGTCACGGCCATAACCCCTATCGCGCGCAACGCCTGCGCCAGCATAACCGCTGGGTTCAGCAGCAGCGTCTGCGCCAGCATAACCGCTGGGTCCGGCAGCAGCGCCACCAGCGGCATCAGTACCGTCAGAACAGGCGGCACCACGGCCATGCCCATAACGGGCGTCGGCACAACGGTCACCGTAACTGGTGAACAGGGTAACCAGTATTCACGATGTCCCGTGATCAGTGGAGAGAGGAGGGCTTTGCCCCTCCTCTTTTTGTTTTGCGAAAGGCGTCGCCCGGTCCCCTTTGCATTCGCCGCGCGAACGTGATTTCTAAAGCCATGACCGGACCCACCTACACCATGGAATTTGACCTTCTGAGCCAAGGCGCGCTGCGCGTGGCCGGGGTGGACGAGGTGGGGCGCGGGCCGCTGGCCGGGCCGGTGACCGCCTGCGCGGTGGTGCTGGAGCGGGATTGCGTCCCCGAGGGGCTGAACGATTCCAAGAAACTGACGCCCCAGCGCCGCGCCGAGCTGCATGACCAGATCATGGCCTGTGCCGAGGTGTCGGTGGCCCATGCCAGTGTCGAGGAGATCGACGAGATCAACATCCTGCGGGCCGCGCATCTGGCGATGGAGCGGGCGCTCGCGGGGCTGAGCCGGCCGGCCTGCATGGCGCTGATCGACGGCAACATGACCCCCGGAAACTGCGGCGGACCGGCCCGCGCGGTGATCAAGGGAGACGGGCTTTGCGTGTCGATCGCTGCCGCGTCGATTGTGGCGAAAATCAGGCGCGATCGCATCATGTGGGATTTGGCGCAACAGTTTCCCGGATACGGCTGGGAGACCAATGTCGGCTATGGTTCGAAAAGCCACATGGCCGCGCTTCAAAATCTCGGTGTGACCCCACACCATAGACGTTCGTTCAAACCGGTACACAATATCTTGTATCAAGTTAAATCAATAACCCCCTGATTCAAAAAAGAAATTGACGGCGAATCCCGTTTGACTCATCTTCGGAGCCAACAACTCAGAGCGCATGAAGCGCCGGGACAGAGGCAGACAATGACGAAGATGACCAAGGTTGCGAGCGCCCCCGCGCTTCCGCTCAACACGATCCTTGCCGGCGATTGCATCGAGGTGATGAATAGCCTCCCCGAGGCCAGCGTCGACCTGATCTTTGCCGACCCTCCATACAACCTGCAATTGCGGGGCGACCTGCATCGCCCGGACAACAGCCAGGTGGACGCGGTCGACGATGCATGGGACCAGTTCGCCAGTTTCGAGGTCTATGACAAGTTCACCCGCGAGTGGCTCGCGGCCGCGCGGCGACTGTTGAAACCCAATGGCGCGATCTGGGTGATCGGGTCGTATCACAACATCTTCCGGGTCGGCGCGGCGCTGCAGGATTCGGGCTTCTGGATCCTCAATGACGTGATCTGGCGCAAGTCGAACCCGATGCCGAATTTCCGCGGCAAGCGGTTCACCAATGCCCATGAAACGATGATCTGGGCCTCCAAGGAAGAAGGCGGAAAGTACACCTTCAACTACGAGGCGCTGAAATCGCTCAACGAGGGCATCCAGATGCGCTCCGACTGGGTGCTGCCGCTCTGCACGGGCCATGAGCGGCTCAAGGACGAGAACGGCGACAAGGCCCACCCGACGCAAAAGCCCGAGGGGCTGTTGCACCGGGTTCTGGTCGGCGCGACCAACCCCGGCGACGTGGTGCTCGACCCGTTCTTCGGGACCGGCACGACCGGCGCCGTCGCCAAGATGCTCGGCCGCGACTATATCGGCATCGAACGCGAGGAGAGCTATCGCAAGGTGGCCGAGAAGCGGCTCGCCAACACCCGGCGCTATGACCGGGCGGCGCTGGAGGTTTCGGCCTCGAAACGCGCCGCGCCGCGCGTGCCGTTCGGACAGTTGATCGAACGCGGCATGCTGCGCCCGGGCGAGGAGCTTCACTCGATGAACAACCGTCACAAGGCCAAGGTGCGCGCCGACGGCACGCTCGTGGGCGACGACGTGAAGGGCTCGATCCATCAGGTCGGCGCCGCGCTGGAAGGCGCCCCAAGCTGCAACGGCTGGACCTACTGGTGCATCAAGCGCGACGGAAAGAAGGTGCCGATCGACATCTTCCGCCAGCAGATCAGGGCAGAGATGGGCGACAGGCCCAACTAGACCCCTCCCCGAAATCAGAAGAACACCGCCGGTGCCTGTGGCCTGACTTTGCAGGCACTCAACTGTGCCCCCCGCCCATGTGGCGGGGGCTTTTTTTGGTGGGCGACTGTCAACGATCACTCCGCCTTGCCATGGCAGCGTCGCGCCCTGAGTGCCGCGCTCACAAAGGTGTCGAACCTGCGCCGGACCGATGGGCCTCCGGCAGAAGCCTGCAGAGTGCTTTTGCCGCTCTCACGGCTTCTTCTCTTCGCAGGGGCCAACTTTGCATCAGCCCCTCGATGATGACCGAGATTTCACTTTCCTGACCCTGCAAGCCCGAAACGCGGGCGGCGCGGTCGGCCATCTCTGACTTGTGACGGTTCAGAAGCGCGCGCAGGTCTTCATCCTGCGGCGACGTCACGACCGCTGCGTGAAACAAGCAGCCATGCGTTGTCTCTGCTTTCATCCATTGCGCGACACGATCGACGATGGTTGCCAGAGACATTCCGTTCTCTGTCCCGGTTTCGGGAAAGACATGCGCCATATAGCGGCGGTGCCGGTGCTCCAACGCCCGAAGGATCATCTCATCGCGCGAGCGCACGTATTTGTAGAGAGTGCGAAGACTCACCCCGGTGGCCCTGCGAAGGGTTTCGATATTGGGTTCGGCAAAGCCGTGTTCGGCAAAAGCCTGTTCCAGCCCGGCATCAATCTGGTTCTGAATATCCGTCATTCTTGACTTAGTAGAATGATCCCTCTACTTCGGCAAGTAGAGACATCATTCTACCCAATGGAGGCCCTCGAAATGGCTTTGCCCTCTGAAATGAGCGGCGTCGTATTGACCGGACACGGCGGACCCGAAAAACTGAAATGGCATGACGATCTGACCGTCCCGACGCCCGGTGCGCGGGACGTGATAATCAAGGTCGGCGCCGCCGGGGTCAACAATACCGACATCAACACCCGAACGGCCTGGTATTCCAAAGGCGACGCAGAAAGCGGCGATGCCACTTGGTCAGGCAAGCCGCTTTCCTTCCCGCGCATTCAGGGGGCAGACGTCTGTGGACACATCGTCGCCGTGGGCGACAAGGTCGATCCTGCCCGCGTTGGCGAACGGGTGTTGATCGAACCGTGCATCCGTGAGGCCGATGGAGAGACGCTGGAGACGCCTTGGTATTTTGGTTCCGAATGCGATGGCGGCTTTGCCGAGTATGCACGGGTCGCGGCGCGGCACGCCTATTCTGTCGAAAGCCACTTGAGCGATCTGGAACTGGCGTCGTTCCCCTGCTCCTATTCGACGGCCGAAAACATGCTGACACGCGCCGCCGTTAAAGCAGGGGAAACCGTGCTCGTGACAGGGGCGTCCGGTGGGGTAGGATCGGCAGCCGTGCAATTGGCGTCGGCGCGTGGCGCAAGGGTCGTCGCGGTCACGAGCGCCAGCAAGGCCGACAAGCTGAAAGCACTCGGCGCGGATGAAACCCTCGACCGGGACGCGGATTATGTCTCGGCCCTTGGGGCGGGACAGGTCGATGTGGTCGTTGATCTTGTCGCCGGTCCGAAATGGCCGTCGCTGCTGGATGTCTTGCGCCCGGGCGGGCGCTACGCCGTCGCCGGCGCGATTGCAGGGCCGCTGGTCGAACTGGACGTGCGCACGCTCTATCTCAAGGATCTTAGCTTTTTCGGGTGCACCGTGCTGGAGCCAGAAGTCTTTGGAAACCTTGTCGCGCGGATAGAGCGCGGCGACATTGCTCCGCTGGTCGCCGAAACCTATTCACTCCGCGACATCGGTGCCGCTCAGGAAGCCTTTGGCGAGAAGGGCCATATCGGCAAGATCGTTCTGAGTTTGCCTTGATCGATTGTCAGGATCGCGAACGCACTGAAAGAGAGGATACCGCATGACCCGCAATTCCGGGACCGACAAGGCAAACGTCATCGCGTTCTATGAGATGATGTTCAACGACTGCGACCCGGCAAAGGCCATCGCGACCTATGTCGGTGACGACTACATCCAGCACAATCCGCATGTCAGCGACGGCAAGGAAGGGTTCATCCGCTATTTCGAGCGCATGGCCTCCGAACACCCCGGCAAGAGAGTGGAGGTGAAACGCGCCATCGCCGAGGGAAACCACGTCGTGCTTCATTGCCATCAGGTTTGGCCCGGCGGATTGGAATACGCCGGCATCGATATCTTTCGCCTCGATGATGCCGGCAAGATCGTCGAGCATTGGGACGTGTTGCAGGAACTGGATGACCACAGCGAAAACGACAATGGAATGTTCTAGACTGCGAAAGGGCGAGCCACAGCCGACCGTGCCCCCTGCTTGACATGTCGAATGTAGAGGGCCCCGCCTTTCCGCGGCCCGCTTTCGCCATCGCAGAAGCGCCCCGAAGCCGTCCTGCTCGACGGTCGGGATGGCGCGGGATCGCAACACGCCGCGCGCGAAACAGGTCGCCAGCGTCACCGCGTCCGGCCTCGTAGGGTGGGTGCGAACCCACCCTTGTCACCACAGCTCTAGTCCACCAGATCCGCCGCCCGGTCCACGTCCCGCAACCTGTCGCAGAACCCCACGCGACACCCCGAAAGGCTCGCCACGCTGTCCTCCAGCGCCGCCTCCGTCGACCATCGCACACCCCGGAACAGCCCCGCCGGCGGCCGCGCCACCCGCTTCATTCCCACCAGCCAGAACCCGCCATCCTCCGCCGGCCCGAACACCGCCTCATGCTCTTCCAACGCCTTGAAAGCCCTCGCCAAATGCCCCTTCCGCACCCCCGGAATATCGCCCCCGATGATGCACACGGGCCCCGGCGGCATCCCCCTGAGTAGCCGCCCCATCCGGTCGCCCAGATCACCCCCGCCCTGCGCCACCCGTGGCAGATGCGCGGGCCAGACACGGCTCGCCATCCCGGCCCGGTCCGGCGCCACCGCCAGAACCACCCGCCAGCGCGGATCCTCCACCCGCCGCAACAACCGCGCCGTCTGATGCCGGAACCACCACGCCGCCTCGACCATCCCGATCTCCCGGCCCAGCCGCGTCTTCACCCGTCCGACACGCGGCTCCTTCAGCATGACCACAAGCTGCCGGCGCGCCCTCACAAGTGGCGGCCCATCATCCGGTGCGGCTGGCCCCCGGCATCGGAAAACTCCGGCCCATAGGCGGCAAAGCCCAACCGCTCATAAAGCCCGATCGCATAGCTCTGTGCCCCCAGCTCGGCCCTCGTCATCCCCGGCAGTCCGCGCAGCACCTCCAGACAGCTCCCGACAAGGGCCAGCCCGATCCCCTGCCCGCGATGCTCCCGCAGCACACAGACACGCCCGATCTTTCCCGTCGCCCCGTCGATCAGTATCCGGCCGCAGCCCACAGGCACCCCGTCCTGCACCGCAAGAACGTGATGCGCCTCGCGGTCGCGCCCGTCCTGCTCCACCTCCGGCGGAACCCCCTGCTCCTCGATGAACACGGCCCGCCGCAGCCCGGCACAGGCGGCGATATCCTCCGTCGGCCCGACCGTCAGCGTCACCCGAAATACTCCCGCAGGATCCGGCCATAGATCGCCTTCAACTGCCGGATCTGCTCCACCTCCACCCGCTCATCGACCTGATGCATGGTCTGGCCCACAAGGCCGAATTCCACCACCGGGCAATGGTCCTTCACGAACCGCGCATCCGACGTGCCGCCCGTGGTCGACAACACCGGCGCCACGCCGGTCTCGGCCTCCACGGCCTTGGCCACCATCTCCGACAACGGCCCCGGCGGTGTGATAAAGCTCTCGCCCGACACCTTCACCGCCATCTCGCCGGTCACGCCGAACTCGTCGGCCACCCGGTCCATCTCGCGCTGCATCCAATGGATCAGCCCCTTGCTGTCATGCGCGTCGTTGAACCGGATATTCACCGTGCCCCGGCATTGCGCCGGGATCACGTTGGTCGTCGGGTTGCCGGTGTCGATCGTCACCACCGCCAGCGTCGAGGGGTCGAAATGCTCGGTCCCCTCGTCCAGCGTCTCGCTCGCCAGCCGGTCCATCAGCCTTGCCATCGCCGGAAGCGGGTTCTTCGCCCGGTGCGGATAGGCCGAATGCCCCTGCACCCCGGTGATCGTGAACCACGCCGAGAGCGACCCGCGCCGCCCGATCTTGATCATCTCGCCCATCCGGTCGGGGCAGGTCGGCTCGCCCACAAGACAGACATCCATCCGCTCGCCCTCGCGGTCCATCCAGTCCAGCAGCGCCGCCGTGCCATCGACCGCGTCGCCCTCCTCGTCGCCCGTGATGGTCAGGATCACGGCGCCATCGGGCGGCGTGTCGGCCACGAAATCCATCGCCGCGGCGGCAAAGGCCGCCACGCCCGACTTCATGTCGGTCGCGCCCCGGCCCCACAGCCACCCGTCCTTTTCCTCGGCCCCGAAGGGCGCCACGGTCCAAGCCGCCTCGTCCCCCACCGGCACCACGTCCGTGTGCCCGTTGAAGCCAAAGCTCTTCGCCGCCCCCTTCTCGCCCCAGCGCGCGAACAGGTTCGCCACCCCGTTCCGGTCGGCCCGCGCACAGGCAAATCCCGCCTCGCTCAGCCGCGCCTCCAGCAGCGCCAGCGCGCCGCCTTCCTCGGGCGTCACCGAGGGGCAACGGATCAGCTCGGCGGTCAGGGCGACAGGGTCGGTCGGTCGGGTCATGCAAGGCTCCTTTCGGCGGGGTCGGGGATCGGTCACAGGCTCTGACCGGTTTCTTCACCCTCGTGAATAACGCTTAACAATCAAGGACAAATCTGTTACGCAACCCCCAATAAACACCCCGAGGCAGGGCATACCATAGCGGCCGCAACAGGCCGCATACCGGGCGGACAGTCTACACTCGTCCCACAGGACACGGGCGCACCGCCCGCATCCCACCGCGCATATGGGTCCGGCCCCGACCGAACAAGAGGCGGGACAAGCAGGCATGACGACAAGTGTCGAGCGTCCGACAGATCATCAGGCGGTCCGGGCATGACCTGGATCGGCGTCAACGATCACAACTCCGCGTGGTTCTCGCTCGAGGGCCCCGGCAGCGCGGCCGGCGCGGCCGAAAGCGTCCCGCCCGACAGCCTCCTGTCCCGCGGCACGCTGCTGGTCGAAACCCGCCTCTCCCCCGACAACCGGCCGCAGACCTTGCTGGCCTTCCGCCGCTCTCACCCGTGGTCGGGCACCTTCTCGCTTCAGGCCCTGCCCGGCGGCAGTGTTGTCCTGATCGAGGCCCAGGGCGATGACACCCGCACCGCCGTCCTGCCCTGTCCCTATAGCGACCGCACCGACGTGGTGCGCCTCACCTATAGCTGGGATGCCCCCGGCCGCACCGGACGGCTCAGCATCGAGCGCCCCTACCCCAACAGCACCCACTCCGTCGACCTGCCGAATTCGCGCCCGATGATCCTTGACGACCTGCGCGAACTCACCCTTCGCCGGGGCCGGACCGAAACCGACCGCGAGGTCACCTTCTACGCCGTCTCCGACGCGATCGAGCCGGTCGGCCCGATGCCGGGGCTCACCTCTCAGACCCCGATCCTCACCAGCATGGGTGAGAAACCCGTCCACCGCATCCGCCGCGGCGACGTGGTCATCACCGACCGCGGCGAACAGGTGCCGGTGCTGCAGGTCGTCCGCCGCACGGTGCCCGCCAAGGGCAGCTTTCACCCGATCCGCCTGCGGGCCGGCTATTTCGGCCTGACCCGCGATATCGCGGTCTCGCCCAATCAGAAGCTGGTGATGCGCGGCTCGGATGTCGAATACATGTTCGGGCGCGAGGCCGTGCTGGTCCCCGCCCGCCATCTCGTCAACAATGTCTCGGCCTTCTGGGCCAAGGGGCCCGAGATGGTCACCTATTACCAGGTGCTGTTGCCCGGCCACGACGCGGTGATCGCCTCGGGCTGCGCCCTCTCCAGCCTGCTCATCGGCCGCATCCGCCGCAAGCCCGACGCGCTGGCCGCCAGCGTGCTCGCGGGGTTCGACCGCGCTCGCCTGCCAGAACACGCCCAGCCGGCATGGCCGATCCTCAAACCCTTCGAGGCCGTGACCCTCGCCAGCAGCCGGGCGGCCTGAGCGGCAGGAACCAAATTCGTCCGCCCGCGTTCTCAACGCATGGTGCAGGAGACACAGAACAGGGTTTTGATGGCTTTACCGAGGAGCACGCGCGACGCGGTGCTCGAACAATGCGAGCTTGTCGAATTCGACGCCCGCACCATGCTGCATCATGTGGGCGAAAAGACCGACGCCGCGTATTTCCCGGAAACCGCCGTCATTTCCGTGCTGGCGACCTATGGCGACGGCTCGACCATCGAGATGGCCAATATCGGGCGCGAGGCCTGTAGCGGCATCAACCTCACCCTCGGCCGCGAGGCCCAGCTTACCGCCAATGAAATACAGGTCGGCGGCTCGGCGCTGAAGCTGCCCGCCAAGCGCTTCACCAGCATGCTCGAGCAGGACGAGTTCCGCCATGTGATGTTCGCCACCGTGCAGGCGGTGCTGTTTCAGGTCATGGTATCCGGCGCCTGCAACGGCGCCCATGACGCGCGCCAGCGCCTGTCGCGCTGGCTGCTGACCATGCATGACCGCGCCGACGGCAGGCATATGAACCTCACCCACGAATTTCTCTCGCATATGCTGGGCGTGCGCCGCGCGACCGTCTCCAAGGTGGCGGCCGAACTGCGCGAGGAGGGGCTCATCACCTATTCCCACGGCCGCATGGCCGTCACCAACCACAAGGGCCTGCGCAAGGCGAGCTGCGAATGCTACGACCGGGTGCGTGGCGCCTACGACACATTATTGCCGCAAGCATGAGGAGACCGCGGGATAGACTTTTTGATGACCGCATTTGCGCGATATCGTACAGATAGTTAAACTGAGAAGCTGTAACATTAATTTGGTCGGAAGTCATTGAACCAGGCACTGCCGTCCGGCCAATCTCAGGGGATAAATGGGATGGATCAGGAACCGCTCGGCGACGACGACCAATTGATAACGACCGCGATCCGGCGGTCACCTTTGGCGATCGTCCTGACGGACCCCCGCCTGCCCGACAACCCAATCACTTACGTGAACAACGCGTTCGAGGCGCTGACCCTCTATAGCCGCGATTTTGCCATCGGCCGGAACTGCCGCTTCCTGCAAGGTCCCGAATGCGAACCCGAAGCCGTCGACCGGATCAGGGAAGGGCTGCGCTCGGAAGAGGAGTTCGAGGTCACCCTCACCAATCGCCGGGCCGACGGCACGACCTTCCGCAACCAGCTACTGGTCGCCCCCATCCACGGGCCCAAGGGTCAGCTCAACGGTTTTTTCGGCCTGCAGCGCAATCTCCCGACGGCCAGCCAGGACACGCATTCGTCCACCGACGACACCTCGCTCGAACTGCTTCGCGAATTGCAGCATCGGGTCAAGAACCACCTCTCCATGATCGTCAGCATGATCCGCATCCAGGCAAGGCGCGAGGTCACCGCCGAGTCGCTCAAGGCCATCGGCCGGCGGATCGAGGCGCTCTCGGTGCTCTACGACGAACTGCTCAACAGCGGTGCCACTGACCGGGACAAGACCATGGCCGCCGGCGCCTATCTCAGCCGTATCGCGTCGGTCATCTCGTCGCTCGAAGCGCGCAGCGCGGTCCGCCTCAACGTCGATTGCGACGATATCTCCCTGCCCGTCGATCAGGCGGCCCGGCTCGGCCTGCTGCTGTCGGAATTCGTGACCAACGCCTTCGAACACGCCTTCGAGGGGCGCGAAGCCGGCTCGGTCGAGGTGCGCTTCACCAAGCTCGACGACGGCACCGTCAGGCTCACCGTGCAGGATGACGGCAACGGCCTCCCGGAAGGCTACAACTGGCCGTTCGGCGCCGCCAGCATCGAGGAACAGCGCGACCGCGCCGAACACAGCGGCGGCCGGCTCGACACCACCGGGCACGACCGTGTGCCAGGCGTCGGCGGCAGCATCGTCACCGCGCTCACCGACTCTCTCGGCGCCAGGCTCACGGTCGATGGCGACGTGTCGGGCACCCGCATCACCGTCGATCTCTGATCCCCGAAGCGTTTCGCCTTTTACCTGAGGCGCAGGTTATCGCGAACCGTTTCAGTCGTAGAACGGCGTCATCTGCGCGACGATCACCGCGTTCTCGTCCAGCGCCCGCTGCATCAGCGCGCGCTCCTCGTCGCTGATGTCGTGCCCCTCGGCCTCCCGCTCCTCGAGCGTGCCATAGCCCGACACGTCCAGCGGCGCCGTATCCGCCTGCTTCAGGATCGCCACGGTCTCGCGCACCGCCTCGGCCTCCTCCACGCCGCTGGCATAGACCACCAGCGCCGCGCCGGTGGCCTTCTCAGGCAGCCCGTCACCCGCCTTCCGCCCGATCTCGACCAGAAGGGTGAACACCTGCTGGCGGCGCGGCGGCGTCTTGCTGTTTCCCGACATGAGGCTTCCTTTCCCGTTCCGCCCTGCCCTGCGCCACGTCGCAGGCCAAGTCAATCCCGCCGCTTGCATTCCGCCCCGCACAGCATACCCTCAAGGCAGCGAAAACAGGAGGCACCCGATGAAACGCATCAAGGACATGGTCGCCGAGGCGAACGCGAGGGTCGACCACGCCCCCGCCACCGATTACCTCGACCAGCACGGCGCCGAGGGCGTCACCTTCGTCGATCTCCGCGACCCGCGCGAACTGGACCGCGAGGGCATGATCCCCGGCGCCTTTCACTGTCCGCGCGGCATGCTGGAATTCTGGATCGACCCCGAATCTCCCTATGCCAAGGACCAGTTCCAGAGCGGCAACCGCTTCGTCTTCTACTGTGCCTCGGGCTGGCGCTCGGCCCTGTCGGCCCGCACGGCACAGGAGATGGGGCTGGAAAACGTCAGCCATATCGACGACGGATTCTCCGGCTGGAAAAAGGCCGGCGGCCCCGTCGGAGAGAAGCCGGCAAAGGCCAAGTAACCGTTTTCTTTAAAAGAAAACGGATCGAGATCTTTTAAAGATCTCGACACCCCGCCCCTTGCCATCTGCACGCAAAGCCACACCTCCTGCCCCAACCCAGACACCACAAGGAAGCCCAACATGTCGAAAACCCTCTTCATCACCGGCGCCTCTACCGGGATCGGCGCCGCCACCGCCCGCGCCGCCGTCAAAGCGGGCTGGAACGTGGGCCTGATGGCCCGCTCCGCCGACAAGCTCGACACCCTGACCGCCGAGCTGGGCGACGCCGCCCTTGCCCTCTCGGGCGACGCCACCGACCTTACCGCACAAGAAGACGCCGTGCGCCGCACCGTTGCCCATTTTGGCGCGCTCGACGCGGCCTTCGCCAATGCCGGCACCGGCCTCGACACCCCCGGCACCGAGGCGGGCGACCCCGAGGAATGGCGCAAGCTCGTGGATCTCAACGTGATGGGCGTGCTCTACACCGCCCGCGCCGCCCTGCCCGAACTGCGCAAGACACGCGGTCACCTCCTGCTCACCGGCTCCGCCGCCGGCCGCACCCACATCAAGGGCTCGATCTACTCGGCCTCCAAGTGGTTCGTCCACGGCTATGCCGGCAACATGTCAGAGGAAATGCGCGAATGGGGCGGGCGCTGTACCCTGATCTCGCCCGGCATGGTCGACACGCCCTTCTTCGACGAGGCCAAGCCCGACAAGCTCAAACCCGAAGACGTGGCCGGCGCCGTGATGTTCGCCCTCGGGCAAGACCCCCGCGCCGAGGTGCGCGAGGTCCATGTCATGCCCACGGGCTAGGACCGGCGCGGCGCGCCCTCGAACGGGGCGCGCCTGCGTCTGATCAATCGCGCAGCAACTCGTTGATGCCGGTCTTCGAGCGTGTCCGCTCGTCCACCCGCTTCACGATCACCGCGCAGTAAAGGTTGAGGTTGTTCTTGGTCGGCATCGAGCCCGACACCACCACCGAATAGGGCGGCACCTCGCCCCTGAAGACCTCGCCGGTCTCCCGGTCGACGATCTTGGTCGACTGGCCGATATAGACCCCCATGCCGAGAACCGAACCCTCGCGCACGATACATCCCTCGACCACTTCCGACCGCGCCCCGATAAAGCAATTGTCCTCGATGATCGTCGGCCCGGCCTGCATCGGCTCCAGCACGCCGCCGATCCCCACACCGCCCGACAGGTGCACCCCCTTGCCGATCTGCGCGCACGACCCGACCGTGGCCCATGTATCCACCATCGTCCCCTCGTCCACATCGGCGCCGAGGTTCACGAAAGACGGCATCAGCACCACGCCGGGCGCGATATAGGCCGACTTGCGCACGATACAGTTCGGCACCGCCCGAAAGCCCGCCGCCTTCCACTGGTTGTCGCCCCAGCCCTTGAACTTGCTGTCGACCTTGTCCCACCAGCCGCCGCCCTGCGGGCCGTTGTCATGCTGCTCCATGTCCTTGATGCGAAAACCCAGCAGAACCGCCTTCTTGGCCCACTGGTTGACGTGCCACTGCCCGTCCTCCTGCTTCTCGGCGACGCGCAGCTTGCCACTGTCCAGCGCCTCCAGAGTGTCCTCGATCGCCTCGCGCGTCTCGCCGCCGGTCGAGGGCGTGATGCTGTCGCGTGCATCCCACGCGGCTTCGATGGCTTGTTCAAGTTGGGCGTTCGACATCGGGCGTCTCCGTGACAGGTCTGGTTCTTGCTGCCATGCCCTATACGGGCGCAAGGGGCAGATCGCAATGCGACGCCGCACCGGCCGTTCGCGGCACGCAGGCCTGCCCGCGCATGAAAAAACCGGCGGGCGCCGCTCTGGCCCCCGCCGGTTCCTCATCCGCATATGCGGGATCTTACCGGACGATATGCACCACGCGGCGCTCGGCCGGGTCGACCACGACAGGCACGCCGTTCACATAGGCATAGCGGTAATCCGACGTCGGCACGGTGTTCAGCGTCACGACCTCGGGCAGTTGCGCCCCGGTCACCACCTCACCGTCAAGATACACCGGCTCGACCGGGTTCTCGCGCACGTAGACCACGGTTTCCTCGCCCGGATCGGTCGCACCGCCGACCGCGCCGCCGGCAACCGCACCGGCTGCCGCGCCAACGGGGCCACCGGCGATTGCGCCGACGATCCCGCCCACGGCGCCGCCTGCGGCGACATCGTCGGCATTGCTGTCTTCATAGGTCACGGTGTTGACCTCGATCCGGTCACGGTTCGGCGCAACCATCATCTGCTCGCCCTCGAGCGAGGCAGACAGGTAATCGCCATAGGCCCAACCTTGGCTACCGTCAAAGCTCACCTTGCACCACGAGGTTTCGGCAAGGCAGCCCTCGATATTCACGTTCCCCTCATTGGGGATGACACCGATGATGTCCTGCTGCGGCCCGGGGCCTGCGCGCAGGTTCAGGTCGGTCACGGCCGTGGCGCTGGTTTCCGCCAGCGCGGCGCCCGCGCCCATGGTCCCGATCAGGGTCATGCTCAAAAGTTGCGTCTTCATGGCTAGGATCCTCTTTGCTAGTAGACCGCACCGCACGAACCACTTGGCCGCCGGCGCGCTGAGGACAAAACGCAACCCTTTCGGCGCACGTTCCCGAGGGATCAGACTGACGCAAAGTCAAACGGCATCATCCTGCCGAAACCGGATCGGGCGCGATGTTCCCGCCACAGACCAGCACCGCCACCCGCTCGCCCGGCTCTGGCACATAGGCCCCCGACATCAACGCCGCCAGCGCCGCAGCCCCCGCAGGCTCCACCAGTTGCCGCAGCTCCCGCCACAACGCCACCTGCGCCTGCGTGATCGCGTCATCGCTCACCAGAACGCTCTCAACCCCCTGCGCCTCGGCCAGCCCGTAACAGATCTCCCCGATCCGCCGCGCGCCCAGCGCATTGGCCGCCACGCCCGACACCTCCACATCCACGGGCCCGCCTGCCTTCAACGCTTCATGCAGTGCACAGGCGGTCGCGGGCTCCACCGCCACCACCTTGCGCCGCCCCTGAAGCCACGCCAGCGCCCCACCGATCAGCCCGCCGCCGCCCACGGCGATCAGCACCGTATCGGCATCGAGCCCCTGATCCTCCCACTCGGCAATGCAGGTGCCTTGGCCCGCCACCGTCGCGGGCGCGTCATAGGCATGGATCTGCATCGCGCCGGTCTCGGCCTCATACTCCCGCGCCGCCTCCAGCGCATTGGCATAGGCCCCCGGCACCACCTGCAGATCGGCCCCCAGCCGCTCGATCAGCCCGATCTTCGCCGGCCCCGCCATCTCGGGCACGTAAATCCGCGCCCTGTGCCCAAGCTGCGCCCCGGCATAGGCCACCGCCGCGCCATGGTTGCCACCCGACGCCGCCACCAGCCCGGCCTCGGGCACCTCCATCGACAACAGCGTGTTGAACGCGCCCCGTGCCTTGAAACTCCCGGTATGCTGCGCCTGCTCCAGCTTGAGCGCCACCGGATAGTCCAGCCCAAATCCACGGGCCTCCATCACCGGCGTTCGCCGCACATGGCCGCCAACCCGTTGCCATGCCGTCTCTATCCCGGTTTTCCAGTCCATCACCCGTCCCTCCCGCTGGTCAAATCCGGGCGAACCCTATACCCCTATAAGGCCAGACCCAAGCAGGGAAGACACGCTTCATGCAAGACGAACGCTACAGCCAGTTCCGCGACGCCAGCGCCGACCGAAATACCGCCGAACAGGTGCCCGACACGCCCCAGACACGCGCGCCCGCCTATCGTCTTGCCTTCGCCGACGACGATTTCCTCTGCCGCGACGAGCTGCGCCCCGTGCGGCTTCAGCTCGAGCTGCTCAAGCCCGAGATGATCCTGAACGAGCGCGGCATCGAAAGCACCGTCGTCCTCTTCGGCGGCGCCCGCATTCCCGAGCCCGAGAAGAAGGACACCGCCCGCACCGAAACGCTGGCGGGCCTGTCGCGCTTCTACGACGAGGCACGCGAATTCTCGCGGCTGATGACCATGAAATCCATCGGGACCTACGGCAAGGAATTCGTCATCGTCACCGGCGGCGGCCCCGGCGTGATGGAGGCCGGCAATCGCGGCGCGGCCGACGCGGGCGGCTCCTCGATCGGCCTCAACATCGTCCTGCCGCACGAACAAGCGCCCAACGAATACGTCACGCCCGGCCTGTGCTTCAACTTCCACTATTTCGCCATCCGCAAGATGCACTTCCTGATGCGTGCCCGCGCGATCTGTTGCTTCCCCGGCGGTTTCGGCACGCTCGACGAGATGTTCGAGGCGCTGACCCTGATCCAGACCGACCGCATGAACAAGGTGCCCTTCCTCCTGTTCGGAGAGGAATTCTGGCGCTCCATCATCAACTGGGAGGCGCTGTCAGAGGCCGGCACCATCTCGGCCGACGATCTCGACCTCTTCCGCTTTGTCGAAACCGCGCAAGAGGCGATGGAGATCATCGAAGGCTGGAGCGGCGAGATTCCCCACCCCTGACCGGCCGGATAGTATGGTGGCGCCCCGTTTCAGGAGGGAGGAAACAGGGCGCCGGCACGATCCTGAGAGAGACCCGCAATCAAGCCCGGCCAAGGTTTCAAGGCCGGCTCTCCCATGACTAATCGAACAAGGTTAACGCCGGGTTTACGCTGGCACCCCGTCCCGGCTCAGGCCCCCTCGAACGCACATAGCGCATGCACATCCATGCCCAGTTTCTCAAGCCGCGCCCGGCCGCCCAGCTCCGGCAGGTCGATGATGAAGGCACAACTCAAAATCTCGCCCCCCAACCGCTCGATCAGCCGAATTCCCGCCTCCGCCGTGCCCCCGGTCGCCAGCAGGTCATCCACCAGCAGCACCGTCTCGCCCGGCGCAATCGCGTCGTCATGCACCTCGACCACCGCCTCGCCATACTCGAGCTGGTAATCCTCGGATATCACCTTCCCCGGCAATTTCCCCTTCTTCCGCACCGGCACAAACCCGACCGAAAGCTGATGCGCCATCGCACCGCCAAGGATGAACCCCCGCGCCTCCAGCCCCACCACCTTGTCGATCCTGAGCCCGGCATAGGGGTGCAGCATCTGGTCCACCGCCATGCGGAACCCGCGCGGATCGGCAAACAGCGTGGTCACGTCGCGAAACATGATCCCCTCATGCGGGAAATCGGCGATCGTGCGGATGTAATCTTTCACATTGGTGGATTTCGGCATGTCCGGCCCCCGGTCTTATATCGGTGCTGATAACGGTCCCGTCGTCCGGTGTCGCCGATCCCGGCCCCGTTCGCAAGGGCCGGGTCGGGGGCGCGCCTGCCGGGCGCGCGGTCAGTTACGTGTTCCGCGTCCTGACGATCAGCGTATAAAGCCCGCTCGGCACCCAGCGCAGGTGCGGGCGTTTCCAGTCCATGCGTTCCCGCACGAGGTGGTATCTTGCCGTATCGAGTGTCATTTTTTCAGTTCCTTTCTGACCATTTGGCCGCTATGTTGGCCTCGACTGCATATGCAATGTATATACATTGTATTGGCAGAAAGTCAAGCATGCCAGGGGCGAAAACAGCGTGAACAAGAAAGACGACAAGAAGGACAAGAAGAAGTCGGGCAAGAAAGACAGCCAGTTGATCCTTCGCCTCGACAAGCAGGAGCGTGATGAATTCATCAAGCTCTGCAAGGAGATGGACACCAGCGCCGCCCGCGAAATCCGCGCCTTCATCCGCGATTTCGTCGACCGCAACGGCTGAGCCGCGCCCTCACTACAGCTCACCACAGGGCGGGTTTGGCCACCATCAGCCAGAACACGCCCAGCAGCGCGGCAAACGCCGGCCAGCCCAGCACGAACCACACCCGAAACGCCCGCCTTGCCGCCTCCGGCAACGGCTCCCCGGCGATCAGCGCCTCGCCCGCCATGTCGCGAATCCTGATCTGCAAGCGCACCACCGGCACCCACGCCGCCAGCGCCACGAGGTAAAGCCCGTAGGTCGCCACCAGCCACGGCTCGCCCGCGCCATACCCCGCCAGATGCACCAGCCACAGCCCCGTCAGCGGCTGCACGATCCCGGCGGGCAGGGTGAACAACCAATCCGCCACCACCACCCCCGACGCGACCGACTGGATCGTCTCCAGCCGCCCCGTCCGCATCGCCCAGACCATCTGGAACGCCGTCCCGATCCCGGTGCCGAACAGCACCGTGGAACTCAGGATATGCAGCCACTTGGCCACCAAGTACGGATCGACGCTCACCGCTCATCCTCCAGCACGTAAACCACCGCGATCAGCGCCAGAATGGGCAGGTTCTTCAAAAGCCCGCCCAAGGGCAACAGCCACAGCACCGGCGCCAGCACGCTGAACGCCGCCGTATAGCCCAGAACCATCGCCGCCTGCACCCCCGCCATCAGCCTCGGCCGCCATCCCCGCAAAAGCGCCCCCGCGATCACCAGATCCACCACACCGCCCAGCCGCGCAAAAGCCACCGCCAGCCACTCCGGCACCCCGCCCCCGGCGATCAACGGCAAGAACTCTCCCGCCGGCAAAAACAGCCCGATCCCCCCCGACACCAGCCACAGCACCGCCAGCACCACCCTGAGCACCGGCCGCATCAGGTAAAGCCGCGCATGCCACAGATCCTGCGTCCCCGCCGGCCTTGCCCCCATGAACGCCGAAAACCCCCTCGGCGCCTCCGGCAGTTCCCTCACCGACGCGCTCGGCTCGGCCAGCACCCCCGCCTCCAGCTGCCGCACCGCCGTCAGCGAAATCGGCCCCAGCCGCATCGCATCGCCCACACGCCCCATCGCCCGGCACAGCCAGACCGGCAACCCGAGCACAGGCACCACAGCCAGCCCCAGCCAGCCGCGCAACCCCTGCAACATCTCCGCCTGCGTCACGACCTCCGGCCCGCCGATCTCCTGCACACCCTCCGCCGGATGCCTCAGGAAATGCGCCACCGCCCGGCTCAGGTCGGCGGCATGCACCGGATTGAACCGCTGCTCGCCCCGCCCCACCACCGGCATCACGAACGGCAACGCCGCCAACGCCCTTGCCAGCGACGACCCGCCATACGACGTCTCGCCCAGCACCAGCCCGGCCCTGAGCGGCATGACCCCATGCGCCAGCGCCACCGCCTCGCCCTCCCGCCTGTGCCGCGCAAAGCCCGTCTCGCTATCGTCGATGCCCACGGCGGAGACCAGCACGCCCCGCGCCTCGCCCAACGCCTCGTACACCGCCGCCGGCCCCCGCACATGCACCGCTTCTGAAACACGCTCCGGGGCATTCAGCACCCCCGCCGCATTCACGACATGCGTGACGCCCTCAAGCCGCCCCTGCCAGAAATCCACCGTCGCCGCCTCCGCCGCCGCAAGGTCGGCCTCCACCGTCTCGAACCCCATCCGCTCCAGCCGCTTGCACCGCCTTGCCGAGGCCACCACCGACCACCCCGCCGCCCGCAACCCGAACGCCAGATGCCGCCCGATGAACCCATCGGCCCCGAGGATCAGAACCTTGCCGGGCTGGCCGTTCATGCGCTCCGGCGCAGGGTGGCGGTCATCACCCCCATGCCGATCAGCGCCACACCGCCCCCGCGCGTCAGCCACGTGATCACGCCCGGCTTGCGGATCGTCTGCCTCAGGCGGTCAGCCAGCAGCGCAAAGGCCAGCGCATTCACCGCCGCCAGCCCCACGAAGGTGGCGATCAGGATGGCGAATTGCGGCGCCAGCGGCTGTCCCACGGTCACGAATTGAGGGACAAACGCGATGAAAAAGGCGATCGACTTGGGGTTCAGCGCCGTCACCGCCGCCGCATGCCAGAACACGCCGCGCCCGTTCACCTGTGCGGGCCCCACCTCCTCGAGCCCGCCTGCCGGCGCGCTCCGCAACAGCTTGATGCCAAGGTAAATCAGATACACCGTGCCGACCCATTTCAACACGGTAAACAGCGTGGCCGACGCCAGCACCAGCGCACCCAGCCCCATCAGCGAGGCACTCATCGCCACCAGATCCCCCAGCGCCACGCCGGTCGCACTGGCCACCGCCACCCGCCGGCCCTGGCTCAGCGCATAGCTCAGCACCAAAAGCACGGTCGGCCCCGGTATCAGCAAAAGCGCGGTCGAAGCGGCGGCAAAAGCCAGCCAGAGATCGAATGGCATGGAACTCTCCCCTCTCAATCCGTAGGCCGGGCTTCCGCCCGGCACCTCTCCCGAGATACCCAACCCCGAACCCGCCGCAACGTCAACGCCCGGCACCATCCCCGCCCAGAACAAGCCGCGCCTTGGCGCGGCGCCGGGCGAGCGCCCGTCCGCCCCCAAGGGCGGGCGCTTTTGCAACGAAGCCATGCAGACCCACCGTAAGATGCGGATTGAACCATAAATCAACCATCACACCCGTCGGAGCGCCCACCCGCGGACGGCCGCTCGCCCGGCGGAATACACAAACACCCGTCCCGGCCCCCGCGCCGGGACCTCGCCCCGCCAGAGACCCCGGATCAGGACCGAAGCACAGCGCTCCTCACTGCGACAACAAAACCCGCCCCGCAACCGCATCCAGCTTCGCCACCAACGCCGGATCGCGCCCCTCCGGCGCCGTCAGGATCGCGAACTCCAGCGCCCGGTCGCACCCATGCGGGCAGGGCTCCCTCTCCGCCCCCAGCAGAGCGGGCAGCCCCGTCACCATCGCCCGCGCCTTGTCGGCATTGCCCTGCAAGGTCGCGATGATGGCCGAGATATCCACCTCGCCGTGATGCGGATGCCAGCTGTCGTAATCCGTCACCATCGCCACCGAGGCATAGCAAAGCTCCGCCTCCCGCGCCAACTTGGCCTCCGGCATGTTGGTCATCCCGATCACGTCACAGCCCCACACCTCGCGATACATCTTCGATTCCGCCAGCGTGGAAAACTGCGGCCCCTCCATCGCAAGGTACGTGCCCCCCCGATGCACCGTGATCCCCGCCGCCTTCGCCGCACTCTCACAGGCCTCGCCCAGCCGCGGACAGGTCGGATGCGCCAAACTCACATGCCCCACGCAGCCGGTGCCAAAGAAACTCTTCTCCCGCGCGATCGTCCGGTCGATGAACTGATCCACGATCACGAAATCCCCCGGCGCCATCTCCTCTCGGAACGACCCGCAGGCCGAGACCGAGATCACGTCCGTCACCCCCAGCCGCTTCAGCGCGTCGATATTGGCGCGATAGGGCACCGTGCTGGGCGAATGCACATGCCCCCGCCCGTGCCGCGGCAGAAAGGCCATCTTCACACCCCCCACCCGGCCGCACAGAACCTCGTCCGACGGGGTGCCCCACGGGCTCTCGACACGCACCCATTCAGCGCTCTCAAGCCCGTCGAACTGATACAGCCCCGATCCGCCGATCACCCCGATCATCGTCTCCGTCATGTCACGCTCCCTGCCTGAGTTTCCCGCACTCTGCCCCGCGCTGCCCCGAATGGGAACCCGCCCCGGTGTCCCGATCCGGTGTAACCATGCAGCCACCACAAGGCACCTTTCCCGCCAAGGGGGTGGCGCCCGATGCTGCGCTGCAGTATCACCCTCGCAACGCGACAAAACAATCTCAGAGAGAACCACCCCGTGACACGCGACCTCATGGCCGCCGTAGCCAGCCGTCTTGCAATTCCCCACCTGCGCCCCGGCCCGCGCGAACCGCTCACCCCCGCCCGCCTTCGGATCGAGCTCCTCTCGGGGCTCACCGTCGCGCTGGCGCTGGTGCCCGAGGCGGTGGCCTTCGCCTTCGTCGCCGGTGTTCACCCGCTGGTCGGCCTCTACGCGGCCTTCCTCGTCGGCCTCATCACCGCGCTGATCGGCGGCCGCCCCGGCATGATCTCGGGCGCCACCGGCGCGCTGGCCGTCGTCATGGTCGCGCTCGTCGCCCAGCACGGGGTCGAATACCTCTTCGCCACGGTCGTTCTCATGGGCATCCTGCAAATCACCGCCGGTGTTTTGCGCTGGGGCAAGTTCATCCGCCTCGTGCCACACCCGGTGATGCTGGGCTTCGTCAACGGGCTGGCCATCGTCATCTTCCTTGCGCAACTGGGACAGTTCAAGGTCCCCGGCACCATGGTGCAAACCGATCACGGCATGTCCGGCGGCGAATGGCTCTCGGGCATGGCGCTCGCCACGATGCTGGGGCTCGTCGCGCTGACCATGGCGCTGATCTGGGTCATGCCCCGCATCACCCGCGTGATTCCCGCGCCGCTCGCCGGCATCGGCATCGTCGCAGGGCTCGTCATCGCCTTCGGCCTCGACGTGCCCCGCGTCGGCGATCTCGCCTCGATCCAGGGCGGGCTGCCCACGCTTCACATCCCCATGGTGCCGCTCAACCTCGAGACGCTGGAAATCATCCTGCCCTACGCGGTGATCCTCGCCGCCATCGGCCTGATCGAAAGCCTGCTCACCCTCAACCTCGTGGGCGAGATGACCGGCAAGCGCGGCGGCGCCAGCCAGGAATGCATCGCCCAGGGCGTGGCCAATACCGTCACCGGCTTCTTTGGCGGCATGGGCGGCTGTGCCATGATCGGCCAGTCGATGATCAACGTGAAATCAGGCGGCCGCACGCGCATCGCCGCCGTCGCGGCGGCGCTCTTCCTGCTGATCTTCATCCTCTTCGCCGCGCCGCTGATCGAACAGATCCCGCTCGCCGCCCTCGTCGGCGTGATGTTCATGGTGGTGATCGGCACCTTCGCGTGGAACTCGTTCACGATCCTGCGCAAGGTGCCCCTGACCGACGCGCTGGTCATCGTGCTCGTCACCGTGGTGACCGTGCAATACGACCTCGCCATCGCGGTGGTCGTGGGCGTCATCGTCTCGGCGCTGGCCTATGCGTGGAACAACGCCACCCGCATCCACGCCCACACGCGCGAGTCGGTCACCGAAACCGGTGCCAAGGTCTATGAAATCCAAGGGCCGCTCTTCTTCGGCTCTGCCGCGGGCTTTGCCGAACTCTTCGATATCGAGAACGACCCCGACGCCGTCATCGCCGATTTCGCTCGCAGCCGCGTCGTCGACCAATCCGCCCTGCAAGCGATCGAAGCCGTTGCCTCGAAATACGAGTCCGCGGGCAAGCGCATCAAGCTCCGCCATCTCAGCCCGGATTGCCACCGCCTTCTGAAAAAGGCCGGCCACCTCGTCGTCGACAGTGACGACGACCCGGATTACCAGCTTGCCGTCGATTACGGCGTGCGGACCGGCGTGCTTGGCGGGGCCGAGGGCTAGCTCAGGCTAGCTCAGGCCGCCGCCGCGCCAAGCGCACAGATATCGCTGCCCTGCACCAGCGAGGTCACAAAACGCCCCTCGTCAGTGTCGCGGATGCCATAGCCATAGCCGCGCAGGCGGTGCTGCCATTCGCGCTCCGACACGGCCAGCTCGCGCTCGCGCATCACAAGGTCGTGGATCTTCGTCGGGTTCATCGGTTCCATATCTGTTTCCTTCCCTCGGACAGTAATGTTCCTGAAACCGGGATAATTTCGCCTTGTGGCAACAATCGTGCCGAATTGGGGCAAGGCGCGGGTATCTTCACGGCAGGGCCGCAAAGCTCACATCACGTCATCCACCCGCTGAAGCTGCGCCTCCTCTTCGCGCCGCGCCCCGGCCGCCGCCACCAGCGCGCGGAACAGCCGCCTTTGCCGGCGCGCATAGAACAAATGCTCCGGATGCCACTGCACCCCCAGCGCGAACGGGTCGCGCACCCGCTCCACCGCCTGGATCATCCCGCCGGGGTCGCGCGCCGCCACCCGCATCCCCCGGCCCATCTCGTTCACCGCCTGACTGTGCAGCGCGTTGACCCGCATCGCGTGCTCGCCGGCAATCGCCGCCAGCCGCGTGTGCCGTTCCACCTGCACCGTCTTGCGCGGCAAGACGGTCCAGTGCTTGCGGCTCCGCTCATACACCTCGTAGGCATCCTGATGCAGCGTCCCGCCCAGAGCCACGTTGAGCATCTGGCTCCCCCGGCAAATCCCCAGCACCGGCTTCTTCGCCGCGAAACAGGCCTCGACGATCCCGCGCTCCATCGCGTCCCGCTCGGGGTCGAGCCGCGCCGATGTCACGATCTGCCCGCCATAGAGATCGGGCGAAATGTCATCCCCTCCGCCGATGATCACCCCGTCCACCCCCGGCACGTCGACCTCTCCCGCCTCGTCCCAGCGCACCGATTTGCCGCCCGCGAGCCACACGTTCAGCGCCACCAGCGGAAAGATCCGCCAGCCCGACCGGCGCGAGGTGGTGACCGCGATCACCGGCCGGCTCATGCCGGGCCCCCGCCCGCATCCGCCAGCCCCCGCTCGGTCAGAATTGCCCCGCATCGCTCGCCCCAATAGGCCCGCGGCAGCGGCACACCGGCATGCGCGGCCTCCCAGCCCTGCGACAGCTCGGCCAGTACGTCGCCATTCGCGGCCACCCGCTCCACCGTCAGCCAGCGCCGCCATTCGTGGTCCAGCGACCAGCCCGGCTCGTCGATCCGGCAATCCGGCAGGCGAAAATGAAAGGTCGGCCGCGCCGATGTGGCATCGGTCAGCACCGGCGCCATCCGCGCCGCGTCGATCCACGCGAACACCGGCAGCATATCCAGCCCGAAATTCCGCGACGGCGCCTCCTGCGCATAGGCGTCCATCACATGCCCCAGCCGCGCCCCGCGCCCCAGAGCGATCAGCCGCCGCACCAGCCGCCTTGGATAGGTTGCCGCAAAGGGCAGCACCCGGCGCGTCTGGTCGATCGGGTTGGCGGTCCGCAGCCAGTCCTCGATCAGCGCATAGGCCAGCAGCGGCGGCACCACGGCCTCCGCCCGGTCCGACGCCACCTGCACATTCAGATGCACCCCGAAGCCAAAGAACAGCCCGCCCCCACTGCCCAGCGCACCCGCCTGCCGAAGCGCCTCGCGCAGCCCGTCCAGCGCGATCAGCCCCTCGCGGTCCAGCGGGTCGGTCACGATCTCCACCGGGATCACCTCCCGCCCGAGGCTCAGCGCGGCATCGCGCAGCGCGGTCTTGTCGGCGTGGCGCAGCGCGGTATCGAGATACACTTTCAGAGCCCCGATCCGGCTGTCCTCGACCTGCCAGATCGCCTCGTCCACCTGCCGCGCCACCCCGCCCAGATGCCGCGCGCACAGATCGGCACAGCGCGCCTCGTCCAGCCCGCCCAGCTCGATCTCCACACCGGTCAGGCGCGGCCCGCCCTCGGCGGTCTCCGGCTGCGGCAGGGGGGCAAATCTGTTCTCGGGCGACACCATACCGCCAATCTAGGGCCCGCCCCGCCCGGCGCAATCACAAACCGGCCCGTTTCCCGGTATCCGGTGGCCGGACCGACCCCGCCGCCGCGCCCCGGTTACATTTCCGTGAACTCCCGACAATCCCGTTCAGCTTCAACCTATTACCTGATCTAACCCGGCCCAGAGCCGCCGATTTCAAACCATCCATTCCCACGCGACCGGAGTTTTCATGACCTCGCTCACCGACACCCCCGACCGCTACGGCCTGATCACCCGAACCCTGCACTGGGGCATGGCCCTGCTCTTCGCGGCCCAGTTCCTCTCCGCCGCCGCCCATTGGGCGCTGCCGCGCGAAAACGCCACCCGCGAACTGCTCTGGAGCTACCATTACACCCTCGGCGCCACGCTTTTCCTGCTGGTGCTGTTGCGCGGGGCGTGGGGGTTGGCCAACCTGCCTCGCCGGCCGGAACACACCGGCGGCCTCATCGGCCGGGCGGCGGTGGCGGGCCACGTGGCGATCTACGCGCTTATGGTCATCGTCCCCTTCACCCGCCTGCTCGCCGCCGCCGGCAGCGACCGCGGCTTCACCTATTTCGGACTACAAATCTTCGCCGCGCGCGAGGCGGAAATCGCATGGATGCAAGCCCCCTCGGAACTGCATGGCGAAATGGGCTGGGTACTCGCCCTGCTGATCCTCGGCCATATCGCCATGGCGGTGATCTGGCACCGCCTCATCCGCCGCGACGACGTGCTGCAACGCATGGCGGGCTGACCAAAAGGGCAAACAGCGACCAGAGGGTCGCAGCCTCCGGTCCCTCGCGCCCATCACGGGTGCGGGTGACGTTCGAGGGTGAACCCCTCCTCCACCGAGGGCGGGGCATAGTGGCTTGAAATCCGGTGAAACTGCGCCTCTGTCACCTTGAACGGGTGCTCGCCCCGCGCATTCCGCGCCGCCAGCCGGGCCATGCAGGTCTCCTCGGACACATCCAGCACATGCAGCACATGCGCCACGCCCGCCTCGTCCACGATCCCGCGCATCCAGCGCCTTGTCTCCACGGTGTTCGCCGGAAAATCCAGCACGACCGACACCCCGGCCCGCAGCAAGGCCACCACATGCGGCGCCATGATCCCCCGCAGCGTCTCAGCGCAGCGCACGTAATCCGCAATCGTCGTCATCTGATCGCCAAACAAGGCAGCCAGCCAGTCATCCTCGGCGATCAGAACGCCACCGCTCTCACCGGCAAGCCTGCTTGCCAGCGTCGATTTCCCGGCGGCGATCTTGCCGCAGATCATGTGCAATGTCGGCTCACGGACCATGATGAAACCTACCCCCGGCGCGACCCCGTTTTCTGACCAGAAAACGGCCTGGAAAATTTGAATTTTCCATCGCGGAATTTTTAAAATTCCGCCCCCGGTCAGCCCATCCCCGCCTCGGCCTCGATCGCCTTGCGCGATTTCCGCTGCCGTTCGGTGGCCGACTTCAACTGCCCACAGGCCGCCATGATATCCTCGCCCCGTGGCGTCCGGATGGGGCTCGCATACCCCGCCTTGTAGATGATATCGGCGAACCGCTCGATCCGCTCCCAGTCGCTCCGCTGATGCGGCGCACCGGGCCATTCGTTGAACGGGATCAGGTTGATCTTCGCCGGAATGCCCTTGATCAGCTGCACCAGCCGCCGCGCATCCTCGTCGCTGTCATTCACATCCTTCAGCATCACGTATTCAAACGTGATCCGCTCGGAATTCGACACTTTCGGATATTCCCGCAGCGCGTCGAGCAGCGTGGCGATGTTCCACTTCTTGTTGATCGGCACCAGCCTGTCGCGCACCTCGTCGGTGGTGGCGTGAAAGCTCACCGCCAGCATGCAACCGATTTCCTCGGCCGTCTTGGCGATCTCCGGCACGACACCGCTGGTCGACAGCGTGATCCGCCGACGGGAAAGGGAAATCCCCTCGCCATCCATGGCGATCTTCATCGCGTCCCGCACGTTGTCGAAATTGTAAAGCGGCTCGCCCATGCCCATCAGCACGATATTCGACAGCAAACGCGGCTTCTCCCCCGCGCCCACACCGGGTTCGGGCCACTCGCCCAGATCATCACGCGCCATCATCACCTGCCCCACGATCTCTCCGGCGGTCAGGTTGCGCACCAGTTTCTGCGTGCCCGTGTGGCAAAACGAACAGGTCAGCGTACAGCCCACCTGGGACGAGATACAAAGCGTCCCCCGGTCGGTCTCGGGGATGTACACCACCTCGACCTCGTGACCGCCCGCGATGCGCGCCAGATACTTGCGCGTGCCATCGGCACTGACCTGCTTGCTCACCATCTCTGGGATTTCGATCACGAATTTCTCGGCCAACTGCGCGCGATACGCCTTGGACAGGTTCGTCATCGCCTCGAAATCGCGCACGCCCCACCAATAGACCCACTGCCAGATCTGGTTGACCCGCATCTTGGCCTGCTTCTCGGGCGTGCCATTGGCGATCAGCGCCTCGCGCAGGCCATCGCGCGTCAGCCCGACAATATTCACCAGCCCCTCGGGAAGCTTCCGGGGGATGGTCATGACATCCTGTGTGATCGGGGCGGTGTCGGTCATGGCTCGTGCGGTCCTGTGGTCAGATGCGTGTTCATATAGGATATGCGCGGCGTTTTCAAAAACGTTTCGTTGCCGCCAAAGGCGACGGGGCCGCGCCTCTTACAGCGCGGCCCCGGTATCTCGGGGGGATCAGGCGGCGCGCCGCCGGCGGCGGCGGTTGCGCTTGGGCGGGGCCCCGGCGCCGGCGCCGCGCGCCTCGCCCTTGCCCTGACCCTGTCCGCCACCCTGGCCACGACGACCCGAGCCATGGCTCTTGCCACGCGCCCTCGGCTGTCCCAGCGCAGGCAGCGGGCTCTCGCCGCTGGCCACCGGCACCTCGACCTTCATCAGGCGCTGGATCTGGTGCAGCAGGTCCGCATCCTCGGGCGCGCAAAGGGCAATCGCCTCACCCTCGCGGCCCGCCCGCGCGGTCCGGCCGATCCGGTGAACGTAGTTATCGGGCACTTCCGGCAGGTCGTAATTCACGACGAACCCGACATCGGGAATGTCGATCCCCCGCGCCGCCACATCCGTCGCCACCAGCACGGTGATCGTGCCATCACGGAACGCCTTGATCGCGCGGTCGCGCTGACCTTGGCTCTTGTTGCCGTGGATCGACGCGGCATTGTACCCGTCGCGCACCAAGCCCTTCATCAGCTTCTCGGCGCCATGCTTCGTGCGGGCGAACACCAGCGTCAGCGCATCGTCGCTCGCCGTCAGAATCTCGCGCAGCTTAACCGGCTTCTCGGCCTTGGGCAGGAAATGCACCGACTGGGTGATCTTGTCGGCGGCCTTGCCCGGCGGCGCCACCTGCACCTTCACGGGGTTGGTCAGATAGGCGCGCGACAGCTCTTCCATCTGCTTCGGCATCGTGGCGGAAAACAGCATCGTCCGGCGCGGCGTGCCCAGCCTCGGCGCGATCTTCCGCAGCGCATGGATGAACCCCATGTCGAGCATCTGGTCCGCCTCGTCCAGCACCAGCGATTTCGCCTGGCTCAGATCGACCGAGCCGCGATCCATCAGGTCAATCAGCCGCCCCGGCGTGGCGACGAGAATATCGACACCCCGGCTCAGCGCGGTGATCTGCTTGCCGATCGACTGGCCGCCCACCACGGTAAAGACCCGCAGCCGCGTGCCCTCGGTCAGGGGCCGCAAATTGTCGGCGATCTGGTTCACCAGTTCGCGCGTCGGCGCCAGTACCAGCGCCTTCACCGCCTTCGGCTGCGGCTTGCCGGGGGTGGCCAGCAGATGTTCCACCAGCGGCAGGCCAAAGGCCAGCGTCTTGCCGGTGCCGGTCTGCGCCAGCCCCATGATGTCATGCCCCTCCAGCGCCGGCGGAATCGCCTTGGTCTGGATCGGGGTGGGTGTTTCGATGCCGGCACGGGTCAGCGCGGCGATGATGTTCGGCGACAGGCCGAATTCGGAGAAATCTTGCAAAGGGTATCCTTCTTGGGCCGCATCATTGCGGCCTTTGCGTCTGGCCGCATCACGGCCATAGAGGGTTTGCGCTGGCCTCGGAATGTGCGGGCGTCTCCCGCGCCATCCGGCCGTCGCGTCAAGAACCCTGCGTGATGGGGACCTAGAAACTGGGTGTCGCTGATGGCCCTGTATGGGGCACGGCAAGCTCACGCGGTTGCGCAGCGGACAGCGCCCATATGGGGCCATCCGTCCCGCATGTCAATCTGTTACGTCGCGGGCGCCTCGCGCCGCAAGCCGAACATATCGACGAATTGCTGCGCCGCGGCGGCTTCGCCCGCCACGCTCACGCGCCCGTTCTCCACCAGCTCCGCCAGCGGCAGCCGCCCGTAAACCGCCGAGGCCATCCCGTTGCCATTGCCCGTCAGAACGAAAGGCGCCTCCGGTGCCGTGACGGCCTCCGTCCGCACCGCGCCATTCTCGACCCGCATCTCGAACGCCTCACCGCCGAAATCGAACCCGGCCACCGCGTCCGCCGCCCTCTCCGGCAACAGGTTCACCCCCATCGAGATCATCAGCGCCGACGGGCTGATGAACCGCCCCGGATCATGCCCCGGCACCATCAGCGCCCAGCGGCACAACGCCTCCAGCACCGGCAACACCCCCCGGCCCGCATCGGTCAGGCTGTAACTCCCCAGCCGCGCGTCATGCGCCACCACCCCGGCCTCGCCCAACTGCGAAAGCCGCCCGGTCAGCACGCTCGCCGTCACCCCCGGCACCCCGGCCCGGATCATCTGGAACCGCTTCGGCGCGAACATCAGCTCGCGCACCACCAGCAACGCCCAGCGATCCCCGATCAGGTTCAGCGCATGGGCGGCAAGACAGCCCTCGTCATAGCGAAGGCGGGGGGATTTTACCTGTTCAGTCATGTTTAAATACTATCAGTTGTTTTTTACTACTGCAAGTGTCACGCTAAGTCAGCGGGCCCGATTCGCCCCCCGTTCAGGACAAAGGAAAACCCGACATGACCTATTACACCGGCGCCATCATGGCCGTGCCCACCGCCAACCGGCAGCAATACATCGACCATTGCCACGAGGCCTGGCCGCTCATGAAATCCCACGGCGCGACCCGCATGATCGAGACATGGGGCGTCGATATCCCCAAGGGCAAAATCACCGACTTCCACCGCGCCGTGACCGCCAAGGACGACGAAACCATCGTCTTCTCGTGGATCGAATGGCCCGACAAGGCGACCTCCGACGCCGCATGGGAGAAGATGATGACCGACCCGGACATGGCCAGCATGTCCGAAATGCCCTTCGACGGCAGCCGCATGATCTTCGGCGGCTTCGAGCCGATCTACCAACGCGGCACCCTCACCGACGCGGGCTATTACCAGGGCTTCATCCTCGCCGTCCCCGAAAAGAACCGCCAAGCTTATGCAGACATGGCCGACGAGGGCTGGCAGATGTTCGAGAAACTCGGCGCCACCGGCATGGTCGAGAACTGGGGGGATTACGTGCCCCACGGCAAGCAAACCGACTTCTACCGCGCCACCAAGGCCGAAGAGGGCGAAGTCCCGATCTTCAGTTGGACCACATGGCCCGACCGCGCCACCTGCGACGCCGCCGCCAAACAGATGGAGGCCGACATGGCCGATTTCGACATGTCGAAAATGCCCTTTGACGGCATGCGCATGATGTGGGGCGGGTTCGAGCCGCTCTTCGACTCCAACGAAATGGCGAGGGCAGCATGACCCTCACCCTCTACACCCTCGATTGGGTCCCCGACTTCCCCCGCGGCTTCGTCCGCGATCTCCGCATCCGCTGGGCGCTCGAAGAGATTGGCCGCGACTACGACACCGCCACCGTGCCCGGCGGCGCCAAGACCGACGCGCATCTCGCCATGCAGCCCTTCGGACAGGTGCCGATCATCCGCGATGGCGATCAGACGCTCTTCGAATCCGGCGCGATCCTGATGCATGTGGCCGAAGGCACGGCGCTTCTCCCCGCCGACCGGCGCGCCGACGTCACGCAATGGCTGTTCGCCGCGCTGAACACGCTCGAAATGGCAACGATGCACTGGCAGGTCATGCTGCTGGCGCGGAAGTTCCCGGATTTCTTCGGCCCGCCCCCGGCGGACGAGGTCATCGCCCATGCCCGCGGCTTCATGGCCACCCGGCTCGACGTACTCGACACCCGGATGGCCGATCACGAATGGATCGCCGGTGACTTCAGCATCGCCGATATCGCCACCATCGACACCCTGCGCAACGTCGCCTCCGAAGACGGGCTCGCCGACCACCCCGCGCTCACCGACTACGTGGCCCGCGCCACTGCCCGCCCGGCCTTCACCCGCGCCCTGCGCGATCACATGGCCCACTGGCAGGCCGCCGACGCCGCCCGCGAGACCGAAACCGCCTGACCAGAGGAAACACCCGCCATGACCACCCCGAAAAACACTGTCTGCCTCTGGTACGCCACCGAGGCCGAAGAGGCCGCGAATTTCTACGCCAAGACCTTCCCCGACAGCGAGGTCACCGGCGTCAACCGCGCCCCCGCCGACTATCCCGGCGGCAAGGCGGGCGATGTCATCACCGTCACCTTCACCGTCCTCGGCATCCCCTGCCTCGGCCTTAACGGCGGCAACACCTTCACCCATTCCGAAGCCTTCTCCTTCCAGATTTCCACCGAGGATCAGGAAGAAACCGACCGCTACTGGAACGCCATCGTCGACAACGGCGGGCAGGAATCGCAATGCGGCTGGTGCAAGGACAAGTGGGGCATCTCGTGGCAGATCACCCCCCGCACCCTGATGGAGGCCCTCACCGCCGGCGGTGACGAAGGCAAACGCGCCTTCGAGGCGATGATGCCGATGAAAAAGATCGACGTCGCCACCATCGAGGCCGCCCGCCGCGGGTGACATGACACAGGCCGGCCCGCCGCCCGTCTCACTGCACCGACGTAATACCGACAAAATACCGACGTTATACCGACGTCGAAATCGGCAGCCTCAACCCAGCTTCCTGACCGGCTCGTGGCAGGGGCAGGTCACGATATGATCGTTCACCATCCCCACCGCCTGCATGAAGGCATAGACGATCGTCGGCCCACAGAATTTGAAGCCTCTTTTCTTCAAATCCTTCGAAATTGCGCGGGAAATTTCCGTCTCGGTCGGCACATCCGAAAGGCTCTCGAAACGGTTCTGCACCGGCCGGCCACCGACATAGGCCCACAGGTAGCTATCGAACCCCTGTTCCGCCTCGATCTCCTGCCATGCGCGGGCATTCCCGATCGTCGCCTCGATCTTTCCCCGGTGCCGGATGATCCCCGGATCGGCCAGACAGCGCAGCACCTCCGCCTCGCCCCAGCCGGCAATGACATTCGGGTCAAACCCCTGAAAAGCCGCGCGAAAATTATCGCGCTTGCGCAGGATCGTGATCCAGCTCAGCCCCGCCTGAAACCCGTCGAGGATCAGCTTCTCCCACAGCGCCCGGCTGTCCCATTCCGGCACGCCCCACTCGGTGTCGTGATAGGCCTCGTAGAGTGGATCGTCGCCCACCCAGCCGCATCTTTCGCCCATGACACCCCTTTCCCGACCCCGCCTGCGGCAAGATCGCTCAAATTCGCGCGTTAAGCCTTCCTTAGCGCCTGCGCCCCACCCTGTGAAGCGGGTGCAATCAGGAGCGCGCAAATGGGGCACAACCCGACGATCTGGGCCGACATTCCGGCCGGGCATGACAATCCGCTGAACTTCGCCGTGACCAGCCGGGACCGGTCGGTTATCGAAATGGTAACCGACGCGGTCGACAATGATCGCGCGATGCTGGCCTATCAGGCCATCGTGCCGACCGGCGACCCCGGCAAGCCCGCCTTTTACGAAGGCTTAATCCGGGTGATGGACAACACCGGCCGGATCATTCCCGCTTGCGATTTCATCACCGAGATCGAAACGACCGAGACCGGCCGAATCATCGACTGCATCGCGCTCGAACAGGGGCTTCGGGCGATGCATGACTATCCTGACCTGCGGCTTGCCATCAACATGTCGGCCCGCTCCATCGGCTATCCGCGCTGGATACGGACCTTGCGCAACGGCCTGCGCGCCGACCCCACTGCGGGCGAACGCCTGATCCTCGAGATCACCGAAAGCTCGGCCATCGTCGTGCCCGAACTGGTGGTCAGCTTCATGACCGAGATGCAGGCCGAGGGCGTCAGCTTCGCACTCGACGATTTCGGCTCGGGCTACACCTCCTTCCGCTATCTCAAGCAATTCTACTTCGACATCCTCAAGATCGACGGTCAGTTCATCCGCGGCATCGCCAGCGACCCAGACAATCAGGTCCTGACCGGCGCGCTCATGGCCCTGGCCGCACAGTTCGACATGGTCTGCATCGCCGAAAGCGTCGAAACCGGACAGGACGCGGCCTTTCTCCAGAGCATCGGCATGGACTGCCTGCAGGGCTATTTCTTCGGCGCCCCCACCGTCCGTCCGCCCTGGGATAGCGACGCGGGCGAATCCGCCACCGGCTGACCCGCCTGTGACAATCCAACCGTTGCCCGGCCACCACCCATGCGGTATCACGCCAACCAAGGCGGAGGAGTCCGCACAGGTGCCCGCGGCGGGCGCCGGGACGCCTCCGGTCACGCAGTCACCTGGTGGAGGAAGACATGACCAACGTAGTTATCGCATCCGCGGCGCGCACCGCCGTCGGCTCGTTCAGCGGCGCTTTTGCCAATACCCCGGCCCATGATCTCGGCACCGCCGTGCTCGAGGCCATCGTCGAGCGCGCGGGCATCGACAAGGGCGAAGTGTCCGAGACCATCCTCGGCCAGGTTCTCACCGCAGCCCAGGGCCAGAACCCGGCCCGTCAGGCCCATGTCAACGCCGGCCTGCCCATCGAAAGCGCCGCCTGGGGCATCAACCAGGTCTGCGGCTCGGGCCTGCGCGCCGTGGCTCTGGGCGCCCAGCACATCCAGCTTGGCGATGCCAGCATCATCGCCGCCGGCGGTCAGGAAAACATGACCCTCTCGCCCCATGCCGCGCACCTGCGCGCCGGGCACAAGATGGGCGACATGAAATACATCGACACCATGATCCGCGACGGCCTGTGGGATGCCTTCAACGGCTACCACATGGGCCAGACCGCCGAGAATGTCGCCAACCAGTGGCAAATCACCCGCGAGATGCAGGACGAATTCGCCGTCGCCTCGCAAAACAAGGCCGAGGCCGCCCAGAACGCCGGCAAGTTCCAGGATGAAATCACCCCCTTCACGGTCAAGACCCGCAAGGGCGAAACCGTGGTCGACAAGGATGAATACATCCGCCACGGCGCCACCATGGACGCCATGCAAAAGCTGCGGCCCGCCTTCGCAAAGGACGGCTCCGTCACCGCCGCCAACGCCTCGGGCCTCAATGACGGCGCCGCCGCAGTCCTGCTGATGTCCGCCGAGGATGCCAGCAAACGCGGCATCGAACCGCTCGCCCGCATCGCCTCCTACGCCACCGCCGGGCTCGACCCGTCGATCATGGGCGTGGGCCCGATCAGCGCCAGCCGCAAGGCGCTGGAAAAGGCCGGTTGGAGCGTCGAAGACCTCGACCTCGTCGAGGCCAACGAAGCCTTCGCGGCACAGGCCTGCGCGGTGAACAAGGACATGGGCTGGGACCCGTCCATCGTCAACGTCAACGGCGGCGCCATCGCCATCGGCCACCCGATCGGCGCCTCGGGCTGCCGCGTGCTCAACACCCTGCTCTTCGAGATGAAGCGCCGCGACGCCAAAAAGGGCCTCGCCACGCTTTGCATCGGCGGCGGCATGGGCGTCGCCATGTGCGTCGAGCGCGACTGACCGGACACCGGCAAAACGGGGCGCCTTCGGGCGCCCCTTTCATTTGCCCTTGCACCTTCCGCCGATCTTTGAGCAACATTGTTGCGCGAACAAAACCCGAAAGGTAACAGAGTTACCGACAGCCAAGACAAGACTGGAGGAGAACCATGGCAAGAACTGCACTCGTGACCGGCGGAAGCCGGGGCATCGGCGAGGCGATTTCCAAGGCGCTGAAGGCCGAAGGCTACAACGTCGCCGCCACCTATGCCGGCAATGACGAAAAGGCCGCCGCCTTTACCGAGGCCACCGGAATCAAGACCTACAAGTGGAACGTGGCCGATTACGAGGCCAGCAAGGCCGGCATCGCCAAGGTCGAGGAAGAGGTCGGCCCGATCGACATCGTCGTCGCCAATGCCGGCATCACCCGCGACGCGCCCTTCCACAAGATGAGCCCCGAGCAATGGCAGGAGGTGATCGACACCAACCTGACCGGCGTGTTCAACACTGTGCACCCGGTCTGGCCCGGCATGCGCGAGCGCAAGTTCGGCCGTGTCATCGTCATCAGCTCGATCAACGGCCAGAAGGGCCAGTTCGCACAGGTCAACTATGCCGCGACCAAGGCGGGCGACATCGGCATCGTCCGCAGCCTTGCGCAGGAAGGCGCGCGCGCCGGCATCACCGCCAACGCCGTCTGCCCCGGCTACATCGCCACCGAGATGGTGATGGCGGTCCCGGAAAAGGTGCGCGAACAGATCGTCGCCCAGATCCCCGCCGGCCGCCTTGGCGAACCCGAAGAGATCGCCCGCTGCGTCACCTTCCTCGCCTCCGAGGACGCGCAGTTCATCAACGGCTCGACGATCTCGGCCAACGGCGCCCAGTTCTTCGGCTAACCTCTGCCGAAAGGCGCGCAAATGACAACGGGGCCGGTCACGCAGACCGGCCCCTTTTCCGTGGAGTGGTGGTGTTTCGTTAGGTTTCGCGGCGTACAAAACGCCTGCTGGTCGCGTCGATACGCAACTGGCTTTCCATTCGATCAGGCCCGTGAAGTCACGCCATGACGGCTGTCATTAACCTCGGCAATTCACGGCGGATGACGTCGTTCAGGCGTCTTCTGACAGGCGTGCGATCTCTTCCTTGATGCGCAGTTTCTGCTTCTTGAGTTCGGCGATTTCGAAGTCGGACGCGCCCGGAGAGCGCTGTACTTCTTCGACCCGTTCGGAGAGGTGGTGATGTTTCTTCTTCAGTTCCTCGACATGTGAACTCAAGCTCATTGGCGTCTCCTCTCGTTGCTTATGTGCGTTATGCACGTATTCAGTGCATCACAGATTTATGACTCTGTCACGCTGCAGGCGCAGCATCGGCGGAACTATGCGATTCAAATGCTATTAAAATGAGCCGGAAAACCGCAGCGCCTGCCCAAGCCGCAGAACGGCGGCAGTCTCCGCGGTATAGTTTTCGCGGTCCCCCGGATGCACAACCCCGTCGTGCAGGGTCCAGCCGTCATGCAAGCGAAACTCCGCACGCCCGCCCTTGCGCGCCCGGATCAGCACCAGCCTTGCCTCGCGCCCCTTGCGCGGAATCAGTGGCAGTACCTCGATACTGCCCAGATGCCGCGCCACCTCCGTCAGCAGCGCCGGCAGCCGCTCGGCCCGGTGGATCAGGCTGACATAGCCCCCCGGCCCACAGCGCCGCGCCGCCTGTTTCACCCATTCGGCCAGCGACGTCCCCTCGCCCATCGCCGTCTCGCGCCCCGGCTCGGCGGCGGGCGTGCTGGCGGCGCGGTCGAAATAGGGCGGGTTGGCGATGACATGGTCGAACCGCCGCTCCCGCAGCGCTCTCGGCATGTCCGACAGGTCGCCCTCCACCACCTCGAACTCCAGCCCGTTCTCCACCCCGTTGCGCCGCGCCAGCCCGGCATATCCCGCCTGCAATTCCAGCCCCGTCAGGCGCAGGCCCGGCACCCGCCGGCCAAGGCATAGCGCCGCGACCCCCACGCCACAGCCCAAATCCAGAACGCTCTCGCCCGGCTTTGCCGGCACCCCGGCGGCCAGCATCACCGGGTCGATCCCCGCCCGATACCCCCGCCTTGGCTGAAAAATACGCAACTGCCCCCCGAGGAACGCGTCGGCCGTCACCTCGCCCGGCTCAATCCCCGTCATAAACCTCGATCCCGTTGTCGGTCAGGGTGCGCGACGCGTCCTCGTAATCCGAATCCGCCACCATGATCCGCCGCGGGAAAATACCGATCGACCCTTCGAGAACGCTCATATTTACGTCCATTTCAAAGCAGTCTATACCCTCGCCCTGAAGCAGTGCCTTGGCAAAGGCGATCGAGGCCGGGTCGTTGGTGCGCAATAGCTGTTTCATGGCCAAGAGATAAGGCGAGGGGGCACGGTTTGTCGAGCCGTGTGATGGTGAGTTGAATGGGACTGGATCACGCCTCTACCAAACCACATGAGGAACTCGCGCGGCATCTCGCGGGGCGCCTCGAGGCGGTCAACACCCTGATCCGCGACCGCATGGCCTCGCGCCACGCGCCGCGCATCCCCGAAGTCACGACGCATCTCGTCGAAGCGGGCGGCAAGCGGCTGCGGCCGATGCTGACGCTGGCGACGGCGGATATGTGCGGCTATGACGGCGAATACGACGTCAACCTCGCCGCCACGGTAGAGTTCATCCACACCGCCACCCTGTTGCATGACGACGTGGTCGACGAAAGCGCCCAGCGCCGTGGCCGGCCCACGGCGAACCTGCTCTGGGACAACAAATCAAGCGTGCTGGTGGGCGATTACCTCTTCGCACGGGCGTTTCAGCTGATGGTCGAAACCGGCAATCTGCGGGTGCTCGACATCCTGTCGAACGCCGCCGCCACCATTGCCGAAGGCGAGGTGCTGCAACTCAGCGCCGCCCGCGACCTCAGGACCGACGAGGATATCTACCTCCAGATCGTGCGCGGCAAGACGGCGGCGCTCTTCTCCGCCGCCACCCAGGTGGGCGGCGTGATCTCCAACGCGGGCGAGGACCGGATCACCGCGCTTTACGACTATGGCGACGCGCTCGGCATCGCCTTCCAGATCGCCGACGACCTGCTCGACTATCAGGGCGACGCCAAGGCGACCGGCAAGAATGTCGGCGACGATTTCCGCGAGCGCAAGCTGACCCTGCCGGTGATCAAGGCCGTGGCCGACGCCACCGACGAGGAACGCGCCTTCTGGAAACGCACCATCGAGAAGGGCGACCAGCGCGACGGAGACCTCGAGGAAGCGCTCGCCATCCTCGATCGCCACGACGCGCTCGACCGCACCCGCGATGACGCGATGGCCTGGGCCGAGCGTGCCAAGACCGCCATGGGCAAACTGCCCAACCACGAGGTGCGGCGGATGCTGACCGAGCTTGCGGATTACGTGGTCGCGCGCCTGACCTGAACGCGCGGGCCTACATGTTCGGTGCGTTCAGCCGTGTCGCCCTGACCCACCAAGACGGATGGCTTTCCTGCAACCGGCCCGCCGCCGACCCGGCGGTTTCGGCATTCTTGTAGAGGCCGAAACACGTCCCGCCCGAGCCCGACATCCGCACCAGTTGACAGCCCGGCGTCTTCTCCAGCGTCTCGAACACCTGTTGAATGACCGGCTCCGCCTCGATCGCCGGCGCCTGAAGGTCGTTGCGCATCCCGCGCAGCCAGTCGATCAGCTCGTCAGAGGTTTCAAACGCCGGTATGTCCTCGGGCATCGGCCGGTTGACCTTGTGCGTCAGCCGCTTGAACACCTCCGCCGTCAGCACCGGAAGGCGCGGATTCACCAGCACCGCGTCAAGCGGCGGCAGGTTCGGCACCGGCGTCACCTTGTCGCCGATCCCCGTCACCCGAGCGGCCTCGGATTGCAGGCACAGCGGCACATCGGCGCCAAGCTCGATCCCGTCCCCCGGCACCGGCTTGCCGGAAAACCCCGACAGCACCCGCAGCGTCGCCGCCGCATCCCCCGACCCGCCGCCAAGCCCGGCGGCATTGGGCAGGTGCTTTTCCAGCCGGATATCCGCGTTGATCCGCATCATCCGCGCCGCCCGCAGCACAAGGTTGCTGTCGTCCTCCGGCACGCCCTCGGCCATTGGCCCCTCGACCGTCAGCTTGTAATCGCCCGGCATGGTGATGGTCATGCGGTCGCCGATATCGGCGAACATCGCCAGCGAATCGAGCGTGTGATACCCGTCGTCGCGCTGGCCCGTCACATGCAATGTCAGGTTGACCTTTGCCGGAACAAAGGCCTCAACCACCGTCATCGACGATCTCCAGCGGCGGCGAGCCCTCTTCCTCCAGCACCACGTCCAGCCCCATTTCGAGCTTGCGGCGGATGCGGTCGGGTTTGACATCGGGCGACGGCTTTTCCTCATCCACGAAGGACAGCGCGCGTTTCCACTGGAACTCCGCCTCGTTCTTGCGCCCCACGGCCCACAGGACGTCGCCCAGATGGTCGTTGACCACCGGGTCCACCGGCATCAGCTCGGCGGCCCGCTCCATGTGGTCCACGGCCTCGTCATAGCGGCCCAGCCGGTACAGAACCCAGCCAAGGCTGTCGACGATATAGCCGCTGTTGGGCTGCTTGGCGACGGCGCGCTCGATCATGCCCAGCGCCTCGTCCAGCTTGATCTGCTTCTCGACCAGCGAATAGCCTAGATAGTTCAGCACCTGCGGCTGCTCCGGGTTCAGCTCCAGCGCCCGGCGGAAATCGGATTCCGCCTTCTCCCACTCGCCCAGCCGCTCGTAACAGATCGCCCGCGCGTAATGCACGAACCACTGCTCCTCGGCATCCTCGGAATACCGGTCGAGCGCCCGTTCATAGGCCTCCGCCGCCGCGCCGAACCGCTCGAGCTGGCGATACAGGTCCCCGGCCGCCACATGCACCATCGGCAGTTCGGGGTGCGAGTCCGACAATTGCTCCAGAACCTCGACGGCGGCATCGGTCCGGTCGTTGCGGCGCAGCGCCTCGGCCCGGCCCATCTCGGCCGCGGTAAAGGACGGGTGATCGCGCGGCACCGACTTGTAGGTATCCGTCGCAAGCTGATAGCGGCCCAGCGACTCGAACAGCTCGGCCGTCATCATCACCGAATCCACATGGCGCGGGTTGAGATACTCGGCGATCCGCGAATACAGCAGCACATAATCCTCGCTGGTGTCGGCAATCAGCGCCCGGCCCAGCGAAAAGAACACCTCCGCCACGCCATCCGCGGCGCCCGAAATCAGCGAGAAGGGCACCCGCTCGTCCGCCACCAGCTTCTCGCGAAGCAGGCTGATCTCCGGGTCGAGATCGGCCCCGAACGCATCGTCGATCAGCGCCACCGCCTCGTCGTTGCGCTCAAGCTGGCTGAGGATTTCGGCCCACGCGACCGTGCCGCGCCGGGTGCGCTGCATCGGGCCGTCGGACTTGCCCGCGAAAATTTGCTCGGCGGCCTCGAAATCACCGACCGAGGCCAGCGCCAGCGCCTTGTGATAGATGGCAAAACTGCGCAGGCCCTTTTCCTCGGCCACCGCGTCGAACCGCTCCAGCGCGGCGCTCATGTCGCCCTTGCCAAGCTGCGCCCACGCCGCGATCAGCCCGTCGGCCAGCGATCCAATCCCGTGATCCCGTTCGAACCGGGCCAGCAAGTCGTCGAACGCCCCGCGCTTCACCTCGTCGGCCACCAGCACCATGAACGCGACCTGACTCAACAGCTCGTCATCCTCGATCTTCCGAGAAATCGGGATGGCCTGATCGAAATGACCCAGCGAAACATGGGCCACCACCGCGCTTTCCAGAATGGCGGGGTTCGATTGATCCTCGGCCAGCGCCTTGGTGAAATACTCCGCGGCGGCCTTGTAATCGTTGTCGAGGCTGGCTTGGCGGGCGGCAAGATACGAGCCGACCGCTTCGTCGGCCGAGGCAGCCTGAGCGCCCCCCTGCAACAGGGCGGCTGCGAGTGCGAGAACCGAGAGTTTTGTGCGAGTCACGGGGTTGCCTGCCTTCTATAACTCCTGTTGCCGCTCAAGGTAGACTGCCGGCCCGGCCAAGGCAATCCGGGGCAAGCGGTTTGCCGCGCCCCGGCCGATCACGATTTCACAGGGTCACATATTGGGATAGTTTGGCCCGTCGCCCCCCTGCGGCGTCACCCACTTGATGTTCTGCGTCGGGTCCTTGATGTCGCAGGTCTTGCAATGCACGCAGTTCTGAAAGTTGATCACGAACTCCGGCCCGTTTTCCTTCTCGACAACCTCGTAGACACCGGCGGGACAGTAGCGCTGCGCCGGCTCGTCGAACTTGGGCAGGTTGTGCGCGATCGGCACGCTCGGGTCCACAAGCTGCAGGTGACAGGGCTGGTTTTCCTCGTGGTTGGTCATCGAATAGCTGACATTGGTCAGCCGGTCGAAGCTCAGCTTGCCATCGGGCTTGGGATAGTCGATCTTCTTGTGCTTGTCGGCGGGCTCGGTCGCCTCGGCATCCGATTTGCCATGCCCCAGCGTCCCGAACAGCGAAAAGCCCAGCGTGTTGGTCCACATGTCCAGCCCGCCAAGGCTGAGGCTCGCCAGAAGGCCGTATTTCGACCACAACGGCTTGACGTTGCGCACCTTCTTGAGGTCCTTGCCGATGGCGCCCTCGCGCACATCCGTCTCGTAATCATTGAGCTCGTCACTGGCCCGGCCCGCCTCGATCGCGGCATGGGCCGCCTCTGCCGCGGCCATCCCCGACAGCATGGCGTTATGGTTGCCCTTGATGCGCGGCACGTTGACCATGCCCACCGTACAGCCCAGCAATGCCACGCCCGGCGCCACCATCTTGGGCATCGACTGATACCCGCCCTCGGTGATCGCCCGACCGCCATAGGCCACCCGCTTGCCGCCTTCGAGCAGCTCCTTGACCATCGGGTGATGCTTGAACCGCTGGAACTCCATGTAAGGGTACAGGTGCGGATTGCGGTAGTTCAGGTGCACCACGAAACCCACGTAAACCTGATTGTTGTCGAGGTGGTAAATGAACGAGCCGCCCCCGGCATTCGAGCCCAGCGGCCAGCCCATCGTATGCGTCACGCTGCCGGGCTTGTGCTTGGCCGGGTCGATCTCCCAGATCTCCTTCATGCCAAGGCCGAATTTCTGCGGCTCCTTGCCCTTCGACAGGTCGTACTTGGCGATCACCTCTTTCGACAGGCTGCCGCGCACACCTTCGCCAAGGAAGACATACTTGCCATGCAGCTCCATCCCCGGCTCATAGGACGGGCCCGGCGTGCCATCGGGGTTCCGCCCGAACTCGCCCGCGACAACGCCTTTGACCTCGCCATTCTCGCCATAGATCACTTCCGAACACGCCATGCCAGGAAACACCTCGACGCCCAGCTCCTCGGCCTGTTCCGCCATCCAGCGACAGACATTGCCCATCGAGACCACGTAATTGCCGTGGTTGTTCATCAGCGGCGGCATCGGGAAATTGGGGATGCGCACCTTGCCCGCCTCGCCCAGCATGAAGAAATTGTCGTCCTTCACCGGCACGTTGAGCGGCGCGCCCTTTTCCTTCCAGTCCGGGATCAGCTTGTTCAGCCCGCAGGGGTCAAGCACGGCGCCCGACAGGATATGCGCCCCCACTTCCGAGCCCTTCTCCAGAACCACCACCTCGCGCGAGGGGTCGAGCTGCTTCAGCCGGATCGCCGCGGACAGGCCCGCCGGGCCGGCCCCCACGATCACGACATCGTATTCCATGGCTTCGCGTTCGATCTCGGACATCTGTCTTTCCTTCCAAAGGCGCGGCTCGGGGCCGCCGGAATTCGCTCCGCACGTGGTTATCGCCTCGGAAACGCCCCCGTCAATTGGAACACGACGTCCGGGACGGTCAAAACCGGCAATTTGCCGCGATTCGGCCCACGGAATGCCCCCGCGCCGCGCATCCGCTCTTGCAAAGTCCGGCGCCCTCGGGGCAATCTGTCGCGACATCTGAAATGGTTGAAGGCCGGGGCCGACACGCGCGGCCCCGTCAGTATGAAGGGCACTCCGCATGGAAAAAATCCCGATGACACGCAAGGGTTACAACGCCATCGAGACAGAGCTGAAACAGCTCAAGTCGGTAGAGCGCCCTGCCATCATCAGGGCGATCTCCGAGGCGCGCGAACATGGCGATCTGTCGGAAAATGCCGAATATCATTCCGCCAAGGAAAAGCAGTCGTTCATCGAGGGCCGCATCAAGCAACTGGAAGGCGCCATCAGCCTCTCCGACGTGATCGACCCCGCCAAGCTCTCCGGGCCGATCAAGTTCGGCGCCACCGTCACGCTGGTCGACGAGGACACCGACGAGGAAAAGACCTACCAGATCGTCGGCGAATACGAGGCGAGTATTGAAAAAGGCCTGCTGAACATCAAATCGCCCATAGCACGGGCCTTGATCGGCAAAGAAGAGGGCGACAGCGTCGAGGTGCGCACACCCGGTGGCGACAAGGCCTACGAAGTGCTAAAGATCGCCTATATCTAGCAGGTCCTGAACATGGCCGACCGTCAACAGACCCCGCCTACCCCGCTGGGGATCTACGACAAGTCACGCAGGGAAAGGGTCACGGCAACCGAGGTGGTTGCCGCGTCGCTTTCGCTTGGCTGGCTCGTGCTGGCTGCGGTGTTCTTCCTCTTCATGGATACCGAGGCGCTGACCGGCGGCGTCGGCGGCGCGGCATGGTTCATCCTCGTGATGCTGGCGGTCTTCATGCCGGTCGCGATGATCTGGGTCGCGGCCACCGCCGCGCGCTCGTCCCGGGTGATGCGCGAGGAAAGCCAGCGGCTGCAGGTGGCCATCGACGCCATGCGCCACGCCTACATCACCCAAAGTCAGAACCGCAACGCCGTCAACGAGCCTTCCGTCTCCAAGAAGCTCGAAGAGATCGCCGCCGCCCAGCGCAAGACCGAAACCGCGCTCGCCACTTTCTCCTCGACCCGCCACGCGCTCGCCCCGCCGCAAGCCCCGAAACAGATCGAGGCCAGCCCACCCCAGGGCGACGCCCAGGTCGCCCTGCCGCTCGGCACCCCGGCCGAGGACATGCAGCCGCCGCTGCCCAGTTCCGATTTCATCCGCGCGCTGAACTTCCCCGAAACCGCCGAGGACAAGGCCGGGTTCGCCGCGCTGCGTCGCGCGCTCAAGGACCGGCCCACCGCCCAGCTCATTCAGGCGGCACAGGATGTCCTCACCCTGATGTCGCATGACGGCATCTACATGGACGATTTGCGCCCCGACCTCGCCCGCCCCGAAATCTGGCGCCGCTTCGCCACCGGCGAGCGCGGCCGCTCCATCGCCCAGCTTGGCGGCATCCGCGACCGCTCTTCCCTCGCGCTCACCGCCGCGCGCATGAAAAGCGATCCGATCTTCCGCGATGCCGTCCACCACTTCCTGCGGATCTTCGACCGGATGATCTCGTCCTTTGCCGAAACCGCCAGTGATTCCGACCTGACCGAGCTGTCCAACACCCGCACATCCCGCGCCTTCATGCTGCTCGGGCGGGTCACCGGCACATTCGACTGAACGGGCGCAAACCGGCGCCGCATATCATGATATTGCCAGCACCCGGTCTTCCGGGCATCATGCCCCCGGGCGAGGAGTGAGACCATGCGCAAGTTTCTTGTGGTTCTGGACGACAGCAGGGAGTGCCTGAACGCCATGCGCTTCGCGGCGATGCGGGCGGCCCATACCGGTGCCGGGGTCGAGGTTCTGGCGGTGATCCCGCCCGAGGAATTCAACCACTGGATCGGCGTCGGCGACATCATGCGGGAAGAGACGCGCGAGCGTATCCACGCTCATTTCGAGGTCTTCGCCAAGTGGATGCGCGACAAGCAGGGGGTCGACCCCGAGCTGGTCATCCGCGAGGGCGAACCGGTGACAGAGATCATGGCGCAGGTGCAGGAGGACACGGACATCGGCGTTCTCGTCCTCGGCGCCGGCACCGACAAGAAGGGCCCCGGCCCGCTCGTCACCCAGCTTTCCAAGAACTCCGGCACGCTGACGATTCCGCTGACCATCGTGCCCGGCGACCTGTCAAAGGAACGGCTTGAAGCGATCACGTAGACGCCGGGCCTAGGCCACCCCGACCCGCTTCCGCTGCATCGTGTCGTAATCCCGCAAAAGCCGCGCCTCGTACCGCTTCAGGCACTGCCGCGCCGTATCGCCCATGTGCCGCGGCGCGCTCCGCAATTCCGGGAACAGCCCGAACAGCTCTTCCCGCGACTCCTCGCAGATCGCGCCCAGCCCCACATCGCCGGCATGGAAACTCTCCGTCGCGATCCCCTCGGCATAGATCACCTCGTGATGGTCGAACATCACGTGGATATAGGTCACCTCCGCCATCTCCCGGCTCTGCACATCCGTCCCGTCGATCAGGTGCTTCGCCGCCACCAGAACCTCCTCCTGCCCGAACAGCAATTGCGCCTGATAGCCCGCGAACAATATCCGGTGCTGCGGCGACACCAGCAGCCCGGTGCGCGACCCGTCCATCACGTTGGGCGCCACCCAGACCGGCGCGAACCGGCCCCGCCCCGGCACCGTGCGCCTACCGATCCACCGGATCGGTCGCAGCCCGCTGTCCCGCGTCACCACCCGGTCGCCCACTTTCAGGCTCTCGATCGGCCGCTCGCCGACCTCGGTCAAAATCATGGTGCCGGGCGTGAAACAGATGATGTTCTCGATCTCCGAGAACTCCACGAACGTGCCGTCGGCCATCGTGAAATTGCCAGACAGCCCACCCGCCTCGTCATCCGAATTGGTAAAGGTGATGTCGTCATAGGTCACGTCCGGCGTCAGAACCAGCGTATCCCCGTCCGTCTCATCGCCCTCGCCGCCGACAATCGAAATGGCGCCGTTGCCCGTCGTGTCCTCATCGGCCAGCTCGAACCGGTCATCGCCATCCCCGCCGGTGACGGTGTCGCCCTGATCGACCGTGATCGTGTCGTTGCCGGCCCCGCCATCCACAAGGTCCGCCCCGTCACCCCCGTCAAGGATATCGCCGCTGGTGTCACTGTCACTGCCGCCGGCGATTCCCGTCACCGTCCCGGTGACATTGTCGACCAGAAGGTCCTGACCCCCGGCATTGACGATCTCGATGGTGATCGGCTCGCCGTTCAGGCTCGGGTCGGAATAGCCGTTCGTACTGACCGACACGGTTTCCAGCCCGTCAATATCCCCGGTCGTGCCACTCTGCGTCCCGATCAGCGTGTCACCGGCATAGATATTGACCGTATAGCTCACCGACCCCGCATAGGTCGCATCGCCCAGATCGACGTCGAACTCGTAGGTCTCGCCGTCGGTATATTCCTGCGACAGCGTCTGGCTCAGCCTATCGCCACCGGCAAACAGAAACGCGACGTTGCTGCCGTCGATATCACCCTCGTCGATCTGCCCCGACGTGGGGTTGAAATCCCCCACCTCCGTGCCGCTCGTCTCCCAGCCCGGCGTGCCCTCCGACCAGCCGCCATCGCCATGGCTCGTCTGCTCGAAACTGCCGTTGACGATATCGATCTCGGCCGTGCCGGTGCTCAGCGTATCGTCACCGCCAAGGAGCGTGTCATTCCCCGCCCCGCCGCTGATCTTATCCGAGCCGAGGTTGCCGACAAGGTAATCGTCCCCCTCGCCCCCCTCGATCGTATCGTCGCCATCGCTCCGGCCCTGTGCGGTGAAATGCACATCGGTGACCCAGATCACCTGCCCGCTCGTGCCAAGCTGGTCGTAATCCACCTCGACATAGCTGACCGGCCCCTCGATCTCGACCAGCATAGAGCCGTTCGCGCCCGTCGAACTCTGCGATCCCTCGCCATCGACAAGAACATCCGGGCCCGTCTCGCTCACCCCCTGATAGGTGACCGTAACGTCAAGCTCGTTGCCCTCCTCGTCATACGCGCGGATGGTGATCCCGTCCTCCCAGCCGCTGCCACCCGCCTGATCGACATCGTTGATCCGGAAACTGACATCCGTCACCTCGTCATCGAAGCCCGACCCCTCCACCGCCGAGAAATCCATCCGCAGCGTCGCGGTATCCCCCGTCGCCCCGCCCCCGCGCAGCTCGGCCGAGGAATTCGCGTCGAACGGCTCGCCCGTCCCGACATATTGGCCCGTGGAGGTCTCGACATTGGCGCTCTGGCCGTTGCCCTCGTCGGTATAGGTGACGGTAACGTCGATCCCGCCGGTATCCTGCGTGAACCCGGTGCCGATGCTCTGGCCGTCATTGCCCGCGGCACTCCAGTCGAGGAACAGCTCGGTATCCTCGGCGCTGAACCCGCCGGTGATATGGTCGTCACCGTCGCCCCCGATCAGGCTGTCACCACCCCCGCCGCCGTCGATCGTGTCATTCCCGGTGCCGCCGTCAATCGTGTCGGCGCCGCCCTCGCCATCCATCACATCGCCCCGCGCGGTGCCCTCCAGCGTATCGCTCCCGCCACCGCCATAGGCGACCATGAAGTAATCAAGCTGCGTCCCGCCGCCCAGATTGGCATCCGTCCCGCCAACCCCGGCCTCGCCGACGGTAAAGCTGTCCGACCCGTCGCTGATGGTGATCACGCCGGTATCGGCGTCGACATCCACGGAATACCCAGCCGGCAGCGCCGAGAAATCCAGCCCGTGCCCGGACGCGCCTTCGCTGACCCCCGACCAAAAGGCGGCGCTGTCCCAATTCTCTGTCGTGACCACATAGACGGTCATGGCGTACCTCGAACATTCCTGTAATCCCGACACCGGTGTCCCGGCCTCGGGTCGGCGGGGCAGAACCCGCTTGTTTCAAAGGCGTGGCGCTGCTCGCTCCTGCCCTGCTCCGGCGGCATCCGAATCGGCAACGGGGCACAGCCCCGGCGCCACGGTCCGGCCGGTTTCACTCATCCTGAGAATTAGAGGCGAATTTGGGATAGATTATGGATCAATCTGGGAGAAACTATGATCCGCCCCCACCTGAGCCTTCTTCTGCTCCTCCCCGGCGCGTCCCACCACCTCGGCGATCCGCTGCAATTGCGGCGCCAGCGGGCTCGACCGCCGCCAGATCATCCCCACCGTCCGCGTGGGCTCCGGCGCCCCGAACCGCGCCACCGACACATCGGCCGAGCGTGTCTCGACCGGCACCGCCATCTCCGGGATCAGCGTGACGCCAATGCCAGAGCCCACCATCTGCACCAGCGTCGACAGCGACGACCCGTCCAGCCCGTCGCCCGGCACGGCGGGCCGGATATTGCAGAACGACAGCGCCTGATCGCGAAAACAATGCCCCTCCTCCAACAGCAACAGCCGCATCCTTGCCAGATCCTCGGCCCTCGGCACCGGCTTACCCGCCTCGTCCCCGGGCCGCACCAGCATGAACGCCTCGTCGAACAGCGCCACCTCCGCCAGCCCCGGCTCGGAAATCGGCAGCGCCACGATGGCGGTGTCCAGCCGCCCGTCCAGCAACTCCCGGATCAGCCGCTCGGTCAGCGTTTCCCGCACATGGATATCGATCCCCCGATGCGTCTCCGACAGCGCCCGGATCACCCTCGGCAACAGATAAGGCGCAATCGTCGGGATCACCCCGATCCTCAGCCGCCCGATCAACTCTTCCCCGCTCGCCCTCGCCAGATCATCCAACTCGTCGACCGACCGCAGGATCACCTGCACCCGGTCCGCGAACCGCTCCCCCAGCGCGGTCAGCCGCACCTGCCTTGCCCCCCGCTCGAACAATTGCGCGCCGATATCCTCTTCCAGATCGCGAATCTGCACCGACAGCGCCGGCTGCGATACCGAACAGGCCTCCGCCGCCCGCCCGAAATGGCCGTGCCGTGCCAGCGCCTCGAAATATTTCAACTGTCTCAGGGTGATGTTGGCCATAATTAAAAATTATCGCCACGATCCGAAAATTCAACTTAAATCAATCGAACGGATTTGTTAGAAGCATTCCAGAATCTGGAGGGGAGACGCGATAACAGAGCCCCGGCAAAACCCTGCCGGCTGTCAGCATTCTGACATGTTCCTCCTGTTATCTCCCGATCCCGACAGGCCAGATATTCCCGGATGCCGGGGCACCCGCCCCGGCCCCATAAGACAAAGCCACCAATGGAGAGAGCTATGGATGGAAATGACATGAAGTCGACCGGCAAATGCCCGGTCATGCACGGCGGGATGACCCATACGGGCGTCAGCGTCACGGATTGGTGGCCCAGTTCCCTCAACTTCGACATCCTGCACCAGCACGATGCCAAGACCAACCCGATGGGCCCCGACTTCAACTATCGCGACGAGCTCAAAAAGCTCGACGTCGAGGCCCTTCGCAAGGACGTGGCCGACCTGATGACCGACAGTCAGGACTGGTGGCCGGCAGATTTCGGCCATTACGGCGGCCTGATGATCCGCATGGCATGGCACTCGGCCGGCTCCTACCGCCTCGCCGATGGCCGTGGCGGCGGCGGCGCCGGCAACCTGCGCTTCGCCCCGCTGAACTCCTGGCCCGACAACGGCAACCTCGACAAGGCCCGCCGCCTGCTCTGGCCCATCAAGAAGAAATACGGCAACAAGGTCTCCTGGGCCGACCTGATCATCCTCGCCGGCACCATGGCCTATGAAACCATGGGCCTGAAAACCTTCGGCTTCGCCTTTGGCCGCGAGGACATCTGGCACCCCGAGAAAGACACCTACTGGGGCGCCGAAAAGGAATGGCTCGCCCCCTCGGACGAGCGCTACGAGGATGTCGGCCAGCCCGATTCGATGCAGAACCCGCTCGCTTCCGTGCAGATGGGCCTGATCTACGTGAACCCCGAGGGCGTGAACGGCAATCCCGACCCGCTCAAGACCGGCGCGCAGATCCGCGAAACCTTCGCCCGGATGGCCATGGATGACGAGGAAACCGCCGCGCTGACCGTCGGCGGCCACACCGTCGGCAAATGCCACGGCGCGGGCGACGCGGCCACGCTGGGCGCCGAACCCGAAGGCGCCGATGTCGAGGCGCAGGGCTTCGGCTGGCTCAACCCCAACCTCGGCGGCTCGGCCAACAAGGCCATCACCTCGGGCATCGAAGGCGCGTGGACGACCAACCCCACCGTGTTCGACGACGGCTATCTCAAGATGCTCTTCAACCACGAGTGGGAGCTCAAGAAATCGCCCGCCGGCGCCAACCAGTGGGAACCGGTCGAGATCGCCGAAGAGGACAAGCCGGTCGACGCGACCGACCCCTCGATCCGCCACAACCCGATCATGACCGATGCCGACATGGCCATGAAGGTGGACCCGACCTATCGCGCCATCTGCGAAAAGTTCATGGCCGACCCGGACTACCTGCGCGACACGTTCGCCCGGGCATGGTTCAAGCTGACCCACCGCGACATGGGCCCCAAGGCCTGCTACATCGGCCCCGACGTGCCCGCCGAAGACCTGATCTGGCAGGATCCCATCCCCGCCGGCCCGACCAACTACGACATCGGCCGGATCAAGGCGAAGATCGCCGAGAGCGGCCTGTCGCTGTCGGACATGGTCTCCACCGCATGGGACAGCGCTCGCACCTATCGCGGCTCCGACAAACGCGGCGGTGCCAACGGCGCCCGCATCCGTCTCGCCCCCCAGAAAGACTGGGAAGGCAACGAGCCCCAGCGCCTGTCGCGCGTCCTCTCCACGCTGGAACCGATCGCGCAGGAACACGGCGCTTCGCTCGCCGACGTGATCGTGCTGGCCGGTAACGTGGGCGTCGAACAGGCGGCCAAGGCGGCGGGCTACACCGTCTCCGTACCGTTCTCTCCCGGTCGCGGCGACGCCACCGACGAGATGACCGATGCCGACAGCTTCGACGCGCTCGAACCGCTGGCCGACGGCTTCCGCAACTGGCTCAAGGACGACTATTCCGTCAGCCCCGAGGAACTGCTCCTCGACCGCTCGCAACTCCTCGGTCTCACCGCCCCGGAAATGACCGTCCTTCTCGGCGGCATGCGGGTCATGGGCACCAACCACGGCGGCACCAAGCACGGCGTCTTCACCCACCGCGAAGGCGCCCTGACCACGGATTTCTTCGCCAACCTCACCGACATGGGCAACAAGTGGGTCGTCGTCGAGGGCGGGCCTTACGAAATCCGCAACCGCAAGACCGACGACCTGCTCTGGACAGCCACGCGCGTCGACCTCGTCTTCGGCTCCAACTCGATCCTGCGCGCCTATGCCGAGGTCTACGCACAGGACGACAACGACGAGAAGTTCGTGAAGGACTTCATCGCCGCATGGGTCAAGGTGATGGACGCCGACCGCTTCGACATCGCCTGATCCGTCACCGGATCGTCAGAAACCACAGACGCGGCCGGGGAACCCCGGCCGCGTTTTTCTTTGCACCATGCAAAACTGGGATGGTCCCCACGTCGTCATACCCTGACACGCAACCCGTCCCGGACTTGATCCGGGACCTCGCGCCATCCCCGCCCGCCATAGGCCGACATGGCACCGCCCCGTGCTCCATCTAGCCCTGCCGGGCGTGTATAGCCCCCGTATGGTGGGTGCCAACCCACCATGCTCCGGGTACTCAAATCCACCCGCGCCGCCCACATGAAACGATCAACCCGTCCCGGCTCCCGGGCCGGGACCTCGCGCCGCCAGAGGCCCCGGGTCAAGCCCGGGGCGGGCCGCACCGCGGTAGGGTGGGTGCAAACCCACCGTCACGCCATCGCCGGAACCCCTCCCCTCCAAAAACGTTACCCCCATACCAACCGTCAAAGGAGGCCCCCATGCCCAACCCCAGCATCAAGGACGAAGACACCTACAAGGAACTCCGCGATCAGGGCTACTCCAAGGAAAAATCCGCCCGCATCGCCAACGCCCAGGCCAATGACAAGCAAAAGCCCTCGAAGAAAGGCGGCAAGAACCCGCCCTACGAGGACTGGACCAAGGACGAGCTCTACGACAAGGCACAGGAAATCGGCATCGAAGGCCGCGCCGACATGACCAAGGACGAGTTGATCAACGCGCTGCGCGGCTGACCCGCCTCTACCCGGCGACGCCCCAACACCGCGCCCGTCCCGGTTTCATCTTTCCAAAAATACTCAAGCCCCACACCGGCCATAGGCGCATCGCCCGTAGGGTGGGGTGAAACCCACCATCCGTCACATCAAAACGGAATATCATCCGCTCCGCTGACGAACTTCGCGACCACCTTCTTCACGCCCGCCTTCTCGAAATCGATCTCAAGCTTGTCGCCCTCGATCGCCAGAATGGCGCCATAGCCGAACTTCTGGTGAAACACCCGCTCGCCCACCGTGTGGCTGCTCACCGCCTGCGCATCGATCACGCTCGCCTTCGATTCCCTTGGCTGGCTCAGCGGCCTTTGCCCGGAACGCGCCTGCAACCGCCGCCAGCCCGGCGAGTTATACGCATCCGCCTCCGCCGCCCGCGACTCGATCCCGCTGCCGCCAAGACCCCCCGCACCATATCCGCCCCCATACAACCCCGGCGGTGTCAGCACATCCACATGATCCTCCGGCAATTCGTCGATGAACCGCGACGGCATCTGGCTCTGCCACTGGCCATACACCCGCCGGTTCCCCGCAAAGGAAATCGTGCACAGCTCCTCGGCCCGCGTGATCCCCACATAGGCCAGCCGCCGCTCCTCCTCGACCCCCTTCAAACCGCTCTCGTCCATCGACCGCTGCGACGGAAACAACCCGTCCTCCCAGCCCGGCAGGAACACGGCCGGAAACTCCAACCCCTTGGCGGCGTGCAGCGTCATGATCGACACCTTCTCGCCCTGCTCCTCGTTCTCGTTATCCATGATCAGGCTGACATGCTCCAGGAACCCCTGCAGGTTCTCGAACCCCTCCAGCGCCTTCACCAGCTCCTTGAGATTCTCCAGCCGCCCCGGCGCCTCCGGCGTCTTGTCGTTCTGCCACATCTCGGTATAGCCGCTCTCGTCGAGGATCACCTCGGCCAGCTCGATATGGCTCATGGAGGGATCACCGGCCATCCGGCCCCAACGCCGCAAGCCCTCGATCAGCTTCGACAACTCCGCCGCGCCCTTCCCCGAAAGCCCCTTCTCCTCCAGCAAAATCGCCGCGCCTTCCAGCAACGACACGCCATTGGCCCGCGCCGTCACCTGTATCTTCTGCTGCGCCTTGTCGCCCAAGCCCCGCTTCGGCGTGTTCACCACCCGCTCGAACGCCAGATCATCCGACGGGCTCACCACCAGCCGGAAATAGGCCATCGCGTCGCGGATCTCCATCCGCTCATAGAACCTCGGCCCCCCGATCACCCGATAGGGCAACCCGATCGTCAGGAACCGATCCTCGAAGGCCCGCATCTGGTGCGAGGCGCGCACCAGTATCGCCATCTCATCCAGCGAGAACCCCCGCATCCCCCGCGTGCCGCCCTGCATCGACTCGATCTCCTCACCGATCCAGCGCGCCTCCTCCTCGCCATCCCAGTGACCGATCAGGCGCACCTTCTCGCCCTCGTCCACCTCGGTCCAAAGCTCTTTACCCAGCCGCCCCTTGTTGCCGGAAATCACCCCCCCAGCCGCGGCCAGAATATGCGGCGTCGACCGGTAATTCTGCTCCAGCCGCACCACTGTCGCGCCCGGAAAATCCTTCTCGAACCGCAGGATGTTGCCCACCTCGGCCCCGCGCCAGCCATAGATCGACTGGTCGTCATCCCCCACGCAACAGATATTCTTGTGCCCGCCCGCCAGCAGCCGCAGCCACAGATACTGCGCCACGTTGGTATCCTGATACTCGTCGACAAGGATGTACCGGAACCACCGCTGATACTGCTTCAGAACATCCTCGTGGTTTTGAAAGATCACCACCACATGCAACAGCAGATCGCCGAAATCGACCGCGTTCAGCTCCCGCAACCTCGCCTGATACTGCCGGTACAGCGCCACGCCCTTCCCGTCATAGGCCGAGGCCTCCCCGGCCGGCACCTTCTCGGGCGTCCACGCCCGGTTCTTCCACTGGTCGATCACCCCGGCCAGCTGCCGCGCCGGCCAGCGCTTGTCATCGATCCCCGCCGCCTGCACCAGCTGCTTCAAGAGCCGCAGCTGGTCATCCGTATCCAGAATCGTGAAGTTCGACTTCAGATCGACCAACTCCGCATGCCGCCGCAAAAGCTTCACACAGATCGAGTGGAACGTGCCCAGCCACGGCATCCCCTCCACCGTCTCCCCCAGCAAGCGGCCCACGCGCAGCTTCATCGCCCGCGCCGCCTTGTTGGTGAAGGTCACCGACAATATCTCGTTGGGTCTCGCCCGCCCGGTATTCAGCAAATGCACCAGCCGCGTCGTCAGAGCCTTGGTCTTGCCCGTCCCGGCCCCGGCCAGCATCAGCACCGGCCCGTCCAACGCCTCCACCGCTTCCCGCTGCGCGGGGTTCAGATCATCAAGATAGGGCGCTGGCCGTGCCGCCATCGCCCGTGCGGCCAGCGAAGCGCCCTCAAAGGCGTCGGACTCATCGAAACTGCTCATGCCCCCAGAGTAACCCGCAACGCCGCCGAGGGAAAGCCGATGTTCTGCACCTGTTCCACCCTCCGCCGATGTTTTTTCGCGCCCCGCCCTCTCCCGCGTGCCACCCTGCTTCACCTTTCTGAAAATACTCAATCCCCCGGCCCCCACACGCGCCACGCACGACCCGGCGGGCGAGCGTCTGCCCGCCGGGACGGGCCGACGCTCGCCCGCCGGGTTTCGGCCTTTGTTCCGGGCCCGTCCCGGGCTTGACCCGGGACCTTTTGCCCCGACCCGAACCCCGTCCCGGCCTCCGAGCCGGGACCTCCCCCGAGGCCCCGGGGCGCACACCGGGCCCCTGTTGCATCCCACACAACATCTCGCCTGTTGCGCCCGGTACGCCACATCAACCACCGCCCCCACAGACCCGCGCACCGACGCGATACCGACGCAATACCGACAAAATACCGACGTCCCGACCCCAGCAAAACAACGCCGTTAACCCTGATTCGCGCCGCAGCGCAGAAACCGACAGGCCACCATTCCCCCTTCCGCCCCCCCTCGCCGCTTGGGAAAGGGCACGCCCCGTAGCGAGCGCAACCCAAAACCCGCCCAGGCCGACCAGCGCGCCCGCGCCCGCCGCCGCCTGCCCCATTTCGTCTGGGAATTCCTCGACAGCGGCACCGGAACCGAGGCCACCACCCGCCTTAACCGCACCGGCCTCGACGCGGTCCGGCTCATGCCCTCCATCCTCCATGGCGAGATGGAATGCTCCACGGAAATCTCTTTTCTTGAAAGCACTTACGCCCTGCCCGTCGGCATCTCGCCCGTCGGCATGTCCGGCCTCGTCTGGCCCGATGCCGAGCGTCACCTCGCCCGCGCTGCCGCCGCCGCCAACATCCCCTACGGCCTCTCCACCGTCGCCAGCCAGACCCCCGAAGACGTCCAGCCCGTGCTGGGCCAACACGGCTGGTTCCAGATGTACCCGCCCCGCGACCCGGATATCCGCACCGACATGCTCAACCGGGCCAAGGCCGCCGGCTTCCGCACCCTCATCCTCACCGTCGACGTCCCCGTAGGCTCCCGCCGCGAACGGCAGGTCCGCTCCGGCCTGACCCAGCCGCCCCGGATAACGCCCCGCCTTCTCGCCCATATCGCCAGCAGCCCGGCCTGGGCGCTCGGCATGGCGCAACGCGGCATGCCCCGGATGCGGATGATCGACGATTATGCCCCCAATACCAAGGGCTTGCCCTCGAACAAGCACGCCGGCTACCTGCTGCGCACCTCGCCTGACTGGGACTATCTGCGCTGGCTCCGCGAAGCGTGGGATGGCCCCTTCATCGTCAAGGGCGTGCTCAACCCCGACGACGCCAAACGCCTCGAATCCGAAGGCATTGACGCGCTCTGGGTCTCCAACCACGCCGGCCGCCAGTTCGACGCCGCCCCCGCCACAATCGACGCCCTGCCCCTTGTCCGCGCCGCCACCTCCCTGCCGCTGGTCTTCGACGGCGGCATCGAGGGCGGTCTCGACATCCTCCGCGCCATGGCGCTCGGCGCCGATTACGTCATGATGGGCCGCGGCTGGCACTATGCCCTCGCCGCCCTCGGCCCCGCCGGGCCCGCCCATCTCGCCCATATCCTCAAATCCGACCTTCAGGCCAACATGGGCCAGCTCGGCATCCGCACCCTGCCCGAGGTCCGCGGCCGGGTGGTTTCCCCTACCCGCACTCCCCCGCCAACCCCCTGAGAACAAACCCCTTCCCCGGCCCCGCACCGGGTAATACCCCCTCCCCGAACGGGCAGGATTTCTCGCGAAAGGGTGAATCCCCGCGCGCCACCATTGCGCAAAGCTTTCACAAATCTTACAAGATGCGCAAAGTGGTGCTGCACTGCGGCAATTTTATTGCGCACGCGGAGACGCCACGGAACAGGGACTACATGTCAGGAGGGCGGGCCGGTGGCTGACTTCAAGAAAATCCTCATCGCCAACCGCGGCGAAATCGCGATCCGCGTGATGCGCGCGGCCAACGAGATGGGCAAACGCACGGTCGCCGTCTTCGCCGAGGAAGACAAGCTCTCCCTCCACCGGTTCAAGGCCGACGAGGCCTACCGCATCGGCGAAGGCATGGGGCCCGTTCAGGCCTATCTCTCGATCGACGAGATCATCCGCGTCGCCAAGCTCTCTGGCGCCGACGCCATCCACCCGGGCTATGGCCTGCTGTCGGAAAACCCCGATTTCGTCGATGCCTGCGCCGCCAACAACATCACCTTCATCGGCCCCCGCGCCGAGACCATGCGCGCCCTTGGCGACAAGGCCTCCGCCCGCCGCGTCGCGGTCGAGGCCGGCGTGCCGGTCATCCCCGCCACCGAGGTGCTGGGCGAGGATATGGACAAGACCCGCCAGCAGGCCGAGGAGATCGGCTACCCGATGATGCTCAAGGCCTCATGGGGCGGCGGCGGGCGCGGCATGCGCCCCGTCACCAAGCCCGAAGAGCTTGAGGAAAAGGTGCTCGAAGGCCGCCGCGAGGCCGTCGCCGCCTTCGGCAATGGCGAGGGCTATCTCGAAAAGATGATCACCCGTGCGCGCCATGTCGAGGTGCAGATCCTCGGCGACAAGCACGGCCACATGTACCACCTGTTCGAGCGCGACTGCTCGGTCCAGCGCCGCAACCAGAAGGTCGTCGAACGCGCCCCCGCCCCCTATCTCACCGACGCCCAGCGCACCGAGATCTGTGAGCTTGGCTACAAGATCTGCAAGCATGTGAACTACGAATGCGCGGGCACCGTCGAATTCCTGATGGATATGGAAACCGACAGTTTCTACTTCATCGAGGTGAACCCCCGCGTACAGGTCGAACACACCGTCACCGAGGAGGTGACCGGCATCGACATCGTGCAGGCCCAGATCATGATCGCCGAGGGCAAGACCCTGGCCGAGGCCACCCGCAAGGCCAGCCAGGAAGAAATCACTTTGAACGGCCACGCCCTGCAGACCCGGATCACCACCGAGGATCCGCTCAACAACTTCATCCCCGATTATGGCCGCATCACCGCCTACCGCTCGGCCACGGGCATGGGCATCCGGCTCGATGGCGGCACCGCCTATTCCGGCGGTGTCATCACGCGCTATTACGATTCGCTGCTGACCAAGGTCACGGCCCACGCCCAAACGCCCGAGGCCGCCATCGCCCGGATGGACCGTGCGTTGCGTGAATTCCGTATTAGGGGTGTTTCGACCAATATCGCCTTCGTCGAGAATCTGCTGAAGCATCCGACCTTCCTGTCGAACGAATACACGACCAAGTTCATCGACACGACGCCGGAACTTTTTAACTTTGCCAAGCGGCGCGACCGGGGCACCAAGGTGCTGACCTACATCGCCGACATCACGGTGAACGGGCACCCGGAAACCCAAGGCCGGGCCAAGCCCAAGGCCGACGCGCCGGTGCCCAAAGCGCCGAAATTCGACGTCGACACGCCGCCGCCCGGCACCAAGACCCTGCTCGAAGAGCAGGGCGCCAAGGCGGTGGCCGACTGGATGCTGGCACAAGACCGGCTACTGCTGACCGACACCACCATGCGTGACGGGCATCAGTCGCTTCTGGCCACGCGGATGCGCTCGATCGACATGATCCGGGTGGCGCCCGCCTATGCCCATAACGTGCCGCAACTCTTCTCGGTCGAATGCTGGGGCGGGGCCACCTTCGACGTGGCCTATCGCTTCCTGCAGGAATGCCCGTGGCAGCGCCTGCGCGAGCTGCGCACCGCCATGCCCAACCTGCTGACCCAGATGCTGCTGCGCGCCTCCAACGGTGTGGGCTACACCAACTATCCCGACAACGTGGTGCAGGAATTCGTGCGCCAAGCGGCCGAAACCGGCATCGACGTCTTCCGCGTCTTCGACAGCCTCAACTGGGTCGAGAACATGCGCGTGGCGATGGATGCGGTCATCGACACCGGAAAGATCTGCGAAGGCACGATCTGCTACACCGGCAACATCCTCGACCCCGACCGCGCCAAGTACGACCTCAAATACTACGTCTCCATGGCCAAGGAGATGGAGGCCGCCGGCGCCCATGTTCTCGGCCTCAAGGACATGGCCGGCCTCCTCAAACCCGCCGCCGCGCGCCAACTCATTGCCGCGCTCAAGGACGAGGTCTCGATCCCCATCCACTTCCACACGCATGACACCTCCGGCATCGCCGGCGGTACCATCCTCGCGGCGGCCAACGCGGGCGTCGATGCGGTGGATGCGGCGATGGATGCCTTCTCCGGCGGCACCTCCCAGCCCTGCCTCGGCTCCATCGTCGAGGCGATGGCCCATACCGAACGCGACACCGGGCTCGACATTGCCCATGTGCGGGCGCTCTCGAACTACTGGGAACATGTCCGCGCCCAATACGTCGCCTTCGAGGCCGGTCTTCAGGCCCCCGCCTCCGAGGTCTACCTGCACGAAATGCCCGGCGGCCAGTTCACCAACCTCAAGGCCCAGGCCCGCTCGCTGGGGCTCGAGGAACGCTGGCACGAGGTGGCTGAGACCTATGCCGACGTGAACCGCATGTTCGGCGATATCGTCAAGGTCACGCCGTCCTCCAAGGTGGTGGGCGACATGGCCCTGATGATGGTCAGCCAGGGCCTCACCCGGGCGCAGGTCGAAGACCCCGACACCGACGTGGCCTTCCCCGATTCCGTCATCGACATGATGCGCGGCAATCTCGGCCAGCCCCCCGGCGGCTTCCCCGACAAGATCGTCACCAAGGTCCTCAAGGGCGAGAAGCCCAACACCGAACGCCCCGGCAAACACCTCGACCCGGTCGACCTCGAAGAGACCCGCGACAAGCTGGTCAAGGAGCTTGAAGGCAAGTCCGTCGATACCGAAGATCTCAACGGATATCTCATGTATCCCAAGGTCTTCCTCGATTACATGGGCCGCCACCGCATCTATGGCCCGGTCCGCACCCTGCCCACCAAGACCTTCTTCTACGGCATGGAACCGGGCGAGGAGATCAGCGTCGAAATCGACCCGGGCAAGACCATGGAAATCCTGCTTCAGGCCGTGGGCGAAACCAACGAAGACGGCGACGTGCGCGTGTTCTTCGAACTCAACGGCCAGCCCCGCGTGATCCGCGTACCCAACCGCATGGTCAAGTCGCAGACCACCCAGCGCCCCAAGGCCGAAGTGGGCAACGCCAACCATGTCGGCGCGCCGATGCCGGGCGTGGTGGCCTCCGTCTCCGTGCAAGTGGGCCACAAGGTCAAGGATGGCGATCCCCTTCTGACCATCGAGGCGATGAAGATGGAAACCGGCATCTATGCCGAGCATGACGCCACGGTAAAGGCCATCCACGTCCAGCCCGGCAGCCAGATCGACGCCAAGGACCTTATGATCGAACTGGAATAACCACACCCCACTTGCACCTGCGCAAGGGCGCGCTACCCTCGGCCCCGAACCGAGACAGGAGACCGCGCCCTTGCCCCTCACCATCACGCCGATCTATGCGGGCCTCCTCGCCCTCCTGCTGGTCTTCCTCAGCTTCCGGGTCATCTTCTACCGGTTATCGGCCAAGATCTCCCTCGGCGACGGCGAGGACAAGGCCCTGCGCAAACGCATCCGCGTACAGGCCAATTGCGTCGAATACGCCCCCTTCGGTGCGCTGCTTCTCTTGCTGGCCGAGCTTCAGGGCGCCCCACTCTGGGCGCTGCACCTCCTCGGCCTCACGCTCCTCGCCGGCCGCCTTCTCCACGCCTACGGTCTGGGCTCCACCCCCCAGATCCCCCGCCTGCGGCAGGCGGGCATGGTCCTCACCTTCACCATGTTCACGGCCACGGCCCTCGGCCTCGTCGGCCACGCCCTTTTCTGATCCCCGCCAATTCCGCCGAAAAATCCTGCACCCCGCTGCATTTTCCCCTTGCAGCGGCGCCTGAGTCTTTATATCTCACGCCTCACCCAAGGATGCGGGTGTAGCTCAGGGGTAGAGCGTTACCTTGCCAAGGTAAATGTCGTGAGTTCGAATCTCATCACCCGCTCCAATTTCTCTCAATAAAATCAATAGCTTACAGACCCCGCCGCTAACGCGGCTAAAGGGCATTTCCGTGCAACATGCACGACGATTTCATATTGACGGTGATTCAGGGCCGTTTCCCAGACTGACACCTTGGCACTGCGGGAATCAGTCGAATATTGTCATGGTGCCCATCCAATAAACGGGGATACCGATGACAAAGAGCAGTACCTTGGAAAAGGTCTGGTGGAAGATAGTGGGGAACGTAAGACCGTGGTTCGCCCTAAACCTTATTCTCCTTGCGGCCCTTCTCGCATTCGATGCTTCATCCCTAGAGAAACCTAGCTGGTGGGAAGAAAGTCATTCGTTAGCGATGAACCTGCTTACCGGCGGGTTGGTGTCATTCTTCTTCTATTGGCTGGTGGTCTACGTTCCCGAGCAACGGAAACGTAAGGTCATCAAACGTAACCTTTTGAAAATGTATGAGAGGGTCAAAAGGGACATTCTTTTTGAAGTCGTCTTCGCAAGCAAGAAGGGCGGTCGTCATGATCTCAGCGCAGACTCTGAAACCATTCAGAAGCTGATGACCGTGGAGGGCTTCAAAGATACGTTCCAAAACGGGCGTGAAGGGGATGAAGGTTTCTATGCCTTTCAAAACCAAATGAGTGATGACACCCCGGAATTCCATGAGATCATTGGAAGCCTTGAGGTTCTAGCGAAGCAAATTGAGTTCGTCCTACATAACTACACTATGAACGATGAGGGCCTTTTCGACTTCTTCAAACGTTTGGAAGTGATGCTGATTTCTCTGGGGCGCTCTACGCCCGGATATGATGAATCAAAGCCGCTTTGTGGTTTTATCTACCAAATGTTCTCAGGCTGGAGTCCGCTTGAAGGATACCTTGGGTATGATCCAATCGACAAGATGATATCCGATATATAGTAGACTATCCGCCTTCGGAATCTCCCCCTTCGTCGTCGCCCGCGTTAGCGGGTCTGTTGCCGCCGATGGCGTACGGCAGCTTTTCGTTCTCTCGGCGATAAATCTCGCGGAGCATCTCTTCCTTCTCCGACCCGGCAGGATCGACTCCACCGAGACGGAATCCCTTTTCATCAAGGCCAAGCTGTTCCCTCTTGGCCTCGACGTTTTCTGCGTACATGCCCAACCGATTGCCGGGGTTGCTGCGAGGTTCGTATGCCATTTCTCTGACCTCCTTAGTTATTGGCGTTCGCCGCCCGCTGGGCTGCGCTGAATCCTTCGGCGGTTACCTGCTTCTGCGACTTTCTGAATCCGCCGACATCCGGCGTGCTGATGTTATAGGTCGGATTATAGGAAATCGTCTGACCACCGCCCGCGCCTGCTGACTCCCCCATCTCGACAGGAATCTTGCGCCCCTTGGACAGCGGAACGACCGCCTCGTTATCGTGGAGGACTGCCGGGATGCCGGACGTGTTCGGCGTGCCTTCTGCGAAGTGCGGAGCGTGCCGGAAGGCCGATACGGGCGCGTTGGTGAAGTTTGCAGGGGCGGTGCTGTATCCGCCTTCGTCGAAAGCGCCGATTGCCATTCCCAGAAGCCCCTGCGGACCTCCAAGAAAGTCGAGGAAGCCGCCGGTGCCGGTCGAGCCGCTGGCGGCGCTACGCACCATCGAAGCGTGCTCACGCCCGCCGGTCTCGATTGCCGTCTTTACGCGGGTGGCGTGCTGGTTACCGCCCGTGGTCGTGGCGAGGCGCACGTGTTGACCGTGCTGGACACCGGCGAGACGGGTTGCATTCGCCGCCTGCTGTCCGCCCATGGCGTGCGCCTGCTGGACCTGCTGACCGGTCATCTGACCGCCCTGCGTCATCGCCTGACTGATCTGCTGAGACACGGTCTGGCCCGCCTGCATCATGGCGTTGGAGATATGCTGACCGGCCTGCATGCCGCCCTGTGAGACGGCCTGCCCGGTCTGGGCGGTGGCAGGGTCACCAACGGAGTCGAACGATCCGAACAGACCTCCAAGGAGTCCACCGTTTGAACTGTCATCGCCCCCAAGGAGGGTGTGAAGTTCCTTCACGGCCTTGTCAGCGACAATGTCGGCGATGGTTCCCAAGATGGCGTCACCGAGTGCTTCAATGTCAAACTTGCCAGTCTTGATCATTTCGGAGATGGCGTCGCGAACGTGGTTGATTGCCCCCATTTCGATTTCGGTGGCGGCTTCCTTCCAAGTGGGTACGGACTCGCGCCACTTCTTCACCGGATCGTTCGCGACCTTGGTCAGTTCCTTGTTCAGGCGGGCGGCGACGTCGATCTGCTTGACCATCGCCAACGTGTTCGCATCCACGGCCCCGCCGGTCGCAAGCTGTGCCTCGGCGAGGGCCTGTGCGGCTTCGGTGCTTTCCACAGTGCCATTGGCGACAAGCTGCAACGCCAGATTTTCCTGCCGGAGTCCGTCCAGCCGACCCTGCAAGCTGTCGTTGAGGTCTTCCATGGCCTTGGCCTCTTCGGAGAGAGCCGCCTTGCGGCCCCCACTGGCCTTCCGCGTGGGGCGGTTCATCTCGGACAGGGTGTCGCGAAGGTCCTTCTGCTTCTTGGCCAGCGCGTCCAGTTCTTCGATTGCCTGATATTCCTTGGCGATCTGGTCGAAGTTGATGGACTGTCCGCGCTCGCCTGCGGTCGAAACCATCGTTTCAAGCTGAACCCGACGGTTGGCGGCGACGCTGGAAAGGCCTTCGCCAATCTGAAGGTTCAGGGCCTTGTTCTGCGCCTGCATGGAAGCAATCTGGCCCTGCACGCTCTTACCCATCACGGCGAGGGCGGACGGAACGCTGTTCAGGTTCGCGAGAAGGCGGGCGGCTTCATCGGCGGCGGTGCCAATCGTGTAGGTCAGGTTCGAGGCCGCGCCGGTCGCCCTGTCGGTTGCGCTGGAAGTGCCGTCCTGTGCGGCCTTCAGCATCAACGCGGCGTCTTCCGCCTTGACCAACTGAATAAGCATCCGTGCCGCCGCTCCTTCGGCGGAGTCGAGGTTTACGCCGGTATCTTCGATGGCCTCGCGCAAGGTGGTCACCGCCTGTGCCTGTGACTCGAAGGTCCGGGCACTACGGACCCGGTCCATGAGGCCGAGAAGGTGGCGGGCCTGATCGTTGGTGGTCTCGAATGCCCGGCGAACGGCGTCCACCTCGCCCGTGAACGGGTTGCCGTCCGAAGTCAGAGCATCGCGAATGGACGCCATCATGTCGGCGTTCGCTACGGCGGCTTCGAGGGTGGCGACCTTCTGAAGGCGTTCAAGGTGGGCGTCCAACTGGTCATTGACCTCGCCGTACCGGTCGCGGAGATCGGCAAGGTTCCTACCCGCGAGGGCGTCGGTGGCGTTGCGCAGGTTCTGGATACTGGTGTGAGCGTCGGACAAGCTGTCAGAGAATGACTTGGTATCTTCGCTGGCGGAGAAGAACCACTTGGCAACCGCCGTCCCTACTGCAACCACTGCCAAGGTGACCGCCGTCACCGGATTCAGCAAGGAGGCGAAACCACTCAGGAGGGTCCGGAAGACGCTGCCCCCAGTCGCCTTGATGGAGTTCATCTGAGATGCGAGCTGAGACCCCTGCATGATGGCGATCTGTCCGACGCTGGCAAAGCCCATCTGGGCCTGAATAAGAATGTCCTGAAACTGGTGGCCTGCCATGATGCCCTGCTGCGTCATGGCGGCGTTGCGCTGAAGACTGGCGGTGTACTGGTCTGCAGCCGCTGACGCGGCCCCCAACTGTGCCGCCGCCCGTTCCCTCGCCTGAGTTGCCATATTGGCGGACAGGACGCCCGCCTGTTCGGCCTGTGCGATTTCTTCGAGACTGGACTCGTAGGCCTTGGAGGCACTGTACAGCGGATTGTACTTGGCGCGGAGCCGATCCATTTCGCGAGCATGGTCGGTGGCCGCGTCAGCGGCACGACGATGGGCGCGCTGTTCGGCCTCAAGGTCATTGGCAAGACGCTTCAACTCGGCGCTGGAGTCGGCGAAGTTCGACCGTGCTGCCCGAACGTCGAGTCCCGACTGGGCAGAGGTAAGGGCCTGCTTCATGGTCATAAGATCGCGATTCAAGCGGTCGATTGCATCCGTGCTGCCGAGCGCCGCGAAGCGTTCGGTAAGGCGCTGCACTTCGTTCTGACTGGTCCGCATGGCGGATGCACTGGACAGGGCGACACGCTTCATCTCAGCGGCGGCGCGTTCACTGGCCCGCTCTGCCTGTCCCTGTGCCTTGGCGACGTTGTTCGCCTCGCGAGACGCGGCCTTCAGCCCCGAGACGTCTACCTTGGGGGACATGTTCCGAAGCTTGATGAATGCTCCCGTACTGTCCCGTTCAAGGTCGCGCACAGCGCGGCGGACGCTTTCAATCGCGCCGGTGAACTGCTTCGCACCGGCGCGTGCAGCACCGGCGTCAATCTTCAAACGGAGTTCATGTGTCTCTGCCATAGAATACCTGCCTGTATCTTTGGGAACCTGCCGTGTTTGAAAAGGGCGGCGAGGTGCGGGCAGGATCGCACCTCGCCGTAGGGAAGCGCGACGGAAAAAGGAGAAGACCGCGCTGACTGCGTGGAGATGTACAGACACGCACAGTATACGCGAGATGCAGTCAAAAGTCCCGCGTTTGGCCAAAACGGGTCACGGACCATTTCGACAATTTTCGAAATTTTCTGGGCGGGGATTCCGATCTGAAGGGTGCCGGGGTCGTTTTCCCGATGGGTCCCTAGATATGTGCAACTTTTGCCGGGACCGCGCGGAAATCGTAACTTTTGTGCATAATGTCACATGGGCGAGTTGTATAGCGATTTCGAGGTAGCACCTGCGCCGCCATTAAGCTCCCACCCGTACCCCCCGGTTGGGTCCCCCGGAACGAATACAAATCGCCTGAAAGGCCGATGCGTGCAGCGCTCGCTAACGCGAGCAACACCAAGTTGCTATCACGCCGACGCGCCTGCCATGGCCTCTATCCGGCTCAGGGCATTCCGGACGCTTGTCGCATGCCATTTCCCACCCCTCGGACTCTGTACGTTGGAGTCGTTGAGGGCATTGGCGATCTGGGCGAAACTGGCCTTGTTCTGGCGCATGGGGACGATGATGGAGGCGACCCGTTGCGCCGCCGCGTCAGCGGCCTCCTTGACCACCTCGTTGCGTTTCATGGTGGCATCCCTGAGGCCACCTAGCTTGACGCCGCGCGACCTTGCTACACTGAGCGCCTGCTTGGTCCTCATTGAAATGAATTCGCGTTCTTGCTCCGCCAGCGCGGCGTAGATGTGAAGCTGGAACTTATCCGCCTGCGGCATGCTTGCGACCCTGATCTTCAGCGTTTTGTCATCCATCAATGTCGAAATGAAAGACACCTTGCGAGACAGGCGGTCGAGCTTCGAGACAAGCAGTTCTGCGCCCTCAGAGCGTGCCATGTGCAGCGCCTTGGCCAGTTCCGGGCGGTCAGCATTCTTCCCGCTCAGGACGTCTGTGAACGTCCCCAGAACCTCGTACGGGACGTTAGAGTAGTTATCTAGGAACAGAGCAATATCGCGGTCCTGAGCATCCAACCCCAGCCCGGACTTTCCTTGCTGGGCCGTGCTGACTCGGCGGTAGATCACGTACTTTTTCTGCGGCGCAGCGGACATTCGGACCCCTTATGCAAATCGTCATTCTTGGTTGTGCTTTATATATCCCGACCAAGGCCTGATTCGATAGCAAATTCAATGGCTTGAATCCGAAACAGTCCGTTTCTGTAAGCTCATATGTTAGCGGTATGTTCTCATTGTGTGGAAAAGAACAAAGTGTAAACATTTTGGGTGGTTGTGTTCGTTTTTGCAGATGGCGGCTGGGCGATATTTTTGGAATCCTCGGGGTTTGGATGCAGGGCTAAGTGCTACTTGATCTGAAAGCCCCGTGCAGATTGCCCACGTCCATCAAACACATGAATTTGGTCGAAAGGCATAGGGGCTGCATATTGCCGTAGATCGGACTCAATTGCCTCCCATCGCTCGCGCGGCAGGATGCCTAGAGGGGCCAAGACCAGCAACCACATCCCTTGGTACTTGCAATCGTTCTTTGCCTCCAAACATCGCCGGATACCAGTGCCCACGGTGTCGAGGGCTTGTCGCGTGTTGTACATGACGCGGGGGCGCTGCAATGCTCGATCAAAGTCATCCTTGGAAGCGTTATCTTGCAGTCCCAGAAAACCGCGACCGACACCATCGCGAACCATTTCCCGGCCAAGCTCATAGCTCGTCCGACCCAAAGCGAGCGTAACCTCTATACCGACAGGCTCTTCGCCAACCGGCGTGTACCAAGCATCAGGGACTAAGCTGTCCAGTGGGAAACGTGCACTTCCACCGGCACCGATGAAACTAAGAAAGGCACTAACCGGGCAAACCTCTTCCTTCAATTTCTTCCATCGGCGCGTTGCAACCCGATAGTCGTTAACGTCCTTCGCGTCCCGCTCGTCGGCAAACGCAGACTCAAGCCGCCGCTGTAGGTCGCCGATTTCAATGCCATCGGGAGCCGACAAGCGATCCTCCAAGCGTTGAAGTGCGTTAAGATCGAACACCACTGCCCCAAGTCCATCCTTATAGAAAGCGAACGTCACGTTCCTGTAGTTAACATTACAACCGAACCGACGATACGTCGAAACGTTCCGGGGATAATTACTGGGTGCGTGGGGCGTCGTCCCCTCCTAGGGGGACGGGATGGGGGACGGACATTTCTGGAAAAACCCATTAGAATCCGTACCTTAACCATACCGCACCCCCCCGTCCCCCCATCCCCCCGGAAAAACAAGACACAGCCCCGCCGGACATTTTTTCGCGAGGCGGGAGTGAGGGCCTAGGAAAAATATTCGTTCTCAGAAGGTGTCTATTTTTTAGGGGGATAGGGGGGACGAGGTCGCGATAATGCCTTTTCGCCCCTATAAACAAGGGGGTTGAGCGTCCCCCGACCGTCCCCAAATCCGTCCCCCGACCGTCCCCCCTAGGGGGGACGAGATGGGGTATCGGCGTTCAGGCGGCTTCTTCGTCCTTGGCTTCTTCACCATCGCCTTCTTCGGCGTCGAGGTCATCACCGTGGACCCATTCACCGCTCACGCGGAGACACTTGACCCGCTTGCCCTCGCCGGGAGTGTTCTCCCAAAAACCAGACTTATAGTACTTGGTCCCCTCGCTGGGCAGGACAACGGCACTCTCGGCGCGCAACTGTTCGACCAGTGCGCCGGGTTCGGTCTTGACCAGCATCCCCAGCCGGTCGACCGGCAGGATGTAGGTCCGGGCGGCGAGGTCATCCGCATGGGAGTCTGAGGTCCAGTACCCGACGATTTCGCCGCGCGCGCCGTCCTGATTTCCGACTTCGACAATCTGGAAACGGTTCACCATGCGGATGATCTGCCGACGCAAGGTGTCCTTTGCCTGCCGTTCGGTATCGAGATGGTGGGCGCGCTGGTCCAGCGTCTCGGTAAGAAGGTCGGCAAGCATCGCCTTCAGGTCGGCGTCTTCCGGCAAGAGACCAGCTTCCTGTCCGATCTCTGCCGCGACACCAAACAGGGCAGCGGTCCTGACAACCCGCTCGGCGGCACCTGAGTGCCCCTTGCCCCATTCCGAGACCAGCGAGCTGACGCGCGCCTTCACCGCATCAACACCAAGCTCAATCAGCTTGGCGGCAAAGACCGGCCCCAGCCAACCATACGCACCACCATGCGCCAGCACCTGATACGCTGCCAGTTCTTCGGCGTCATCGGTCGGGCTAAGCTTCACCGCCGCATCATAGTTCACGGTAAAAATCCGCGACAGCGCCCCAGACCGAATGTCTACGGTTCCATCGCGGGCCTGTTCAGCTTCCAGTCGGTTCAAAAGCCCGTTCTCGGTCGACAAACCCATACAACCGTGCCACGTCTGGACGTCGCGCATACTGCCATCGGTCTTACCGCGTGCACGCCCGATGCGTCCGGCAAACTGCAGGGCCATCATCTGTTCATCCTCTGCCGTAGCCTTGGACGTGCCCTGCTCATCAGGCGCGAACATGCCGCCCGATGCCTTCACGGCCATGGCCTCCATCGCCGTGGGCGTGACGTTTCCCGTGATCAACAAGCCATCCGCAGCCGGAATTGCAATCCATGACACTCCGGCCTTGAGCGCGGTCGTCTTGCCCTGCTTGGCCTTGCCCTCGTTGGCAATGATCACGGCCAGTTCCTCGTTCAGGAACTCGGCAAGCATACCCACGGCGCCGCCCAAGAACCCCGGTAGAAAGCGCTTGGCATTGCGCCCCTTCAGGGCCGTGTCCGTCGCCTTGATTGCCATTTCGAGCGTGCCTGCCTTGTCTGCATTTACCCTCATGGTGTGGTCCAGAACGTACAGGCACCGGTCCTCGGGTCGCTTCACAGCCTCGCCAGTCGGGCTGACCCATACCGCCTCGGAAACCCAGCCCGACCGCTCGACGTAGACTGCTTCCCGGTCGGAGTTGACGGCACGCAGCAGGGTCAGAATAGAGTCAGTCGGTGCCCCCGGCGCGAAGTCCAGCCCCTCGTTCCTGAGACGGCCCAGAATGGTACCGCTGTCCTTGTAGGTATCCCCGATGCGGAAGGTAGACTCCACGATACCCCATGCAGTGGACCTGTGCTGGTACCGGATGGTTACTTCGTTGGTGCGGGTGCTGCCCTTCTTGCCATCGGCGCTGTAGAGCACTTCGAACTCGCGAGCGACCGGGCAGGCCTTTTCATCGCGCATCTGACAGAACCATCCCGTCCGGTGTACGAAGTTGGACGGCAACCACTTGGACGCGGCGGCGGCTTCGCGGATCGACTCCGGCGTGGCGTCCGAGACCGGCTTATAGTCCGGCGTCTTCGTCTCGGCGCGCTGGCGGGCTTCTTCGGCAGCGATCTTCGCCATGCGAGCCTCGGCAACCTCCTTCCACATCGGCTTCAGTTCCCGGATGCCCAGACGGGTCTTGCTGGCAATCTCTTCCAGAAGCGCGGCCTTGCCCGTTTCACCGATGACGTCGAACTCGGCGTGGGCCTGCGACAGCAGGCGACGGATTGCAGCGTCGGACGTTTCCTCGTCCATCTCGGCGGCGGTGGCGGACAGACCGTTCAAAACCTCGGCGCGACGATCTTCACCTTCTTCTTCCCCACCTTCGAGCAAGAACCCCTGATCCATGTCGTACAGGGCGTCTTCCTCGAACCAGTTCTGGCGCAGCATCTCTTCGAGGAACTGCAGCTTGTGGCGGGACTGGCACGCGTCGTGGTGACAGAAGACCGTCCAATATTCGTTCTGACTGTCGAGGCAGTTGATCGCCATGGTGGCGGTGCCACCCTCGCTCGTGTGCTCGTGCTCGAACGGGCATTCGATGTGCACCTGACCCTGAGCCTCGCCGCCTGCCACCCTGATCTTGTCCGGACACAAGGTCTCCATCAGGTCCGCCGCCATGAAGCGGTCCTTGTAGCGGTGGTGCCAGTCGTTCAGGCTCTTACCAGACGGCATAAGGGCCATAGGCGGACGGTCGTCATCGTCCTCCCCACCAGCCATGGTGAAGGCGTTGTGGTCACGCTTGGACGTGTAGCTGCTCTTCTTGAACAGCTCTACTTCTTCGAAGTCCAGCGGCTTGCCCATCATAATCGCCGCGTACCAGTCCTCTGCCCCCTTGGGATGGCGGGCGGTGTAGAAGAGCCGCGACGGGTCAGTACAGGACGTGTCGAAGTGGACACCCAGCGTGTTGCGGGCGAGTCCCGTGACCTTGTCTTCCCAAAGGTCGAGGCATTCCTGATGCGTATCCGCCAGATCGATCAGCTTGACTGGCTCCGCCAGCGGGAAGATGAGACGAAACTTCTCCAGCGGCGGCGTGGACAGGACGATCTTGACGCCTTCGGTCGTCTGGTGCTTCTGCTTCTCAATCTTGCACTCGGCGATGAAGCCTTCCTCGTACCGGTTCTTGTCGTGTTCACGAAGGAACTGACGAATCTCGGAATTGGAGGGGTCGGACTTGAGCTGCAACTTGCGCAGGACTTCGTCCCGCTTCAGCTCGACCCCCTTCTTACCGTGATTGTAGGAACTGTACACGAAGCAGAGAAGGCCCTTCTCTTCGATGATCTCGATGACGTCATCAAGCTTGGCCCCGGAGTCGATGTCCAGTCCCATGGCGAACATCTCATCCATGGCCTTGGCCTTGCGAGCACCGCCCACGGACGATCCGAGGACGATGGACGCGCCGCGCTTGTCCTTGCCTACAGGATGCCGAGAGAAGCCCCATGCCGGTGCATTCTTGTCTCCCGGCTGTCCACCGATCCACGCACCCCACGGCATGGTGACCGACTTCCAGTCGCCATCCTGCGTATTGCGACGATCCTTCGGACCCCACAGTTCGCCCAGCAGGAACGTGACCTCTCGCCCGAGGAATTCACCAATTCCATCCGGCTCGTCTCCGATGACCTCGGCGTCGTTCAGAAACTGAGCATCCCCGTCTTCCGGATCAGGTTCATCCTGCTCATCGGGGACCGACTCCATCTTCGGCGCGTGCCGGGCAACCGCCGCCCGCCACATATACATAAGGTCTTCTTCCTGATCTGCCGACCACTGGGCGATAAGTTCCTGCGCCTCGCTACAAGGCTCCTTCTGGTCCCCGTATTCATCGGCCTGCCGTGCAACCAACGAGTCGAACACGTCTTCCAGTTCGTGCTGGTTGGGGTCCTTAAACTGTTCGTCCAGATCGGCCCAAACCGGGTCAAACTCGAACTTTTCTGCCGTATTGCTCACTGTATTCTCCTTGTAGTCATGTCATAGCGATTTTCTCCTTCAGACCGGTCTGTTTGGCCGCATCCTGTGCGGCGTCGGCGCGGTGGAAGGCCGGACAGACCACCACGCCCGCTATGTATGGCGAGGCCCGCTTACGCGGGCCAAGACCGGCTCACATGTTCGAAAAGGCCTCACCGATATTCTTCAGCATCTCTGCCACGTCATCACGGGAATACCCTGCCGCCTGAAGTTCATTGCCAAGTGAGAAAATCAGTGCCGCCACCGGACGGGGGTCCTCACCATCCCAGTTGATGGCCACAAGGGCCGTGCGGACGACCTCAGTGGACGAGTCATTCTCCGTCATGATGTCTGCTCAAGTAATCTCTTGGCGGCTTCGACATGCGCCCCAAGCTGATCCTGAAGCCTTTCCAGTTCGGCGACACCTTCCGGGGTCACCGGCGTCTGCGTGGCCTCGCTGATTTCCCCGCCGGTGGAGACCAGCGAATTTTCGATCTTGAACCGCTCTTCCTCGTGCTTGAGCGCAATGATTTCAGCCATAGCGTGCGTACTCCCTGTTACTATATATAGTGCCGCCTCATTGGCGACGAATCCTCAAATAGGTACGCTTCACGCCCCCGTCAAACAATTTTTGAAGACATGTTCCAAAAGGCAGGAAAATGGTACATCCCTTATTTATAGGGCTTGAAGCGCATTTTTCTGCTTCAAGCCGATTTTCCAATTGGGATACTCAGCATCAGTCCGATTTTCGATATGAGAAATCTTGTCTATACACAACATATAGTATGCAAGCCATTGGGAGGCACAGGCGACCTTCAATGGCGCATCGGCAGAGGTGACGTTGCGTCAACCTGCGACTTCTGGCTCGGCGAAATGGGCCGCAACCACCCTCAGAAGCTCCCACGGGGGTTCGAACCGAATCTTCGCACCGTCGCCGTAAGGCGACCGGGGGCCGGTCCAGAACTGATGCTTGTGGCGGGGGTGCGGCGTGAAACCTGCATCGCGCAAAGCGTCTTCTGCGTTGTCGCCCAACACCTCGCGCAGACGTTCCATGTCGTCACGCTTGATGTGATAGCCTCCGACCCCATCGCGGGTGTCGTGGTTCCACATGCGGGCCATCATGGCGCGTGCTGCCTCGCCCCGGACAGTGCCGGGATGCTGAATGTTGAACTTGCTCATACCTGTATCTCCATCGTTGATAGGTCCCGGCGGGCCTAGTTGCACCCATGCCCGCCGGGATCGGGGCACGCTTCCCAAGACAGCCTCAGCCATCATTGCCCCGTTACTGTGAGGCGCTAAGGCCTTCCGAACTCGGCGATAAGAACTCGCTCAATTGCCTTCTGGATAGGTCCCAAGTTGGCGCGAAAGCTTTCGGGGTCCGGCGAGGCGAGAAAGGCCGTGTGCCACAAAGCCCTCCTACGGTGGGCCTTGGCCAGCGCCTGTTCCATCGTAAGGCGGGATCTATGCTGCATGGCGGCGCGTCTCCAACATTTCTTCAACCTCGGCCTGCAACCGTGCTTCCTCGGCGGCATGCTGTTCCGGGGACCAGTTGGCCCGTGCTGCCATGGCACGTTCCAACCGCTCCTTCCGGGCGCGACGGCTCTTCTTCTGCGCCGTGGTCAGCTTTCCACCGCTGAAGGGTCCCGCACCGCCGGGGTTCTCATCCAAAATACTACCCATCTATTCACCTGCCGCGTTGCGGGCGGTAGCGTCTGACCGTCCCCGGATGGTATTCCGCTTGCGCTGAGCTTCGGTCAGCGGTTCCGCAGGCGCTCCGAAACGCCTCCGGATTTCGTAATATGCGCGGTCGGTGAGAGTGTGGCCGGTCGGGAGAAACCTGTATCCGGTCCCCTCCGCGTGGAACACGCCCCACCAAGCACAGCCATGCCGCTCGCGAATAATGTTTTCGATTTCGTCAATGGTCATCGTGCTTCCCCTCACAGTAGGCCATGGCGGCGTGCGTAGTTGATGCGCTGCTGCGGCGAGAGAGTCGCCAAAACGGCAACGTGGTCTGCGGGGGTCATGTTCGAATGGCTGGTATCCTCGCGGACTCGGTCGAGACCGTTGGCCCTTGCATAGTTAAGCTTCTGTCGCGCCGACATATTCGCCGTATCGCTCTTGATCTTGGAGACCTCGGCGCGTTCAACTTCCGCCGCGACAAGGGCGTTGCTCACTTCGGTGTCGCCCTTCAGTTCCCGGATGGAAGACGCGAGATCCAGCGGGTATTCTCCGCCGCTCAGAACGTGGTCGCGGATAGTGGACAACCCCGCCACCGTCTGAGGATCGACCTCAATGCCCGTCTTCGCTGCGAACGCGTTGCCGACCTCACCAATAGCCTTGTGAAAGCGCTCGCGGTCTTCCTCGCTCAGGTGCTGAAGGGTGTCTTCGATACTGGCCATCATGCGGCCTCCTTATGTTCGGTGGTAGGGATGTTCACGATGTCGATTGCCTTGATCCATGCGGTCCAACCGGCGTCACCGATGGGCAGTTCGTCGCCCTCGTTTGCGAGGATGAACCGGACAGCGGCGGGGTGAATAAGAACGATCTGGCGGAGCCGTTCGACACGCGGCACGCCAGCATCCAGCGCGGTATTCGCGACGGTCTTCTGCACCAAGCGCGCGCGCTCCCCCTCTTCACCCGTCAGAGCCGCCCGGAAGGCCTCCGCGCGGGGTTCGGGGTCAATTCCCAGCCAAAGGTCATCGGCACCGTGACGGGCGCGCTCTGCGCGCACCTGTGCATCGAATGCTACGACTTCGGAAAGGTCACTTCCATGCAGTCCGCGCTTGCGGCGCTGGCGCAGACGGGCGACCGTATCAGGCACGGCGAACATCTTCCCACGCGGCGCTCGGCGGAAATCGTGGAACGGCGGGTAAGGATGCGCCATCCAGCGGTAAAGTGACTGGTCAGATACGCCCAGAAGGGCGCACAGATCGGCAGACCGCAACGTTGCGGAAATGGGGTTCATAGCGACTCCTCACGCCTTTAAGGGCGCTTCGAATTTCATGGGATTTTGCGGGTGGCAGCAAACGGCAACGCCGGTCGGCGCGCTCAGTGGGCCACTGTTCTATGTCATGTGTAATATAATTTTCTTGACTTGTCAAGGCCGAGCGGTTAAGGGCGCCATTCCTCGAATCAGGCAGAAAACCAATATGAACCCCGGCTTACGGCGCGGCCAACCGGGACGTCATCTAGGCAACTGAAGGTAGTCCACGAAATCTTCAGTCATCTCATACCGAAAAACATCGTTGAACGTCGTTTCGGTCAAAGCGCCGTAGTTGACCATGACGTTGAGCTTCCCCAACAGTTCCTCATGGTCTTCGTGGAAATAGGTGAAGTAAGGGCGCTCTTGCCCGTTGTATGTCCACTTCTTGCGGGAAACGATGAACTCTCGCGTAAAGGGATAATCCTTTAGGTCGTTACGCATCTCGGCAACCAGTTCTGGAACCATCTTTTCCAGTCTCTCGAAGCTTCGCGACACCACAACCGAAAAGCCGCGCAGGCCAAGGTATGCCCGCATCTCGGCAAGTGTCTTCCACTCACGCAATTGGTGAGCCGGGTGACTCGGCAGGTCAACGTCCACCAACCGACTACATGTCTGGCACAGCCAAATACCATTCTCCGCTGCGGAGCGCTCTTCTGGCGACATGTCTGGATCATATCTAGGCCCGCCCTCAGAGGCGGCGGCGATGTGTGCTGCCACGCCGATACTTGCTGTATCACCACCTCCATCCGGACCTATGGTCGGTCGGAGACAGGTGGGACTGGAACAGCGGTATCCGGCCCGTTGGGCGATCTGTCGAATGACGGGGCGGCTAAAGTCATCGCGGGTGCTCATGGGGCCAAATAAGCCGCAGCTACGCCCATGATGCAAGGCCCGCGTGAGCGGGCATCGAAACCTAAATGGATGCAATATCGCCTAGCTCATCCTCATATTCGGGCACTAGATGGGCGTAGGTCTTGAGCAACGTCTTGGCTGACGTGTTCACCAGTTTCGCCACGGTCTCTATCTGCATCCCGCCCATCAAGAACCACGTGATCGCCGTATGTTTCAGCACGTGGTGGGTGACGCTCTTTTTCACCCCGGCTTCGTCTGCAATAGTTTGCAGTCCCTTGTTGATATTGCGCACGGGGCGGCCCTTGTAGGTGATGACGTATTCAGAGCCTTCATGCACCTCTTTCCCCTCGCCCACGTCACCCTCGGCCCACTCCACGCCGCCCCGGTCACGACTCCAAAGTAGCAGGGACATGAGTCCGGGATTCCTACTGATCGGCACCTTGGGCCGCTTCTTGTTCCCCGTCCCGTCCCCGAAGTCGATATATGAACCCCGCGCCACCTCGCCCGTCTTCAAGTTCAGGGCGGGCTTGCCTGCGCTGTGGTTGATATGAACCTGATCCCACTTGAGGGACAGAATGGCCTCTTTCCGCGCGCCAGTGGCCAGAGCGATGCGCAAGAATGCTTCTATATGTGATCGGTCACGTTCACGCGCAGTAACTACCGTGCGCCCGTTCACCTCTTCTGTCTGCTGTTCAAATTGACAGGCAGCAATCATGCGCTCGACCTCTTCCCGTGTGAGCCACGTGTCGCGCCCTGCACGGGGCGTCACGTTTATCCGAAACTTGACCTCGGTTGGGATGTAGCGGCGCGCCAGCGCGTCGTTCAGCGCCGCCCGCAACATCCTCAGGTCCTTGTCGATGGTGCTTGCGCTGATCGTGCCGCCCGTGTGCTTCGCCGCTGGACCTTGTCGCTTGTCAGTGGCCCGTTCCCGTGCATACCAATCAACCTCATTCTGGCCCAACTGATCCCATCGGAGATTCCCCAGCCGGGCCTTGATCGGTATCAAGCTCAACTCCACCCCGCGAAAGTTCTTGGCCGATTTCAGGGGGCGCAGGTGATCCAGATAGGCGTCGACCAACTGCGCAATTGTGGGGGCGGCGGACATGGACGGCCTAGAGGCATCGACTTGGATTTGCTGGGCCTTCGATTTAGCCTCTTCCGGATCGCGGGTCTTGGTGCTTCTTCGCACCGGCTTCCCGGTCTCGGGATCGGTCCAAACGGCCTCAAAGATTCCATCCTTGCGGCGGCGGATTCTGAAGTTCTCGGGTGTCAAGATGATTCCTAATGGGTGCAGTTCAAGATGCGTTACCTATAGGGATAAATGGTGCAACTTGCACGGATATTATCGTTTTATACCAGATTTTTACGAAACCTGCACGTGCAATTGACTGTAACTACTTGATTCAAAACGACGATTACAAGTGACTTTTCTTGCCAAGGTAAATGTCGTGAGTTCGAATCTCATCACCCGCTCCAATTCTTCTTCCCACAAACCAAACTAGGCCCACCCCGGCCCGCGTGCCGTGGGGTCGCGGCATTTCTCCTCGCCCCACCCTTGGCCTCTCCCCCGGCGATGATTAGCTTCTTCCGGGAACGGAGGCAGCCCCATGCAAAATTTCTCACTTCTTGATCTCTCCCCCGTCCCCGAAGGGAAAACCGCCGCCGACGCGCTGGCAAGCACGGTCGACCTCGCCCGGCACGCCGAACGATTGGGCTATCACCGCTACTGGCTGGCCGAGCATCACAACATGCCCGGCATCGCCAGCGCCGCCACCTCCGTCGTCATCGGCCACGTCGCGGGGGCCACCAGCACCATGCGCATCGGCGCGGGCGGCATCATGCTGCCCAACCACGCGCCACTGGTCATCGCCGAGCAATTCGGCACGCTGGCCACCCTCTACCCGAACCGCATCGATCTGGGCCTCGGCCGCGCGCCCGGCACCGACATGCCCACCGCCCGCGCGCTTCGCCGCCACATGGCCCCCGAAGACAGCTTTCCGCAGGACGTGCAGGAACTGATCGCCTATCTCGGCGACATGCCCGAGGGCGCCACCGTGCGCGCCATCCCCGGTACCGGCACCCATGTCCCCGTCTGGATCCTCGGCTCCAGCCTCTATGGCGCGCAGCTCGCGGCCTATCTCGGCCTGCCCTACGCCTTCGCCTCCCACTTCGCGCCCGCGATGCTGGAACAGGCCATCGAAACCTACCGCCAGACCTTCCGGCCCTCGGCGTTTCTCGACAAACCCCACGTCATGATGGCCGCCGGCGTCTGCGCCGCCGAAACCGACGAGGAAGCGACCTTCCACCGCTCCTCCCAACTCCTCGCCTTCGCCCGGCTCAGAACCGGCAAACCCGGCAAGCTGCCCCACCCGGTCGAGGACGTGACACAGGAAATCCCTGCCCCCGTCCTTTCGCAGGTGCGCGAGGCGCTCGCCTGCTCCGCCACCGGTTCCCCCGACCGCGTGCGCACACAGCTGGGCACGCTGATCGACACGTTCCAGCCCGACGAACTGATGATCACCGGCATGATCCACGATCACACCGCCCGCCTCCGCTCCTTCGAAATCGCCGCCGAAATCCTGCAGGAAATGCGCGTCCAGCCCGAAGCCGCCTGACATCCACCGCCCGAACTCGCCCTTGGCCTGCGCTCCGCGCCCCCCTATAAGGGCGCGAAACCACTGACGGATTCCACCGATGCGCAAAAGCCAGATCACCCGGAAAACGGCGGAAACCGAGATCGACGTCACCATCGATCTCGACGGCACCGGCCAGTATGACAACGAAACCGGCGTGGGCTTCTTCGACCACATGCTCGACCAGCTGGCCCGCCATTCGCTGATCGACATGCGCGTCCGCTGCAAGGGCGACCTGCATATCGACGACCACCACACCGTCGAGGACGTGGGCATCGCCCTCGGTCAGGCCCTGCGCGAGGCGGTGGGCGACAAGAAAGGCATCACTCGTTACGGCGCCTGCCTCCTGCCGATGGATGACGCCCTCGTGCGCGCCGCGCTCGACCTGTCGGGCCGGCCCTTCCTCGTCTGGAACGTCGATCTGCCCACGCCCAAGATCGGCACGTTCGACACCGAACTCGTCCGCGAATTCTTTCAGGCGCTCAGCACCCATGGCGGCATCACCCTCCATGTCGACGCGCTCCACGGCTTCAACAGCCACCACATCGCCGAGGCTGCCTTCAAGGCTGTCGCCCGCGCCCTGCGCGACGCGGTCGAGACTGACCCGCGCAAAGCCGACGCGATCCCCTCGACCAAGGGCGCGCTGTAACCCCATGACCACCGTCATCGTCGATTACGAAAGCGGCAACCTGCATTCCGCACAAAAGGCGTTCCAGCGCATGGCCGCCGAAACCGGCGCGGGCGCGGTCGAGGTCACCTCCGACCCCGACACCGTGCGCGCCGCCGCCCGCGTGGTCCTGCCGGGCGACGGCGCCTTCCCGGCCTGCCAAAAGGAACTCTACGATCACCGCGGCCTGTTCGAGGCCATCGAAGAAGCCGTCATCACCGGCGGCCGCCCCTTCATGGGCATCTGCATCGGCATGCAGATGATGGCCACGCGCGGGCTGGAATACACCGAAACCGAAGGCTTCGACTGGATCCCCGGCACTGTCGCCCCCATCGCGCCCGCCGACCCGTCGCTCAAGATCCCCCATATGGGCTGGAACGATCTCGTTCTCGACCACCCCCACCCCATCTTCGAGGGCGTTGAAACCGGCCACCACGCCAATTTCGTCCACTCCTACCAGTTCGAGGTCACCGACCCCGCCCACCGCCTCGCCCATTGCGACTATGCCGGCAAGGTCACGGCAGTGGTTGGCCGCGACAACATCGTCGGCACCCAGTTCCACCCGGAAAAAAGCCAGTCCACCGGCCTGCGCATGATCGCGAACTTCCTTCGCTGGGCCCCCTGAGCCCCAAAAGAACTTTCATGCCTCCGGCGGGAGTATTTGGGGAAAGATGAAAGGCGGGACACACCGCCCCGGCTTCTTCTTGGTCAAAATATCCCGGGGGAGGCGCCGCTTGCGGCGGCGGGGGCAGCGCCCCCTCACCCGTTTCAGATCACTGAACCCGCGTCCAGCTCTGCCCGCGACAGAACACCGCCACACAGCCTTCGACCGTCAGCGTGTTCCCGTTCAGGCTCATCTTGGAATTGTAGGTCTTGCCCCGGTCCGGCGCCCAGATCTTGCCGTCGCCATACTGGCCGCCGCCTTCCGGCTGCATGTCCCACAGCATCCGCTTGTTGGTATGCTCGTAGCTTTCGTTTACCTTGCCTTGCGCGTTGAACGCCTTGCGGATGACGCCGCAAAGCGCCTCGCCGCAGCTGTAGACGTTGACATGCAAATAGCCGCCGCTGTCGCCCGGCTCGGTCTTCCACGTGCCTTCTGCCGGGTCGGCAACCGCCGCCCCCGCACTCAGCGCCAGCGCGCCGATCATCATTCCGAGTTTTCTCATAGGTACTCCTCCCTTGAAAACTGCCCACAGCCTGCCGCCCGCCCCCGCAGCCGATCAAGTCTGACGTTGGGTCGCGTTGCATTTTTCGCAGCGTCATGCCAAAGCCCACGCGACACTCAGGAAAGCGACCGAACATGATCCTCTACCCCGCGATCGACCTCAAGGACGGACAGGCCGTGCGTCTTCTCAAAGGCGAGATGGACAAGGCCACCGTCTTCAACGACGACCCCGCCAGCCAGGCCGCCAAATTCGTCGAGGCGGGCTGCGAGTGGCTCCACCTCGTCGACCTCAATGGCGCCTTCGCGGGCGAGCCGGTCAACGCCTCCGCCGTCGAGGCCATCATCGAGCGCGTGAACGTGCCCACCCAGCTCGGCGGCGGCATCCGCGACATGGCCACCATCGAACGCTGGCTGAAAAAGGGCCTGCACCGCGTTATCCTCGGCACCGTGGCCGTCGAGAACCCCGCGCTGGTGCGCGAAGCGGCCGGTGCCTTCCCCGGACAGGTCGCTGTCGGCATCGACGCAAGAAACGGCCTCGTCGCCACCCGTGGCTGGGCCGAGGAAACCGACGTGCAGGTCACCGACCTCGCCCGCTCCTTCGAAGACGCCGGCGTCGCGGCGATCATCTACACCGACATCAACCGCGACGGCGCCATGCAGGGCCCCAATATCGAGGCCACCGCCGCGCTGGCCCGCGCCGTCTCGATCCCCGTCATCGCCTCCGGCGGCGTCTCCAGCCTCGACGACCTGCTGGCCTTGCGCGACTGCGGCGCGCCGCTCAACGGCGCCATCTCCGGCCGCGCCCTCTATGACGGCGCGCTCGACCTGCAACAGGCGCTGGCGGCCCTCAAGACCTGATCCTCACGCCTTCGCCAGCTCCTCCGTCCGCACCTCGGTGTAGTGGTCGAACCCGGCGGTAAACCACGCCGTCCCCCTCGCCGCGCTGGCCAGCGTATGCGTCAGCTCGTCCAGCGCCGTCATCGGCAGCATCGCGCGGAACACGTCCCATCCGGCGGCGGTGGGGTGGCCCTCGAACCCCATCACCTGCCCCTTCATGCCCGAGATCGTCGGCACCAGCCCCCCGGCAAAGACCGAGGGCACATGGATCAGCACCTGCGCAATCGGCTCAAGCACTGTCGCCCCGCTTTCCGCCATCGCCTCCTTCATCGCGTTCTTGCCCGCGGTGCGAAAGGCAAAGTCGGAACTGTCCACCGCATGATGCTTGCCGTCCTTCAGCGTCACGCTCACATCGACCACCGGATACCCGTTCGGCCCCTCGCCCAGCGCATCACGCACCCCGGCCTCGACGGCGGGGATATAGTTGCGCGGCACCGCCCCGCCCTTGACCACGTCATCAAAGGCGATGCCCGCCCCCCGCGCCAAAGGCTTCACGTCAATCACCACATCGGCGAACTGCCCCGCCCCGCCAGACTGTTTGCGATGCCGGTGATGGCACGACACCGGCTTGCGGATCGTCTCGCGATAGGCGGGCGGCACGTGATGCTCCGTCACCTCGATCCCGAACCCGTCCGACAGCTTCGCGGTCAACCGCCGGAAATGCTGCGGCCCCTGCCCGCAGAGCACCGCATGCCCCGACTGCGCATCCTGCACCACGCGCAGCCCGGTATCGATCTCCGCCAGCCGCTCCAGCGCCGATGACAACCGCGCCTCATCCCGCTCATGCGCCGGCTCGATCAATCGCCGGTATCCCGGCTCATGCGCCCTTGCCCAGTCCGGCAGCGGATGCGCCGCATCGGCCCCGTAAACCTCGCCGGCCTTCAGGTGGTCCGACTTCATCGTCAGTCCCACATCCCCCGGCGCAAGCTCCGGCAAGGGCGACTTGGCATCGAGCCCGGTGATGCTCCCGACCGCCTTGCCGCCCAGCGGCTTGCCATTGCCCACACCATCGCCCAGCGCCCGGATCATCACCGTCTTGCCAAGATGCTTGACGTGATCCGCCAGCAACCCAACCGCCACCGGCTTGCCCGTCTCAGATAACCGCTCACGCGCCACCTCAACCCCCGGTGCCTCGTGCCGCAGCGACTTCATCAACCGCAGCATCCCGTTGCGATGCTCTGCCGAGCCCATCAGTGCCGGCACCAGATCGTGATGCTGCAACACGCTGGTCGCGGTCTCATAGACATCCCCGGCCAGCGGTTGCTTATCCTCGATCAGCTGCTCCATCAGCCCGTCATCGAAATCCGCCAGCGCCTCCAGCAGATGCTCCCGCGCCTCCTGCTCCCGGGTCGCCACGCTGTCGGGGATCTCCACCAGCGCCGAGGGCTGACCCTCCTGATACTGCCACGCCCGCTCGGAAATCAGGTCAACCGCCCCCACGATCTGCCCATCCTCCCGAATAGGCACCTGCCTGAGCGCGATCCCGTGCCGGCAGTACACCTGCAACGCCGCGATCACCTCGCTCATCCGGCCCGCCGCCGCATCCACCCGGTTCACAAAAAGAAAGCAGGGAACCCCTGCTTCTTCGATCACCCGGAAATAGGGGGCCGCCAGCACCGCGGCCTCGGGATCAGCCCCGACGCAGAGCACCGCCGCATCGCTCCCCGCCAACGCCGGCCCGGCCGTCGACAGGTTTTCCGCGCCACCGGCGATATCTACCGCCGTCCAGTCATCGCCCATGAAACCGAACTGGCTCACCTTGGCCACACCGGGAATGTCCAGCACCTGCGCGCGCTGCTCCTCCAGCCCGATCAGCCCTTCCACCAATGTCGATTTACCGGATTGCGATGGTCCGAGAACCGTAAAGACCCGCATGATGTTCCTCCCTGTTTCTAACCAGCGTTCCGCTGCCCGAACACAGGAGAGGCGGCCATCGCCGCCGCGACCCATCTTGCCTGCAATCTGCCCGTCCCGCCGGTCACGGCCTGACCACTTGGCCGGCGCCTGTTTCGGCGGTCTCGGTTCGGCCACTGTCGGCCATCGCGACGGCACACGTCAACAATTCTGTGCGACACCGGGCCGTGGCGGTCAAAGCCCGCCCACATCCTCCGGCGCGATCGCCACCGTCTTGATGACGGCATGACAGGCCGCGCCGGGCTCGATCCCCAGCGCTTGCGCCGACCGCCGCGTCACCCGGGCCAGAACCGTGCCCGCCGGCGTTTCCAGCGACACCAGCATCCCCGGCCCTTCCCCGGCCCGGATCGCCGACACCACCCCCGGCAACAGATTCAGCGCCGAAAGCCCCTCGGGCTTCTCCCGCGCCAGTATCACGTCATGCGCCGCCACCCTGACCCGCACCTCGCGGCCCACCTCCTGCGCCACCTGCGGCAGGAACAGCGCCGCACCCCCCGCCTCCAACTCCGTCAACCCGTCCTCGTGATGCCGCGCCACCCTCGCCACCAACAGCGCCCCCGCGCCCCGCACCCCCGTCGGCATCACCTCCGGATCGCTCAACACCTCGCCCGCCGGCCCCTGCCTGACAACCTGCCCGTCCTGCAACACCACCACCGTGGTCGCCAGCCGTGCCACCTCCGCCGCCGAATGGCTCACGTAAAGGATCGGCACCGACACCTCGTCGCGCAGCCGCTCGAAATAGGGCAGGATCTCCCCCTTCCGCCCTTCGTCCAGCGCCGCCAAAGGCTCATCCGCGAGCAACAGCCGCGGCCCGGCCAACAGCGCCCGCCCAATCGCCACCCGCTGCTTCTCACCGCCCGAAAGCCCGCCGGGTCGCCGCGACAGCAGATGCCCGATCCCCAGCATGTCGATGACATGCTCCATGCTCTCGCTCGCCCCGTCCCCCGCAAACCACCGGCCATAGGAGAGGTTCTGCCGCACCGTCATATGCGGAAACAGCCGCCCTTCCTGAAAGATATACCCCAGCCTGCGCCGATGCGGCGGCAGCCACCGGCCACTCCCTGTGTCGAACAGCACCTCGCCATCCACAGACACCCGCCCCCGGTCCGGCCGCAACAGCCCCGCCACTGCGTTCACGACCGAGGTCTTCCCCGACCCCGACCGCCCGAACAGCACCGTCACCCCCGGCGGCGCCTCGAACGCCACGTTGAGGCGGAACCCGCCCAGCGCGTGCCCGATATCCACCTCCAGTGTCATCCGCCCGCCACCCGCGTCGCCGCGCGCCGTGCCACCACTTCAGACAGCAGCAACGCCCCCATCGCGATCACCACCGACACGATCACCAGCCGCATCGCCGGCCCCTCGCCACCGGGCACCTGCAAGAACGCATAGACCGCCGAAGGCAACGTCTGCGTCTGCCCCGGAATGTTGGACACAAAGGTTATCGTCGCCCCGAACTCCCCCATCGCCTTGGCGAATGCCAGTATCGCCCCGGCCAGCACACCGGGCAAAATCAAGGGCAACGTCACCGTCACGAACACCCAGATCCGCGAGGCGCCAAGCGTCGCCGCCGCCTCCTCAAGCTTCGGGTCCACCGCCTCGATCGACAGCCTTATCGCCCGCACCATCAACGGAAACGCCATAACCCCCGCCGCCAGCGCCGCCCCGGTCCAGCGGAACGCAAAGACGATCCCCACCTTTTCCAGCAAACCGCCCACCGGCCCCGTTGTGCCAAACGTCAGCAACAGCAAATACCCGGTGACAACCGGCGGCAGGATCAGCGGCAGATGCACCAGCCCGTTGACCACCTGCTTGCCCGGAAACCGCCACCTTGCCAGCGCATAGGCCGTGAAAATCCCGATCGGCAAGCCCACCAGCGTCGCCCAGAACGACACTTTCAGCGACAGCGCCACCGCCTGCCACTCCTCGGGGCCAAGCCAGCTCATTCCGGCTAATCCGCCAGCACGGAAAACCCGTGCCGCTCGAATACCTCGCGCGCCGCGCCGCTTTGCAGATAGCCCAGAAACTCCGCCACCATCGGCCCGACCCGGCCCGCCATCGCCGCCGCCGGATAAACGATGGGCGGGTGGCTGTCCTCGGGGAATTCCCCCAGAACGCTCACCCCCTCTTCGGCGGCCGCATCGGTGGCATAAACCACGCCCATCGGCGCCTCGCCGATCGCCACCAGCTTCAGCGCCGCGCGCACGTTGTCCGCCTGAACCACCCGATCCGCCACGCGCTCCCACTGCCCGAGGCTCTCCAGCGCCGCCTTGCCGTAGATCCCCGCCGGCACCGCATCCACCAGCGCCATCGCCAGCCGCCCCTCGCCCAGCATCGCGCCCAAATCCATTCCCGGCCCGACCTCCGCCGCCTCCCTCTGGCCATGCGCGATCAGCACCATCCGGTTGCCCAACAAATCGATCCGCGTCCCGGCCTCGACCTTCCCGGCCTCCTCCAACCGATCCATCCAGCCCGGATTGGCCGACAGGAACACATCCGCCGGTGCCCCCAGCTCGATCTGCCGCGCCAGCGCCGACGAGCCGGCATAGGACACCGTCACCTCATGCCCGGCCGCCGCCTCGAACCCTTCGGCGACCTCGTCCATCGCGGTCTTCAGGCTCGCGGCCGCAAAGACCGTGATCTCGTCGCCGGCCGCCGGCGCCGCCAGCAACGCCGCCAGCGCGAGTGCCACAAACCGTCTGAACATCCTCATCATGCCCACGGAGTATTGACACCCCGGCCCCTTCCGCAAGCGCTAATCCACGCTCCTGATCCGGCTCCGCTGGATCACCGCCACCACCACAAGCGGCACGACCACCGTCACCACCGCCACCGTGATCAGCAGCCAGCCCAGTTCCGAATAGTCCTGCGGTGTCTTTACCGCCCCGCTCTCCGGGTCGGTCACCTCCCGCCGGATCGTATAGGCCTGATTGAGGTATTTCGTCCCCAGGTTGCTCGCCGACAGCGCAAGGTTGGTGAACGACGCCATCACCGCAAAGAACGTGGCCTTCAGGTCCCCCGGCGCATTCTTCGCGATCCATGCCAGCATCGGGATCATCGCGATCTGCCCCAGCGGCGATTCCACCGCCGTATCGAGGATGGCGATGAACCGCGCATCCACGATACCGGCCGTCAGCGGCGCGGTTATGTCCTGTATCCCGTAATACAGCCCGATATTCGGCAGGGTCAGAACCCCCGCCGCCAGCGTCAGCAGCACCACGATATAGACGATCGACCGATGCGCCATCAGCGGGCGCAGCACGACCATTCCGACCAGTGTCAGCACCGAGGTGATCAGCGACAGCACCGACAGGAACTGCTGATCGAACCCCAGAACGTCGATATTGAACCATGCCACGCCATCCCCCGGCCGCGGCACGGCGCGAAAGGCGAAGATGATCACCGCCGTGCCAATCAACGTCCTTGCCTGCGCCTCCGGCAGCACCGCCACCAACTGCCGCATCAGCAGGATCACGATCGTCAGCGACCCGGCAAAGATGATCTCCTGCCCATAAGGCACCTGCCCCAGCCCGATCACCAGCGTCAGCGCCACAAAGGCGCCACCGCCGATGAAATACCACATGTTCGGCGTGGTCTCCTCGTCCGGTCGCGCAAACGCGGCCTCGACCTCCTCGCGCGCCAGCCCCTGCCGCTCCAGCCGCCGCCTCTTCACCGCCTTCTGCACCCCGGCCAGCACCACGCCCGAAACCGAGATCACCGGAATCGCCAGCGCGGCAAGGTAGATATCGGCGTAGATTTCCGCCTTCGCCGCCGGGCTCATGGCCTCTATACCCCGGAACATGTAGATGTTGAGCGCCGCCACCACGACCGTGCCGGAAATCAGCGCGAAGCGGCCCAGCGTCTGCATCGTCACATGCATCGCCTTCTCGTCCTCGTCGGAAATCGGGTTGCCCGCCTCGTCGACCTTGGGCACCGCCTCCACCGACATCGCATCGGCCACCGCGTCCTGCAGCACCACCCCACAGGGCGCCAGAATGAAGCTCGTCACGTACCACGAACTCAGCGGCATGACCGCCGCCATCATCTCGCGTTCCGTCAGCACGAGGTACATGATGAAGACGCTCACCGCCAACAGCCCGGCCCCAAGCCAGACCAGCAGCCATTTCCACTTCCAGATGATATCCACCAGATGCCCCAGCGGCATCTTCAGCGCCCAAGGCAGCCCCGCCCAAAAGGCCAGCCCGGCCAGATACGCGGCCGACAGGTCGAGGTAATCCTTCACGAAGAACGTGCCGACGATCGCCGTCAGCCCGGTGAACCCATAGGCGAAATATACCATCAGCGGCGGCAGGAACGACCACCGCACCTGCCGGCCGAGGTCAAAGACGATCGCGTCGACCCATCCCTTGCGCGCCCTGCTGCCCGTCATCGGCTCTCCTTCAATTATCCCGCACAGCCTTATGGCCGTTCCATGGCCCGTTCAACAAACGGCCACGCACGAGCGCGTGACCGCCCCCGCCTATCGCAGCACCGACGAATAAAGCAGCATTCCCCACGGGATAAGCTTCGCCTCGACCTTGCCCCACATCGCCCCGAAGCCGATCGGATCGGCCCGGCAGGCGCTGGCGATTTCCGACAGGCTCCGCCGCCCGTCCACTGCCCCGATCAGCGGCGCCGCCGCCTTGGGCAGCACCAGCGCCTCCGACAGCCCGTCCGAGCCCAGCGTAACGCTCTGCCCCTGCGCCACGGCGCGCGCCAGCTGCGCCGCCTGCACGCCCTTGATCTGCGGCACCAGATTGCGGTTCGTGCCGCTTGCCGGCCCCCGCGCCCCGGCCTTCGGCACGGCATAGCCCGTATGCGTCCGGATCGTGCCCAGCAACCGCTCCGCCAGCGCCATCCGCTCCGCCTCGCCCAAGCCCTCCGGCACCTCCGCCAGACGCCCCGGATCATAGAGCGCCGACACCGTGAACCCGCTCAACGCCCAGCCCGTCCGCTCCAGCACATCGAGAAGCGCGGGCACGTCATAGGCCCTGTCCTGCGTGTGCAGCAGCAGATCGTAAAACCCCGCATCCCCGCTCTTGTGATCATTCACGTTCCGGTTGGCCTTGAACGGATGCCCCTCCGGAAGCCGCTCATACACCTCCCGCGCCTTGGCGATCCGCTCCCCCGGCGGCAGCTCGCCATAAAGCGTCCCGAACGCCGCCTGCAACGGATAGACCCCCGACCGCCCATAGGGCGCATAAACCATGAAGCCCATGCCGCCCCCCGGCGCCAGCGCAGCCCGCAACGCCTCGAACCCGGCCTCCGGCTCGGGCAGATGGTGCAACACCCCGCAGCAATCAATGTAATCAAATGGCCCGTATTCCCCCGCGTTCAGCAGGCTCCCGGTCTCGAACCGGATATTCTCCAGCCCCCGAACCCCGGCCCGTGCCTCCGCCACTTGACGCGACGCCTCCGACAGGTCCACATACACCGCCTCGTACGGCTTGCCATACTGCGTCAGCAAAGCGGTCAACTGGATCAGCCCGTCCCCGGTGCCCCCACCGGCCACCAGCACCCGCAAAGGCTCCGACCAATCCCGCTGCCCGCCGAATATGAAATGGTCGATCTCCTGCGGCAGCGAGGGCGAGCCGGTGATAAGCCTCTTCCGCTCCTCCTCCGGGTCCCTCTCGGGATAAGGAAACGCCTCGTACTGTTCCCTGACCCTGCTCATGCCACCCCCGGATTATCCTGTCCCGCCCGCAGGATAGGCCGGTTTCGCGCAGGGATGCAAAAACATCCGCGCGCAATCCACCTTGCACACGCCCCGTTCCGGCGCAGCCTGAGCCCCAAGACAGCCGCGCCCGTGATCGCAATCCCCTATTTCACCGGCAACGGCCCAACCCACGCCCTGGCCAAAGCGGTGGTCAAAGGCGGCCCAGGCTTCTTCTTGGCCCAAATATCCCGGGGGTCTGGGGGCTGGCCCCCAGGAACCACCGCCTCCTCTTACTCCATCTTCAGCTTGATCCGCCCATCCGTATAGGCCGTGTACGGCCCGACCTTCGCCAGGTACTCCGCCATCACATTCGCCACGTCCGGCCCGAAATCATAGGCGTCCTGCGCATCGACGAACATCGCGTACCCGTCCCCACCATTGCGGAGATAGTTGTTCGACGTCACACCGTACAGCTTCTCCTCATCAAGCGCGGCGCCCCCAACCATCACGTCGGAAATCCGCTCGCCCACGGGCTTCGTCACGTCCACGGCAAAGCTCATCCCCGCCACTTGCGGGAACCGCCCCGCGCCTTCCTCGAACTGGCTCACCCCGTTCTCCAGCGCCTCCTTCAGCACCGATCCCTCCACCCGGAAGGTCGACAGCGTGTTCTGGAACGGCAGCACCGTCAGAACCTCGCCCATGGTGATCGGGCCCGCGTCGATGCTGGCCCGCAGCCCGCCACCATTCATGAAGGCCACCTCGATTCCCTGCCCCTTCACCCGGTCAAGCATCGCGTCGGCCACAAGATTGCCCATCTCGCACTCGCCCGAGCGACAGTTCACCCGGTCGCCCCCGATCGGCGCCGAAGCCTCGGCCACCACCTCGTTGCGGATCTCCTCCAGCGGTTGCGCGGCCTCGGTGACCCGCGCCTTCACGCCCTCATCCTCGCTCACACCCGCATCCAGCAGCCGCGGCGCGCCCTTGGCCTCGACCACCTTGCCGGCATCGTCGAACGTCACCACCAGCTCGCCCAGATACTTGCCATAGGCATAGGCCTGCACCACCGCCGTGTCGCCCACCATCGTCGGATAGGGCCCGGCGGCCGAGGCATCGTCATTGGACAGCAACGTGTTGGAATGCCCACCGACGATCACGTCGACCCCCGTCGTGGCCTTCGCCACCGCCAGATCGACGCGATAGCCCGAATGGCTCAGCACGATGATCTTGTTGACCCCCTGCTCCTCCAGCTTGTCGACCTCGGCCTGCACGGCATCGGCCGGCGGGGTGAAGATGATGTTCGGCCCGGGGCTTGCCAGCTCATCGGTATCCTGCGGCGTCAGGCCAATGAGCCCCAGCTTCTCGCCCTCCCGCTCGATCACCGTCGATTTCATCAGCACATCGGCCAGAAGGGGCTCCCCGCTCACATCCGCGTTCGACATCAGCACCGGGAACTCCACCGCGTTCATGAACCCGCGCAGCACCTCCGGCCCGTCATCAAACTCGTGGTTGCCCACCGTCATCGCGTCATAGCCCAGCCGGTTCATCATCTCGGCCGCCAGCTGGCCCTTGTAATGGGTATAGAACAGCGTCCCCTGGAACTGGTCGCCCCCGTCGAACAGCACCGGGTTCACCGCCTCCGCCTTCACCTCGGCAATCGCCGTGGCCAGCCGGGCCGAGCCGCCGAAACAGTCGCCCGCCTGGTTGTCCTCCTCGCCGCAGGTCGAATCGTACTTGTTGATCGGCTCGAACCGGGCGTGGAAATCGTTGGTGTGCAGAATGGTCAGCACGTACTCGGCCTGCGCCATTCCGGCGAGTGCCGTGAAAACGCCCGCAAGGGCAAGACGGGTCAGCATGGTCTCAATCTCCTGTTGGTATATGTCGGAGTTTGCCTGCCCTTTCGCCGTCCGTCAAAGCCTTCCGGCTTGACCGGGCCCTTACAGCGGGGCATCACCCCGCCATGCTGATCCTCAAGATTTTCCGCGCCGATGAATGGCAGGCCCTGCGCCACGACGGCACCACCCGGGGCGCACCGGTCGATCTGGCGGATGGATTCATCCATTTCTCCACCCCCGCGCAGGCTGCCGAGACGGCGGCGAAACACTTCGCCGGGGCCTCCGATCTCGTCCTCATCTCGGTCGAAGCCGACGATCTGGGTGACGCCCTGAAATGGGAGCCCTCCCGCGGCGGTGCCCTCTTCCCGCATCTCTACCGCGAGCTGCACCTCTCCGACATCGCCCGCGTCGAGCCCCTGCCGCTGGCGGGCGGCGTGCATGTCTTCCCCGAAGATCTCACCGGCCATGTCGACCCCACACGCCCGCAATTCCAGCTTTTCAAGGATCTCGATCGCGACCATCCGATCGAGATGCTCAACCTCGTCGCCCTGCGCGACACCGCCGCCTATCCCGAGGGCCACCCCCTCGCCGGCGCCGGCCTCACCGGCGCAGATGCCTATCGCCGCTATGGTGCCGAATCCGCCCCCATCATCCAACGGCTCGGCGCCTCAATCCTCTGGCGGGGCGAGATGCAGGCGATGCTCATCGGCCCCACCACGGAACACTGGGATCACGCCTTCATCGCCCGCTATCCCAACGCTCATGCCTTCCTCGAAATGGTCACCGACCCGGTCTACCGCGACGCCGTGATCCACCGACAGGCCGCCGTGCGCACCTCCCGCCTCATCCGCTGCAAACCCTCGGAAACCGGCGGGGCCTTCGGATGAACCTCCTCGAACGCGCCGGCCTCTCCTTCCTCCACCGCTTCGACCCCGAAACCGCCCACGGGCTCAGCCTCCAAGCCCTCCGCCTCGGCGCCGTGCCGCTGCCGGGCCTCGTCACCACCCCCCGACTGCGCACCCAGATCGCGGGCCTGCACCTGCCCAACCCCATTGGCCTCGCCGCCGGCTACGACAAGAACGCCGTGGCCCTCAGCCCCCTCTCCCGCGCAGGCTTCGGCTTCATTGAGGCGGGCGCCGTCACCCCGCGCCCCCAGCCGGGCAACCCCCGCCCGCGCCTCTTCCGCCTGGCCCAGGACCGCGCCGTCATCAACCGCTTCGGCTTCAACAACGAAGGCATGGAAGCGGCCGGCCACCGCCTTGCCAACCGCCCCCGCGACGCCATCATCGGCCTCAACCTCGGCGCCAACAAGGACAGCGCCGACCGCGCCGAAGATTTCGCCCGCGTGCTGGCCCATTGCGGCCCGCATCTCGACTTCGCCACCGTCAACGTCTCCAGCCCCAACACCGAGAAGCTGCGCGACCTGCAAGGCGCCGAGGCGCTGGCCTCCCTCCTCTCCGGCGTCATGGCCGCCCGCGACACGCTGCCGAAACCGATCCCCATCTTCCTCAAGATCGCCCCCGACCTCACCGACGCGGAGCTTTCCGAAATCGCCGATGTCGCCCGCCAATCGGGCCTTTCAGCCATCATCGCCACCAACACCATGCTGTCCCGCGACGGCCTGACAAGCCCGGCGAGGGGCGAGGCCGGCGGCCTCTCCGGCCGCCCGCTCTTCGACAAATCGACCCGCGTTCTGGCCAAGCTCGCCCAACTTACCAAGGGCGATTTCCCCCTGATCGGCGTCGGCGGCATCAGCTCCGCCGAAGACGCCTACGCCAAGATCCGCGCCGGCGCGAGCGCGGTGCAGCTCTACTCGGCCATGGTCTACGAAGGCCTCTCCCTGGTCCAAGACATCGCCCGCGGCCTCGACCGCCTGCTCGAACAAGACGGCTTCGCATCCGTGGCCGATGCTGTCGGCACCAAAACGAAGGATTGGCTATGACGACCATCTGGCACAACCCCCGCTGCTCGAAATCGCGCCAGGCCCTCGCCCTGCTCGAAGAGCGCGGCGCCGAGATCACCATCCGCCGCTACCTCGACGAGCCGCCCAGCCTTGCCGAACTCCACGACGCCCAGTCGAAACTCGGCCTGCCCGCCATCGACATGATCCGCACGGGCGAGGCGGCGTTCAAGGAGATGGGCCTGTCGAAATCCGACCCCGACGAGGTGCTCCTCAAGGCGATGTCAGAGGCACCGAAACTCATCGAACGCCCGGTCATCTTCTCCGGCGACAAGGCCGTCATCGGCCGCCCGCCGGAAAAGGCGCTCGAGGTTTTCTGAAACCCACCTCCAACACCGCCCATCGAATTCTTGAAAAGAATTCGGCCCGATATCTTTTCAAGATATCGCCCATAGCCGCACCGACGCGATACCGACAAAATACCGACGTTATACCGACGTCGATTTTCAGCCGGATCACCCCCCGTTCACCGCCCGGTACCACGCCACGATCGCCTGCCGCTCCTCCGCTTCCATCCACGTCACATTGCCCGGCGGCATCGCATGGCTCGCCCCGGCCTGCAGGAAAATCGGCACCGCATGGCCCGCAATCTCCGCCTCCGTCTCCAGCAAAACGTTCTTCGGCGCCCGTCTTATCCCCGTCCAGACAGGCTCCCGCGCATGGCACATCGAACACCGCCCCAGCACGATGTCTCGGGCCTCCTCGAACCCGTCAGCCTCGGCATAAACCCTTTCAGCGGCTGACATTTCCCGCGCCTCCGCCGCCTCGATATCCCCCTGCCGCAAAGGCGCGGTCGACAGCCACATGATCGCCAGAAACAGCAACACCGTCACCGCCCATGTCCAATGCGGGTTCCCCGTCCCGGCATGATGCGTGTTGAACCAGTGCCGGATCGTCACCCCCATCAAAAACACCAGCGCCGCAATGACCCAGTTCCACTCGGTCGCGAACGCCAGCGGGTAATGATTGCTCAACATCAGGAAAATAACCGGCAAAGTCAGATAGTTGTTATGCGTCGACCGCAGCTTGGCGATCTTCCCATACTTGGCATCCGGCACCCGCCCGGCCTTCAGGTCCGCCACCACGATCTTCTGGTTCGGGATGATGATCAGGAACACGTTCGCCGTCATGATCGTCGCCGTGAACGCGCCGAGATGCAGCATCATCGCCCGGCCCGTGAAGACCTGCGTATAGCCCCAGCCCATCGCCACCAGCAGCCCGAACAACAGCACCATCAACAGCGTCGGCCGTTCCCCAAGGGGCGACTTGCACAGCCGGTCATAGATCAGCCACCCCACCCCCAGCGAGGCCGCCGAAATCGCGATCCCCTGCCACACCGCAATGTCCGCCTTGGACCGGTCGATCAGGTACAATTCCGCCCCGGCCCAGTAGACCACCGCCAGCAGCGCTGCCCCGGAAAGCCACGTCGAATAGCTCTCCCACTTGAACCACGTCAGGTGCTCCGGCATCCGCTCCGGCGCGACAAGGTACTTGCGGATATGGTAAAACCCGCCCCCATGAACCTGCCATTCCTCGCCATGCGCCCCCTCCGGCAGGTCCGGCGCGCGGCGCAACCCAAGGTCCAGCGCGATGAAATAAAAGGATGATCCGATCCACGCCATCGCCGTGATGACATGCAGCCAGCGGACGGCAAAGCCCAGCCAATCCCAGATGATCGCAATCTCATACATTTCGCGAAAACTCCTTCAGATCGCACCACCCTAGCGCGCCTGCGCATTCTTCTCTATTGAATGAAAAAACAGATCAGTTTCAAACAGAACCTGAAGATCGACGCGCAATGGCCTATCTCGACAACATCCGCACCTTTGTTCGTGTCTACGAACTCAGCAACATGTCCGCCGCCGCTCGCGATCAGCGGATCTCGGCGGCGGTCGCCTCGGCGCGTATTTCTCAACTCGAAGAACACCTTGGCGTGCGCCTCTTCCAGCGCACCACCCGCCAGCTCAACCCGACCGAACAGGGCCGGCTGTTCTACCCAGGCGCCTGCAAGATCCTCGAGGCGGTCGAGGATGCCGAGGCCGAGATCACCTCCGTCACCCGCACGCCGCGCGGCACGCTCTTCATCGCCGCGCCCTTGGGCATCGGCCGCCGTCTGATCGCGCCCCACGTGCCCGCCTTCAAGGAAGCCTACCCGCTCATCAACATCCGCCTGCGCCTGTCCGATCGCGCCCTCGACCTGCCCGGCGAGGGGCTCGACGTGGCCTTCTTCCTCGGCCTGCCGCGCGATTCCACCCTCAAGATGCGCAAGATCGCCGACTGCCCCCGCGTCCTCTGCGCCGCACCTTCCTACCTTGAAAAAAAAGGCCCGCCGAAACGCCCGACCGATCTGACCTCGGGCGCGCATGACTGCCTCAACCTCCGCTACCCCGGCGCGCAGGAATTCCAGTGGCCGCTGGAAACCCCCGACGGGGTCGAGCGCTACTCGGTCAAGGGGCCGTTCGAAACCGACGATGGCGACGTGCTGACAAGCTGGGCGCTCGACGGCTACGGCATCATCCTGAAACCCCGGTTCGAGGTGGCCGATGACCTCTCCTCCGGCCGCCTCGTACCAGTGCTGGAAGACTGCCCGCCCGTGCCCGTGCAACTGGGCTGCCTCTACGCCCACCGCCGCCATCAGGACCCCAAGACGCGCCTGCTGATCGATTTCATGGCCCAGCGGATTACAGAGGCCTTGGCCGACACGCCCGCAACCGCCTAGCGCTTCCGCCTTGCCCCCGGTGTCTTGGAATGAAACGCCGGCGGCCGCTTCGCCACCCATCTGATGAACTTCGCCAGCCGCGGATGCGCCCTCAGCGCCTCGATCGTCGCATAATCCCGCGCCAGCTCCGCCTCGGTCAGCGTGGCGTGTATCTCGCTATGGCATATCTGATGCAACAGCACGACAGGCCCGCCCTTGCCGCCCTTCAGCTTGGGAACAAGGTGATGCAGGCTCTGTTTCGCATCAGGCGGAATGGGGCGGCCACACAGGGGACAGATCGGATCGTCCATACCCCGTTAAGCTGTCCTGTTTAGAGCCTGCGGCAAGGCGAGGGTTCGTCCCGTCTTTGCCGATACCTCAGTAGTTGTATCCCATGCCTCGGTACTTGGCGACGAGCTTGTCATGGTTCTTCCTGCCGCCAGCGGTCTTTTCGACCACGCCCCATTTGCCACCGGCCGGCTTGGCCCGGACGGTACAGCCGGAATTTTTGCATTTGATCTTCAATTGCGTTCCGTTCGAAGACGACAACGACGTGTTGCCGGCCATCGCCGGCGCAGTCGCGAGAGAAAGGGAGAGGCCTGCAACCGCAAAGATACGAAGAAAGGTCATGTTAACCTCCTAAATGGATTGATATGTAATCGTGGGCTTAGCCCGCATATATTTATGCGCGCGATTTTCCATCGCGCAATATATTTACGTCACTCCGCCGGGATTCTCGCGCGACCGCTGGGCCGATCCGGTCTCACGACAGCGCCAGCACCCGCTGAAACGCATCCCGCGCCTCCATCCGCGCGCGCAGATCGGCCAGCTTCGCGGGCGCCTCCGCAAACCCGGCCCGCTCGGCCCAGCTCAGGCAATGGGCCAGCAGCATGTCGGGGATGGTCATCATCTCGCCCATCAGGAACGGACCGGTCAGCGCCGCCTCCAGCCGCGGCAGCACCTGTTCGTACTCCCACTTTAACGAATTCTTAACCTCCGGCACCCGCCGCTCCTCCGGCAGCACGAAGCTGTGTCTTGCCGACATCCAGACCAGTGCCTCCACCTCGTCGAGGATCATCAGCGTCAGCGCGTCCTGCCTTGCCCGCTCCAGCGTGCCCGCGCCATAGGTCAGTGCCCCGTGCCGGTCGGCCAGATAGGTCATGATCGCCACCGAATCGGTGATCGTCTCGCCCTCGACCTGCAACGACGGGATCTTCCCCGACGGGTTCGCCGCCAGCGCCTCGTCACTGCGCGGCTTGGCCGGGTTGTGCTCGTAAGGCTGGCCCAGTTCCTCCAGCATCCACAGCACCCTGAGGCACCGCGACGCGCGGCTGCCGATCACCTTGTACATGGCGCCATCCTCTCTCTGCCGTCACCGGGGTCCACCCTGCCTCGCCGCCGCACCCGTGACAAGTCCGCCGGGCCATTCCTGACAGTAACTTTCAGGGTATTCCGCTAGGATGCTCCCGACTCACCCGATCAAAGGACACCCCATGACCTGCAACGGATCCTGCCTCTGCGGCGCCGTGAAGATAAACCTTGCCGAAGCTCCGAAGGAAACCGGCGCCTGTCATTGCGGCATGTGCCGCAAATGGTCGGGCGGGATCTACCTCGCCATCCCGGTCGCCGCCGGCAAGGCCACCTTCGAAGGGGAAGGGAACATCTCCCTCTACCCTTCCTCCGACTGGGCCGAGCGCGCCTTCTGCACAACTTGCGGCACCAACCTCTTCTACCGTCTCACCACCCCGGGCCCGCATCAAGGCGACATGTTCGTCTGCCTCGGCCTGCTCGACGACCCCTCCGGCGTCACCCTGACCGAGGAAGTCTTCATCGACGAAAAACCCGCCGGCTACGCCTTCGCGGGGGACACCCGCAAGATGACCGGCGCCGAACTCATCGCCCAGTTCGAAGCCGGGGCCTGACCGCTTGCCCGCGTCGATGGCGCGGAACATCCGCCTCTACCGCTGGTTCCGCTTTTTCCAGGGCCTGGTCTTCTGGCAGGCCATCTGGTTCCTGTACTTCCAGAACACCCTGTCGCCCGCCGAGGCGGTGCTGCTCTACGCGGTATACGACGTGGCGACCACGGCGCTCGAAGTGCCCTCGGGCTGGATGTCCGACAGGCTCGGCCGCCGTGCCACGTTGATTGCATCAGGGCTGACCGGTGTCGGTGGGGCGGCCTTGTTGGCCATGGGCGACAGCTTTCTCCTGCTTTGCGCGGCACAGATACTGATCGGCGCCGCGATGGCCTTTTCCTCCGGCACCGACAGCGCCCTCCTCTACGAATCCCTCGCCGCCGCCGACCGCGAGGCCGAGGTCGAACACCAAGAACTCACAGCCTGGCGCTTTTCCTTCGCGGCGCTCGCCCTCTCGGCCTTTACCGGCGGCCTGCTCTACCGGGCCGACATCACCGCCCCCTTCTGGGCCGGCACGCTTGCCGGGCTGGTCGTTCTGGCGCTCGCATTGGCCTTCCGCGAACCGCCACAGGAAATCGACGAAGCCACACCGCTCTCCCAACTTGCCACCCTGCGCGGCGCCCTCGGCAATCCCGTTCTGGCCTGGCTCTTCGCCCTCAGCGTGGCCATGTACGGCTTTAGCCACCTGCCCTTCGTCTTCGGCCAGCCCTTCATTCTCGACGCCCTCACCAAGGCAGGCCTCGCCACCGAGGCGCCGGTGGTCAGCGGCGGGGTCACCTCCGCGATGATGGTGATCTCGGTCCTCGCCTCCCTCTTCGCCCCACGCCTGAGAGCCCGCTTCGGCCTTTCCGCCATCCTGCTGCTGGCCTTCGCCATGCAGATCGCCCTCTGCGGCATCCTCGCCCTCAGCGACTCGGTCATCGTCATCGCCATCCTGTTCCTGCGAATGGTGCCAGACGCGCTCTCCCGCCCCTTCCTCCTCGCCCGCGTCCAGACGCTTCTGACCAATGGCGGGCGGGCCACCTACCTGTCCCTGCAAAGCTTCTGCGGACGCCTCGCCTTCGCAGGCACCCTCTACCTCGTTTCCCGTGCATTGACCGGGCCGGACGACATGCACCACCCCGATATCCAGACTGTGCTGGGCTGGTCGGTGCTCGTTGGCGTGGTGATCTTCGCGGGGTTGGCGCTAGCGGCTCGGCGGGCGCCGGTGGAGGTGGGTTAGGGGCGTGCGATCAATGCCAAAAGGGTCAATGGGTCGGATGTGTACAACTTACAATCCCGACACCTGTGCCGCATCACCCGCTGACGGCATACTGCAAAAGATCTTTCGCAAACTGTAGCAGTCGGCCATTATTGGCGACGTGATCCAGGATAGCGGTGCCGACCGTGCCTCCGCCGACCTTGGCAGCCGACATAACGACCGTATCGCCCACCTTTGCACAATACCCGGCAACCGCCTTGAGGGCGGCCAGAATTTTCTCGGCGATGCCTTGCAGCAAGTGTTTGTCCGGCAACTCCTGCTCAAGCTCATCCTGCGCCGCGTCCAGCCCGGCCCAGATCACCTCGACCTGCCGCGCCATCTCCGGCTCGGTTTCAACCAGTTCCGGCGGCTGATTGTGCGACCGCGCCTCGGTGGATGCCCTGCCCTCCAGCAACCGCTCCTTCTCTGCCCGCAATGCCGCCACCTCGACCCGCAACCGGTAAAGCTCCCAGATCTCCCGGATCACTGGGTTCACCGCCTCCGGCCCCCCGTCCCATGTCGCGGCATCAATCAAGGCGATCTTCTCCAACATCTCCCATGTGCGCGCCGCATCACCCAGCATGGGGCGACCGTCGAGCAAGGCGTCGTACCAATCTATCCAAAATTCCCACGCGACAATATCAGACGACTTCGAGAGCTGTGACTTGATCAGGCTCCATTCCTTCGCCAGCGGCCCCTTACCCTCCGGTCACAGCGCCAAGGCGCCCGAGATGCCATCCTCTGCCACCTGTTTTGCATCCTCATTGACACCAGTCCAGAGGGCGGCGCCTGCTCGGGAGGCGTAGGTAGTGGCGTGGGCGGCGGCGGCGGTGGCCCGAGGAGCGTAAGCTACAGCAGCACGGGTCAGGCACGCGCGTGCTGCCGCCTCAACGGCGTTGGCAGCGCTGGCGGCACCGTGGGCAGCGGCGGCTTCGCTATCCTCCGTTGCGGCAGCGCGGGCGGCGACAGCGCGAGCGGTGGCGGTGGAGCGAGCGGCAGCGCGGACGGCGGTGGTTGATTTGATCTCCTCCGCTGATCCTACCATCGCAACCGAGGATATCAGCACGCTGCGCAAAACCGGCAGGGCCGTCAAATCACGTTCGTGCGCCCACTCCTCGGTCAGCGCCGCGTCCCACCACACCGGCAGAACCCGTGCCGCCGCCCGCAACGCGATCCAGACAGCCACCTCGCGCGGCTGACCCTCCAGCCACGCCTCCAGGCTCTCCCGATCCTTGATATCCGCGATCTCTACCATCGCCGTGAAGCCTGCCCCGCCGTTCTCCCCCTGTCCAGCGCACGTTGCGTTAACCAGGGCCCCCACCGAAAAAACACCGACCAAATACCGACGTTATACCGACGCGGTACCGACATGGAAAATCAAGCAATTTCGGTTCATTAACCCTGATTCGCCCGCCTCAACGCCGCACCATCATCGCCAGCCGGATCAGCGTGCGTTCCACCAGCGCCATGTCCGGCGCCGTCTGCCCAGCCGAGCGCAGCCGCAGGTCGGTGTCGGTCAGCAATGTCACCGCCTCCTCCAGCTTGGCCGCCCCCCAGGCCTGCGCCTGCCGCTGCATCCGGTCCCGCCGCGGCCCGAAGACCGGCGGGCGCACCCGGGCGATGCCCTGCGCTGGCCCGTTCGGGTCGGACGCGGCGGCGTAGAGCGTGCGGAAATGGCGCGAGGCGGCCATGCACAGCCCCACGGGCTGAACCCCCTGTGCGCGCAGGCGTTTCATCACCGGCCCGATCTCGCCGGGCCGGGCCTCCGCCACGATATGCAGCACGTCGTCCATCTCCGCCTCCGTCGAGGCGGGCGCACAGGCGGCGACATCCTCGGGGCCGACGGGCTGGTCGTCGTCGAGCTTGTAGAGCGACAGTTTCTCGACCGTCTGGCGGAAATCGCCCGGGTCGAGTTCCCGCGACAAGGCCGTCAGGTCGCGCATGGCGTCGTTGCCGATATCGGTCAGTCCCGCCTGTTTGAGCACGCCCTCGATCTCGGCCCGCGACGGAGGATCGTCGTAGATCGCGGCGGCATAGGCGTTCTTGTGCCCCTCGAACAGCTTGCGCAGCTTCGACGTGGCCTTGAGCTGCCCGGCGGTCACCACCACCTGCGCATCCCCCTCGCGCCACTCTGACAAGGCATCTGTGACCGGTCCGGCCACCGTGTCATTGGCCTCCTCGACGAAGGCCACCCGCGGGCCGGGAAAGAACCCCTGTGCCTTGACCGCATCAAGCAGCATCGCCGGGTCCTTGCGCAACTCGCCCCCGTTCATCCGGGTCAGGCGCATCTCCTCCTCGCCCTGCGGGCCGATCAGCGCCTTGATCACCTCCTGCCGCCGCATGGCCACGCGCATGGCATCGGTGCCGTAGATCAAAAGGCCCGCCCGGTTCGTCTCGGGACGGGTGAAATAGCCGGGCGCATCGCGCGGGGAAAGTTTCATGCCGGAAGGGTGGCGGCCTCGGCCGTCAGCCGGGTGATGATCATGTCGGTCAGGATGGTCATCAGCCGCGCTTCCGCATCGCGCTCTGCGGCCTGCGTGGCGACCGTGGTGCCCGAGGCGGAATAGCTGGTGAAGCTGTCGGCCTTGCCGCTGGTCAGCACGCGGTCGGTGTCGATGTCGCGTAGGGCAAAGGTGACCTGCCCCAGCATGTTGTACCGTGTGATGACGTTGTTCGACGAGATGGCGATGGCGTTCTCGGTGATCTGGATCGAGTAGGACAGCGCATAGCGCCCCGGCTCGGCCCGGCCCAGCCGTTCCTCGAACCGGCGGGTCAGAAGATAGCCCGGTCGACTGTCGGGTGCGTCCACCAGCACCGCGTTCTGCAACTTCGTCGCTGCTCCGCCGGGGCCATAGGCGGGCGTGAACCCGCAGCCGGCCAGCGCGGCACCCGACAAGAGGAAAAGACGGCGGTTAAACGACGACATTCACGATCCGACCGGGGACGACGATGACCTTCTTGGGCTGGGCCCCATCCAGCGACTTGATGACAGCATCGTTCGACAGCGCGACTTTTTCAACCTCTGCCTTGTCCATGTCCTTGGGCACCTCGATCTCGGCGCGGCGCTTGCCGTTGATCTGGATCGGCATTGTGATGGTGTCGTCAACCAGCATGGCCTCGTCGGCCACGGGCCATGTGACCGTAGCGACAAGCCCGTCCTGTCCCAGCAATGACCAGAGTTCCTCCGACAGGTGCGGCGTCATCGGTGACATCAGCTGCACCAGCGCGAGGGCCGCCTCGCGCTTGGCCGTCGCACCGGCCTGCGAGCGGGCCAGCGTGTTGGTGAAGGCGTAGAGCTTGGCGATAGCGGCGTTGAAGCCAAAGCTTTCGACCCCGCCGGTCACGTCGTGGATGGTCTTGTGCATCTCCCGCAGCAGGGCGGTGTCGGCTTCTGCATTGGCCGGCGCGTCGCTGTCGGTCACCTCGGTCACGATCCGGTGGACGCGGCTGAGGTGCTTGAACGCGGCCTCCGCACCCGCGGCCGTCCATTCCACGTCCCTCTCCGGCGGGCTGTCGGAGAGGACGAACCAGCGCGCGGTATCGGCGCCGAATTCCCCGATGATGTTGACCGGGTCGACCACGTTCTTCTTCGACTTGGACATCTTGGCGGATGGCACGATCTCGACCACTTCGCCCGTCACCTTGAGGCGCATGTTGCCGTCTGCCTCTTCCACGTCTTCCGGGAAGTGATAGACGGCGCGGCCCTTGTCATCCTTCGTCTGATAGATCGCGTGCGTCACCATACCTTGGGTAAAGAGCGCATCGAACGGCTCGATCGCCTTTTCGGGCAGGTGGCCACAGATATGCATCGCCCGGGCGAAAAACCGGGAATAGAGCAGGTGCAGGATCGCATGCTCGATGCCGCCGATATACTGGTCCACGTTCATCCAGTACCCGGCCTCGGCCATGTCCGTGGGCGTCTCGGCCCGAGGCGCGGTGAAGCGGGCGAAATACCACGAACTGTCAACGAACGTGTCCATCGTATCGGTCTCGCGCTGCGCCGGTGCGCCGCATTTCGGGCATTCGCAATCGCGCCATGTCGGGTGGCGGTCGAGCGGGTTGCCGGGGGTGGCGAAGTCGATCGGCTTGCCATCCTCGTCATAAGGCAGCTCGACAGGAAGGTTCTCCTTCTTCTCCGGCACCACGCCGCAGGTGTCACAATGCACCACGGGGATCGGACAGCCCCAGTAGCGCTGGCGGGAAAGCCCCCAGTCACGCAGGCGGAACTTGGTCACGCCCGTGCCCCAGCCATGTTTCTCGGCATAGTCGATGGTGGCGTCGATGGCCTCCTGCCCCGTCGCCTCGTCGATGCCGGTGAAATGGTTCACCCATTTCACCTTGTCGGTCTTGGGCGGCACGAACGCCTCTGTTCCCACCGGCGTTTCATCATCCATCGCGAAGAAGGTATCGATCACCGGCAGGTCGTACTTGCGGCAGAAATCGAGGTCGCGCTGGTCATGCGCCGGACAGCCGAAGATGGCGCCGGTACCGTAATCCATCAGGATGAAATTGGCGATCCAGACCGGCAGATCCCGGTTCGGGTCGAGCGGGTGTTTGACCGTCAGCCCCGTGTCGAAGCCCAGCTTCTCGGCCTTCTCGAGCGCCTCTTCGGTGGTACCGCCCTTCGAGCATTCGGCGCGGAACGCGGCCACGTCGGGGTTGCTCTCCGCCAATTGCTTGGCCAGCGGATGATCGGGCGAAATGCCGATGAAGGACGCCCCCAGAAGCGTGTCGGGCCGGGTGGTATACACCTCGATCTCGCCGCCATCCGTGCGCTCGAAGCTGAACTGAAGCCCGCGCGACTTGCCGATCCAGTTCTCCTGCATCAGCCGCACCTTGGCGGGCCAGTTATCGAGCCCGCCGAGCGCCTCAAGAAGCTCTTCCGAGAAGTCGGAAATCTTGAAGAACCATTGTGTCAGCTCGCGCCGTTCGACCTCAGCGCCCGAACGCCATCCCTTGCCGTCGATCACCTGTTCGTTGGCCAGAACGGTCATGTCCACCGGATCCCAGTTCACGACGGCGTTCTTGCGGTAAACGAGCCCCTTCTCAAGGAAATCGAGGAACAACGCCTGTTGCTGGCCGTAATATTCCGGGTCGCAGGTGGCGAACTCGCGGCTCCAGTCGATCGACAGGCCCAGCGGCTTCATCTGCCCGCGCATGTCGGCGATATTGCCATAGGTCCAGTCTTTCGGGTGGCCGCCGCTGGCCATTGCCGCGTTCTCGGCCGGCATGCCGAACGCATCCCACCCCATCGGGTGCAGCACGTTGTGGCCCGTGGCCAGCTTGTGCCGGGCGATCACGTCGCCCATCGTGTAGTTGCGCACGTGGCCCATGTGGATGCGACCCGAGGGGTACGGGAACATCTCGAGCACGTAGTACTTTGGCTTGTCCTGCGACCGCTCGGCGCGGAACACCCCGGCCTTGTCCCAGGCCTGTTGCCACTTGGCTTCGATTTCGGCGGCGGAATAGCGCGACATGGCCTGCCCGTCCTTGCATCTGTCTGATCCTCTGGGGTGATAGGGCCAGAGCGCGCGAGCGTCCAGAGCGAGGGCGCGAAAAATGCGCGTCTTTGCAGCCGGAAGCCGTCGGCCTATAAAGGCAAAAAGACGAGCGGGCAGCGATTACGATGAACATCCTTTTCATTCACCAGAATTTTCCGGGCCAATACAAGCATCTGGCACCACTGCTGGCATCGAAGGGGCATCAATGCGTCTCGCTCACCTTGCGGGTCAAGGAGCCCACCACCTGGAAGGGGGTGAAGGTGCTGCCCTACGCCCTGCCCGACCGGGGCGGGCAGAAGGTGCATCCCTGGCTGCTGGACCTCGACAGCAAGATCACGCGCGGGCAGGCCTGTTTCCTTGCCGCCCGGAAACTGCGCGACAACGGGTTCGTGCCCGATCTGATCCTTGCCCATCCGGGCTGGGGCGAGCCGATGTTCCTGCACGATGTCTGGCCCTCGGCCCGCATCGGGCTTTATTGCGAGCTCTATCACCGGTCGGGCTATCCGCATCTGGCCTTCGATCCGGAATTCGACAGTGGCGATACAGAGCTTCAGCCGCTGCGCATCCGGTTGAAGAACATCAACAACCACCTGCATTTCCCCGCCGCCACCGCCGGGATCAGCCCGACTCGGTTTCAGGCCGATACCTTCCCGTCCGAGTTCCGGGACAGGATCACGGTCTGCCATGACGGGATCGACACGGACACGGCCCGCCCGAACCCGGACGTGCGGCTTGAGATCGGCGATCTGAAAATTACTCGCGATGACGAGGTGATCACCTTCGTCAACCGCAACCTCGAGCCCTATCGCGGCTACCACATCTTCATGCGCGCCCTGCCCCGGCTGCTGAAGGAACGGCCGAACGCCACGGTGCTGATCGTCGGCGGCGACGAAGTGAGCTATGGCGCGCAGCCGCCCAAGGGGCAGACGTGGAAGCAGATCTTCATCGACGAGGTCCGTGGGCGCATCCCGAGCAAAGACTGGAACCGGGTGCAGTTCCTCGGCCGCATCCCCTACAGCCAGTTCGTGTCGTTGCTGCAGGTCAGCCGGGTGCATGTCTACCTGACCTACCCGTTCGTGCTGAGCTGGAGCCTGATGGAGGCGATGAGCTGCGAAGCCGCGATCGTGGCCAGCGACACGGAGCCGGTGCGCGAGGTGATTCGCGATGGCGAGACGGGGCGGCTGGTGGATTTCTTCGATCAGGAGGCGCTGGTCGCGCAGGTCTGCGAGCTGCTCGAGAATGAAGAACAGCGCCGCGCCCTCGGTCAGGCGGCGCGGCGCCTGATGATCGGCGAGTATGACCTGCACAAGACCTGTCTGCCGCGCCAGCTTTCGTGGGTGGACACGGTCATGCGCAGCGCCCCTCCCGGGCCGCCGCGCGACTGACGGTCAAAGCCTGTCGGTCAGTATTTTCCGGCCTGAACCCGAAGCTGCCGCGCGCGGGCAAGGATCGCGTCCTCCACCGCACGCTGGGTGCCGGCGCTGACCGGGCCGCTTTGCGTTTGCAGGGCGACGTTGAGCGAACGGGCATCCAATGCCGGATCGCTGATCAGGATTGTTGCGCGATAGGCGCGACCGCCACCCGGCGGCCGGCCGTATCCGGTGGTGATGACGCCGGTGAACGGGTCGGCACTCTGGACAGGCAGGAAGTCGAGCGTCTGAAGGGCGGCTGTCCACAGGTAGCGGTTCACCTTCACCTTCGCACCGCCATCGCGGAAGATGTCGAGAAGGCTCGAGCCATCGTCTACGGCACTGCCGGCATTCGGCCCTGTCTCGACTTCGAACGCGCTTTCGCGAATCTTGGTGTCCTGGAAACCGCTGCACGATGCGACCAGCCCGGCGCACAGAAGCACGAGGAGCGCTGTTTTCAAACGGAGGTGGATCATCTTCATCGCCCGTCACTGTTTCCCCCCCTCTACTATCCAACGACAAGGACCGGGGCAAGGAGTTTACCCCAACGTCGCCAAACCCTTGCGAGATTGCGGCAGAGATTGTGCAGTCGGGCGCCCTGTGGCAGACCTGTGAGCAACGTTGCAAGGGAAGGATTTGCCCGTGAGCCTCGAGACCATCAAAGCCCGGATCGCCGCCGCGGAACGCGAGGCCGGCCGCGCCGAAGGAAGCGTGCGGCTGGTGGCGATCTCCAAGAAACAGCCAAACGAGAGGGTCGCGGCGGTTCTGGAAGAAGGCCATCGCTGTTTCGGCGAGAACCGCGTGCAGGAGGCCGACGGCAAGTGGCCCGAATTCCGGGATCGGTTCGAGGGAATCGACCTGCATCTCGTGGGCCCGTTGCAGACCAACAAGGCTCGGCAGGCTGTCGATTTGTTTCAGACGATCCACTCCGTTGACCGCCCCAAGCTTGCCAAGACACTCGCCCGGCTGGCACAGGAAGCGGGGCACTGCCCCGACCTGTTCATTCAGGTCAATACCGGCGAGGAAGAGCAGAAGGCAGGTATCCTGCCCGGTGATGCGGATGGCTTCATCGCCGAGTGCAAAAAGCTCGACCTGCCGGTGAAGGGCCTGATGTGCATCCCCCCGGTGGACGAGGAGGTCAGCCTGCACTTTGCCCTGCTTGCCAAGATTGCCGAGCGCAACGGGCTCGATGGCTTGTCGATGGGCATGAGCGGGGATTTCGAAAAGGCGATTTCCTTTGGGGCGACCCATGTTCGCGTGGGCAGCGCGATCTTCGGCGAGCGGACCGGGTGACAGGGTTTTTCGGCTCGATAGCCTAGGCGGTGGCGTCTATCTGAACGAACCGGGACGCACGATCAGCCGGGCCCCGGGCCGGATGGCGCCCGCGATCTCGCGCAGGTGGTCGGGGCGGAACGCGACGCAGCCGGCCGTCGGATAGCCCCGCCGCCGCCAGCGATGCAGGAAGATGCAGGAGCCACGCCCCGGCATCGCATCCGGCCAGTTCCAGTCCGTCACCAACACGAGGTCATAAAGCGGGTCAGCCCGGCGCATTACCTCGTGCGATCCGGCATAGGGCCGGGTGACGAGTTGGTTATATGCGGCATCCTCCGGATCGTCCGACCAGAGGTCTCCCGGCCGGATCGGCCGCGCCCAGACGGCGGGCCGGGCCATCCGGTCGGGGCGGTACAGCATGCCGACGATCCGGTGAGTGCCGACCGGGGTGGCCCCGTCGCCCTCGCGCTTGTCGACGCTCAGCCCGCCGCGGCCGATGCTGCAGGGATAGCGGCGGCCATGAAAACGCAGGCCGAGCGGCGTGAGGACAAGATCATCCCGTGTCATGCCGCCTTGATGCCGCAAGCCGGACCGCTGGGAAAGACCCAGTTTACCCCTTGCCCCAGCCGATCTCTCGGAGGATCTGCACGATGCCGCCCGCCAACAGGCCCCAGACCGCTCCGCCCAGACCGAAGACGGTGACACCCGAGGCCGTGACGACAAAGGTGATCGCCGAGGCTTCGCGCGTGCGCTCGGGCTCCAGCGCGGCGGTGGCCGAGCCGGCGAACACACCCACTAGCGCCACCCCCGCCACCGACGCCATCAGCGTCGGCGGCGCGAGGCCTGCGAAACTGGTGATCACCCCGGCAAAGAGGCCGAGGACGCAATAGAACACGCCCGCCATGACCGCCGACCAGTAGCGTTTGCCGGGATCGGGATGCGAATCCTCGTTCGAGCACATCGCCGCGGTGATCGCCGCAAGGCAGGTGGCCGGCGCGCCGAACGGGGCCGAGAGGATCGAGAAACCACCCACCGAGGCGAAAAGCGGCCCGGGCGGCGGGGTGAAGTCGAAGCTGCGCATCACCGCGATGCCGGGGATGTTCTGCGTCGCCATTGTGACGATGAACAGTGGGATGCCGATGCCGATCACGGCCGGTAGAGAGAACTCTGGCAGGACGATCTCGGGCGCTTTCAGCAGCGCGCCGGGCGACCAGGCCGACAGGTCGGCGGTCACCGCGATGGTCAGGGCGGCCACCACCACGGCGCCGGGCACCGCCAGCAGGCGATTGATCCGCCCGAGCAGGAACCAAGTCAGAACCGTCGGAGCGATGATCGCCGGCGATTCGGCCAGCGCCATTACCGGTGCAAGGCAGATCGGCAGCAGCACACCCGCCAGCATCGCGTGGGCCAGCGGCGTGGGAATCGCCGCGGCCAGCCGGCCCAACGGCTTCCAGAGCCCGGCCAGAACCGTCAACGCCCCGGCGGTCAGGAACCCGGCCACCGCGCCGGCAAACCCGGCCTCGACCGCGGCCGTGACAGCCAGCAGCGCCGCGCCGGGCGTCGACCATGCCACAGAGACGGGCGCCCTTGTCCAGAGGCTCAGCGCGATCCCCGCCAGCCCCATCGACACGGCGGCGGCCATCAGTCCCGAGGCGGCCTGCGCCGGGGTGGCGCCAACGGCCTGGATCCCCTGCAGCACAATCGGAAACGAACTGAAAAAACCGACCATGGCCACCACGAAGCCGGTCGAGACCGTCTGAAAAGGTGGCAGCGTCTTTGGCATGGCGATGGCTCAGCCTTGGCGCGCTTCGTCCAACAGCGCCCAGGTGCGTTGATCGGGCACGTGCAGGCGCATCACGTCGCCCACCGCCAGCGGCCCCTCGCGCTCGACCCAGGCGGTGACGCCGCGACGCCCCTCGGCGGCTGGCTTGAACCGCTTGCCGAGGCCGGGGTGATCCTTCTCGATCTCCTTGGCCGGAAAGATGCAGGGCCGGTTGTGCATGTCGATGACAAGACAGGTGCCCGCCTCGTTCTGCAGCCGCGCCGAGGGCGGCACATGGGTGAAGTCGGGGATCCCCTCGACGACGATGGAGGCGCCGAGCCACTCGGGCTTGATCTCGTCGATCTCCATGGCCTCGGCGATGGCCGACAGCTCCTCGGCCGAGACGATGGTGAACTGCCGGACGTTGGCGATCTCGGTGCCTTCGGGATACTGCGTCGTCACCCGCACACAGGAGGGCCGCGTCAGCCCGCCGTGGATCTCGCCCTCAACGCCCGCGTAGCTGGCAAAGACCTTCGGATTAGCGGCCGAACGGATGCCCTCGCGCTCTTCCCCCACAAGGCCCAGCCAGGTGACCGTGCCTCTGAATTCGGTGGGTATGAGCGCGGGCATGGCATGTCCTTTCCGAAGCGGCAATTCGCGCGCAGCTTCGGCAAAGCGTAGGCGGGGGTCAATCAGTAAGTTGTGACCGGAACAATCGCCTACGGCAGGGCTAATCAGACGGTGAGGGTGAAGAACAGCCGCCGGAAGGGGAAAAGTACGGAGCCGTCCTTGCGCACCGGGTAGGCCGCGCGCATCACGTCCTCGTACCGGCGGATCAGTTCTGCCTTCTCGTCATCCTCGAGCGCCTGCAACACCGGGCGGGCATAGGTGCTCTCGGTGAACCGCCGCACCGGGTGGCTGCCGCCCTCGGCCACGAGGCGTTGGTAATATTCGGTTTCCCACATGCGGAACTGCCCCTTCGAGCCGAGCAATTCCTCGTATTTCACCGGAGACATGACGCCGGGCGTGCCCATCTTCTCGACCCGGCCGGGGAACAGCTCTTCAACGAGGCTGAGCCAGACACGGTGCGAGGGGGCCTTGTTCTGATGCGGCATCTGTACGGCCAGCGTGCCGCCCTTGCCGAGCACCGATACCAGTCGCGGCATCAGCTTTTCGTGCCCGCCCACCCAGTGCAATGCAGCGTTGGACAGGATCAGCCCCGGTGGCCGGTTGGGATGCCAGTCGCGGATATCGGCCTGCTGCAGCTTGGAATAGGCCTGCGCCTGCCGCGCCTTTTCCAGCATTGCGGGCGAGGCATCCACGCCGATCACATCACGGCCGCCGGCGCGGGTCTTGAGCGCGTCGCCCATCGCCCCGTTGCCGCAGCCCAGATCGACGATGTCGCCCGCCCCCATCCGGCTGACCGTGTTGAGCAGGTCGAGACCCGGGCGCAGGCGCAAATCATGGAACCGGGCATAGGCGCCCGGGTTCCAGTCTGAATTGCGCGTCGTCGTCGTCACGTGGAGGGTTCGGGCTCCATGCCGCCTTCGCCGGAGCCCGGCGAGGATTTCGGCTTGGTCTTGGGAATGGCCGTGACCGAAGGCTTTTCCTCTTTCTCGGGCGCACTGCCGCCATCGTTCGACTCGGGCGGCTCACCCCGGATCACCCGTTCGATCTCCTCGCCGGTGAGCGTTTCGTATTCCAGAAGGCCCTGAGCCAGGCGCTCCCACTCGTTTTTTCTCTCGGTGAGGATCGTGTGGGCGCTCTCGTAAGCCTCGTCGATCATCCGCTTCACTTCGTCCTCGATCAGCTCCTTGGTATGAGCCGAAACCGAGAAACCGCCGGCGGCATTGCCCATGTAGCCCTCGTGGGCCTGCTCGTAATCGACATTGCCAACCTTGTCGGACATGCCCCAGCGCAGCACCATGGCGCGCGCAAGGCCGCTGGCCTGTTGGATGTCGCCCGCCGGCCCGTTCGAAACGTTGTCGGGGCCGTACTTGATGATCTCGGCGGCCTTGCCGGCCATGGTCATCGCAAGCTTCTGCTCGCATTCCGACTTGTGCCAGTTCAGGCGGTCGATCTCAGGAAGGCTGACCACCATGCCCAGCGCGCCGCCGCGCGGGATGATCGTGGCCTTGTAAACCGGATCGCATTTCGGCAGGGCAAGGCCGACGATGGCATGGCCCGCCTCGTGATAGGCGGTCTTTTCCTTCTGATCGTCGGTCAGCACCATGGACCGGCGCTCGGCGCCCATCATCACCTTGTCCTTGGCGTTTTCGAAATCGTCCATTGTGACGAACCGCCGGCCCACGCGGGCGGCCATCAGAGCCGCCTCGTTCACGAGGTTCGCAAGGTCGGCGCCCGAAAAGCCGGGCGTACCGCGGGCGATGATCCGCAGGTCCACATCCGGACCCAGCGGGGTCTTGCGGGCATGCACGGCGAGGATCTTCTCACGACCCTTGATGTCGGGGTTGGGCACGGTGATCTGGCGGTCGAACCGGCCCGGACGCAGCAGCGCGGGGTCGAGCACGTCCTTGCGGTTTGTGGCCGCAATGATGATCACGCCTTCATTGGCCTCGAACCCGTCCATCTCGACCAGAAGCTGGTTGAGGGTCTGTTCACGCTCGTCATTGCCGCCGCCATAGCCGGCGCCACGATGGCGGCCCACGGCGTCGATCTCGTCAATGAAGACGATACAGGGCGCGTTCTTCTTGGCCTGTTCGAACATGTCGCGCACACGAGACGCACCGACGCCCACGAACATCTCAACGAAGTCCGAGCCGGAAATGGTGAAGAAGGGCACGCCCGCCTCACCCGCGATGGCGCGGGCCAGAAGCGTCTTACCGGTACCCGGAGGACCGACCAGCAGGGCGCCCTTGGGAATCTTGCCGCCAAGGCGCGAAAATTTCTGCGGATTGCGAAGGAACTCGACGATCTCTTCGAGTTCTTCCTTGGCCTCGTCGATACCGGCCACATCGTCGAACGTGACCCGACCGTGTTTCTCGGTCAGCATCTTGGCCTTGGACTTGCCGAAGCCCATGGCCCCGCCACCGCGGCCACCCTGCATGCGGTTCATGAAGTAGATCCACACGCCGATCAGCAGTGCGAAAGGCAGAAGCGAAATCAGGAAGGTCTGGAAGCCCGACTGTTCCTGCGGTTCGGCCGTGATCGGAATGCCATTCTCGATCAGCATCGGTGTCAGTTCCGCGTCTTCCGGCTTGATGGTCACATAGTCCTGACCATCGGTGCCGCGGAAGCGCACGTTTTCACCGTCCAGGGTCACCTGGCTGACCGTTTCGTCCTCGACCGCCTCGACGAATTCAGAGTAACGGATCTGCTTGCTTTGCAGGGTACTGCCTGAACCACTGAACAGATTGAACAGCGCCAGTATCAGCAGAAAGAGCACCAGCCAGAAGGCTATGTTTCTCGCGTTACCCAAGGACATTCTCCTAACACAAGGGGGTCGGCCTGCTCTATCACAAGCGCTACCCCTCTTAAATAGCCATCATCTCTGGCGGTTCAATGCGATAATAGTGCGGCAAAGTCGTGGTTTTCCCGGCGCACGAGCTCTGCCGTCCAGCCGTTTTCGAGCTCAGCCAGCGGCGCGGCCAGCAGGGTATGTCCCTGCCAGACAGCCGGAGAGGCCCGGAGCGAGGCGGCGGGCAATGCGGAATTTCGCCGGTTTGGGCAATGCCTGAGCCCGTTTTCGCCCAACGCTGCAACGACGGCGCCCTCCGTCTCTGGGCCGGAGAGGCGCCAGCGGCCATCCCAGACATCGCCGGGGCGGGCCGTCAGGTCTGCCACCGCCTGCTCCTCCCGCGTGAGGCGAAGGGCGCCGGCGCGGGTGATGAAACGGCAGCCATGCAGGGTAACACTGTCGCCTGCGTCAATGGCGCGCATCGCCCGCTGAAGCGCCGGCCCGCGCGGCGGGTAATCGGCGCCGCTGATCCACAGGATAGCCTGTTGCAGAAGACGCCGGGTGATCTCGGGCTCGAGCCGGGCCAGCGCCGTCCGGTCGAGGAGCACATCGCCATCCTCGGTCCGCGCGACGTTCCGCGCCGCGAAGGCGACCTGCTGGTCGATGACAGTGCGTGCGGCAGCGAGGTTGCCCGCGACCTCGGCCAATGTGGTCGCCTCGATGCCCAGCGGTGCGAGGGTTTCGAGGACCTGCCGCGCCCGCACCCGTTCGAAGGCGGGGTCGGCGTTGCTCGGGTCATCGGCCCATCCAATGCCGCGATCCCGCAGCACCGCACGCAGTTCCTCCCGCGTCGCATGGAGCACGGGCCGAAAGAAGGTGATACCCCCTTGCTGCCAACGCGGCGCCATGGCGGAGAGCCCGTCGAGCCCCGCCATGCGCGCCAGCCGCATGAGAAAGGTTTCCGCCTGATCGTTGGCGGTGTGGGCGACGGCGATGGCGGGAATGCCCGTTTCGGCCGCCCAATCCACCATGAGCCCGTATCGCGCCCGGCGGGCCGCGTCGGGCAGATTGCCCGTGCCGGTCCATCCCTCCCATTTCAGGGTGGTGTGGGGAATGGACCAGCCGTCGCACAGCCGCGCCACCATGCGCGCCTCGTCCGCGGCCTCTGGCCGCAATCCGTGGTCGACCGTGACGGCGTGCAACTCGGGCCCACCCGTGACGCGCCAATCGTTCAGCATTGTCAGGAGAGCCAGAGAGTCACTGCCCCCGGACACCGCGACGCCGAGCTTTGCAGGCACATCCGGGCCAAGCGCCCCCGCGATCCGCTGCCGCAGTTGCGCAGGCAGGTCCGTCACTGGCAGGAGAGGGCCTGTCTTTCGGCCTGTGCGCTTTGCGCGGGCTGGGTGTCGGGGAAGCGGAAGCCGACCTCGGACAGCGTCACGCAAGCCTCTTCGGTTTGACCCAGCTGGCCCAGCGCCCGGCCTAGCCGGAAAAGCGCGTCAGCGGCCTTGGGCCCGTTCGGCGCGGCGCTGAACGTGTCGAGATAGGCGCGGGCGGCCTTCGATGTCTCGCCGCCCTTTTCCAGCGCCTCGCCCCGTTTCAGACCGGCTTCGGCCTCGAGCGGGCTGCCGGGGTAATTCTTGATGAACAAGGCAAACTGATCCGCGGCGCCAGCGTAATCGCCCTCGTCCATGGATTTGGCGGCCTGGTCGAAATCGGCCTGCTCCCCCACCGCCATCTGCACGCCGCTGGTATCCGAGCCGGTGCCGGGGGTGCTGGAAGAGCTGTCAGTGCCGATACTGTTGCTCGTGCCGGTCTGCGAACCAGCGGTGCTGCCGGTCGAGGGCGCGGTGCCGCCCAGCGTGGTGCTTTGGCCAAGCTGGCCGACGTCGCAATCGGTTTCGAGTTCGCAAAGCCGGAATTCGAGATCGCCCAGCCGGTTGGTCCCGTCGTTGACCACCTGATCGATGCGGAATTCCAGTTCCTCGGTCTTCGACGTCAGGCGCTGAAGCTCGCTTTCGATGGCGCCGACCCGGTCGATCACCGAGCCGCCAACCTGCGCATCACTGACACCGCCCGTGGTGCTGAGCTCGCGCTTGAGTTTCTGCAACTCGACATACAGCACCGACATCTCCTGACGGATGTCGGCGAGGGTTTCATCCCTGTTCTGCGCATGGGCCGCGCCGGCCGTGGCCAGAACGGCAACCATGATTCCAATCCACACCGGGCGCATAGCGGCCATACTCCCTTAGCTCGTCGGACCGGCCGAGATCACCGTGACCGCGCGGCGGTTCTTGGCATAACAGGCTTCCTCGCTGCAGATCTCGATCGGGCGTTCCTTGCCATAGGAAACGACCTTGAGCCGGTTGGCGGCGACGCCCTGTGTAATCAGGTATTCCTGCACCGAGTTGGCACGGCGAGCACCGAGGGCCACGTTGTATTCGCGTGTGCCCTGCTCGTCCGCGTGGCCTTCGATCACCGCGTTGTAATCGGCGTTGCGCATTAGCCACTGGGCCTGACCGTCGAGCGTGGCGGTCGCGGTCGGGGTGAGGTTGGACTGGTCCACCTCGAACAGTACCCGATCACCCACCGACTGTTGGAAATAGAGCGGCGACGCCGGGTCCTGCGCCGTGCCGGCAACGGCGCTGTTGGCGGCGTTGGCCGACGCGGAATCGTTGAAACGGTCAGGGTTGCTGCAGGCAGCCAGAGCCAGCCCCGCAACCACCAGGATTGTCTTGCTGAGAAAAGTCATGTCGATGCCTCACGTATCAGATTTGTCTCGGTCCAATGTTGATCCTGGCCCTCGTGCATCTATTAGCACAGTGGTGCGGCGTTGGAAACGCGGGCCTTTCGCGATGCGGTTCATTTCTGCAGGGGCGACCAGGAGGGGTCGGATGCGCCGGAGGGGGTCGTCACCTGCTTGAGGTTCCGGCCCGTGATATCGACGGAATAGAGGCTGGTGCTGCCCTGTGCGCCCTGCGTTTCGCGCGAGAACATGATGACCCGGCCATTCGGCGCCCATGTGGGCCCCTCGTCGAGGAACGAGGCCGTCAGCAGGCGCTCCTCGCTGCCATCTGTCCGCATGACGCCGATGTGGAACCGTCCCTTCGACTGCTTGGTGAAGGCGATAAGGTCGCCGCGCGGGGACCAGACCGGCGTGCCATACCGGCCCTGACCGAAGCTGATCCGCTGTGCCTCGCCGCCGCTGGCGGGCATGATGTAAAGCTGCGGAGTGCCGGAGCGGTCGCTTTCGAAGACCATGCGGCTGCCGTCGGGGCTGAAACTGGGGGCGGTCTCGATGGAGGGGGCGTTGGTGAGCCGTGTGCTCTGGCCCGAGCCGATCTGCATCGAGTAAAGGTCGGTATTGCCGCCGCGTGTCACGCTGTAGACCACGGTCTTTCCGTCGGGGGCGAAGCGGGGCGCGAAACTCATCGTGCCGTCCTGGCTTTCCAGCACGCGCCGGCCCACGGTTTCGACATTGAGAACATAGATGCGCGGAAAGCCGGACTCGTAGCTGGTGTAGATCACCTGATCGCCCTGCGGCGAGAAGCGGGGCGCCAGAACCAGCGAGGCGCTGTCGGTGAGATACGTGACGTTGGCGCCGTCGTAATCCATGATCGCCAGTCGTTTCTGACGGGCATCCTTCGGCCCGCTTTCCGAGACGAAGACCACCCGGCTGTCGAAATAGGGATCTTCCCCTGTCAGCCGGCTGTAGACCTGATCGGCCACCTTGTGGGCGATGCGGCGCCAGCCCTGTTCGGTGCCGACGAGCTGTAGGCCCTGCCCCATCTCCTGTCCGGCGAACACGTCGTAGAGGCGGAAGCTGACCACGATCCGGCCGGACCCTTCGGTTCTGACTGATCCCGTGATCAGTGCCTGCGCGTTGATGGCCTTCCAGTCCGAGAACTGCACCGGGCTGGAGAAATTGCTGATCCGGGCGATATGCGCCTCGGCCGGGATTTCCCGGAAGAGGCCGGTGCCGTTCAGGTCAGAGGCGACAACGCGGGAGATTTTCTCGGCCCATTCCGACGCCGCCGCCGTGTCGGCCACGAAGGCGGGCACGGCATAGGGCAACGGCTCGATCACACCCTCGGTGATCTCGATCCGGAGTGGCCCGTCATCCTCGGACGTATCCTGCGCGAGGGCGGGCGCGGCCAGCATGAAAAGGGCCGCAAGGAGGCTGAGCATGTATCGCATCATTTGATCCTCATTTTCTCCGGATTGAATGTCATTTCAATGTCACGCCACTGATCATACTTCTCCGGTGGCAATTTGTAGCCGTCCGCGCCGCAGCGGATGATCGCGCGGCGGGCGGCCTCGAAGGCCTGTCTCGCGGCGGAGTCGCCGCCGCCGGACGAGCCGAGCATTTCGATCGATGCCGTGATCGGGCGGCCGTCTTCCGACATCGAGACGGCGACGATCACGGTCGTGTTGAGCGCCTCGGAGGAGAGGCTGCCCACGTTCCAGCATTGCTGCACCGCGACTCGCAGGCCTTCCTTCTCGCCCGCGGTCAGCGGCGGGCCGGAGGGGGTGCTGTCAGGTTGCGTATCGCTGCCGCCCAAGGCCTCGGCGAGCGCGTTCTCGACAGCGTTCTCGTCAACCTCCGGGCTCTGCTGGCTAGCCGTTTCCGTCTGTTCAGGCTCCTGCGGTTCCGGCTGCGTATCGGTCTGAGGCTGCGCCTCGGGTTCCGCTTCGGTCTCGGCCTGGCGCGTGGGCCGGGGACGCGGTCGCAGCGAACGGCTGGGCGCGGCATCCGCCGGGTCGTCGGCCTCGGTCACGATCTCGGTCGTGGCCTCTTCGCGGGCGGTTTCCTCCTGATCCTCCTCGACCGGCTCGGCGCTTTCGTCGGGGGCCGTCTCCTGCTGATCGACATCGTCGATCTGCACGCCCGGCTCGGGCGGGGCGACGGGTTGGGGGGCCACGCGAGGCGCCTCGCGCGGGCTGGTGTCGGGCGAGCGGTCGGGAACCAGCGCCGCCGTATCCTCCTGCGGGGGCTGCATGAGTGGGGGTTCCTCGCTGACCTCGGCCTGTGCCGGCGGGTCGGGCTCGGTCACTTCAGGGGGCGTATCTGGTTCGGATGATTCGGTGACCTCGGGCTGGGCCGTCTCGGGCACGGCGTCGGCCTCGGAGGTCATGCCCGGCGCCTCGCCCGCCTCGGGCGGTTCGGGCGTATCGACGTTGGCGACGGCCTCGGGCGACTGCTCCGGCGCCATCAGCGCGGCGTAGTCATCAGCCGAGATGGCGGTGACCTCGGTCACTTTGTTGGGCGGCGGCACGTCACTGAACACCCCTCCGAACAGAGCCCAGAAGATCAGGCCAGCATGCCCGGCCCCGGATATGATCTGACCGGTGTTCATGCCGCACGCGTCAGCCGTCCTCGTCGAGCGTCGGCCCGCCGGTGTCGGTGACAAGACCGATATTCGCAAATCCGCCCCGGTTGAGCGCGCCCATCACCTGCATCACCAGCGAATAAGGCACGTTGCCGTCGGCCCGAAGGAAAATCCGCGTGCTCTCGCGCTCGGCGGCCACGGCCCGCAGGCGGGTGACAAGCTGCTCGGTCGCGATTTCGCTGGTTTGCAGCATCACGGTGCCCTCTGGCGTGATCGTGACGGTCAGCGGTTCTTCCTGTTCCGTTGGCAAGGCGCTGGCGGCGGTCTTGGGCAGTTCCACCGGCACGCCCACCGTCATCAGCGGGGCCGCGACCATGAAGATGATCAGCAACACCAGCATGACATCGACGAAAGGCGTCACGTTGATCTCGGCCATCGGACGCGAACGGCCGCGCCCGCGCCGTCTGCGACCATTGTCGCCGGTTTTCTGAACGACACCTGCGCCCATGGGTCAGCTGTCCAGCTGGCGGCTGAGAATCGTCGAGAACTCGTCGGCAAAGGCCTCGTAGCCCGCCACGATCCGGTCGCTGTCGCCGCTGAGCTTGTTGTAGAAGATCACCGCCGGGATCGCGGCCAGCAGGCCGAGGCCCGTGGCCAGCAGCGCCTCTGCGATACCGGGCGCGACAACGGCGATATTGGTGTTCTGCTGCTCGGCGATACCGATGAAGGCATGCATGATGCCCCAGACGGTGCCGAAGAGGCCGATGAAGGGCGCCGTCGAGCCGACCGTGGCCAACACCGACAGCCCGCTTTGCAGCGAATCCGCCTCCTTGGCGACGGCCACGTCCATATTCCGGTCGATCCGCGAAGTCGCGCCGGGGATCAGCCCGCCATCGTCACGATGCGAGCGTCGCCATTCCATCATGCCGGCGGCGAAGACTCTCTCGGACTGTCCGCTCGGATCGGAGCCGATCTCGTCGAACAGCTCGTCCAGCGGATCGCCCGACCAGAACCGGGCGTCGAAGCGTTCGGCCTCGGCCCGCGCGCGGCGATAGGTGATGATTTTCTGGATGATGATCGACCATGCCCAGAAGGAGGCCACGATCAGCATCAGCATCACAAGTTTGACTACGATTGTGGCACGCGCAAACAGCGCCCACAGGGAGAAATCCATCTCCTGTGCCAATGCCAGGGTTTCTGCTTCCATCTGCCTGCTCTTTTTCGACGTCGTTTCGTCCCGAAGGGCCTTGTTCGTCGGCCTCATTGCCCGGGAACCTAGCGGAAATCCACAAGGAAAGCCATCACTTCCGCGTCAGTGCCCGCACGTGGGCAGGCTATGGCGGATATTTGCCGTCCCCCGGCCCCTAATGAAGGCGTTTGCGCACCTCGGCGGGCAGCCTCACGGGTTGTCCGGCCATATTCATGCAGGCCACGGTAACCTGCGCCTCGAACAGCCTCTCGCCACCGCGCAGAACCACCTGATCCATCACCAGCCGTGCACCGCTCACCGAGGCGGTGGTGGTGAGCACCTCGAGATCGTCACCGTAGCGTGCGGGCAGAAGGTAATCGGCCTCCACCCGGCGGACGGCAAAGACGATGCCCTTGTCGCGCATTGCGTTCTGATCGAGCCCAAGCCCGGCGACCCACTCGCTGCGGGCGCGCTCGATGAACTTCAGGAAATTGGCGTGATAGACGATGCCGCCCATATCGGTGTCTTCATAATATACGCGGATGGCGAAGCGGTGTGTCATGGCGCGAAGGTTAGCTTGTGATCTCGGGACCCGAAACCGGATTCTGCGGCCCGGCCGCGCTAATTTCCGTCGTCTCGCCCACGCCAGACTTTATTTTCCGGCCGTCCTCTGGCAACGGTCTTATACAGATAATGCAATTACCGTACCAGCCCGGACGGGCGGTGCAGCAGGAGGGACAGATGGAAGGTTTCATGGAGTCAGCCAACGGCTATGGCCCGCTGGTGATCAACGCGGTCAAGGCGGTCATCGTCCTGATCCTCGGCTGGATTGTTGCCGGGGCCGTCAGCGGACTGATCCGCCGCCGCGTCAACGCCAATCCCAAGATCGACAACACGATCGGGAACTTTGTCGCCAGCATCGTCAAGTGGGTGATCCTGCTGATGGTGCTGACCGCGATCCTCGGCCTGTTCGGGATCGAGGCGACCAGCCTCGTCGCCGTGCTAGGCGCCGCCACGCTGGCCATCGGGCTTGCCCTTCAGGGCACGCTGGGCGACCTGGCGGCGGGGTTCATGATCATCCTGTTCCGGCCCTACAGGAACGGCCAGTTCGTCGATATCGGCGGCACCGCCGGCACGGTCGTCGACATCAACCTCTTCGTGACCGAGCTTGCCACGCCCGACAACGTGCAAATCATCGTGCCAAACGGTCAGGCGTGGGGATCGATCATCACCAACTATTCGCATCACGACACACGGCGCTGCGACCTTAGCTTTGGCATCGACTATACCGATGACAGCGACAAGGCGATGCAGATCATCCTCGACCTGGCCCGGGCCGACGCGCGCGCCTTTGATGACCCCGAGCCATGGGTACGGGTCACCAATCTGAGCGACAGCAGCGTCGATCTGGGCGTGCGCCTGTGGTGCAATGCGGCGGATTACTGGAACCTCAAGTTCGACATGACCAAAGCGGTGAAGGAAGCCTTCGACAAGGGCGGCATCTCGATCCCCTACCCGCATTCGGTCGAAATCAAGAAAGAGGGTTAAACCCCGTCCTGCCGCTGGCCGAGCGGATAGTCGGCCAGCGGTTCGTAAATCATGCCGTCCGGACTCGAAAGCGAGCGGTAGAGCGTGAAATGATCCACCGGAAGCACGCCGGCCTCCACATCGCCCCAGGCCTCCAGCACGCCGGCGATGCGCTGGGTTTCCAGCTCGGTGAGCCGCTTGCGGAAACGGGCCAGCGTGACATGCGGGCGAAAGCGTTCGCGGGACAGGTCGATATCGCCGGCTCGCACCAACTGCCGGACCTTCTTGCGCAGGTGGCCGAGGGCGTCCGACTTGTCGACCCCGGCGTAGAGCAGGCTGGGCTTCCGCCCGCCGATGATGTCCACCCCGGCCACCCGCATATCGAACGCCGGCGCCTCGAGTTCTGCCAGCCGCTCGTGAAGGCGCTCCAGCACCTCCTCAGGTTGGTTGCCGAGAAAGGCCAGCGTGACATGCCAGTTCTCTGGCGGCACGGGTCGGCCCACTTCCAGCGCATGCTGCACGTCGAGCAGCGGCTCGGCCTGCTCTTCGGGGACGGGAATGGCGAGAAAGCTGCGCATCGCGGCTCCGTTACGGCTCCCGCCCGAGCCTTGCCGCCAACCGCATCGCATGGCTCGGATCCTGCGCCACCGCCGGCATCACCGGGTCATAGCCGGCCCGGACCACCCCGGCGATGTCGGGCCGCAGGATCACCCGGTCGCCTTCGGGCACCCGCGCCAATGGCGAGGTCTCGGTAAAGGCCGTGTCCGACCAGAGCAGGATGGTCTGCACAACCTGCCCCAACGCCAGCGTTTCGGCAGGGATCCTGCTCAGCTCCGACTCCATCCGCAGGAAGACGAACGCGGCCTTGATCGCGCCCTGCTCGTCGAACCGGAAAACCCGATACTGGTTGGCGTCCGCCTCCTTCAGCTTCGCCACCAGCGGCCCCAACCCCTCGATCAACCGGTCGAGATCGGGCACCTCCAGCAATTCATCCCAGTCGCGGAAGAAGAAGAACATGCAGTTCACGCCCAGTTCCGGGTCGGTCTCGGCCATCTGGTGCCCTGCCAAGCCGACCACCGCCTCGATGGCGCCCTTCACGATGCCAAGCGTCCTGTCATCGACGCCGAACACGACCGGCACGATCGGCCGGCCCCAGCGGGCGAAGAGGTAGCTGCCATCGGCGCGGGTGAACAGCGCCTCGATCTCTTGTGGGGTCATCATCTCTGCCATGGCCCCGACTACCGCAGCGACGCCCGCCTGTGCAATCCCGCCCGGCTTCTTCTGGCTCCAAATATCCTCGCCGAAGGCATCGCCCGGCACGGGCGATATCACTTCCTGAACAGATCGTTCTGCCCCTTCGGCCCCGGCGCCTCGAGCCCGAGATGCCGCCAGCCCCGCTGTGCCAGCATCCTCCCCCGCGGCGTGCGCTGGATCAGGCCCTGCTGCAGCAGGAAGGGCTCGATCACCTCCTCGAGCGCGTCGCGGCTTTCCGACAGAGCGGCGCTCAGGGTTTCGATCCCCACAGGCCCGCCTTGATAAGCCTCGGCGATCAACGTCAGGTAACGGCGGTCGGCCCCGTCAAGCCCGAGGTGATCGACCCCCAGCCGTGTCAGCGCCCCGTCGGCCAGCGACTTGGTGATATGCCCGTCGCCCTCGACCACGGCGAAATCCACCACCCGGCGCAAGAGGCGCCCGGCGATCCGCGGCGTGCCCCGCGAGCGGCGGGCGATCTCCCGCGCGCCTTCCGCCGCAGCGGGAACGCTCAGAAGATCGGCATTGCGCGTGACGATCTCGTGCAGCTCGTCCTCGGTATAGAATTGCAGCCGCGTCGGGATGCCGAAACGGTCGCGCAGCGGCGTGGTCAAAAGACCCAGTCGCGTGGTCGCACCGACCAGCGTGAAGGGCTGCAACTCGATCCGCACAGTGCGCGCGGCCGGCCCTTCGCCGATCACGAGGTCAAGCTCGAAATCCTCCATCGCCGGGTAGAGCACCTCCTCCACCGCCGGGTTGAGCCGGTGAATCTCGTCGATGAAGAGCACGTCATTGGCTTCGAGATTGGTCAGGATCGCCGCCAAGTCGCCCGCCTTGGCCAGCACCGGGCCCGAGGTCATGCGGAAGCCCACTCCAAGCTCCTTGGCCATGATCTGGGCCAGCGTCGTCTTGCCAAGGCCGGGCGGGCCATGAAACAGCGTGTGATCCATCGCCTCGCCGCGCTGGCGAGCCGACTGGATGAAGACGCGCAGATTGGCCTTGGCCTCTTGCTGGCCGATGAACTCCTGCAACGCCTGCGGACGCAGGCTGCGATCGGCATCTTCGGGCATCGGCTCGGGCCGCAAGGTCGGGTCGGGGCCGGTCATCTGAGGGCCTTGCTGCGAAACGGGCTGTAAAGTCCGGTGAGCGGTGCCATGTCCCTACCCTTTCGGCGCCAGCAGACGGAGCGACAGGCGGATCAGCTCTGTCGTTTCGGCCTCGGGCGCGTCTCCCGCCGCCTGCGCCACGGCGCCGGCGGCCTCGCCCGGGGCATAGCCCAGGTTGGTGAGCGCGGACAAAGCCTCGGCCTGAGTGCCGGGGCCGGACGGGGCAGCAACGGGTGCGGCGGATGGCGAAGGTTCGATCACGTCACCATCGGCCTCCGGCGTCGGCGCGGTCTGTGACGAAACCGCCGCCATCGCCATCACCTCCGGCGCCTTGTCCTTCAGTTCGTTGACCACCCGCTGCGCCGTCTTGGGCCCGATCCCCTTGGCGGCCTTGACCGCGTTCCAGTCGCCGAGCGCAATCGCACGGCCCACGCCGTCCGGCCCCAGCGTGCCGAGGATGGCAAGCGACGCCTTGGCGCCCACGCCCTGCACGCTCATCAGCAGGCGGTGCCACTCCTTCTCGGCCAGGGTGGTGAAACCGAAGAGTTGCAACAGGTCCTCGCGCACCAGCAGGTCGGTATAGAGCGCCGCGTGCTCGCCCGTTCCCGGCAGGGCGCGCAACGTCCGCTCCGAGCAAAAGACCAGGTAGCCCACGCCGCGCACGTCGATCAGCACGTGATCGGCGGCGCGATAGTCGATCCGGCCGGCAAGGCGCCCGATCATGTGCCAACCTTCCGCATCGCCGGCATCCGCACGTGGTGGGCGTGGCAGATGGCAATGGCCAGCGCGTCGGCGGCATCTGGCCCGGCGATCTCGGCCCCCGGCAATTGCACCCTGACCATATGGGCGATCTGAGCCTTGTCGGCGTGGCCCACGCCGACAACCGTCTTCTTGACCGTGTTAGGGGCGTATTCGCCCACTGCAAGCCCGAACTGCGCGGGCACCAGCATGGCGATGCCGCGGGCCTGACCCAGTTTGAGTGTCCCTGCCCCGTCCTTGTTGACGAAAGTCTGTTCGACGGCGGCCGCGCCGGGCGAGAAGCGCGTGAGGATTTCGGTCAGTTGCCGGTGGAGCGACAGAAGCCGCGCGGCCAGATCGGCGCCTTCGGATTTGCACACCCCGTTGGCCACATGCGTCAGGCGGCTGCCCTCCGCCTCGATCACGCCCCAGCCGAGATTCCGCAACCCGGGGTCGATGCCCACTACCCGCATGTTCCACTGCCCGTTTTTGTCGTTTCCCGAACCCTTAGCACGAAACGGGAACATACGCCAAGCGGATTACGGTTTCGCCCGGCAAGATGGCGTTTCCGGACCAGCGAGCGTCGATTCCATGCCGCGGCGCGGCATTCACAGGCTATCTTTCATAAAAATGTCTTTTTAACAGGCATTTATCCGCCACTCGAGCCTTGCAGGAAATGCATATGGACTATGCAGGAAGCCAGCTTGCTGATGTTCGAGCGCCCAATTATCTGGCGTTCTATAAATCACTCACATCCGCAATCCGCGCGTTTAGAAGGAATATAACCATGGCTGTCCTCGACACCACTCGCACCGCCTCGCATGCCGGCCTTTTCGGCGGCCTGTTCAAACTGTTCGGCACCGTTGCCGCATGGAACGATGCCCGCATGACCCGCAAGGCCCTGTCGCAACTGAGCGATCGTGAGCTTGACGATATCGGTCTTGTCCGCGGCGACATCGACCGCATCTCGTTCTGAGTTTATCGCAGCCCCCGGTAAGCGGGGTCGCCAACTCACGCGAAAGCCCTGCGCCGGGACCATCGGCACAGGGCTTTTTCGTTCTTGAGAGAGGTCTTTGAGAGAGTGTGCCCGAACGGGGCGTACCAAGTATCGGTCGAAGCTTACTGAATGATCTGAAGAAGTTGGGCCGCAATGGCCTGCGACGCGAAATCAGGGCGCATGATGAAGGCGCCCGCCTGCTCCAGCAACGAACCGTATTCCAGCTTGTGAATGGCATCGGCGTAGGCGGCAAGACCGAGATGGGCGATGACGGCCCCCTTGAAGGCCAGGAATCCGACCACCAGAAGAGAGAACCCTTTGAGGGTGATCGCGGCCTCGGGACGGGGACTGGAGAGAACGATCACGCCGTCTTCTGCGTCCGATTGCCCGGACCTGTCGAACCACGATCGGGAGGCCTTGCCCCCCTCCAGCAGAACGCGCGATTTCTCGACCCATTTACTCATGACAGCACCAAAATTCTTTCAACGTGGCCCCCACCACATTGCGGCGAGATTTAGGCGTGAAATATGGCGAAACTTGGGCAGGCGCCTTGAAATGACCGCTTTTAAACTGCTTTTCAGACAGGTTTGCGTAAAACTGTCGTGGTCCACTCACCAATCTCGGAACGGTCGACCAGACTGTTTCCCGCCTCTGAATAGACCGCAATCACCTCGTCGGCCTGTTCGTTGAGAATGCCGGACAGAATCACGAATCCCCCCGGGGAGAGTGCTTCGGTGATCGACGGCGCGAGCGAGATGAGCGGGCCCTTGAGGATGTTGGCGAAGATCAGGTCGAACGGCACGAGCCCGGCGATGCCCGGATGGTCGAGCCCTTCGGCCTCGAGACAGTCGACCCGGCCGGTCAGCCCGTTGGCGGCGAGGTTGGCCTCCGCCACTTCGACCGCGACCTCGTCGATATCGCTGGCGAGGATTGTCGCCTCGGGCCAGACATGCGCCGCGCCCATGGCCAGAACCGCCGTACCGCAACCAAGGTCGAGCACCCGGGCGGCTGCGAAACCTTCGTTGGCCAGCTTGTCGAGCGCCCGGAGGCAGCCTTGTGTCGTGCCGTGGTGTCCGGTGCCGAAGGCCATCGACGCCTCGATAAGTAGCGGCACGCTCTCGATCGGCACTTTGTCGGCATCATGGCTGCCATAAACGAAGAAGCGCCCCGCCTCGACCGGCACAAGCTCTCGTCGGACCTTGGCGACCCAGTCGACCTCGGGCAGCTCGGAAATGACGAAGGGCTTGGCCCCGTGCATCGCAGCCAGCACGGCGAGCCCGGCCTCGTCGGGCTGTTCGTCGAAATAGGCGCCCACTTCCCACAGGCCGGAGCCGTCTTCGATCTCGAAGGTGCCGATGCCCGTGGGTTCAGGCGTCAGGCGGTCGAGATCCTCGCCAAGGGCCTCGGCGGGAGCCTTGCCGGGCAGAGTGGTCAGAGCGGTGTAGGTGGGCATGGGACCTCGTCTTTGTCGTGCGTCACTCGGCCGGCGCGGGAGCCGCGCCCGACAGGATCGTCTCGTGCCCCGGTTCGGGGTGGCGGGGGATCAGCATGGCCAGCAGCAGCGAAGTGCCCGCCATCCCGGCCGCCAGCACGAACACCGCCCCGGGCGAGACGAGCCACAGATAGCCCAGCAGCGCCGGCAGGAAAACCGCCGCGATGTGGTTGATGGTAAAGGCGACGGCGGCGGTGGGCGCGATATCGCCCGGATCGGCGATCTTCTGGAAGTAGGTCTTGAGCGCCAGCGCCAGCGCGAACAGCATGTGGTCGATCACATAGAGCGTGGCCGCCAGCAGCACGCCCCAACCGAAGTAATAGATCCCGCCATAGGCCAGGAAGACGATCACCAGCCCGGCATATTCGAAAATCAGCGTGGCCCGCTCGCCGTACTGGAAGACCGCCCGCCCCATCAGCGGGGCGACGATGATGTTGGCGACAAGGTTGATCAGGAACAGTGCCGTGACCTCGTGCACCTCGAATCCGAACTTCTCGACCATCATGAACCCGGCGAAGACCACGAAGATCTGCCGCCGTGCACCGGCCATGAACTGCAGCAGGTAATAGAGCCAGTAGCGGCGCCGCAGGATCATCTTTTTGACCTGCGGATTTGGCGCCTCGAACTGCGGATAGGCGTACATGCAGAAAATCGCGATGGCCGCGGTGACGCCGCCCGCCAGCAGGTAGACGATGTTGTAGGTCAGGCCCAGCGTCTCCCACAAGGCAACGATCAGACCATAGGCCACCAGCGTCGCCGCAGATCCCGCCGCGAGAAGCCAGCCAAGCATCTTGGGCGCGCGCAGCTTGTCGAGCCATTGCAGTTGCAGTGACTGGTTGACCGTCTCGTAATAGTGAAATCCGATCGAGCTGAGCATGGTGATGGTGAGGATGCCGCCAAGGCTGGGGAACCACGCCGTCACCGCCGTCGCCACGCCCAGAAGCAGCAGGGATACCAGCCCCAGCACCTGTTCGCGCATGAAGATGATGATGGCAATCACCCCGATGGCGAGGAAGCCGGGGATTTCCCGCACGGTATGAAGCCATCCGATATCCTTGCCGTCGAACGCCGCCACCTCGATGACGAAGTTGTTGAGCAGGGCCGACCATGTCGCGAAGGCCACGGGCATGGCGGCCGCCATTAGGAACAGAAGCGTCACCGGGCGCCGCCAGACGGGCAGGCTTTGGGCGTCGGCAAGAGGCACGGTGCGGGTCATGTTTTTTGCTTTACGCCGAAGGGCACGGAATGGCGAGCGCAATTGGCGCACAATGCCCTGTGCATCACCCCCCGTGACGGTCGAGTTGCACGGCCACGGCCCGCGCGATTACAGGGGCCTGTCGCGAAATTTCGCGAAGCTGGCCGTTGGGCACGGTGTGGTAGGAACAGAACCACAGCCCGGGCGCCAGTTTCTCGCCCGAGGAGACGGGGCGGCCCGTCTCGTCGAGCACGTCGGGCATGGGCCCGAGGATGGGGCGAAGGTCGACCTCGTAGCCGGTGGCCAGCAGGATCGCGTCGTATTGCGCGCTGGTGTCGTCGTCGAAGGTTACAAGCGCCCCTTCGATGCGCGACAGACCGGGGCGGACCCTGATCCGCCCTCGGCGGATCAGGTCGAGCGTACCGATGTCGATCAACGGAATGCGCCCGTCCTCACGCACCTGTGCGATTGGGCCCTTGTCGGATTTGCGCAGGCCGTATCGTGAATAATCCCCCATCTTCCAGCGCAGGATCGGGGCGGTTATGGCGTCGGCGACGCGGTATGGAAAAATGCGTTGCAGCACCTCCCAGTTGCCGATGGGCCGGCCGAACAGTTCCTTCGGCAGAAGGTTGACGGGGCTGCGCACGGCGAGGTCGACCTTGCGACCGGCCTCGGACAGGTCGAGCGCGAGTTCGCCACCGGAATTGCCAAAGCCCACCACCAGCACACGCTCGCCGGGAAGATCGCCGGGCGCGCGGTAAGCACGGGAGTGGATGACCGGACCGGGAAAGTTCTCCAGCCCCGGCCATGTGGCGAGATGCGGTGTTTCCGAGACGCCGGTGGCAAAGACAAGTGCGCGGGTGGAGAGGGATTCGCCGGAGGTCAGCGTGACGCGCCAGCCGCCTTCGATCGGTTCCGCTTTCGCCACCTCGACGCCGAAGCGGGGCTGCAGATCGAAAGCCTCGGCATAGCGTTCGAGATAGGCGACCACCTGCGCCCGCGGCACATAGCGCGGCGCCTCTTCCGGAAACGGCAGGCCGGGCAACGAGGATCGCGCCTTGTCGGTATGCAGCGCCAGCCGGCGGTAATGCCGATGCCAGGCGCTGCCGACGGTCTCTTCGCGCTCCAGAATCAGTTGCGGGAGCCCTTCCCCCTTGAGACAGGCGCCCAGCGCCAGACCCGCAGGCCCTGCGCCTATGACGATGACATCCTCCATGGCGACATTGGACGGAACCGTCGCCGCACGGTCAACCGGGGGAGGATCAATAAAAGCTCTGCGGGTCTATATCGACACTCAGGCGGAACTGGTTCGAGCCGCGCACCTGCCCCACCCATTGCGCGACCGGCCCTTGCAAGGCCACGCCCTTGGACGCCTTGACCAGAAGCCTGACCCGGTGCCGCCCGCGAACGCGGGCGATGGGTGCCGGGGCCGGGCCGAAAACCTGTGCTCCGACAGCCCGCAAGGGCGCATCGTTGCGGGCCAGGTGGGTGCCGATGTCGAAGGCTTCCTGCATGTCGGTCGACGACAGCACGATGCCCGCCATCCGGCCATAGGGGGGCACGCCGGCCTGCCGCCGCTCGTCGGCTTCGGCGGCCCAGAACCCTTCCTCGTCGCCCGAGAGAATGGCGCGGATGACCGGATGTTCCGGCTGAAAGGTCTGGAGCAATGCGGTGCCGGGTTTCTCGGTGCGCCCAGCGCGGCCCGCCACCTGGCGCATCAGCTGAAAGGTCCGTTCGGCGGCGCGCAGGTCGGAGCCCTGAAGCCCGAGATCGGCGTCGATCACGCCGACCAGCGTCAGGTTGGGGAAGTTGTGCCCCTTGGCCACGAGTTGCGTGCCGATGATGATATCTGCGGCGCCCTCGGCGATCTCGGCGATCAGTTGCTTCAACGCGCGGGCCGATCCGAAGAGGTCGGAGGAGAGCGTGGCGATGCGGGCATCGGGGAACAGCGCCGCGGCCTCCTCCGACATGCGCTCCACACCGGGGCCGACGGCGGCCATCCGGTCCTCGGCCCCGCAGCCGGGACAGACCTGTGGCAACGGCTTGGTTTCACCGCATTGGTGGCACATCAACCGCTTGAGGAACCGGTGCTCGACCATCCGGGCATCGCAATGATCACAGCCCACCTGATGCCCGCAGGCCCGGCAGATCGTCACCGGCGCATAGCCACGGCGATTGAGAAACAGCATCGCCTGTTCGCCTTTCGCCAACCGCGCCTCGACCGCCTTTTGCAGCGTTGGCGAGACCCAGCGCTGTGACGGCAGGGTCTCCGCCCGCATGTCGATGGCGCGCATCTGGGGCATCACCGCCGCTCCGAACCGGGCGGTCAGGTCGAGCCGGCGGTACTTGCCCGCCTCGGCATTGGCCCAGCTTTCGAGGCTGGGCGTGGCCGAGGCCAACACCACCTGCGCGCCACACAGGCTGGCGCGAAGCACGGCCATGTCGCGGGCGTTGTAGAGCACGCCATCCTCCTGCTTGTAGGAGGTGTCATGTTCCTCATCGACGACGATCAGGCCAAGGTCACGGAACGGAAGGAAGAGGGCCGAGCGGGCGCCCACCACCACCTGCGCGCCGCCCTGCCCGACCATCTTCCAGATGCGGCGGCGCTCGGTCATCGTGGCGCCGGAATGCCATTCGGCGGGGCGGGCGCCGAAGCGGGCCTCGATCCGGGTGAGGAATTCGGTGGTGAGCGCGATTTCCGGCAACAGGACCAGCGCCTGCCGTCTTTGACGCAGCGTTTCGGCCACCGCTTCGAGATAAACCTCGGTCTTGCCGGATCCTGTGACCCCCCGCAGCAGGGTCGTGCCGTAGCTGCCGGAGCGGACACCATCGCGCAGAACCTCCACCGCCTCGGCCTGTTCGCCGGTCAGGTCGACCCCGGCGATATCGGGCTGCAGCGTCGGGAAGGGCACATCGCGCGGCGTGTCCTCCTCGTGCACGGCGCCGTGTTTCACCAGCCCCTTGACCACCGAGGAGGTGACGCCGGCCTGTTCGGCCAGTTCCTTCAGCGTGAAGGACAACCCGCCATAGTCGCGCAGCACCTCGAGCACCCGGCGGCGGGCATCGGTCATCCGGTCGGGCTCGGCGTCGCCAAGCCGGTAGACCTTGCGCATCGACGGCGGATCGCCCAGCCCCGGCGCGCGCGTGGCCAGCCGCAGCATCGCGGGCATGGAGGTGAGTGTGTAATCGCCGGCGCGTTCGAGGAAGGCCTGCAACTCCTCGCGCATCGGGGCCACGTCGAGCACGCGGATCACCGAACGGATCTTGGACGCGTCAAAATCGCCCTTTCCCGGCCCCCAGACCACCCCCAGCACCTTGCGCGGGCCCAGCGGCACCTCGACGAAGGCACCCGGCTGACAGCCGCCTTCGGGCGCCTTGTAGTCGAGCAGCCGGTCGAGCGGCTGGGTCGTCAGCACGCCCACAAGCTCGCCTTCGGCAAAGAATCCCGGCGCTTCGGCCACGTATTCGCTCCTTCAAGGGTTTCGGCAAATCAATCTATGGGGTAAACGCAAAGCCAACCAGACCCAAGCCGCTTGAAAGGGTGAGCCATGAAGTTTTTCGTAGATACTGCAGATGTGGATGCGATCAAGGAACTCAACGACCTTGGCGTCGTCGACGGGGTCACGACGAACCCCTCGCTGATCCTCAAATCGGGGCGTGACATCCTCGAGGTGACCAAGGAAATCACCGAGATCGTCAGCGGCCCGGTCAGCGCCGAGGTCGTGGCGCTGAAGGCCGACGAGATGATCGCGGAAGGCCGGAAACTGGCCAAGATCGCCGATAACATTGCCGTGAAAGTGCCGCTGACATGGGACGGGCTGAAGGCGTGTAACGTGCTGACGAACGAAGGGCACATGGTCAACGTGACACTCTGCTTCTCGGCCAACCAGGCGCTGTTGGCAGCCAAGGCGGGCGCGACGTTCATCAGCCCCTTCATCGGCCGGCTCGACGATATGAACCTCGACGGGATGCAATTGATCGCCGACATCCGGCAGATCTACGACAATTACGATTTCGATACGCAGATCCTGGCCGCCTCGATCCGCACGGTGAACCACGCCTTCGAGGCCGCGCGCATCGGCTCGGATGTGATGACCGCGCCGCCGGACGTGATCAAGAAGATGGCCCAGCATCCGCTGACCGACAAGGGGCTCGAGGCGTTCCTGAGCGATTGGGAAAAAACAGGGCAGAAAATCCTGTAGGGCGTGCTATAAAATCAAAAAAGACAAAGAGGCAGGAATGAGCAGCAGCCCAGCCATGAACGACCAGATGCGCGAGAAGATAATCTCGCAACCCGATGTTATCCTTGAGGATCAGGATCTTATGCGCGCCCTGATCGCGGCGAACGAGCGCGCGATGGGTGGCAATATCGTCGACCTGCGCGGGATCGCGATGGAACGGCTCGAGGCGCGGCTGGCCCGGCTGGAGGATACGCATCGCAGCGTGATCGCGGCGGCCTACGAGAACCTCTCGGGCACCAATCAGGTCCACCGCGCTATCCTGCGGATGCTGGACCCCACGGATTTCGAGTCGTTCCTGCGCGACCTCGGCGGCGAGGTGGCGGATATCCTGCGGGTGGATTGCGTAAAGCTGGTGCTGGAATCGGTGCAGGGCGAGGACGACCCTGCGGTGCGCAAGCTGGGCGACGTGCTGTCGGTGGCCGAGCCGGGCTTCATCGAGGATTACCTGACCGCAGGCCGCCCCGGCCAGCCGCGGCAGGTCACCTTGCGGCAGCTCAGTGAAGGCGACGCGCGGATCTATGGCGCCCGGGCCCAGTTCATCCGGTCGGAGGCCTGCCTGATGCTCGATTTCGGTAAGGGGCGCCTGCCCGGAATGCTGACCATGGGCGCCGAGGACCCGCACCAGTTCAGCCCGCAGCAAGGCACCGACCTGCTGGCCTTCTTCACCGGCGTTTTCGAAAGGGCGATGCGCCGCTGGCTGTCATGATTTCCGACGCCGCGCGTGCGGCACTTCAGGGCTGGCTGCAATCGCAGAAGGCACTGAAGAACGCGTCGTACAATACGATCGATGCCTACAGGCGCGACGTGTCGGGTTTCCTGACGTTCCTGACCGAACACAAGGGCGGCCTGCAGGGTATTGGCGCGCTCAAGACTGTCACGCTGTCGGACATGCGAAGCTGGATGGCGCGGTGCCGCGGGCAGGAGATCGGCGCACGGTCGCTGGCGCGGAAACTGTCGGCGGTGAAGAGCTTTTATCGCTGGCTGTCCGAGCGCGAGGATTTCGACGCGACCCCGGTGATGGCGGCCCGGGCGCCCAAGTTCCAGAAAAAGCTGCCCCGCCCGCTGGCCGAGGATGCGGCGCAGGGGGTGATCGACACGCTCGACCTGCAGTCACAGGAGCCCTGGGTCGCGGCGCGGGATCAGGCGGTGGTGACGCTGCTTTACGGCTGCGGACTGCGGATATCCGAGGCGCTTGGCCTGAAGGGCGCCGACCTGCCGTTGGGCGAGGTGCTCAGGATCACCGGCAAGGGCGGCAAGGAACGGATCGTGCCGGTCATCGGCCCGGCGCGGGAGGCGGTCGATGTCTACCTGAAGCTTTGCCCCCACCCCACCGAACCCGAGGCCGCCATCTTTCGCGGCGTGCGGGGCGGTGCCTTGGGGCCAAGGACGGTGCAGAAGGTGGTGGAACAGGTCCGCCTGCAGCTTGGCCTGCCCGCCAGTGTGACGCCGCATGCCATGCGCCACAGCTTTGCCACCCATCTGCTGAATGCCGGCGGCGACCTGCGGGCGATACAGGAATTGCTGGGGCATGCATCGCTTTCCACGACACAGGCTTACACGGCCGTTGATACGGCCCGGCTGATGGAGGTCTACCGCCGCGCCCACCCCAAAGCCTAATTGCGCCGCGGCGAATTTTGCTTCATGAGATACCCATGACAGAGACGTTCAAGGCCCTCCTCGTTCACCTTCTGACCGCGACCGGCGCGGTCTTTGCGATGCTCGCCATGCTGGCTGCGGTGGATGAAAAATGGGACCTGATGTTCCTCTGGCTGGTGGTCGCCTTCGCCGTCGACGGGGTCGATGGCCCGCTTGCGCGGCATTACCAGGTACAGAAGTATTCGCCCCGGTTCGACGGGGTGCTGCTCGACCTGATCATCGATTACCTGACCTATGTCTTCATCCCGGCCTTCGCGCTGTTCAGTTCCGATTTGTTGCCCGGCTGGACAGGCTGGTTCGCGATCATCGTGATTACCTATGCGAGCGCGATGTATTTCGCCGACACCAAGATGAAGACCAAGGACAACTCGTTTCATGGCTTTCCGGGCTGCTGGAACATGCTGGTGCTGGTGCTGTTCGCGGTCGAGCCGAATTTCTGGCTGATCCTCGTGCTGGTGGTGGCAATGGCGGTGGCGATGTTCCTGCCGCTGAAATTCGTTCACCCGGCGCGAACCGAGCGCTGGCGTGTCATCACCTTGCCGATCGCGGTGGCATGGACCTTCTTTGCGGGCTGGGCGGCGTGGGTCGATTTCCATCCGGAAAGCTGGGCGCATTGGGGGCTGGTCGTAACAAGCCTCTACCTGCTCTTCGCCGGTGTCGTGCAGCAGGTCATTCCCGAACGGCGCAAGGCCTAGATCAACAGGCCCGCTGCCCCTTCATGGCGGAGCAGCCAGACCTTCGTTTCCACACCGCCTTCGCCGGAGTAACCGCCGAGCGAGCTGGCGCCAAGAACGCGGTGGCAGGGGATGATCACCGGGATCGGGTTGCCGCCACAGGCCTGTCCCACGGCCTGAGCGGGCACGCCGAGGCATCTGGCGATGTCGCCATAGGTGAGCGTTTCGCCATAGGGGATGGATTGCATGACCTCGCAGACAGAGGCTTGAAAATCGGGCGCCTCGACGGCGAGAGGGAGATCGAAAACCTTCAGGCTACCGGCGAAATAGGCACCAAGCTGCAACAGCGCCTCGGTCAGTTCGGGGCGCGTGTCTTGGGCTTCGGTGCCATCCCACGTGACGCGGGTGATGGCGGTTCCGTTGCTGGTGACGGTCAGAGGGCCGACCGGGGTGGGCAGCGTGGCGGAGTACATGCGGGGCTCCTTGAGGGCTTTCGCGAAGGATAGCGCGTTTCAGTGGCCCAAGCGCCCCGAAACCTGCGCATTGCGCCTCACTCGGCGTTCAGAAGGACCGCCTCGACCCGGCGGTTGGCCTCGCGCCCGGCTTCAGTGGTGTTGGGCGCCACGGGCGAGAGATAGCCCATCCCGTTCGATTCCATCTGGGCTCGTGGCACCTCGTAGCGGGACACCAGCCGTTCCAGCACCGAGGCCGCACGCCGGCGGGAGAGGGCGACATTCGGATCAAGCCCGCCCACCGTGTCGGTATGCCCCACCAGCGCGATGCGCCGTGCCGCATCGCCGTTCAGGAACCCCGCCAGCGCGGCGAGGGAGTCGTAGGGCCCTTCTGACAGGGACGCCGAGCCGCTTTCGAACTCCAGATCGGAGAGCACCACGTGCCCCTGCCCCAGAAGCTGCTCTACCAGCTTCGCCGCCTCGACCGGTTGCGGCGGGGTGGCGGGGGTGACGGTGTCGATCTCTCCAATCTCGACCTTGGGGGCCTCTCCGCCACCCACGATGACGAGTTGCAGGTAGCCGGTCTCGCCGGTCAGACTGACAAGGCAGGTGACGTATTGCGTGCTCGCCCCCTTTTCCCTTCGCGCCGACAGGAAGCGGAAATCGAACAGGTCGACGAACATGTCGGGCGCGGGCAGGACACTGGTGTTGAACCGGAAATCAAAGCCGCCGCATGCCCGGTCGGCACAGTCGAACAGGATCTCGTAGCCCGCCTCCTGCAACTGGTCGCGCAGCGGCGTCAGCAGCTTGAGCGTGGTCAGCCCCTCGCCCTCGATCCGCCAAGCCTGACGGGTGACGAGCCCCTCGACATCGATCGAGGGGACCTGGCCCTCGGCATAGGGACCGGTCGGCAGGAGGTAGGACTCGGCCGCGCTTTGCTCTTCGCGGGTCAGATCGGCATCGCCCGGCACCGTCAGGTCGAGCGCCTGCGCCATGCAGGCACCCCCGGCCAGAAGCGGGAACAGGAGAAAGAGGCGCGCCGGACCCGCCAAGAGGGTCAGCGCGCCTGCGCGTGGTATTCGGGGTTGGGCTGCATGCCCGTCGCGCTGGCCACGCGGTTCGACATGGAAAAGAAGCCGACGACGCTGGCAATGTCCCAGATATCGCGGTCGGAGAAGCCGGCGTCGCGCAAGGCCTGCCGGTCTTCCTCGGTCACATCGGCGCTGGATTTGGTCACCTTCTCGGCAAAGCTCAGCATGGCGGTTTGTTTCGCGTCAAGGTCGGCCATGCGCCAGTTCATCACCATCGCCTCGCCCAGCTCGGGCTTGCCCGAAAGCGCCCTGACCGCCGCGCCATGGGCCACTTGGCAATACCAGCAGCGATTGATCGAAGAGACGACCACCGCGATCATCTCGCGCTCCAGCTTGGTCAGCCCGCTGTCGGCCAGCATCAGGTCGTTATACATCGCCGTGAAGGCGTTGAGCTTGTCGATGTCGAAGGCATAGGCCTTTAGCACGTTCGGCACCATGCCCAGCTTGTCCGTGCAGACGTCGAAGTATTTCTGTGTCTCGGGCGGCAGCGGGTCGACCATGGGCAGGTCAAGGGCGGTGGGCTTATCGTCTTGGCTCATGACGGGCTGTCTTCCTGTAGTTTGCGGTAGTGATACTGTCCCACAACCCCGAGGCCGAGGGAAGCGTAGAGGGCGTTGGCACCGGTGTTGGCCTGTGTGCAGAGGGCCGAGATGAAGGTGCCGCCGTTCTGGACCGTCCAGAGCGCGGCCTGACGGCAGGCGCGCACGGCGACCCCCTTGCGGCGCATCGCTTCGGGCACTTCGAGCGCGTGGATCATGCCGACGCCCGCGTGCAGGCCGACAAAGGCGGTGGCAGCCGGTGTATGCTCGAACCGGCAGATGATCGAAGTCTTGGTGGCGGCGACCCGATGCATCACGGCGACACGGCCGGGGCCGATGCCGCCGTCGGCCCACATGTCGACCTGAATGGCCAACGGTTCCCACACGGCATAGGCCTTGGCCCGCGGGCCGGCCTCATCGGCGAGCGGTTGCGCTTCGCCGATCCACAGGTTGACCGGATCGACCACCTTGTAGCCGCGTGCGGCGAGCATGGTGTCGAGGGCGTCATCGCCCTTGCGGATCATGAAAAGCGGCGTCTGCCCAAGGGCGCGCATGGCCTCTTCGGCCTGTGGCAGGTCGCCCGCGGTGACCGGGTCGGCTGACGTGGCAGCCGAGACGCGCTGGCCGCCGCCCTGCCCCTCGCGGATCGTCCAGGGGCCCGCTTGCGTCATGGCGGCGGGGGCCCATGTGGCGTCGATCACACCGTAGAGGGTTTGGATATCGGGGGTCACTCGGGGAACGCCTTGCGCAGGTCCGCCATCGCGGCGTCGAGCCTTGCGGCATCGGTGCCGCGCAGCACCACGTTCGCCCCGAACGCGGCCTCGCGCTGGAACGGGTAGGAGCCCATGGACAGGTCGGGATAGCGGGCCGCGAGATCGGCCAGCGGGCCGGCGATATCGCCCTCGGGCCGCATGATCTGCAGCGTTTGCGACAGCACGGGTGAACCGCCGGTGATCTTCGGCAACACGCTTTCCAGCATCGCCTCGAAGATGCGCGGCACGCCGGCCATGACATGCACATTTGCCAGCGTAAAGCCCGGCGCCGCGCTGACCGGGTTGTCGATCAGGGTGGCGCCGTCAGGGATACGGGCCATGCGCAGGCGGGCGTCGTTCAGGGACTGGCCGCTTTTCTCGTAATGCGCTTCCAGCAGGGCGCGGGCATCCTCGCGCACGTCGATCGGGGTGTCGAAGGCGCGGGCGACATTGTCGGCGGTGATATCATCGTGGGTGGGGCCGATACCGCCGGAGGTGAAGAGGTGGTCGTAGGATTTCGACAGGGTTTTCACGGCGTTGGTGATGGCGTCGGGATCGTCGCTGACCACGCGCACCTCGCGCAGGTCGATGCCGCGTTCCGACAGTTCCTTGGCGAGGTGGTGCATGTTGGCATCGCGTGTGCGGCCCGAGAGGATTTCATCCCCGATGACGAGCATGGCGGCGGTGGGGTTGGGCATCGGCGGCCTTTCTTGAACGGGTCGTCAGATCGGTATAGGCCCTGCTTCATGCGCTTTCAAACCCCTCTTGAGCCGGCGCGGCTTCTCCGCCGGTACAAACGGTTTCTCGCCGATATCCGGCTGGAGGCGGACGGGCGCGAGGTGGTGGCGCATTGCGCCAATCCGGGCAGCATGATGGGGCTGGCCGAGCCGGGAATGCGCATCTGGGTCGAGCCGAATGACGATCCGAAGAAGAAGCTGAACTACGGCTGGCGGCTGGTGGATCACGGGAACGGGCATTTCACCGGGGTCGATACCGGGCTGCCGAACCGGGCGCTGAAAGCCGCGCTGGAGGCGCAGGCGGTGCCGGGGCTCGAGGGGTATGGCACGGTGCTGCCGGAACGCAAGTACGGGGCCGGTAGCCGGATCGATTTCCTGTTGCAGGAGACGGGTTTACCGGATGCCTATGTCGAGGTGAAATCGGTGACACTGTCGCGAGAGCCGGGGCTGGCGGAGTTTCCCGACAGCGTGACGGCGCGGGGGCGTAAGCACCTGCTGGAACTGGCCGAAATGGCCAAAGCAGGGCACCGGGCGGTGATGCTGTTCCTCGTGCAGCGGACGGATTGCGCGGCTGTCACATTGGCGGCGGATATCGACCCGGCTTATGCCGCAGCCTTTGCCGTGGCGCAGGAGGCCGGGGTCGAGACCATCTGCCTTGGCTGTACCATCACGCCGGAGGCGGTGAAGGTGGCGGGGCCCTTGGGGTTCACTCCGGTCGTGTCAGCTTGACCGAGGGGTCGTAGGTATAGACCACGCGGTGCGTTTCGCCGTTGGATTCCGGCGACCAAGACGACACGAAGGTGCCCATCTCCCAGATCATCACCTGTCGTGTTTCCGGGTCGATATAGACCGTGTCGGAGGAGCCATACCACATGCCGCCCATCTCTTCGTTCGGGTCGGATTTGGTGGTGAAGCTGTAGGAGAGGTAGCTGGCGCCATCGACCTCGACCGGGCCATGACAGGTGACGTCGGTCAGGTTGGCCTGTCGTTGAATGCGGTCGGCCTCGTGCTGGGCGCGGCGGTCGCCGGGGAAGCCCTGCTGCGGGGTCCAGGGGCCGTTTTCGCCGGGGCCTGTCCAGATATCGTTGTCGATCGACATCGTCATATGGCTGCCATCGACGCCGGCGACGGTGCGCAGAGGGGTCTCGATGATCGACGCATAGGTCTGGGTCACGGTGCCGTCGGCGTCGCGCACGGTGTTGACGTGGCGGTGCGGCGGGCGCTGGTAGGCATCGAGCGGAGCGCCGGTTTCCCAGAGCGCCCGAATGTCGGCAAGGCAGTCATCGGCCCGGGCCGGGAACGCCGTCGAGACAAGCACGGCACAGGCTAACAGGTGAAAAAGCTTGGATAATCCGTTCATGATACTACCTTTGGTCAAACTATGCTGGCAGATTACACCGGAACCGCTTGGCACAGAAGGCCGCAGGCGGGACCTCTGGCTTATCCGGGGGAACTGTCATAAATAGACGCCGAAACGGTAAGTTACGGGAGCCAAGCGTGAAGAACGAACATCGCGGCAAACTGACACGCGACGGGATCCGCATTCATGAGCGGGACGACTTTGCAGGCATGCACAAGGCCGGCGAACTGGCGTCGCGTATCCTCGACGAGGTGGCGCCGCATGTGCAGGCGGGCCAGACCACGGGCGAGCTTGATCGGTTGATCGAGGACCATGTCAACAAGGCCGGGGCGACGTCGGCGACGATCGGGTACAAGGGGTACCAGCACGCGAGCTGTATCAGCGCCAACCACGTGGTTTGTCACGGAATTCCGGGCAGTAAGCTGCCGAAATGGAAGAACGACACCAACCGGCGGACGGATGATACGCTGATGGATGGCGATATCCTGAATATCGACGTCACGGTGATCGTTGACGGGTGGTATGGAGACACCAGCCGGATGTTCGTGGCCGGCCAGCCGAAGCCCTATGCCGAACGCCTGATTCAGGTGACGCATGACAGCCTGATGAAGGGGATCGAGGCGGTGAAGCCGGGCAACACGTTCGGCGATATCGGCCACGCGATCCAGACCTTTGTCGAAGGCCATAAGATGAGCGTTGTCAGGGACTTCTGCGGTCACGGGCTGGGGCGGGTGTTCCATGCGCCGCCCAACGTGCTGCACTATGGCCGGCCCGGAACGGGGCCTGTGCTGGAGGAAGGCATGTTCTTTACCATCGAGCCGATGGTGAACCTCGGGCGGCCAGAGACCAAGGTGCTGTCGGATGACTGGACAGCGATCACGCGGGACAAATCGCTTTCGGCGCAGTTCGAGCATTCCATCGGGGTGACGGCGGACGGGTGCGAGATCTTCACGCTGTCGACAGCGGGTAAATTTCATCCGACCTGGGGGTGATCCCCTGCCTTTGGCGAATCACGGTTAATTCCCTGAAAACACGGCGAAACCGCATGTCGGTATCGCGTCGGTATCACGTCGGTATTACGTCGGTGTTTCTGGCCGATATTTGGCGCACCGGGCCGGGTTAAGGCAAGGTGCGTTGCGATCTACTCCGGATCGGGCTCGAACACCTCTTCGATGGCGGCACCGAAGAGGCGGGCGATGGCGAAGGCAAGCGGCAGGCTGGGGTCGTAGCGGCCGCGTTCGAGCGCGTTGACGGTCTGGCGGGAGACGCCGAGCTGGCCGGCGAGGTCGGCCTGTGACCAACCGCGCTGGCGGCGCAACTCTGTGATGCGGTTCCTCATCCGTAGCGGATGCGGCCGATGACGGTGCCGACCACCCAGAGCGCCGCCATCAGCGGCCAGACCACAAACATCGACAATGTCGGCAGGCCGGCCCCTTCGAGGAAACCGTAGCCGAAAGTCACCAGCGCCGTGCCGGCGAAGGCGAAGGCCAGCGCCTCGAATTGCAGCTTGCGCTGCATTTCGTCGAGATGGCGGATGGTGCGGATGATGACGCCGCAGATGAAGACCGCCGGGAGCATGGGCGCGAGGGAGAGAAGGATGCGGGCCGAGGCGCCGTGGGTGCCGGCTTGCAGAAGCTTTTGCGAGAAGAACAGGGCAAGCGCGTAGGCGGCGAAGCCCACGAGCATGAGGGCGAGGGTGCGTTTCATCGGGCGGCCTCCTGTTGTAAAGCGTGCTTTACATGTGGCGGTGCGAGCGCGGTATGTCAAGGGTGCTTTACATTTTTGGATGGGATCGAGGGGGTGGGGTGGTGGGTTTACCCACCCTACGTGGCCCGCACCGGGCTTTGATCCAGGGCTTCTGGAGCAGCGAGGTCCCGGCTCGGGGGCCGGGACGGGAAGAAGGTGCGGTCTGCGCCTCAAAATGAAAAAGGCCCCGCCGGTTGGCGGGGCCTTTCTCAATTCTGTCAGAGCGTTGCTCAGTCTTCGCGGCTTTCGGGCGTTTCGACGAAGTTGTCGAACTCGTCGCCACCGACCACGTCATTGGCATCGGGCGCGGCCAGCGCGGCGGCCGCTTCGGCCTCCTCGCGGCGGGCTTCGATGACCACGTTGTCGCGGCCCTGTGCGACCTGCCGGACCTTGAGGGTCGCGCCACCGGTGCCCGCCGGGATGAGGCGGCCGACGATGACGTTTTCCTTGAGGCCGACCAGCTTGTCACGCTTGCCCTGAACCGAAGCTTCGGTCAGCACGCGCGTGGTTTCCTGGAACGACGCCGCCGAGATGAACGACCGGGTCTGGAGCGAAGCCTTGGTGATCCCGAGAAGGATCGGCTCGCCCTGTGCCGGACGCTTGCCGCGCTCGATGGCCTTGTCGTTGGCCGCGTCGAACTCGGCCTTGTCCACATGCTCGCCCTTGAGAAGCGTGGTTTCCCCGCTGTCGAGGATCTCCCACTTCTGGAGCATCTGGCGGACGATCACCTCGATGTGCTTGTCGTTGATCTTCACGCCTTGCAGACGATAGACCTCCTGCACCTCGTTGATCATGTAATCGGCCAGAGCCTCGACCCCCATGATCGACAGGATGTCGTGGGGTGCGGGGTTGCCGTCCATGATGTAGTCGCCCTTTTGCACGTAATCCCCTTCCTGAACGGGGATGTGCTTGCCCTTGGGCACCATGTACTCGACCGGCTCCAGCGACTCGTCGGCCGGTTCGATGCTGATCCGGCGCTTGTTCTTGTAGTCGCGGCCATAGCGAACGTAGCCGTCG
>JAVJTX010000011.1:0-40786 GCA_040220035.1 Roseovarius sp. | reverse complement strand
AATAGGGCAGCACGTCGTCCCAGCCCCAGCCGGGGTTGCCCATGGCGCGCCATTCGTCGAAATCCTCGGGCTGGCCGCGGACATAGACCATGGCGTTGATCGAGCTGGAGCCGCCCATCACCTTGCCGCGCGGCCAGTAGGCGACGCGGTTACCGGTGCCGGGGTCAGGTTCGGTCTGGTACATCCAGTTGACGGATTTGCGGTAGAAGGTCTTGCCGTAGCCGATCGGCATCCAGATCCAGAAATTGAGGTCGCTGCCCCCCGCCTCGAGCAGGAGGACGGTGTATTTGCCGTTCTCGCTGAGGCGGTTGGCCAGCACGCAGCCGGCCGAGCCGGCGCCGACGACGATGAAGTCGTATTCGGACATCAGGGAGGACCCTTCAGGCGGGCGAGGCGCTGATCACGAAGAGTTTGCGCATGTGCTCGTGGATGACCCATTCGCCTGTCCAGCCCTGCGGCAGGATCAGCAGATCACCGGGGCCGATGTCGCGGGTTTCGCCCTGCCCGTCCGGCCCCGAGACGGTCGCCCGGCCCGAGATGATATGGCAATACTCGCCCGCCGCCGTGCGGTCGGCGGTGAAATGGCCCGGCGTGCATTCCCAGACGCCGATCTTGGTGTGCCCGTCGGCGGAGGTCCAGAGCAGGCTGGAGGCTTCTTGTTGCCCCTCGGTGAGGGTGGTGGGCTTGGGGGCGAAATCGCCCACGGGCGTGTCGGCGAGGTGTTCGAAGGTCTTGAGGTCTATCATCGGGGGCTCCGGTGGTTGGTGGATACAGAACGGGGCGGGAGGCCAAAGCCCCCTGCCCCGCTGTTTGTTCAGTGCTGGTTCAGGGCTTGTTCTGCTGCCCGAAGATCTGGGCGAGGATCATCATCACGGTGGTGACGAAGATCATCAAGGTCGAGATGGCCGCGATGGTCGGGTCGATCTGGTCGCGCAGCGCGTTGAACATGTTGCGGGTGAGCGTCGGGTTGTCGCCGCCGGAGATGAACATCGCCACGACCACCTCGTCGAACGAGGTGAGGAAGGCCAGAAGCGCGCTGGTGACCACGGCAAAGCGGATCTGCGGCAGGGTGACGGTGAAAAAGGCGATCCAGCGCGGGGCGCCGAGGCTGCGGGCGGCCTGTTCCTGGCTCATGTCATAGCCTTTGAGCGCGGAGCCGGTGACGATGACGACAAGCGGCAGCGCCAGCACGGTATGGGCGAGGACCAGGCCGGTGACGGTGTAGAGGATGTTGAGCTGGACATAGGCGTAGAAGGCGCCGATGGCGACCAGCACGAGCGGCACCATCATCGGCGTCAGCATCAGCACGAAGGCCATGCGCACGAAGGCCACGTTGGAGGTGTGCAGCCCGTAGGCCGCCGCGACGCCCACCGGGGTGGCGACCAGCATGGTCAGGATGGCCGTCTGGATCGAGGTGCGCGCCGCCTGCATCCATTCCGTCGAGCCGAAGAAATTCTTGTACCAGCGGGTCGACCATGTCTCGGGCGGGAATTCGAGATACTGGCTGTCGGAGAAGGACATCGGGATCACGATCAGCGTGGGCAGCACCAGCAGGATCATGGTGATGACCGCGAAGACATAGAGCCAGAGGCGCTGGCCGTGGGTGACCTGCGTTTCCGAGGCGGGGGATTTGAACCAGTTGGCCATCAGTGCCCTCCTGACGTGATCTGGTCGAGGCGCAGGAAGCGGGAGGCGATCCAGAGGATCACGAGGGTCATGATCAGCAGGACCACGCCCATGGCGCTGGCCGCGCCCCAGTTCACGAAAAGCTCGATGTTGGAGACGATCTTCATCGACACCATGATGACCTTGCCGCCGCCCAGCACCGCCGGTGTCACGAAGAAGCCGAGGCAGAGGATGAAGACCATGAGCGCGCCCGCGAAGAGGCCCGGCGTGGTGAGCGGGAAGAACACCGTCCAGAAGGCCCGGCGGGGGTTGGCGCCGAGGTTGGCGGCGGCCTTGAGATAGTCGCGGTCGATGGCCTTCATGGCGCCGTAGACCGGCAGGATCAGGAAAGGCAGCATGATATGGACCATGCCGATCAGGGTGCCGGTCATGTTGTGGACGATCTTGAGCGGTTCATCCCAGAGGCCCAGCGACATGGCCCATTGGTTCACCAGCCCCTGTTTCTGCAAGAGCACGAGCCATGCGTAGGTGCGCACCAGAAGCGAGGTCCAGAAGGGCAGCAGCACGGTGATCAGGCAGATATTGGCCAGCCGGTTGGGCAGTTGCGACATGAAATAGGCCAGCGGATAGCCGATCAGGATGCACAGGCCGGTGGTCAGCACGCTGACCTGAAAGGTGGTGATGAAGATGCGGACATAGGATTTGCGCTTGATCATCCGCTCGTAGTTTTCGAGCGAGAACTCTCCGTTGGCGCCGATGAAGGAGACGTAGAAGAGCCAGCCCACGGGGATGACGAGGATGATCAGGATGAGCAGCATCGCGGGCGAGCCGAGGCCGAAGAGGCGGAGGCGTTCGAGCCGGCCATCGGAGCGCAGGCCGGACTCGTTGGGGCGCAGGGCGGTTGTGGTCATGCTCAGACCTCGCGCCCGTCGATGAGCACTGTGTCCTCGGGCGCCATGGTCAGCGTCACCGGGTCGCCCGGTTCGGGAAGAGAGGTGGCCCGGCTGCCGCGCACCGCGCCGCGCATGACGATCTGTTGCCCGTCCTGAAGGCGGGCGTGGAGGAGGAAGCTGTCGCCCTGATAGACCACGTCGCTGGCGGTGGCGGAGAAATTGTTGGCGCCCTCGACCGGGCCGCTGTCGGACAGCAGCACCCGTTCGGGGCGGATCATCAGTTGCAGGTCGGGGGTGTCGGGCAGATCGCCGCTGTAGCGCAGGGGCGTGTTGCCGAAGGCGACGTCTGTGCCGCTGCGGCTGACCGGCAGGAAGGTGGATTCGCCGATGAAGTCGGCGACGAAGCGGTTGGCCGGGCGTTCATAGAGGTCGCGCGGGGTGGACAGCTGCATGATGCGGCCATGGTTCACCACGGCGATGCGGTCGGACATGGTCAGCGCCTCGCGCTGATCGTGGGTGACGTAGACGGTGGTCATGCCAAGCTGTTCGTGCAGGTGGCGCAGTTCGATCTGCATCTGGTCGCGCAGCTTCTTGTCGAGGGCGGAAAGCGGTTCGTCCATCAACAGGATGCGCGGTTCGAAGACGATGGCGCGGGCGACGGCGACGCGCTGTTTCTGTCCGCCGGAAAGCTGGTCGATGCGGCGGTCGCCATAGCCGCCAAGCTGGACGGTTTCCAGCGCGCCTTCGACGCGTTCGGCGATCTTTTCCTTGGGCACTTTGCGCAGGCGCAGGGGATAGCCCACGTTACCCGCCACGGTCATGTGCGGGAAAAGTGCGTAACTTTGGAAGGTCATGCCCACATCGCGCAGGTGGGGCGGTTTGCGGATCACCTCGTCATCGCCGAATTTCAGACTGCCGCAATCGGGCCGGGTGAAGCCTGCAAGCACCATCAAGAGCGTTGTCTTGCCCGAGCCGGAGGGGCCCAGAAGGGTGAGGAACTCGCCGCTTTTGACCTCGAGCGAGACATCGTCGAGCGCGTTGACCGGCCCGTAGGTCTTGGTGATGTTGTTTATCGAAATCGGCAGGGCTTCGGTGGCTTGGGTGGTCAAGGTGTGTTCCCCCGGCGTGTGGTGACTGGCGCGGGCGGGCGCCATGGATGACGCCCGCCCGGTTATCGGTGATCAGGCGGGACCTATTCGGTCAGCATTTCCTGATACATTTCGGCTGCGACCTGTTCCCATTCGGAGTACCATTCGAGCGAGATCGGCAGCTGCTTGGCCGCGTTCTCGGGCGAGGACGGCAGGCCGGCGGCCACTTCCTCGGAGATTTCGCCGGTGTCATAAGCGGCCTTGTTGGTCGGGCCGTAGGTGATGTATTTCGGCAGGTCGTCCTGATATTCCGGCTTGGAAATCTCGGCGAGGAATTCCATCGCCAGATCCTTGTTCGGCGCGCCCTTCGGAATGGCGAAGCAGTCATAGTCGAGCAGCGCCTGATTGAAGGTGTAATCGACCTTGCCGCCATCCTTGGCGGCGTTGTCGAAGCGGCCATTCCAGCCGGTGGTCATGTCGACCTCGCCATCCTTCATCAGCTGGGCATGTTGGGCGCCCGAGGACCAGTAGACGGCGATGTTGGGGCGCAGTTCGCGGATCTTGTCGAGGGCGCGTTCGATGCCTTCTTCGGAATCGAGCACGTCATAGACATCCTCGGGGGCGACGCCATCGGCCATCAGCGCGGGTTCGAGCGCGCCGGACACGGTGTTGCGATAGGCGCGGGTGCCGGGGAATTTCTCGGTATCGAAGAAATCGGCCCAGCTCTGGGGGCCATCCTCGCCATAGGTGTCGGTGTTCCATGCCGCCACGACCGAGAACACGTCACCGCCGACGCAGTAGTCGGAGTAGAGCGACTCGTAGAAGTTCGACACGTCGATCACGTCGTAATCGAGCGGTTCAAGCAGCCCCTCGGCGCCGGCGCGGGCGGCGGAGCCGGAGCCGCTGGCGACGAGGTCGAAGGTGACCTGCCCGGTGGAGACCTGAAGGCGCACGTCGGCCATGCCGCCATAGGTTTCCTGTTTCACGGTGATGCCCATCGCCTCGGAGGCGGGCTCGAACAGCGCCTTGCTCTGCGCGTCCTGATAGGAGCCGCCCCACGAGGCGACGGTGATTTCCTTGTCCTGGGCAAATGCGCTGGTCGAGGCCAGCAGTGCCACCGCAAGGGGTGTGGCGAGTGAACGTTTCATGGTTGGTGTTCCTCCTGTCAGAGTTGGATATGCCGCGATGGCGGCGGTTGCCGGTTGTTGTTGTCTTTCGCAGGCTCGGCGCGCACCGGCGAAAATCTCGTGTCAGGCTTGGGCGGCCCTCCGGTATTGGCGGGTGTCCTGCCAGCGGTACCAGGCGACCGCGGCGGGCAGGAACCATGGCTTGCCGGTGTAGAGCGGGCGCGTCGGGAAAGGCAGGTCGTCGAAGGCGGTGGCGCCCTCGGCGAGGCCCAGCACCTTTTGCCCGGTGCGCATGCCCAGATAGCTGGCCATCGAGACGCCGGAGCCGCAATAGCCCATGGCGTAATGGATGCCTTCATGGGTGCCGGTATGGGCGAGTTCGTCGAAGCTGTAGGCGACGGTGCCCATCCATGAATGGGTGATCTGCCGGTCCTTCAGCTGTGGGAAGATGCGGCACATGCTCTCGAAGAGGCGCGGGCCGGAGATGGCGGGATCGGTTTCCGCCGCCGAGACGCGGCCGCCGAAGAGGATGCGTTTCCGGTCGGGCGAGGCGCGGTAGTAGTAGAGCACCTTGAACGTGTCGCTGGCGATGCGGTCGGTGGGGAAAAGCTCGTCGACCAGCGTTTCGGGCAGTTCTTCGGTGGCGATGATGTAGCTGCCGATGGGGATGACACGGCGTTGCAGCCATGGCGTGAGGCCGGTGGTGTAGCCGTTGGTGGCGACGATGACCTCGCGCGCCTCGACCGTGCCCTTCTCGGTGGTGACGCGGAAGCCCTTGACGTTGCGGTCGATGCCGGTGACGCGGCAATGGCCGAGGATCTGGGCGCCGGCGTCGGTGGCGAGGTTTAGCAGGCCGCGATGGTATTTCGCGGGATGCAGCGAGCAGTGGTTGGGGTAGACGAGGCCGCCGTAATAGGTGTCGGTGCCCAGTTCCTTTTTCTGCTCGGCGCGGGGGACGGTGAAGCATTCGATGCCTTCCTGCGCCCGCAGCGTTTCGGCGTCGCGGGCGAGGCTCTCGTAGGCGTCGGGGGAATGGGCGGCGTGGAAGCGGCCGACCTTGCGGAAATCGCAGTCGAGCCCCTCGGCGGTGAGGAACTCCTCGATCCACGACAGGGCGGAGGCGCCTTCGCCGCGGATGGCGCGGGCCTTTTGCTTGCCGTGCTTGGCGGCGAGCTTGTCCAGCGAGGGCTTGATGCTGGTGCTGATCTGGCCGCCATTGCGGGTGGAGCAGCCATAGCCGGGGTCGCCCGCGTCGAGCACGAGGGTCGAGCGGCCGCCGCGCGCCGTCTGGATGGCGGCGTTGAGGCCGGTATAGCCGGAGCCCACGACGACCACGTCGACGGAGACGGGCAGGTCGCCGGAATAGTCCGGGGCCGGGCCGACATCGTCGAGCCAGTAGACTTGGTGGCGCGGGGCCGTCGGTGTCGATGTTTCCATCGGGTCCTCCAGACGCGCAGGGACGGGGCGAGTGCCGCCTTGCGCGGGTTATCAGCAAAACGCTAGGGCAGGATTGGCCCTGACCTCATATCCAATTTGATATTTTGGTCAGACCAATTCACCCCGCCATGCCGGCAGGTCGCGGATCGCCTCGATGCCGCGGTGGATGTCCTCGGGAGCGACGCTGCCGAAGCCGAATACGAGCCCGGATTTGTCGATCGGGTCAAGGCAGTATCGCGACAGCGGGACGAGGGTGACGCCCTTTTCGGCAGCCTGCGCCACGAGCGCCTGTTCATCGACCGGCCCGGAGATGAAGGCGGGGGTGTGAAAGCCGCTGGCGGTCTGCTGAAGGGCCACGCGGTCGGGGAGCGATTGCGCGGCCTCCATCAGCGCCTCGTAGCGGGCCTTGTAGAGGCGGCGCATCAGGCGGATATGGGTGGCGAAATGCCCCTCGTCCATGAAATCGGCGACGATGGCCTGTGTGGCGGTGGGCGGGCCGCTGGCCCAGGATTGAAACATCCGGTCGAAGACGTCGGTCATGCGTTCCGGCACCAGCACGAAACCCAGCCGGAGCGCGGGGAAGAGCGACTTGGAAAAGGTGCCGACATAGAGCACGCGGCCGGCATTGTCGGTGCCGCGGAGGGCGGGCTGGGCGGCGCTGCCATAGTAGAATTCGCCGTCGTAATCGTCTTCGATGATGAGCGCCTGCGCCTCTTCTGCCGCTTGCAGGAGTTCGAACCGGCGGGAGAGCGACATGACGTGGCCCAAGGGCTGTTGATGCGAGGGGGTGACGAAGGCGAGGCGGAAATGCGGGGCCTTGGCAAGGCCGTCGGCGACGACCATGCCTTCTTCGTCAACGTCCACGGGGACAAGCTCTGCGCCTTCGGAAAGCAGGGCGTTGCGGGCGCCCGAGGCGCCGGGGTTTTCCATCCACACCCGGTCGCCGGGATTGAGCAGCAGGCGGCCGATGAGGGAGAAGGCGTGCTGGGCGCCGCAGGTGATGAAGATCTGTTCATGGTGACAGCGGATGCCCTTGAGGGCGCTGAGCTGGGTGGCGATGGCGCGGCGGAGCGCCTCGAGCCCCTTGGGCTGGCCGTAGCCCATCACGTCGCTGCGGGCGCCGCGCAGGTGGCGGGCCGAGAGGCGCGACCAGTGGGCGATGGGAAAGGCATCCAGCGCCGGCAGGGCGGTGACGAAGGCGCGGGGTTCGTGGGGTAGCCATGTGCGGGTGGCGTAATCCTTTTCGGCATGGCTGATGGCGTAAGAGAGGCGCGGGTTGGGGCCGGTATGGGGCGCGTCGGGCGGGGCCGGCACGGGGCGCTGGTGTTCGAGCGTGTCGCTGACGAAGGTGCCGGCGCCGACGCGGGAGACCAGCATCCCCTCGGAGACCAGACGGTCAATGGCGTCGATCACGGTGGTACGGGAGACGCCCGCCTCCTTGGCCAGCGTGCGGGTGGCCGGCAGGCGTTCGCCGGGGGGCAGCCCGCCCGAAAGCAGGATGTCGCGGAGCGCCATGTAGAGCTGAACGCTGACCGTTTTGCGCGAATTGCGGTCGATCTGGATGGACGACAGCAGCGCCCCGGCAGCGTGTTTCATGGGTCCTCCGGACCAATTGGTCTGACCAACTTGCCGAAATGGATATACCGAACCGGCCAATTTTTTTCCAGCCTGCAATCCAACATATTAATGCCAAGGCCCGGTGGACCCAGATGAAACTGCAAAAACTAGAGACTTTCACCGACAGCTTCGTCTGTTTCGTCAAAGCCACCGCAGAGGACGGGGCCGAAGGCTGGGGGCAGGTGGCGCCCTATTACGCCGATATCACCGCGCAGGTGCTGCACCGGCAGGTGGCGCCCTATGCGCTGGGGATGGAATGCGGGGATATCGACGCGATGCTCGATATCGTGCGGGATCGGGAGCACAAGTTTCCCGGCTCCTACCTGCGGCGGGCGATGGGCGGGGTGGATACCGCGCTTTGGGATTTGCGGGGCAAGCGCGAGGGCAAGCCGGTCTGTGAGTTGATCGGGGGCAGCCCCGGCCAAGTGCGGGCCTATGCCTCGTCGATGAAGCGGGACATCACGCCGGGGGACGAGGCGGAGCGGTTCCTTCGCTTGCGCGATGCGGAAGGGTTCGACGCCTTCAAGTTCCGGATCGGGGCCGAGGTGGGCCGTGACCGGGACGAGTGGGAGGGCCGGACCGAGGAGATCGCGCCGACCATCCGCCGCGCGATGGGCGATGATGCGGCGCTGCTGGTCGATGCCAATTCCTGTTACTCGCCGGCGAAGGCGATCGAGGTGGGGCGGATGCTTCAGGATCACGGGATTTCGCATTACGAGGAGCCCTGCCCCTATTGGGAGTTCGAGCAGACCAAGGCGGTCACGGACGCGCTGGAGATCGATGTCTGCGGCGGCGAGCAGGATTGCATGATGGCCAACTGGAAGGGGATGATCGACGGGCGCATCGTCGACGTGTTGCAGCCCGATGTGCTGTATCTGGGCGGCATTGCCCGGACCCTGCGCGTGGCGCGGATGGCCGAGGCGGCGGGTATGCCGGTGACGCCCCATGCCGCGAACCTGTCGCTGGTGACGCTGTTCACCATGCATCTGCTGCGGGCGATTCCCAATGCGGGCAAGTACCTCGAGTTTTCAATCGAGGGCGAGGATTACTATCCTTGGCAGGAGGGCTTGTTCCGCAACGATCCCTACGAGGTGTCGGACGGGCATGTGACGGTGACGGACGCGCCGGGCTGGGGCGTGGAGATCTGCCCCGACTGGCTCGACCGGGCGGAGTACCGGGTGAGCGAGGCGGGCTAGGCTCACCGCTGTCGACGACTGCAACCATTGGGGCATCGAGGGGCCGGGGCGGACAGGGACGCCGGCGCCGAATCCGGCGCTGCGGGCAGCGCCGGTTTTGTTCCGTGGAGGTGCGGATTTTTTCCATTCCGGCGGCGACATGCCGATAAGTGCCCAGCGCGTTGGCAGGTATACGCCAGACTCGGCCACGTTCCGCTCAATCCCCCCGGCTTGGGGGGAAAGTCGTGAAATACCAGTTTTTTAGCCCCACGAAATGTGTAAACCGAACAAAAGTCGGAAGCCCGCGCGGCTGCTGCGCGACGGCACGAATCAGGATTGGATGCGCTCACGCATGACGACAAAATGTTACCATCTTACCCGGCGTGGGGTGCTGCTTTCCTCGTCTGCGCTGATGCTTCTGAAGGCGGGCGGCGCGCTCGCGCAGGAGGCGAATGACGGTGCGGCGGCGGAGGCGCCGGACGACGATACCGACGCTTTCAGCTTCGAGCGGCTGGTCGAGGAAATGCGTGCCGGCGCACAGCGGGCGGACAAGCCCAACGCGGTCGAGGACAGCTTTCTCAACACGCTCAACTACGATGATTACAGGCTGATCCGGTTCGATCCCGAGCGGGCGCGGTTCGGCGCGATCGACCATACGCGGTTCGAGCTGCACGCCTTTCACATGGGCTGGCTGTTCAATCGCCCGGTGCATCTTTTCGAGGTGGCCGACGGGCGGATCCGGCCGATGGAGTTCGACACGGACGATTTCATCTATGAGCGCACGGCGCGGGAGAAGGTGCCGGAACATGCCGCCCTTCCCGGGGTGGCGGGGTTCCGGCTGCACAACCCGATCAACCGGCCCGACATCATGGACGAGCTGGTGGCGTTTCAGGGGGCGTCGTATTTCCGGGCGCTTGGCCGGGGGTCGACCTATGGCCTGTCGGCGCGCGGGCTGGCGGTGAATACCGGGTCGGACGTGAAGGAGGAATTCCCGCGCTTCACCCGGTTCTGGATCCGCCGGCCACAGCCCGGCTCGGACGTGATCACCGTCTGGGCGGCGCTGGAGAGCCCGTCGCTGACCGGGGCGTATGAATTCGTCATCGAACCGGGGCGCAACACGGTGATGGAGGTGACGGCGCGGCTGTTCTTCCGCAAGGATATCGCGCAGCTGGGCGTGGCGCCGCTGACCTCGATGTTCCTGTATGGCGACCGTAACCGGGCGAAGTTCGACGATTTCCGCCCGGCCGTGCATGACAGCGACGGGCTGGCGATCGTGCGGCAGGACGGGCACCGGGTGTGGCGGCCGCTGTCGAACCCGCCGCGGCTGGCGTCGAGCTTCTTCAAGGAGGACACGCCGCGGAGTTTCGGCCTCTGCCAGCGCAACCGCGATTTCGACCATTATCAGGATGCCGCGGCGGTCTATGAACGGCGCCCGTCCTGCATGGTCGAGCCGATCGGGGATTGGGGCCGCGGGTCGATCCGGCTGGTGGAGATTCCGTCGGACCTCGAGATCAACGACAATATCGTCGCCTTCTGGGTGCCGGCACAGCCGGCAAAGGCGGGCGAGGAGATGACGCTGCGCTACCGGCTGCACTGGGGCGACCTGCCGCCCGAGGAGAGGGGCGATCTGGCCTATGTCAAGGCGTCGCGCGCCGGGGTCGGCGGCGTGTCGGGCGTGGAGAACGAGGACGGCTCGCGGAAGTTCGTGATCGATTTCAGCGGCGGGCCGATGGAACATTTGCCGGCGGAGGCCGTTGATGATCTGACGGTCGTCGCGTCGGCGGTCGGAGCACGTATTACTTCGCAGGTTCTTCATCGTATCCCCGGTAACAATATGTGGCGTCTGGTTCTCGACGTGATCGGCGAAGGCGAGGTGGCCGAGCTTTCGGCGCATGTCGAAGGTTACGGTCAGAAACTCACGGAAACATGGCTTTTTCAATGGCTTACGGAACAATAGCGACAGACGAAGTAATGGCCTGCATCGGCGCAGGGACGGGTGAGATGCTTGCGCCCTATACCGCGTCCGGCTTTTCCGAGGGGGCTTGCGCCCTGCCGGCGGCGCCGTTGGCGATGCCGATGCAGACGATTGAGCCCGAGACCGGCCCGGTTCACCGGATGCTGCGGCGGCTGAGGCCCGGCGGACAGGTGCGGCCGTCGATGGACGTCGGCGCCTGATCCTTCGCATGAGGTCGTCGCGCGGGTCACTCTCGAAGTTATACTCCCTGCGGTCTGTGATGATCGTCGCCAGCCTGCTGGCCGGGCTGGGCGCGTTCATCCTGTTTCTCGAATTCGGCGAGGCCACGGGCCTGACATGGATCGACGTGTTCCGCGCGGTGCTGATCCTGATCTCGACCATGTGGCTGGCATGGGGGGCAATGCTGGCCTTTGTCGGCCTGACATCGCGCGCGCGGCCGCCCGAAGGGGTGGAGGATGCGCCGATCCGGGGGCGGACCTGTGTCCTGATGCCGGTCTATAACGAGAACCCGCATGAGAGCCTTTCGCGGATCGCCGCGATGGAGGCGTCGCTGAGGGAGATCGGCGATCCGGCGGAGATACATTTCGCCATCCTGTCTGACACCCGCGACGACGAGATTGCCGCGCAGGAACGGGCCGCGTTCCGGCGGATGGTCGAGGATTGCGACGGGGTCGGCCGGTTCTTTTACCGGCGGCGGGAGAAGAACACCGGCAAGAAGGCCGGCAATATCCAGGATTTCATCATGACCTCGGGGGCGGCCTATGAATATGCCGTGATCCTCGACGCGGATTCGCTGATGGAGGGGGAGACCATCCTGAAGATGATCCGCCGGATGGAGGCGGAGCCGCAGCTTGGCCTGTTGCAGACGCTGCCGAAGATCATCAGGGCGGGGTCGCATCACGGGCGGGCGATGCAGTTCTCGGCGAGTTTCTTCTCGCCGGTCTTTGCGCGCGGGCTGGCCATGGTGCAGGGGCGCACGGGCCCGTTCTGGGGGCATAACGCCATCGTCAACGTGCGGGCCTTTGCCCAGTCCTGTGGGCTGCCGGAGTTGAAGGGCGCGCCGCCCTTTGGCGGGCACGTGATGAGCCATGATTATGTCGAGGCGGCGCTGCTGTCGCGGAACGGGTGGATCGTGCGGCTGGATGACGACCTTGAAGGCTCGTTCGAGGAGGGGCCGGAGAATATCGTGGACCATGCCAAGCGCGACCGGCGCTGGTGCCAGGGGAACCTGCAGCACCTGCGGATCATCGGCGCGCCGGCGCTCAAGCCGTGGTCGCGCTTTGTGTTCGTGCAGGGGGTGATGGCGTTCATCGCACCGCTGTTCTGGATGGGGTTCATCGGCGCGTCGATCGCGGCGCCCTTGCTGGTGACGCCGCCCGACTATTTCCCCGTGCCCGGCTGGCCCTTTCCGCAGTTTCCGCAATCGGCCGCGTCGATGGCGATCAGCCTTGCCATCGGGATATTCGGGCTGCTGTTCCTGCCCAAGCTGCTGATCATGACGCGCGCCATCGTATCGGGCGAAGCGAAGCGGTTCGGCGGGTCGGTGCGGGTGGTCCTGTCGACGCTGTGGGAGTTGCTGTTGTCATCGCTGACGGCGCCGGTGCTGATGATGTTCACCATCCGATCGGTGCTCGAGGTGCTGATGCGGCGCGACGGGGGCTGGCCCACGAACAACCGGGGCGATGGGGTGCTGCAATGGCCCGAGGCCTTGGCGGCGTCGTGGTGGATCATCGTGGCGGGGGCGATCGGCCTCTTTGCCGCGTGGTTCCTGACGCCGGAGCTGTTCCTGTGGCTGCTGCCGGTGGGCGTGCCGATGATGCTGTCGCCGGGGCTGTTGCGCTGGGGGTCGCTGCCGTCGCGCGGGTCGCTGATGGTCACGCCGGCCGAGCAGGCGCCGGGGCGGGTGATCCAGCTTTATGACGCCGTGCTGGCGCGGTGGGGCGTGGATGCGCAAAGCTCGATCCCGGTGGTGCCGCTCAAGCTGCCGGAGAAGGACGGTCTGAAGGCGTGAGCCGTCAGGCGCCGCGCTGCCAGGGGCTGGTGGGGTAATCGGCCTCGCCCTGCGGCTCGTGGAAGGCGAGGATGCGGGTCACATGATCGAGGAAATCGGTCTGTTCCTGCGCAGTGAGCGGCGAGAGCAGGTAGCGCTGGCTTTCGGTGATGCGGCCGCGAAGGCGGGTCAGCAGGTCGGTGCCGTCCTTGGTGATGTCGACGACCCGCGAGCGGCGGTCGGTTTCCTTGACCGTGCGGCGGACGAGGTCGCGCTTTTCCAGCCGGCGCAGCACGTCGCCGGTGGTGGAGGCGTCGAGATAGGCGAGCGCGGCGATGGCGGTCTGATCCAGTTGCCGGTTCTGCGACAGGATTTGCAGGATGGTGTATTGCACCGGCGTGATTTCCGCCGTCTCGAGCGTTTCATGAAAGAGAGAGATGGCCACCTGTTGCAGCCGGCGGATCATGAAGCCGGGCTGATCGGGCAGTTTGCGGATGGTCATGCGGGGGCCATGGGTGGTTCAGGATGCCTGCTGACGAGAGCATTCGGGGGGATGGCTGTCAACCGTGTCACCCGGAGAGCTCGCCGGTCTGGAGCATCCCGGAGGCGAGGTAACCGCCATCGACCGGCAGGGTTATGCCATTGATATAGCGCGACTCTTCCGACAGGAGGAAGAGGATGGCCGGGGTGATGTCATCGACGCCGGCCAGTTTGCCCGTGGGGATCATCGGCAGGACGGCGGCGCGGGTGGCCTCAGTGTAAAGCGCTTCGGTCATGGCGGTCACGGTGGGGCCCGGGGCGACCGCGTTGGCGGTGACGCCCGAGCGGCCGAATTCGAGGGCGAATTGGCGGGTGAGGCCGATAATGGCGGATTTGGAGGTGCCATAGGCGGCCCGGCCGATGCCCGCGCGGTAGCCCGAGACCGACGAGAGGCTGACGATGCGGCCATAGCCTTGGGCGCCCATGGCCACGGCGGCACGGCGGCCGCAGAGGAAGCTGCCGCGCACGTTGACGTCGAGCACTTTCAAGAAGGTATCGGCGGACAGCTCGGCCATGGGCGCAACCTGAAGGATACCGGCGCTGTTGACGAGGCCGGTGATCGGGCCAGCCCAGTTTTCGGCACGGGTGAAGGCTGCGTCGACGGCGGCCTCGTCGGTGACATCGAGGGCAAGGTCGAGCGCCTGGCCCCCTGCCCCGGTGATCTGCGAAACAGTGTCGTCGATGCGCGACTGGTCAATGTCGGCCACGGCGACGGGCACGCCCTGCGCGGCCAGCGCGATGGCCGTGGCCTGCCCGATCCCCGAGCCGCCGCCGGTGATGACGGTGACGCCTTGATGAAAGCTGAACATGGTCCGTTTCCCCCGGTTGATACCCGTCAGGCCGACACGGTGGCGTCGCGCACCATGTAGCCCTTGGTGGCGAAGGTGCCGTTTTCCTTGCGAAATTGCGACATGTAGTCGGGCCAGATCGCGGTGAGCTTGCCGCTGCGGGGGTGGAGATACCAGCTTTGGCAGCCGCCCGCGATCCAGACCGTGCGCTCGGCCCGGTCGTGGATGGATTTGACATAGGCCGCTTGCGCCTCGGCATCCGGTTCGATGACCTTGCCGCTGTCGGCGAGGTATTCGAGCGCGCCGCGGATATATTCGATCTGGGTTTCGACCATGTAGATCATCGAGCCGGCGCCAAGCCCGGTGTTGGGGCCAAGCATCATGAAGAAGTTCGGATAGCCGTGAACGGAGGTGCAGGCGAAGGCCTGACCGCCATCTTCCCACTGGTCCGACAGGCGGCCCACCTTGCCGTGGATGACCTCGGCGATGGGCAGTTCGGTGGCCTCGAACCCGGTGGCGAGGATCAGCATGTCGAGATCCACATGGGTGCCGTCGGTGAGCACCACGCCGGTTTCGTCGATGCGCGCGATCCCGGTGGTTTCCAGCGTGACGTTCTCGCGCTGAATGGCGGGGTAGAAATCGTTCGAGATCAGGATGCGCTTGCAGCCCACGGAATAGGGCGGGGTCAGCTTTTCGCGCAGGTCCGGGTCGGTGACCTGATCCTCGAGATGGCCGCGCGACATTTCCTCGATCTGGGCGAGGAAGGCGGGGATTTGCAGGCGCTGGGGAAAGCGGCTCTCGTTTCCCCAGAAGAGGTCCTTGCGGAAGTCCTGAAGCATCTCGGGGAAGCGTTCGAACATGCCTTTCTGCGCCGCGGAATAGGGCGCGTCGCGGCGGGGCACGATATAGGGCGCGGTCCGCTGAAAGACGGTCAGGTGGGCGACATCGGGGGCGACTTCCGGGGTGATCTGGATCGAGGAGGCGCCGGTGCCGATGATGCCCACACGCTTGCCGGTGTAGTCGTAATCGTGATCCCATTGCGAGGAGTGCATCATCTTGCCGGTGAAGCTGTTCAGCCCCTCGATATCGGGCATCGCGAGGTCGGAGAGGTGGCCCGTGGCCGACACGAGCGCGCGGGCGCGGTAGGTGCCGGTGGTGGTCTCGACCTGCCAGAGGTCTTCGGCCTCGATCCACTCGGCGCTTGTGACGGTGGTGTTGAAGCGGACCTTGGGGGTGATGCCTTCGTCTTTTGCCGTTTCCTGCAGGTATTTCAGGATTTCGGGCTGTTTGGAGTAGGTGCTGCTCCAATGCGGGTTGGGGCGGAAGGAGTAGGAATAGAGGTGCGAGAAGACATCGCAGCCGGCGCCGGGATAGTGGTTGTCGCGCCATGTGCCGCCCACGTCATGGCCGCGTTCGAGCATGAGGTAGTCGCGCGCGCCCTCGCGTTCGAGGATCACGGCAAGGCCCAAGCCGGAGAAGCCGGTGCCGACGATAAGAACCTCGGCATCGACCTTTGATTTCGGGGTGGTGGTCTGGATGTTCATGGGGACCTCGGGTGTCGGTTCAGGCGTGGATGGGGGCATGGACGGTGCCGGGCGCGTCGCGCTCGGGTTCGTCGATGAAGTCGCGGATCAGCATCAGCAGGTGCGAGGGGCGTTCATGGGCGACGGCATGGCCCGAGGGCACCTCGGCAAAGCGGGCGTTCTCGATGGCGCCGAAAAGCAGCTTGGAATGGGTGATCGGCACCATCTGATCCTGCGTGCAGCCGATGATGAGGGTGGGGCTGGTGATCTTGGCGACCGCATCGGTGATGTCGACACTGCGGTTGAAGACCATCTTGGCATAGCGGTCGGAGCCGTCGCCGATTTTCGCGACCAGCGCATCAACCTCGCCGGGCAGGCGCATGGTGAGGAAGGCGTGGCTGAAGGCGGTCATCACCATGAAGCCGGGCATGGCGGCGCTCTTCTCCTCGTGCAGCTTGAACCACACGTCGTAGCGAAGCTGCTGGTGGATGTCGGTCTTGATCCAGCCGGCGATGAGGGTGAGGGATTTGACGATCTCGGGCGTGGTGCCGGCGAGATGGGCAGCGATGACGGCGCCGAAGGAACAGCCCGTCAGGTGCACCGGCCCGTCGCAAAGCGCGGCAATGACGGCGCGGGCCTGATCGGCATAGCTGTCGGCGGTTGCGCCGTCGGTATCGACGAAGTCGAAGGCCACGACGCGGCGGCCATCGGCCAGCATCGGGAAGAGCGCCCAATAGGTGCTTTGGGCCGAGCCGCTGGTGCCGTGCAGGAGCACGATGGTGTCTTCGCCGCGCTTGTGGGGCGCGGAATCGTAGGTGCGGATGGTGAGCCCGTCATGGGTGATCTCGCCCTCCACGACATCGGATGTGAATGCCATTCTTCCCTCCCCTGTTCCGCCGGATTTGTTAGCTTGGCGGTGCTGACCGGATATTCATGAGTATACTTAGTATTTATATAGGCGCGTGCCATGGCCTCTGTCAACAGGCCCTTTCCACCGGTCGGGGCCTTGCGGCCGCCGCTGTGTTGCGGAGGTTCCCGCTTGATGAACCGGGCCGCAGGGAACATCCTGAAGGGAGCGGTTGTGGAAAGAGGGGCGTGCGCGGATGCATCTTGAAGGGACAGGGGGCGACGGCGCGCGGGCCGCGTCGCCGATGCTGCGGCTGGGGCTGGTCGGGCGGGGCATCGGGCTCTCGCGCACCCCGGCGATGCACGAGGCGGAGGCGGCGGCGCATGGGCTGACCTGTCGTTACGAATTGCTGGATACCGAGGCGGGGGTGGCGGATGACCTTGGCGCCATTCTGCAACGCGCCGAGGCGGCGGGGTTTGCCGGGCTGAACGTGACCTATCCCTACAAGCAGGCGGTGATGGCGCATCTCGACGGTGTGTCGGAGGCGGCGGGGCGGATCGGTGCGGTCAATACTGTGGTGTTCCGGGATGGCGGGCGGTTCGGGCACAACACGGATTACCTTGGGTTTTCGGAAAGCGTGCGGCGGGGCCTGCCGGGCGCGGTGCTGGACCGGGTGCTTTTGCTGGGTGCGGGGGGCGCGGGGGCGGCGCTGGGCTTTGCGCTGGCCGATCTGGGGGTGCGGCGGCTGATGATCGCGGACACGCGCGAGGGCGCGGCGGCGGCGCTGGCAGGGGCTGTTGGCACCGGGGCCGTGGGCACGGGGGCCGAGGTTGCGAATGACGTGGCCGAGGCGATGGCGCTGGCCGACGGCGTGGTCAACGCGACGCCGGTGGGCATGGCCAAGCTGCCGGGCACGCCGATCCCCCCTGCCCTGCTTGAGCCGCGCCACTGGGTGGCGGATATCATCTATTTCCCGATGGAGACCGCTTTCCTGAGAGCCGCGCGGGAGACCGGCTGCCGCACGCTGAGCGGGGCGGGCATGGCGGTCTATCAGGCGGTTCGGGCGTTCGAGCTGTTCACCGGGCGGGCGGCGGATGCGGAGCGGATGCGGCGGACCTTCGAGGCAATGGCGCCGGAGGGCGGCTTTGCGGACGGAGCTGCCGATCAGGCTTGACGGAGAGGAGACGCGCATCGGCGGGCCGTGGTGCGGCGAACTGACGATGGTAGCTGTCACTTTATCCCTGCCAAGCACATCCAACCCAAGAGCGTGGCACTCCACCTGCGAAATCGCCGTGCCGTGGGGCGGCCCGGCGATGCGCGGCGGGCTAAAGCCCTGGATTCCGCGCGGGTGCTTCGCGGATATGTCCGCATTGGGCTCATTTGCACCACGAAACAAAAAAGCCGGAGGCCCACGGCCCCCGGCGTCTTCACGGCCCGTTATGCCGTGGCTCAGGTGATGTCGGCGGGAAGCACCGATTCCGGCAGGTTCTGGTAGCAGACCGGCCGCAGGAAACGGCGGATCGAGAGCGTGCCGACGGAGGTGGCGCCGAAATTGGTCGAGGCCGGGTAAGGCCCGCCATGGACCATGCTGTCACTGACCTCGACGCCGGTGGGGAAGCCGTTGGCGAGCAACCGCCCGGCCTTGCGTTCGAGGATCGGGAGCAGCTCGCGCGCCGCGCCGGCGTCGCCGTCATCCATGTGCAGGGTGCAGGTGAGCTGTCCGCGCAGGCTTTGGGCGACCTGTTTCATCTGGTCAATGTCGGCGACCCGGACAATCAGGCCGAGCGGGCCAAAGACCTCCTCGCCCAGTTCCTCGTTCTCGAGCCATGTGGTGCCGTCGGTCTCGTAGAGGTAGGGCGTCGCGTTGCGCTGGTCGCAGGTGGAGGTGAGTACCTCCTGCACGCCCTTGGAGCCCGCCACGCGGTCGCGCCCGTCGCGATAGGCCTTGGCGATGCCGTCGGTCAGCATGACCTGCGCACCGGTGCCGGCCAGCGCCTCCTTGGCGGCGTCGGTGAAGGCGTCGGCCTCGGGGCCGTCGAGCACGATGGCGATGCCGGGGTTGGTGCAGAACTGGCCCGCGCCCATGGTGAGCGAGCCGGCCCAGCCTTCGCCGATAGAGGCGCCGCGCGTCGCGACGGCCTCGGGCAGGAGGAACATCGGGTTGACCGAGCCCAGCTCGCCGAAGAAGGGGATGGGTTCGGGCCGTTGGGCGCAGAGGTCGAAGAGGGCGCGGCCGCCCGCGAGCGAGCCGGTGAAGCCCACGGCCTTGATCAGCGGGTGTTGCACGAGGGTCTGGCCGACCTGCCGGTTGCCGCCCTGGACAAGGCTGAACGTACCCTTGGGCATGTTGCATTTGCCGATGGCGGCATGGATGGCCTCGGCCACGATCTCGCCCGTGCCGGGGTGGGCGCCGTGGCCTTTCACGACGACGGGGCAGCCTGCGGCCAGCGCGGCGGCGGTGTCGCCCCCGGCGGTGGAGAAGGCCAGCGGAAAGTTCGACGCGCCGAAGACGGCGACCGGGCCGATCGGGCGCTGCATCATCCGCAGGTCGGGGCGCGGTGCGGGGGCGCGGTCGGGCAGCGCCTCGTCATGGCGGCGGTCGAGGTAATCGCCCTTGCGGATATGTTCGGCAAAGAGGCGAAGCTGGCCGGTGGTGCGGCCGCGCTCGCCCTGCAGGCGGGCATCGGGGAGGCCCGACTCGGACGTGCCGATCTCGGTGATCTGGTCACCGCGCGCCTCGATCTCGTCGGCGATGGTGTCGAGAAAGGCCGCGCGATCCTCGCGGCTGGTGTAGCCGTAGGTGGTGAACGCCTCTTCGGCGGCCTTGGCGGCCTGATCGACAAGGTCGGGGTTGCCGACCGAGAAGCTGTGCGCCTCGCCGCTGGCGGGCTCGGAGGTGAAGGTGTCATCCGTGGCGATCCACTCGCCGGCGATCAGGTGCTTGCCATGCGGTTTGAATGTCATGCGGTGTCCTTTGGGTTGTTCGGTGGGTTGTTCGGTGTGTTGCTGCGGCGGGGCGCGGGCCTCAGCGGCCGGTCCTTTCGCGCCACGCCTCGAATTTTTTCTGGTTCTCGTCCTTGGTGCAAGGGTAGAGCCCGATGATCGGCGCGCCACCCTCGACTTGTTCCAGCACGAAATCCTCGAAGGTTTCCATATTCGTGCATTCCTCGGCGATTTCGTCGGCCAGATGGGCCGGGATCACCATAACGCCGTCACGGTCGCCAACCAAGACGTCGCCGGGGAAAACCGGCGCATCTCCGCAGGCAATGGGCACATTGATGTCGAGCGCCTCGTGCAGGGTCAGGTTGGTGGGGGCCGAAGAGCAGGAATAGTAGGCGGGCATGGAAAGCTGGCCAATGCCATGGGCGTCGCGAAAGCCGCCGTCGGAGACGAGGCCCGCCGCGCCGCGCTTGGCCAGCCGGGTGACGAGGATCGAGCCGGCGGTGGCGGCGCGGGCGTCCTTGCGGGCGTCCATCACCAGAACGTGGCCTTCGGGGCAGGTTTCGACCGCCACGCGCTGGGGGTGGTCGGCGTTGCGGAAGACGGTGATCGGGTTGCGGTCTTCGCGGGCCGGGATGTAGCGCAGGGTAAAGGCGGGGCCGACCATGTTCTCGTCCTTGGGCGAGACGGGCCCGACGCCCTGAATGAACTGGTTGCGCAGGCCGCGTTTGTAGAGCGCGGTCGCGACGGAGGCGGTCGAGACCGTCTTTAGCTTGGCGCGGGTGTCGTCGGAAAGCGTGTGTTCGGTCATTCTCGTGTGTCCTTCAGAAGATGTCGGGTTCGCCGGCGGTGCGGCCGAAATCGGATTGCAGGAAGTCGAAATCGCAGCCCTGATCGGCTTGCGTAACATGTTGCAAGAACATCCAGCCATAGCCGCGTTCGAACCGGGGTTCGGGGGGCGTGAAGGCCTTGCGGCGGGCCTCCAGCTCGGCCTCGTCGACCAGCATGTCGAGCCGGCGGCCCGCGAGGTCAAGTCGCACGGTGTCGCCGGTTTTCAGCAAGGCCAGCGGCCCGCCCACATGCGCCTCGGGCGAGACGTGCAGGACGCAGGCGCCATAGGAGGTGCCGGACATGCGCGCGTCGGAGATGCGGAGCATGTCGCGGTGGCCCTGCTTGATCAGCGCCTTGGGTATCGGCAGCATCCCCCATTCCGGAAAGCCCGGCCCGCCCTGTGGCCCGGCATTGCGCAGCACCATGACATGATCGGGTGTGATGTCGAGGGTTTCGTCATCGACCGCCTTCTTCATCTCGGGGTAGCTGTCAAAGACCAGCGCGGGGCCTTCGTGGTTGTAGAATTTCGGGTCGCAGGCCGCCGGTTTGATGACCGCACCGGAGGGGCAGAGATTGCCCTTGAGCACGGCGAGAGAGCCCTCGTGATAGACCGGGTTCGAGAGCGGCCGGATCACGTCGTCATTGTAGACCTCGGCGCCTTCGAGGTTCTCGCCCATGGTCTTGCCGGTGACGGTCAGGGCCGAGGTATCGAGCATCTCCTCGATCTGTTTCATCAGCGCGCGCAGGCCGCCGGCATAGTAGAAATCCTCCATCAGGTAGTCCTTGCCGGAGGGGCGGACATTGGCGATGAGCGGCGTTGTGCGGCCCAGCCCGTCGAGGTCTTCCAGTTGCATGTTCACACCGGCGCGGCGGGCCATGGCGATCAGGTGGACGACCGCGTTGGTCGAGCAGCCGGTGGCCATGGCGACGATGGCGGCGTTGCGGCAGGCCGGGTCGGTGATGATGCGCTCGGGGGTGAGGTCTTCCCACACCATGTCGACGATGCGCCGGCCACAGGCCGCCGACATGCGCTGGTGCCCGCTGTCGACCGCCGGGATCGATGAGGCGCCGGGAAGGGTGAGCCCCATGGCGTCGGCGATGGCGGTCATGGTCGAGGCGGTGCCCATGGTCATGCAGGTGCCCGCCGAGCGGGCGATGCCGCCCTGCACGCCGCGCCATTCCTCGTCCGAGATATTGCCCGCGCGGCGTTCGTCCCAGTATTTCCAGGCGTCCGAGCCGGAGCCGAGGACCTTGCCCGCGTAATTGCCGCGCAGCATCGGACCGGCGGGCAGGTAGATCATCGGCACACCCGCCGAGATCGCGCCCATCACCAGCCCCGGCGTGGTCTTGTCACAGCCGCCCATCAGCACCACCCCGTCGAGCGGGTGCGAGCGGATCGTCTCTTCCGTCTCCATCGCCAGCATGTTGCGGTAGAGCATCGAGCTGGGCTTGGTGAAGCTTTCGTCGACCGAGAGCGAGGGCATTTCGACGCCGAAGCCGCCCGCTTGCGTGATGCCGCGTTTGACGTCCTTCACCCGCTCGCGGAAATGGGAGTGGCAGGTGTTCAGCTCGGACCACGTGTTGAGCACGCCGATCACCGGGCGGTCGCGGAAATCCTCCTCGTCATAGCCCAGCTGCATCATCCGCGAGCGGTGGCCGAAGCTGCGCAGGTCGTCAGGGGCGAACCAGCGGGCCGAGCGCAGGGTTTTTGGGTCTTTCTTGGTCATCGGGTCACCCTGTGAAGCTGAAGCTGTACCAGATCACGGCGGCCGCCACGGCCAGCCCGACAAGGTCGGGCCAGTTGCCGAAATGGTGCTGGTCGCCGATCTCCTCGGCGGTGAAATGGGCCGCGTCGATGTCTTCGTCCTGTCGGGTCAGATCGCGGTCTTCGTTGTGGGACATGGGAACGGTCCTCCTCAGTCAAGCATGTTGGGCAGCCACATCGCGATCTCCGGTATGAAGAGCACGAGGGCAAGGCCGATGGCCTGCAGCGCGATGAAGGGCAGCACGGCAACGAAAATGTCCTGAAGCTCGACGCCCTTTGGCGCCACGGATTTCAGGAAGAAGCAGGCTGGCCCGAAGGGCGGCGACAGGTAGTAGATCTGGATGTTCATGGCAAAGAGCACGCCGAACCAGACCGGGTCGAAGCCCAGATCGACCACCACCGGCGCGAAGATCGGCACGGTGATGAAGATGATCGCGATCCATTCGAGGAAGGTGCCCAGCACCATCACGATCAGCATCATCACCAGCACGATCATGATCGGCGCCATGTCGAGCCCGGTCAGCACGCCGCGCAGGAAATCGCCCCCGCCGATGCGGTTGTAGATCCCGATCAGCGACACCGCCCCCAGCACCAGCCAAATGATCGAGCCCACGGTCAGCACCGTCTGGCGCATGGCGTCGCGCGCCATGGTCCAGTTCAGTTCCTTGCGCATGGCGGCCACGACCAGCGCGCCCACCGCGCCGATGGCGGCGGCCTCGGTCACCGTGGCGATGCCCGAGTAGATCACGCCCAGCACGGTGAAGATGAGCGCGGCGGGCAGGATGATGCCCTTGAGGAACTTCAGGCGCTGGAAGAACGGCAGGCCGGTTTCGGGGATGTCGTAGATCGGCGCCATCTCTGGCCGGAGCCGCACACGCACCAGGATATAGGTGATGTAGAGCGAGGCCAGCATCATGCCGGGGACGGCGGAGGCCGCGAAGAGCTTGGTGATCGAGACCTGAGCCGCCAGCCCGTAGACGATGAGCACCACCGACGGCGGAATGAGCGTGGCCAGCGCGCCTGCGGCACATATGATGCCGATGGAGAGCTTCTTGTCATAGCCCAGCCGCAGCATCTGTGGCAGCGCGATGAGGCCCAGCATGACGATCTCGCCGCCCATGATGCCCGACATCGCCGCCAGCAGCACGGCCACGACACAGGTCTGCACGCCGACCGAGCCGCGGAAGCGGCCGCCGGCGATGGCCATCGAGTCGAAGAGCGACTTGGCGATGCCGGATCGTTCGAGCACGTTGGCCATGAAGACGAAGAACGGCACCGCGATCAGCTCGTATTTGTGCAGCACCTCGCTGACGTTTGCGGCGACGATGAAGAACCCGGCGCGCTCGCCGAAATAGAGGATCGCCGTGACCAGCGAGACGGTGAGCGTGGTGATGCCCAGCGGCACGCCGACGGCCATCAGCCCCAGAAGGGCGACGACGATCAGGAGTGTGATCAGTTCAATGCCCACCGGTCACGTCCTTTTCTGTGCTCTGGAACCAACGGATGATGTTGGCCAGCAATTGTGCGAGGTAGAGACCGCAGCCCACGACGATCAGCACCTTGAGGTAGGTCGGCTGGGGCGAGTTGAAGGCGGTGCCGGAATGTTCGGTCCGGCCCAGCACCTTGACCGCCGGCCCCCAGAGCGCCATCGCCAGCACGAGGATCGCTCCGAAGGCGATGCAGAGCTGCACGAGGCGGAAGTAATGCCAGACGCGCGGGCTCACCAGCAGCTCCATCATGGTGATCGAGATGTGGCGGTTGCGCTGGGTGACATAGCCCACCGACAGCACCCAGACGGTGGCGCAGAGGGTCATCGCCAGTTCGGTCGACCAGAGGGTCGGGCTGTCGAACCCGTAGCGCAGCACGACTTCGAGCGCCGAGACCGCGATACAGGTGAAGTAGAGGGTGGAACAGGCATGGCCGATGAAGACGCTGAACCGGTCCATCACCTCGGCATAGCCCGCGAGCAGGCGTTTCATGGGGTCTCTCCCTTTGGCGTCGGAAAGCGGCGGGGCGGCATGCGTGACGCCGCCCCGGCAAGAGCGGAGATTACTCTTTGAAGAGACCGATTTCGGTCATGTAGGAAATATGCGCGTCAAGCGCCTCCTGTGCGAGATCGGATTTCTCGGCATAGGCTTCCCATTCCTTGCGCGCCACTTCGCGAAGCTGGTCGCGGTCTTCCTGTGCCCAGTCGATGACGTCGATATCGTCGGAGGCGTCGTCACGCTCGGCCAGTTCCTTGTCGAGCTTGGTGACCTCGTCGGCCATGGCGTACATCGCCTCGTACCACCATGTGCGGAGCGCTTCCTGATCCTGCTCTTCCAGCCCATCCCAGATCTCGCGGTTCACGGTGAACTGCATCGCGGGCATCGAGTGGATGCCGGGGTAGAGCGGATAGGGCGCCACGTCATGCAGGCCGGTCGCGTCGTTGTTCACATAGGCCGAGGCGTCGGCGGCATCGACGATGCCTTTCTCGAGCGCGCCGAAGACTTCCGAGAAGGGAATGGCGACGGGCGAGGCACCGGCGGCCTGAAAGACGGCGGCGGCGAGGCCCTCGGGCGAGCGGATCTTCTTGCCTTCGAGGTCTTCGAAGGTGCGGATCGGTTCGCGGGCGACCAGCGCCTCACGCGAATAGGGCCCGCAGGCCACGACCTTGACCTCGCCGCCGGTGATGGCGTCGGCGGCTTTCTGCATCATCTCCTCGCCGGGGCCTTCCTCGCAGAAGCCGATCATCTGCTGGGGCGTGTCGTAACCCGAGATCAGGTCGCCCAGCAGGGCAAAGGCGGGTTCCTGACCGGAGAAATAGTTGACGGAGGTGAAATCGCCGTCGAGCGCGCCGGCGGCCACGGCCTCGGGCGTGTCGCGGGCGGGCACGACCGAGCCGTTGGGCGTGAGCACGATGGAAATGCGGCCCTCGGTCCGCTCCTCGATCTTGGGCAGCCATTCATCGGTGATGTACTTGGTCGAGAAATCGCCGGCGTTGAACGAGGTCTGGATGTTGAGGGTCTCGGCATGGGCCAGCCCGGCCAGCATCGAAACGGACGCGGCAAGCATGGCTGTTCTGGAAAAGGTCATCTTGGTCCTCCCTGGAAATCACCGGGGGCCTCCCCCCGCGGCTGATTGATGTACTAATATATTAGTGTATATTTAGCAAGTGGCGCCTATGGTGCCACCGACATGAAACGGAGGCTTAACGGAGACGGATGACCGAAACGCCTGACCTGTCTGGAAAATTTGCCGCCGCCCCTGCCCCGCCCGGCCGGCCGATCCGGCGCGGCTCAGCCAGTGCGCAGATCCACGACGCGCTGCGCGAGCGAATCGTCGCGCTGGAATTTGCGCCCGGCGCCTTTCTCTCGCGGGCCGAGATCGCCGCCTATTACGGGGTCAGCCAGACGCCGGTGCGCGACGCGATGATGCGGCTGGAGGAGGAGGGGCTGCTGATCATCTATCCGCAGTCCAAGACGCTGGTGTCGAAGATCGACGTGGCCCACGCGCAGGAGACGCAGTTTCTGCGGCTGTCCATCGAGCTGGAGGTGACGCGGCGGCTGGCGCAGGCGGCGGACCGGATCGGCCGGGCGCGGACCTGCCTGACATTGCAGCGCGCGGCGCTCGAATCGGATGATCTGGACGAATTCGGGCGGCTGGATCGCGAGTATCACAGCGCGCTTTACGAGGCGGCGGGGGTGGCCAACCTGTGGCGGATCGTGACCGCGCGGTCGGGCCATATCGACCGGCTGCGCAAGCTGAACCTGCCCGATCCGGGGAAATCCACCTCGATCCTGTCCTGCCACGAGCGGATTCTGACGGCCATCGAAGCCGGCGATGTGCCCGGCGTCGAGGCGGTGGTGCGCGAGCATCTGTCGGGCACGCTGGCGCAGGTGCCGAAAATCACCGAGAAATACCCGGAATATTTCTGAGGGGCGCCCTGCCCGGTCCGGGCAAGGCGCGATCACGTGGTCAGGGCGTCAGCCGTGGCCGCCGCAGCAATTCCCGGGCAGCCCGCCGCCGGTGACGCCGGAGTGGTTGCAGCATCCGCCCTTCCACCAATCGGCGCCCGCGCCGTGGCAATATTTGTCGTCGGCCCCGGTCATCTTCATGAACAGCGGGTGGTAGTTGCGGCAGACCTCAAGCTCGGTCTTGACCCAATGCAGCGGGTCGCGGCCGTAATGATCCCAGTAGTCGCCTTCCATGTTCAGCCCCGGCACCGCCGGGTTCCAGCTTTCATCAAGCCACAGGTCGACATCGCCATACTTGGCGCAAAGCTTGCGGATTTCCGGGTCGTCCAGCGCGCCGAGGCGGCCATTCTCGATCAGCGTCTCGTTGTCGCCTTCCCGCTCCATCGTGTAGGTCGGGAAATAGAGGTGCAGGTGCCAGTGGCCCACCGGATGCCCGGCCCGTGCCGCGCGGCGTTCCGCCATCGACGAGATGATCGTGCCAAAGCCCATGTGGATGACGCCCGAGCGCACCCGTTCATAGAGGCAGTTGACGAAGCCCGACGGGAAATCCTTGCGCGGGCGGTGGACGTGGGGGTTGGTGCCGATCGACGCCTCCCACCAGTACATCAGGCCCTTGCCGGGGAATTCCGGATATTCGAGGTGGTCTGTCTGCTCTTTCAGCTCGCGCAGGCGGTCACCGAATTCGCCGCCCTCGTTGATCTGGGTGATCTTCGAGTTCTCGACGATCAGCTGGGTCCAGTCGCAGGGCGCGATGTGGTTGGTGGTGCCGGCGATGACGCCGTTGCCGTCTTCCTTGCCGGGCAGGAACATCCACGGGCGGCCGGTGACGTGGCCGGGCAGGTATTGCTTGCCGAAATGTTCATTCGTGGTCCATGTGCGCGCCGTCAGGTCGGGGTCGTAGAACTCGCGCTTGCTGTCCCAGTAACCGGCGTGGTTGGTGAACTCGATATCGGTGCCTTCGGGGTCGACGATGCGGGCGCGTTTGCAGGTGCGCACGCGGTCCCATGTCCAGCGGTCGATGGCGTTGAGCACCTCGATCGGCATGGTATGGGCCGGAGAGGCGAGGATTTCAGGCGTGATGAACGGCATCCGCTGGATCTTGATATGACGCTCGGCCAGAACAGGGCCGCCATAGCCCATCAGGATCTTGTCATAGGCCTGTTCCTTTTCGGCCTCTTCCCACCAATCCATCCATTCGGCCAGCTCGCGGGTGCGGAAGAGGTAGTAATCCACCTCGTCCGTGCCGATCCAGTTGGGAACGGGGCCGCGGTCGATCTTCTTGATCTCGTATTTGACGCCGTATTTCTCGAGGATCTTCTGGCAGGCCCGGATCACGAGGTCGGAATGCCAGTTGTCGACGCGCAGAAGCACACGCTCGCCCGGTTGCAGATCCCAGCAGGCGTTGAGCCCGTGGTTATAGGGGCGTTGGGCGACGTGTTCGAGATAGGGCAGAAGCTGATCGGGGTCGGTGACCTCGACAAAGGGCGGGCAACGCGGCGGGCGCGTCTCGATCAGCGGCGGTCTGTCAAAGCTGGGCACCGCTCTGGGGCGGGCGGCCACACGGTCACGGCCCGGCGTCGCGCCAAGCGCGTGTGACGGGCGTTCAGCGGCGATACGGGTGAAATCCTCGGCCATCTTGGTCTTTCCTTGCGTTATTCAGCGGCGTTGGTCGCCCGGATATCCATCAACAGGAATTTCTCCTGCTGGTTCTCGATTTCCTCGAACCCGATGAAACTCTTGAAATCGCCCATGCTCATGACCGGGTGCGGCAGGTCGCCAGTGTTCAGGTCGGCCATCAGCTTGGTATAATTGTCCTGCATCGCCTGCGCGGCGGACATCAGCCCGACCAGCGGATAGGTGGCCAGGCCCGCCACCTCGCGGATCTGGTCGGCGGTCAGATCTTTTTCGAGCCAGCCGAGGATCTGCAGCGACAGCGGCACGCCCGTGGCCTCGCGCAGCTGTTTCAGGCTGTCGAGATCGGTGAAGGTCTTGCTGATCGGCTGCACGAGGTCGGCGCCGGCCTCGACGTAAAGCTTTGCCCGTTCGATGGCGCCCGAGACGGTGGGCGCGTCGGTGCGGGCGATGATCAGGGTATCGGGGTTCGTGCGGGCCGAGATGGCCGCGCGGATCTTGCCGGCCTGTTCATGGGCGGGCAGCATTTCCACCTGATTGGCCACGGCGGGGCAGCGCTTGGGGGCCAGTTGATCCTCGAAGATCATGGCGGCGACGCCCGCGTGCTCGAATTCGCGCACGGTGCGCATGACGTTGATCGCGTTGCCATAGCCGGTGTCGGCATCGGCGATGACCGGGATATTGACGGAATTGGCCACGTTGCGCACCACGCCGAGATTCTCGGTCATGGTGTAAAGCTCGACATCGGGGAAGCCGAAATTGGTGGCCGAGAGCGCGAAGCCCGAGGTCATCACCGCCGGCGCGCCGGCCCGTTCGGCCAGCATGGCCGACATGGCGTCGAAGCAGCCGGCGACGAATTGCGTCTCGCCGGCGCGGGCCTTGGCGGCGAAATCACGTTTGGTGTCGTTGTCGATCATGTTTCAGGCCTCCTCGCCTTCGCGTGCATGCAGGTATCCGACGATGCCGCCGGCCTCGAGCATTTCGCGGTCACTGTCACTGAGCGGGTCTATGGGCAGTTCGGTGCCGGCGGTCAGGTTGCGCAGAACGCCGGCTTGCCAATCCACTTCGATCTCGTCCCAGCGGCTGACGGCGCCGATGATGCCGGGGCAGATGACCTGCGGAAAGCCCATGGCAATCTCGCCGCGCCAGTAGCCGGGCGAAAAGCTTTCGCCGATCACGCCGCCGATGCCCAGCTTGCGCATCCCGATCATCGGCGGGTAATGCGGGTGGCCGTAGCCGAAATTGTGGTTGCCGATCAGCAGGTCGCCCGGTTTCACCTTTTCGGCGAAATTGGGGTCTTCTGCGGCCATGCACAGCTTGGCCAGTTCGTCGGGATCCTTGATCTTGATGTTCTTGACGCCGACGATCTGGTCGACGTCGAAATCCTCGTCCTCGAAGATCCAGGCCACGCGGCCCTTGAGGTTGGGCAGCGTCATGACGGTTCCTTTTCGGCAAGCGCCGCCTTCAGATAGGGGCGCGGGTCGGCGATCCGGCCTTCGATGGCCGAGGCCGCGACAGCCGCCGCGTTGACGATGTAGATATCGCTGTCGGGCGAGCCCATGCGCCCGCGCACGTTGAGCGTGCCGGTCGAGACGGCCTTTTGCCCTTCGCGCATCGCGCCCATCCGGCCAAAGCAATAGTCGCAAGACGACGAGCTGATGAAGGCGCCCGCGTTGATCAGGCGATTGAGGATACCCTTCGAGGCGGCCTCTTCCATGATCTCCTGACTGGTGGGGATCACGTAAAGCTGGAAGCCGTCCTTGATCCGGTGGCCGTCCAGCACGTCGGCGGCCAGCGCGAGGTCTTCGACCCGGCCAGAGGCGCAGGAGCCGAGATAGCCCACCTGCACCTCGGTGCCGGCCACCTCGCTCAGGTCGCGGGTGTTGGCGGGGCTGGGCGGGATCACGGCGACGGGTTCGAGGTTGGTGATGTCGATCTGATGCCGCGCGTGATAGGTCGCGTCGGGGTCGGAGTAGAGCGGCTCGATATCCAGCTTCTGACGCTCGCGCATATAGGCCAGCGCCTTTTCATCGGGGTTGTTGATCGCGGTGATGGCGCCGGTAAACATCGCAAGGCAGTTGATCGTCTGCCTCGCCTCGAGTGACATCGCCTCGATCGCCGGGCCGCCGATTTCCATGACCATCCCGCGACAGGCGCGCGGGCCCAGTTCGCGGACGATATGGTGGAACACATCGCGCGAGGTCACGCCCATCTGCAATTCGCCGCTGATGTCGATCCGCACGGTTTCGGGCACCTGAAACTTGATGCGCTCCTTGACGAACGCCTCGAGCAGGTGGCGGCGGACGCCGATGGCCAGCGTGCCGAACGTGCCAAGCTGCGAGATATGGCCGTCGAAATGCACCACGAAGGCGCCGGGCGTGGCATAGCCCAGCTCGGCTGCGACCTGATGGCCGATGCCCTTGCGCTCGTAGACGGGCACGTTGTTCTTCTTGCCCCAGCTGCGGGTACCCTCATGCAGATCCTCTTCTGCCGCGGTGGCGGTGGGGACCATGTGGTCGATGAACAGCGCGTAGCGGTCCGGTTCGGCCACCTTCTCGATGCCGAACTCTTCCTCCATCTGGCGGAAGATCACGTCGGTATACCCGGGAAAATCGTAGGCGATGACAAAATCCGGCTTGGCGAGCAGCTCGTCGCCCGCCCGCGCCTCTGTTTTGCCCGACACGCGGGCGAGAATCTTTTCGGCTATGGTAAAGCCCATGCTCCGCACTCCCTTCGGATTGGGTTTGCGTGATGGTGAGCCTTCTCGCAGCGCAAGTCAACCAACAACAGCAATTTCATCTGATGAAACGTCAGGCCGCAAGGCCCCGCACCGCGTTGCGCATGTCCGACACGGCCGTCTGCATTTTCTCCAGATGCTCCGCCTGCGCGGCGCCCACGTAGTTCGGCGTCAGCCCGCCCGAGGAGATGGCGCCCAACAAGTGGCCGCTGTCATCCAGAAGCGGCACCGCCATCGCCGATATGCCCTCGACGATCTCGTCATGCTTGACGATGAACCCCTTCTTGCGGGCCCGCGCGATTTCGGCGCGCAGGGTCTTTTCCTCGCCGGGTTCCAGCTTCAGCGGGCCAGACAGGATGCGCTCCTGTTCCGTCTCGGGCAGATGCGCGAGCAGCACGCGCGGCCCGGTGCCCCGGTCGAAAGAGCGGATTTCCCCAACGGCCCACCAGCGCACCTCGATCGCCTGCCCGCCGTTGTGACACGCCTGACAGAGCGCCACGTCGCCATCGACGGTAGACAGGTAGATCGTCGTCTGCGTGTCCCGCGCGAGTTGCAGCAGCCGGTCGTTCACGAGGCTGACAAGGGTGACCGATTCGGGCACGGCCCGGGCCAGTTCCAACAGCCCGGCCGAGGCGCTGTAGAGCCCGTTCACCGGATCCTGAAACACCAGCCCCTCGTCCCTGAGCGTGACGAGAATGCGCCGGGTCGTGCCCGCATCCAGCCCCGTCTCGCGCACGATTTCATTGAGCGCCCGGTGCGGATGGGTGGACGAAAAGGCCCGGAGAATCGCCACCGCCCGAGAGATGGATCGGACCCGCGAAAGGGTGGCGCCTTGTTGGCCTCGCAACTTTACCGCGTCATTTGCCATTTTATCTCCCTTTCATCTGGTGAAATATAAATTGACTGTTGACACAACGCAATCCTCTCGTGCGATATTCGGAAGGAGGGGCCGGCATCGGCCTGAATAGGGAGGAATACCATGAAACACATGTTCAGGGGGCTTGTGGCCCCCGCACTTGTCTCGGCGGGCCTCGTGGCTGCGGCCCTGACCACCGCGGCCGAGGCGCAGACGCGCGAGCTGCGCTTTGCCGAATTCGGCCCGAATGCCGGCGCCCGGGCGGGCGGCCTTGTCTGGCTCGACGAGGAACTGCGCAAGCGCACCGACGGCGAGCTGGGTCTCGACATCATCTGGGGCGGCGCCCTTGTCGGCGCGGCCGGCGCGGCGCAGGCCATTTCCGACGGCGTGGCCGACATGGGCTCGATCGTGCCGGTTTATGCGCCGGGCGAGCTGGTCGTCTACGAGGTGGTCGACACCGGCGAGATCGCCGACGAATACGCCGGGATGATGGCGGCCTATGAGCTGATGACGACGCATCCCGACGCCCTGAAAGAGGCCGAGGACTTCAACGTCAAGTATTTCGGCAACTACACCACCGGGCCGACCCAGCTTCTGACCCGTGACAAGGCCGTGCGCAGCCTCGAGGATCTCGAGGGCATGACGATCCGCACCACCGGCGCCCACGTGCCCGCGCTGGAAGCCTATGGCGCGGCGACCGTCTCGATGTCGCAGCCCAAGGTCTACGAGGCGCTGTCGAACGGGTCCGTGGACGGGTCGACCACCTATTACTACGTGGTCAACGGCTATAAACAGTACGAGGTCGCCGATTACATGACCGAAACCGGGCTGGGCCAGACGCTGGGCTTCGGGATCATCATGAACAAACAGTCCTTCGAGAGCCTGTCGCCCGAGCATCAGGAGATCATCGAGGAGCTTGGCCGCGACTTCACGCTCAACATGGCGGAAATCATGGCAAACTCGCGCGTCAATACCAAGGCCAAGCTGGCCGAGGGCATCGAGGGCAAGAAGGTCGAGATGATCGACGCGCCCGAAGAGATGCGTCAGGCGCTGATCGAGGAAGCCCTGAAGGACAACGTCAACTGGGTCGAGAAGGCGGACAACAAGGGCCTCGACGGCGAGACGATCTCGCAGGACTGGCTCTCGCTGGCCGAGAAGTACCGCAAGGAAGTCGAAGAGAACGGCTATCCCTGGGACTGATCCGTAAGCCTTGACGGCATATCGCGCCGGGCACTCGATCGAACGGGTGCCCGGCGTTTTTGAAATCCCTTCCCCCTCCGCACAGCTTCGAGGTGTCACCCCCATGACTTCCGTAGGCACGAGTGTCCGCAAGGCGCAGTCCATGCTCGAAACCTTCGCCATGATCCTTGCGGGGATCGTCCTGCTGACGATGGGCCTGATCATCGTCGCCTCGATCCTCGGCAAGCTTTTGTTTCTCCGGCCGATTCCCGACGACCTGCTGATGGTGGGCCTTTTGAACGTGGCGGTGATCGTGCTGCCGCTGGCCTATGTCGAGCGGAACCGCGGACATATCACCGTGACGGTGACGACCGATTGGCTGGGCACGCGCGCGCTGGGTGTGCTGCGGGTGCTGGGGGCGCTGGCGATGACGGTGTTCTTCGGCGGGATCGGCGTCATGGTGGTGGGGCGGATGCCCAACGAGCTGGCCAAGGGCGCCTATTACGACGGGGTTCTGCAAATCCCCACATGGCCGATGAAGGCGGTGTTCGGCGCCGCCATCCTGCTGTTCGTGGCGCGCCTGATCCTGAGCATGATCGACGGGATGCGCATCGCCGTGACCGGCCGGGATGACACCCCCGCCGAAACCTCCAACGAAGAGGTCTGAGCCATGGATCCGCTTATGGTCGGCCTCGTCGCGCTCGGCATCACCATCCTGCTTCTGGCCATCCGCGTGCCCATCGCGGCGGCGCTCGGCATTTCCGCGTCCGTGGGCGTGTTCATCATCTTCTCGTGGCGGCCCGGGGCCGAGTTCATGCCGGAATACGCATGGCGCCCGACCCTGTCGCTGATCGCCAACGGGCCGTATGACTTTCTCAAGAGTTACAGCCTCGCCACGGTGCCGCTCTTCGTGCTGATGGGGCACCTCGCCTATGAGGCCGGGTTCACGACGGATGTCTACCGCGCCGCGCGGCTGTGGCTGGCAAAGCTGCCGGGCGGGGTGGCGATGGCCTCGGTCGTGGGCTGCGGCGGGTTCTCGGCAATCACCGGCTCGTCGGTCGCCTGCGCAGCGGCGATGGGGCGGATCGCGATCCCCGAGATGCTGAAATTCGGCTACTCCAAACCGCTCGCCACAGGCTCGGTCGCCATCGGCGGCACGCTGGGCTCGCTCATCCCGCCGTCGATCCTGTTCATCCTTTACGGCGTCTTTGCCGAGCAATCCATCGCGCGGCTGTTCATGGCCGCGATCGTGCCCGGCCTCCTGTCGCTGCTGGCCTACCTGCTGGTGATCTTCCTGTGGGCCAAGCTCAAACCCTCGGCCGCGCCCCGCCCCGAGGAGACCATCACCGCCCGCGACCGCTGGCAGAGCCTTGGCAATTGCTGGTCGATCGTGATGCTCTTCGTGGTGGTGATCGGCGGCATCTATGCCGGGTTCTTCACCCCGTCCGAGGCGGCGGGCGTCGGCGCCATCTCGGCGCTGGTCCTCGGGCTTGTCCTTGGCCGGCTGAACTTCAAACGCATCGTCTCGGCGCTGCGGGAAAGCGTGTTCCAGTCCTCGATGATCTTTGCCATCGCCGTGGCGGGCAAGATCTATGTCAGCTTCATCGCGCTCACCGGCCTTTCCGCCGCCATCGGCGACTTGATCGCCGCCTCGGAGGTGTCGATGGTGGCGGTGCTGCTGCTGATCGTACTGTACTACCTCGTCCTCGGCATGTTCCTCGATACGATCGGGATCATCCTGCTGACCCTGCCGCTGACCATCCCGATCGTCAGCGGGTATGACCTGTCGCTGATCTGGTTCGGCGTGCTGGTGATCAAGCTGCTGGAGATCGGGCTGGTGACGCCACCGATCGGGCTGAACGTGTTCGTGATCAAGTCGATCCTCGGCGACAAGGTGCGCCTTGAATCGATCTTCGCCGGGATCTCGCTGTTCCTGATCGCGGAGGTGGTCGTGCTGGCCATGATCGCGGGGATACCGGCGATATCGCTCTGGCTGCCCGGCATCCTGATGTAGGCACCTCCCCGCCGGCGCCGGAGGGTCAGGCGCCGGCAAGCTCGGCTTGCGTGGCGGGCCGGTAGTCGAGATAGGTCTGCCGCGTGGCGATGTGATCGGCGATGAACTTCGCGTCATGCCACACGCCCCAGATGAACGACGACCCCCGCCGCGACAGCCAAGGCAGGCCCACGAAATAGATGCCGGGCTCGGCCGAGACACCGCGCTGATGGCGGGGCTTGCCGGTTTCGTCGAACGCCTCCGCATCCAGCCAGCCGTAATCGAGGGTGAACCCCGTCGCCCAGATGATCGAGGTGATGCCGGCCTCCGCAAGGTCAAGCTCGCGGATCGGATCGGCGACACAGGCCGGGTCGGGCCCGATCCCGCGCGCGGACGGCTCTTGCGGCAGGTCGAGGCCGTTGCGGGCGATATAGGCGTCGGCCTCGTCGAGAACGGAGAGGTAGTTGGCGTCGCCATGGGCGATATTGCCCGCCAGATCCGCCGCAAAGCTCAGCCTGCCGCCCTCGCACGCCTCCGTCCGCCCCACCAGCACCATGCCACGTTCGGCGAGCCTGCGGAAATCCACCGTCTGGCCGCCATTGGCGCCGCTGACGGCTATGGTCACGTGCTCGCTGTCCGGGCCGGGCGTCGCCGCGTCCCACTTGCCCAGCACCCCCAGCCACCAGGTGAAATCGCGCCCGCGATAGCTGCGCGGGGGGCGGTCATGGGGGCCGACCGACAGATAGGTCTTGCGGCCCGAACTCAGCAGCTCATCGGCAATCTGCGAGCCCGATGACCCGGCGCCCACCACCAGCACCGCGCCCTCGGGCAACTGATCGGGGTTGCGGTAGGCGGTGGAATGCATCTGTTTCACGCCCGCCGCCTCGGGCACGATCTGCGGAATGACAGGCCGCTGGAACGGCCCTGTTGCGGCCACCACGTTCTGCGCCTCGATCACCCCCGCCGAGGTTTCCGCGCGAAAGCCGGGCCGCCCGTCGTTGCGCCTGACCTGCGTCACCTCGACCCCGCACCGCACCGGCGCGCCGATCATCTTTGCGTAATCGACAAAGTAATCGGCCACCTCCTCCTTGCCCGGAAAGGCATCCGGCCCGGACCGCGGAAACTCCATGCCCGGAAACCGGTCATGCCAGGCCGGGCCGTTCGCCACCAGCGAATCCCACCGCTCCGAGCGCCAGCGCTCGGCGATCCGGTGACGCTCCAGCACGATATGGGGCACGCCCAGCCGGCCAAGGTGCTCGCTCATGGCGATCCCGGCCTGTCCGCCGCCGACGACGAGGGTGTTGGTTTTCTCGGGGGTCATTGTTGCGTCCTGTCTTCGTGATGTGGGTGATCCTTCCCCCCGAGACTAGGCGAGGCGACGCGATGCCAAAACCATGATCTCTCTAAGCGTTGCTTGGGATATGCCTAAGCCCGGTCCTTAGCTTGTGCCTAAGCCGCGATGAGGGATAGCGTGCTTTCGTCGGGCGGCCGGTTCGTGACAGGATACGCCCGGCCCGCCCACGCCAAACGGAGACCCCCATGGCCCATACCCGCATCCGCAAGTTCAACACGAAAGACACCTACCCCGAACAGAAGCTCGACAACGACCTTTGCCAGGCCGTGGTGACCGAAGGCGGGCGGATCGTCTGGCTGCGCGGGCAATGCCCGCAGAACCTCGACGACGCGGCGAATATCGACAGCCACGATCCCGTCGAGCAGACCCACAAGGTCATGCAGAACATCCGGCAGCTCATCGAGGAGGCCGGCGGGCGGATGGAGCATCTGGTGAAGGTGGTGGTCTATATCACCGACGTGCGCCACCGCGAGGCGGTGTACCGCACCATGGGCGAGTATATCCGCGGCGTGCATCCCGTCTCGACCGGGCTGGTGGTGCAGGCGCTGGCGCGGCCCGAATGGCTGGTGGAAATCGACGGCACCGCGGTGATCCCGGAGGACGACACATGACATTCTCCCTCGTGGCCCGCTGTGCCGAGACGGGCACGTTCGGCGTGGCGATCTCCTCCTCTTCCCCCGCCGTCGCGGCGCGTTGTTCCTACGCGCGGGCGGGCGTGGGGGCCGTCGCCTCGCAGAACGTGACCGATCCGACACTGGGGCCGCTGGCGCTCGACCTGATGGAAGCGGGTATGAGCGCGGCGGAGGCCATTGCCGAGGTGCAGAAACGCGGCCGGTTCATCGACTACCGACAGGTTCTGGCGGTCGATGCGCTGGGCGGCACCGCCATCCATTCCGGCCCGAATTCGCTGGGCATCTGGACGCAAGCCCAAGGCCGCGACGTGGCCTCTGGCGGCAATTTGCTGGCCAATGACGGCGTGCCCTCGGCCATCGTCGAAGGCTTCGAGACCGCGACCGGCCATCTCGGCGACCGCCTGATCGCCGCCATGCGCGCGGGGCTCGCGGCGGGGGGCGAGGCCGGCCCCGTCCATTCCGCCGGGCTGATGCTGGTCGACCGCGTGCCATGGCCCGTGGCCGACCTGCGCTGCGACTGGACCGAGGACTGCCCGATCGAGGCTGTCGCCACCGCGTGGGCCGTCTACAAGCCGCAGCTCGACGCCTATGTCCAGCGCGCCCTCGACCCGCGCGAGGCGCCCTCCTACGGCGTGCCGGGCGACGACTGAGCCACGGCCCCATCCCTTCCATGTACGCGCCCCGCCGCTATACTTGCGCCCCAGCAACCGGGAAACCCCACCCCTCCCCGGTCGCCGGAGGCGCGCGCATGCTGGGATACACGCTCAGGCAACTGGAATATTTCGTGGCGGTCGGCGAAACCGGCAGCATCGCCGCGGCGTCGGAAAAGGTGAACGTCTCCTCGCCCTCGATCTCCGCCGCCATCGCCCATCTCGAAGGCGTCTTCGGCCTGCCCCTCTTCGTTCGCCAGCACGCGCAGGGTCTGTCGCTGACCTCGGGTGGGCGGCGGATGCTGGAACAGGCCCGCGCCGTGCTGCGCGAGGCCGATGCCCTGATGGACCTCTCCGGCGACATATCCGGCAGCGTGCGGGGGCCGCTGGCCGTGGGCTGTCTGCTGACCTTCGCGCAGGTGGTGCTGCCGCCCGTCCGCCGCAGCTTTCAGGATGCCTATCCGGAGGTGCGCGTTGAACAGCATGAACTGAACCAAGCCGATATCTTCAGCTTCCTGCGCCGGGCCGAGATCGACGTGGCGCTCACCTACGACCTCGACCTGCCCGCCGACCTCACCTTCGAGCCGCTGATCGAACTGCCCCCCTACGCCATCGTAGCCGAGGATCACGAACTGGCCGATCGGACGACCGTGGCTGTCGAAGACCTGCTTGGCCTGCCCATGGTGCTGCTCGACCTGCCGTTCAGCGCGGAATATTTCCTGTCCTTCTTCACCCGGATCGGCGCCAAGCCGGTGATCGCCGAACGCACGCGCGACATGGCGGTGATGCGCGGGCTGGTGGCCAACGGGTTCGGTTATTCGCTGGCCAATGTGCGGTTCCTGAGCGACGCCTCGCCCGATGGCAAGCCGCTGAAATTCATTCCCCTCGAGGGCGATGCCCGCCCGATGCGGCTGGGCCTGCTGATGGCCGAGGGTGCGGGCAGCGCCAGCGTGGTGCGCGCCTTCGTCGAGCATTGCAAGGCGCGGGTGACGCCCGATCACCTGCCGGGGATGAAGGTGTGAGCGGGGGGCCATGACGCGGACAACAGACCATCTCGAAACGCTGGTGGGCTTTGACACGGTCAGCCACCGCAGCAACCTCGGCATCGTGGGCTATATCGAGACGGTGCTGCAAGGCGCGGGCCTGCGCACCACCCGCCTGCCCGACGCAAGCGGCCGGAAAGCCGGGCTCTACGCCGAAACCGGGCCGGGCGATGGCGGCATCCTGCTGTCGGGGCATACCGACGTGGTTCCCGTCGAGGGGCAGGACTGGACGCGCGACCCCTTTCGCCTGACGCCCGAGGGCGACCGGCTTTATGGCCGGGGCACCACCGACATGAAGGGTTACCTCGCCTGTATGCTCAGCGCCGCGGAACTGGCCGTCCGAAAGGACCTGCGCGAGCCGCTGAAACTCGTCTTCTCCTATGACGAGGAAATCGGTTGTGTCGGGATACAGGAGATGGAGGCCGCCCTCGCCCCCCTTCTCGGCCATCCCCGCGCCTGTATCGTGGGCGAGCCCACGGAAATGCAGGTCGCCACCGGCCACAAGGGCAAGGCCGCGTGGCGGGCGGTGTGCCACGGACAGGCCGGCCATTCCGCGCTGGCGCCGGGTTTCGTCAACGCGCTGCATCTTGCCGGGGATTTCATGGCCGAACTACGCGCGCTTCAGACATGGCTGGAGCAGGCCGGCGCGCGGGATACGGGCTATGACATCCCCTACAGCACGGTGCATGTGGGTCAGCTTTCGGGCGGCTTGGCGGTCAACATGGTGCCCGAGCGGGCCGAGATGCGCTTTGAATTGCGCTACCTCGCGGCCGACGCGGCCGACGAGATTGCGCAACGGATCGAGGCCGCCGCTGACCGCGTCGCCCACCGATACCAAGGCGCCTTTCCCGAGGCCCGCATCACCCTCGACCAGACCACCGCCTATCCCGGCCTCGACATTGCCGAGGGGGCGGAGGTCACACGCCTTGCCCGCGCCTGTGCGGGGGCGGACCTCATCAAGGTCGCCTTCGGCACCGAGGCGGGCGTGTTCGACGGGCTGGGCATCCCCACCGTCGTCTGCGGGCCGGGCCACATGGCCGGTCAGGGCCACAAGGCCGACGAATACGTCACCACCGCCCAGCTTGACGCCTGCGACCGGATGCTGAGCCGGATTGTCGGGGAAATCTCTCGCTAAAGGTCAGGCCCCGCACCCTCGGCGGGGCCTGCCAATCCTCACGCCGCCGGCAGCGAGATCGCCTGCGCCGCGGCGCCGTTGCGGGCGCCGTAATGGGTCAGCACGCGCGCGGCCATCGCGGCCCCGCGCTTGCCGGCCTCCTCGACCGTCTCGCCACTGGCGAGCGCGCCAAGGAACCCGCTGGCATAGGCATCGCCCGCGCCGGTCGTGTCCACGACCTTTGCCACGGGCGCGGCCGGGACGCGGTAGACACCGGTCGCGTCGGCCACCAGCGAGCCTTCGTCATGCAGCGTGACCGCCGCCACCGGCACGTTGCCGATCGCCCAGCCCATCGCGCTGTCGGCATCCTCGGTTCCGGCAAGCTGGCCGATCTCGGCAAGGTTGCCGACAAGGATATCGACATGCCGGGTGATGAAATTCCACATCACGTCGCGGTTGCGCTCGACACAGCCGGCATCCGACGGGGTGAGCGCGATGCGCGCGCCCGCCGCCTTGGCCTTCTGCGCCGCATCCTCGATCACCGCGGCGCCCTGCGGGGCATCCCACAGGTAGCCTTCGATGAACAGGATATCGAGCCCGTCGGGCATCGCCTGCGCGAGGTCCGAGGGCGCCATCGTCACGGCGGCGCCGAGATAGGTGCTCATCGTGCGCTCGCCATCCGGCGTCACCAGCACGACACAGCGGCCCGTGCCCGTGTCGGCATCCGCCGACGGGGTCACCGGGGCGGCGATGCTCAGGCCCGACATCTCCTCGCGGAAGGTCTGGCCAAGGTCATCATCCGCGACCTTGCCCAGATAGGTGCCCGTCACGCCGGTTTCCGACAGGTGGGCGATGGAATTGGCCACCGACCCGCCAGATTGGCGCACGCCGGGGCCGACCTCGTCGAACAGCGCCTGCGCGGCGCCGGCATCGACAAGGTGCATGCCGCCGGGAGTCAGGCCGTGGCGGTCGATCACGGCGGTATCCACCGCCGCGACCACGTCGACAATCGCATTGCCGAGACCCACGATATGGGGCGTCTCCTTGCTCATGTCAGCCATCCTTAATACCGGTAATGCTCGGGCTTGTAGGGCCCGTTCTGCGGCACGCCGATATAATCGGCCTGATCCTCCCGCAGTTCGCTCAGCCTGACGCCGATCCGCTCCAGATGCAGCCGCGCGACCTTTTCATCCAGATGCTTGGGCAGGATGTAGACCTCGTTGCCATACTGCTCGCCCTTGGTCCAAAGCTCGATCTGCGCCAGAACCTGGTTGGTGAAGGAGGCGCTCATCACAAAGCTCGGGTGACCCGTCGCATTGCCGAGGTTCAGCAGGCGTCCTTCGGAAAGCAGAATGATCCGCGCGCCCGAGGGCATCTCGATCATGTCCACCTGTTCCTTGATGTTCGTCCACTTGTGGTTCTTCAGGCTCGCCACCTGAATCTCGTTGTCGAAATGGCCGATATTGCCGACGATCGCC
>JAVJTX010000010.1:0-130169 GCA_040220035.1 Roseovarius sp. | reverse complement strand
TGACGGTCTCGTTCATAATCCAATCCCCGGGTCGCCCCATCTGTCCTTGAGGTGCTTGATGATCTGGTCGCGTGTCTGGCGATAGGCGTTCAGCTTGGCCTCCCGCGTTTCGCCAAGGCCGGTCGGGTCCATGATCGGCCAATAGACCACGTCGAGGTGAAACAGCCGCGTCAGGTCGAGCGCCTTGCGCTGGCTGGCGGGGCTGAGCGCGACGATCAGGTCAAACGACGACAGGTCGTCGCCCCATTGCTCCATCTCGTCGAAACTTCTCGTGCGGTGGCGGTCAAGCTCGACCCCCAGCTCGCGGCAGACGGCGATGGCAAAGCCGTCGATATCCATGTCGCCCTTGACGCCCGCCGACTGAACATAGGTGTCGGTGCCGTAGAGCTTCTTCATCACGCCCTCGGCCATGGGCGAGCGCACGGCATTGTGGTCGCAGCAAAAGAGCACCGACTGAGGAAGCTCCAGCGCCACCGCGTCAGCTCCCGAAATGCAGAACGCAGATCAGCGTGAAGAGGCGCCGCGCGGTGTCGCTGTCGACATCCGCCTTGCCCTCCAGACGTTCCTCGAGCACCCGGGCGCCCTCGTTGTGGATGCCGCGGCGGGCCATGTCGATGGTCTCGATCTGGCCGGGCGGCAGGTTCTTTACTGCGTCGAAATAGCTCTCGCAGATCGACCAGTAATCCTTGACCACCTGCCGAAACGGCGACAGCGACAGGTGAAACTCGGCCGCCGGTTCGTTTTCTTCGGTGCGGATATCGAAGACCAGCCGTTTCTCCCGGATGGACAGCCCCACGCGATACGGCCCCTCGGGCACCACCCGGTCATCCCGCTTGGGCAGGGTGAACGAGTTCTCCTCGATCAGGTCGAACATGGCGACCTTGCGCTCCTGTTCGATTTCCGGCGTGGGCGGCGGCAGGTTGCCGTCGTCCAGTTCGATATGGCAGATGCGGCTCATCATGACAGTCTTTCGGTCTGTTCGCGTGGCCTTGCCTAGCCCAGCCGAACGGCGCGGGCAATGCGGCCAAACGACGGGGCATGGCGATTTTGCGGCGGTGTGGCAGATGAAAGGCCCGCCACGGGTCTCCGCGGCGGGCCCCGGCCCGATCCGGTGCGCCACCCGTCTCAGGCGGTCAGCGCGTTATGCCCGAAATACAGGAACTCGCGGTCCATCCCCGAAACCTCGCCGGCATTGAGCGAGAGGCTGGCGCTGTCGAGCATCCGATAGCTCTTCTGCGCCTTCACCCACTCATCGGCATTCTGCAGCGTGGTCAGCGTATAGCTGGTGGTCTCGTTAAGGTAATGCGTCGGAATGATCACCTTGGGCTTCAGCCGTTCCACGATCGCGTCGCCCATCTCGTAGCTCAGGATATGCATCGAGCCATCCACCGGCAGGGTCAGCACATCGACCTCGCCCACGGCCTCCCAGAACCCCTCGGGCGGGTTGTGCCGGTTGTCGCCCCAGATCAGCGTGCGGATGCCGCCCGTCTCGACCAGATAGACCACCATGTCCATATGCCCCACATTGTCGGGCGGGCAGGCATTCACCCCGAACTCGGCCAGCGCATCGGTCCAGCTGTACCAGCCCGGCGCGACACAGGCATGCTTGTCGGCGAAACCGGTGATCTTGATATCGGCGAACTCGAAATTCCCCACCATCCGGTCAAGCACCATGGTCGAGACCGGGCGGTGAATGGCGTCGTGATCGAAATGGGTATGGGTCGACATGCAGATATCGACCGGCGTTTCCGGAAACTCGTTCTTGAACCACATCCCCCACGCCCCCGACGGGTCGTCGCGGAACGGGTCGAACAGCACCGTCGCCCCGCCCGGCGAGGTGATCTTGATGGCGCAATGGCCATAATACTCGATCCCGACATCGCCCTCGACCATGCTGCCGGTGGTCTTCTGCAATTCGATCACGCCGTTATTGTTGCCCGGCTGGGTCCAGTCGGTCGATTGCGCGCTGGCCGAGCTACCGCTCAACAGCGACGCCGCGCCGCCGACACCGGCCGCCCCGGCGGCCATGAAGAACGAGCGCCGCGACAACCCCGGCGAAAGCTCATCCCGTTCGCCGTTCAACAGGACGGGTGCAAGGTGAAGATCGTCTTTGTCCATGTGTAAGCTCCCTGATATGTTTTTCTCTGGCCGGGTCGGCCCGGCACAGGCAGGGTAGCAACGCAGGGGCGATCCGCCCGTATGGGAAAAACCGGGGCAAAACATGGGGGCGGCCCCCATGGTTTCACTGGATCGACAGCAACAGGCTGCGCAGGTTCTGGCCGCTGCGGCGCAGGCCCAGCTTCCGGCGGATATTGTTGCGGTGATACTCGATCGTGCTGGGCTCGCGGGCCAGCGTCTGCGCGATATCCTTGGTGGTCTGGCCCCGCATGACCATCTGCGCCACCTCCTGCTCGGTCGGCGTCAGCTTCTCGAACATCGTGGTCAGCTGCCCCGACATGGCGGCCGTGATATCCCTCAGATTATCCTCTGCAAGGTCGAGATAGGCCGCCGCCGCAAGATCCCCGCCCAGCCTGCGCCGCAACCGGCCCAGATGCGGCATCACCAGCCCCTTGATCTGGCGCAGCACCTTCTCGTCATACTCCTCGCGCGACCGCTCGACATTGCCCAGCAACACCCGCAGCGCGGTGTTGGCCTCCTCCAGCTCCGCCGTCCGATCCGTCACCCGCTGTTCCAGCGTGTCCAGCGTCTGCTGAAGCTCGGCCTCCAGCGCCTTGCGCCGGGCGATCTCGGTCAGCCGTTCGAGATCGGCCTCGATCACCCGCGCAAAATCCTGCAGGCCCCGCCGGAACAGAAGCGCGCGGTCGTTGCGCTGCCGGTCCAGCACGCAAATCGTGCCGAACAACGCCCCGTCGGGCCATTTGAGCGGCAGCCCGACATAGAAACTCATCCCGTGTTCCATGTCGTCATTATCGGCCCAATCCGGCTCGCAGGTGGCATCCTCGACCACCAGTTCGCCGTCATTGCGCATCACGCCATAGCAATACAGCTTGTCGTTCAGAACAAAGTTCTGGCCCACCGTGTAGGGGTTGCCCTCGGTCCGGCTGGTCACCAATACGGAATGGTCCGGCGCCCGCGTCTGCATCACCAGACTGGCCGGCACATCCGCCAGCCGCGCGATCAGGTCGACGATCCTCTGCCAGCCGGCGGCCGTCTCCGCCGGAATGGCCGGTCTTGGCTGATCCATGCCGTTCTCCCGTGGCCCATGGCCCCGGCTATTCTAGGCACGGCGTCCGGTTTCGCGCAACTTGGCGCGCGGCTCAGCCCTCGTTCAGCTTGTCCAGCCGCGCCCGAACGCTCAATCCGTGGGCTTCGAGGCTCTCGGCAATCGCCAGCCTTTCCGCCGCCGGCCCGATCGCCTTCAGCGCCTGCGGCGTCATCTTGGCCAGCGTCGTCCGCTTGAGGAAATCCATCACCGACAGCCCCGACGAGAACCTCGCCGAACGCGCCGTCGGCAGCACGTGGTTCGGCCCGCCCACGTAATCGCCGATCGCCTCGGGCGTCCACGCGCCAAGGAAAATCGCCCCGGCATGGCTGATCTTGTCGGCCAGCGCCTCTGGCCCTGCCACGCAAAGCTCCAGATGCTCCGGCGCGATCCGGTCGGCCAGCCTGGCGGCCATATCCAGATCCGGCACCACGATCACCGCCCCGAAATCGCGCCAGCTCGCCCCCGCGATCTCTCGCCGTTCCAGCGTTTCCAGCCGCGCCTCGACGGCCCGTGCCACGCGCTCGCCAAACCCCGCATCGTCGGTGATCAATATCGCCTGCGCGCTCTCGTCATGCTCGGCCTGACTCAGCATATCGAGCGCGATCCAGTCCGGCTCGTTATCGGCATCGGCAATCACCAGAATTTCCGACGGCCCCGCGATCATGTCGATCCCCACGCGCCCGAACACCCGCCGCTTGGCCGCCGCCACATAGGCATTGCCGGGCCCGGTGATCTTGTCGACCGGCGCGATGCTCTCGGTGCCATAGGCCAGCGCCGCAATCGCCTGCGCGCCGCCCACGCGATAGATCTCGTCCACCCCGGCGATCCGCGCGGCCATCAGGACCAGCGGGTTGGCCGCGCCATCGGGCGTCGGCACCGTGATCGCCAGCCGCTTCACCCCGGCCACCTTGGCGGGGATCGCGTTCATCAGCACCGAAGACGGATAAGACGCCAAGCCCCCCGGCACATAGAGCCCCGCCGCCGACACCGGCGACCACCGCCAGCCCAGCGTCGCGCCCTCCGGGTCGGTCCAGCTTTCGTCCCTCGGCACCTGCCGCGCGTGATAGCCCCGGATGCGCCCGGCGGCCTGCTCCAGCGCCGCGCGGTCCTCGGCCGACACCTGCGCCACCAGCGCGTCGACCTCTTGGGTCGTGAACCGCAACCCCTCCGCCGACAGCTCCATCCGGTCGAACTTCGCCGTCAGCTCGATCAGCGCCTGATCGCCCCTTGCCCGCACATCGGCGATGATGCCGGCCACCGCATCGTCCACATCCTGCGCCTCTTCGCGCTTGGCCCCCAGCAGGGCGGCGAAATCCTCTTCGAAACCGGCATCGGAGGCGTTCAGAAAACGGGGCATGGCAGATCCTTTCGCGGAACCCATAAACGGCCCCCGCCGGGGGCTCAAGACCGGCCGCGCAACGCCTTCCGCATCGGCTGGCCCCTTGTGCGGAAACAGGCCACCTCCGGCCCGTCGTTCCGCCAGCCCCGCGACAGGTAAAAGCCATGCGCCGTCTTGGTGCTCACAAGGGTGCTCTCCGCATGGCCCGCCTTGGCCAGTTCCGCCTCCAGCACCTCCAGAAGCGCGGCGCTGTGCCCCTTCCCGCGATGCTCGGGCGCCACGTAAAGCAGCAACACCTCGCCCTCGCCCGACACCGCGCCAACGGCGGCAATCTCGCCGTCGTCCTCAGCCACATGCACCCCGTGATCGCCCTCAAGCCAGACGGCCACCTGCTCGGGCGTCTTGTTGGCGGTCCATGCCTCGATGGCGGCGGCATCCCCTTCGTGATCGGGCGTGCAAAGCTGCCGGATCGACGCGATCAGCACGGCGCTGATCCGTGGCGCATCCTCTGACCGGGCGGCGCGCACATGGGTCATCCCGTCAGTCCCCGTGATCGGGCGCCTTGCCAGACGGCGCCTTGTAGGGCCGGGTCACATCTTTCAGCGTCACCTCCAGCGCCTCGACCGCCAGCCGGATCGCCCCGTCCCCCGCCAGCGTCAGCAGCACGTGGCCGGTGCCATCCTCGCCCGGTTCGAACTCGGCGGTCAGCACCGACAGGATCGTGTCCTTGTCGCCCCGGTCGATGCCCTGGCTCGAAACCTTGAGCACATGATCCACCGCCAGAACCGAGCGCACCCGCTCGGCCCCGTGCCGCTCGCGGCCCGCATCCTCCCAGCGGAACCGGTTCAGCAGGATGGCAAACCGCCGCTCGCGCGGGCGCCATGCCATCTCGGTCGCGGGAAAGATCGCATCCTGCACCAGCGACGACAGAACCTGCAGGTCCTCAAGGTCGAAGGCACCAAGGTTCAGCGGCGCCTCGCGCCCGTCCTCGAATCTCGCATCGTCACTCACGAGCCCGTCACCCTTTCGATCTGCGCGCCCACATTGCCCAGCTTCTGCTCGACACTCTCATAGCCGCGGTCAAGGTGATAGACCCGGTTGACCAGCGTCTCACCCTCCGCCGCCAGCCCCGCAAGGATCAGCGAAACGCTCGCCCGCAGGTCGGTCGCCATCACCGGCGCGCCCTTCATCCGCTCGACACCCGTCACCGTGGCGGTGCCGCCCTGCACGTCGATCTTGGCGCCCATCCGCATCAGTTCCGGCGCATGCATGAAACGGTTCTCGAAAATCGTCTCCTCCAGCACGCTCCGGCCCTCGGCGATGCACATCAGCGCCATCATCTGTGCCTGCAAATCGGTCGGAAAGCCCGGAAACGGCTCGGTCGTGACGTTCACCGCCTTCACCCGCCCGTTGCCGCGCGATACCTTGATGCCGCGCCCGGTCTCCTCGACGGTGATGCCGGCCTCGTCCAGCTTCTCGCTGAACGCCTCGACCAGTTCCATCCGCCCGCCAAGGCATTCCACCGCGCCGCCGCACATCGCCGGCGCCAGCATGTAAGTGCCAAGCTCGATCCGGTCGGGCACCACCGGATGCGTCGCCCCGTTCAGCCGGTCGACCCCCTGAATGGTGATCTCATGCGTGCCCTCACCCTCGATCTGGGCGCCCATCTTGCGCAGGCAGCGGGCCAGATCGACGATCTCGGGCTCCCGCGCCGCCATTTTCAGAACCGTCGTCCCCTTGGCCAGCGTCGCGGCCAGAAGCGCGTTCTCCGTTGCGCCCACCGAGACCATCGGAAACTCGACGACCCCGCCTTTCAGCCCGCCCTTGGCGGTGGCGTGAACATAGCCGTCCTTCAGCTCCAGTTCGGCGCCCATCGCCTCCAGCGCCTTGAGATGCAAATCAACCGGCCGCGCCCCGATGGCACAACCGCCGGGCAGCGACACCACCGCATGCCCGTCCCGCGCCAGCAGCGGCCCCAGCACGAGGATCGAGGCGCGCATCTTGCGCACGATGTCGTAATCCGCCACGTGGCTTTTCAGGGCATGGCTCGACATGGTCAGAACCTTGCCCTCCTGCATGCTCGACACCTCGGCGCCCAGGCTTTGCAGCAACAGGCTCATCGTGCGGATATCCGACAGCCGCGGCGCATTGGTCAGCGTCAGCGGCTCCTCGCTCAAAAGCGTCGCCGGCATCAGCGTCAGACAGGCATTCTTGGCCCCCGCGATCGGGATATCCCCGTTCAGCTGGCCATTGCCCCTCACCAGTATCGAATCCATCGGTTCCTATCCCTCGTCCTTGTCTGCCTCATCCGCCCCGGCGGCGTTTTTCCTGCCCCGCACCTGTGCCTTGCGCCGCGCCATGTTGGCCTTCAGCGCGGCCTTCAGCCGGTCCTCCCGGCTGTCCTTCCCGGCGGGGCGGGCCTTGTCGGGGTCTTTCTTCGTCATCCTGCCGTCCTATTGTGTTCCGCTTTGTACCCGAGAAATCAAGACGGCGAAACTAGAAGCCGGCGATATAATTCTTGAAGGCGCAGCACGAAATACCGCATCTGCGGAATTTCCCGGCGATGCGGGCGAACCCGGCGAAAATCCCGGCCAGATAGCCCTTGCGCGGGGTCGCGGAACGGTCTAAGAGGCCCGCCATTGAAGAGGCTGCTGTAGCTCAGAGGTAGAGCACTCCCTTGGTAAGGGAGAGGTCGAGAGTTCGATTCTCTCCAGCAGCACCAGTCCTCCCCGCGATCCCCCAGACAGCCCTGCGATTTCGCCGGAAGCGATGCGTCCTCTCCTGACGGTTGAGACGCCGCGCATCAACGGGCCGTGACACGGCGAGCCGACGACATTGGCCGCCACTTCATCCCTGCCAAACACATCCAACCCAAAGGCGCCTCACCCCACATGACGCGGCGTAACGATAAGTTTAGTTGCCCGTGAAATACCTTCCGCCCGATGGTCGTTCTGCGATCCATCGTACAAAGAAGAGGAGCTAAACGATGAAACACACCAGCAAATCCGGCGCCGCCATTGCATCCGCCGCCTTCGCCCTTGCCCTGTCCGGCCCCGCCGCGCTCGCCCCCACAGCGGCCACCGCCGACGAGGCCAAGATCCACTGCATGGGCGTCAACAGCTGCAAGGGCACCAGCGACTGCGCCACCGCCAGCAATTCCTGCGCCGGCAAGAACAGCTGCAAGGGCGAGGGCTTTCTGTCGATGACCAAGGCCGAATGCGACGACGCCGGCGGCACCGTCGAAAGCTGATCCGTCACAGTCAGTATTGCCGGGCCTCTTCCATTGCGGACAGGGGCCCGGTTCTTCTCTAGACTGACCCCACCACGACAGGAGGAGCACGATGGTCGACCGCCCCCCGTTCCTTGGCTTCGGCCTCGGCCTCAGACCCCAGCATTATGCCGAGATCCTCGAGGCCGACGCGCCCCTGCCCATCGACTGGTTCGAGATCATCTCCGAGAACTACATGGAGGCCGGCGGCCGCCCCCGCCACATGCTCGACCGCGTAAAGGAACGCTACCCGCTGGTGATGCACGGCGTCTCCATGTCCATCGCCTCGACCTCCCCGCTCGACTGGGATTACCTCGCCCGGCTCAAGGCGCTCGCCGATCATGTTCAGCCGAAATGGATCTCCGACCATCTTTGCTGGACCGGCGTGCACGGCATCAACCTGCATGACCTGATGCCCGTCGCCTATACCGAGGAAGCCCTCGACCACATCGCCGCCCGCATCGCCCGCGTGCAGGACTATCTCGGCCGCCGCATCGCCATCGAGAACGTCTCCTCCTACATCGAATTCGCCGAATCCGAGATGACCGAATGGGAATTCGTAGGCCAACTGGCCCGCCGCGCCGATTGCTGGCTGCTGCTCGACGTGAACAACGTCTTCGTCTCGGGCCGGAACCACCGCTTCGACGGCACCGAGTTCATCGAGGCCATCCCCCGCGAGCGCGTCGTGCAATTCCACCTCGCCGGCCATAGCGAGGGCAACGACTGCCTGATCGACACCCATGATCAGCCGGTCTGCGACGAGGTGTTCGAGCTCTACCGCCGCGCCATCGGCCATTTCGGCCCCGTCTCCACCATGATCGAGCGCGACGACAATATCCCGCCGCTCTCCGACCTGCTGGCCGAACTCACACGCGCCCGCCAGATCGCGCAGGAAACCCTCGCGCCCGGCCAGCTTGAGGTCGCCTAGGCCATGGCCCGCACCCTCGCCGAACTGCAGGCGGCGCTGCAAAACGACGTGCTCAACCGCCAGTCCGCCTCGCTTTCCAGCCTTTCCGTGCCAATTGGCACCTCCGCCGCAAGCCGCCTCGCGGTCTATCAGAACGCCTATGAAATCCGCCTCGTGAATATCCTGTGCGAGGATTACGACACGCTCTGGACCTTCCTTGGCGACGATACCTTCCTGAACCTCGCGAAATCCTACCTCCGCGCCTGCCCCTCCAGATCCCCCAACGCCCGCTGGGTCGGCCACGGCTTCCCCGACCACCTCGACGATCAGCCCATCGCCGCGCAACATCCCGCCCTGCCCGATCTCGCCCGCCTCGACCGCGCCATCCGCGATGCCTTCGATGCCCCCGACGCGCCCGTGGCCACCCCCGACGACCTCGCCACAATCGCCGACCACCCCGAAGCGACGGTCTTCACCCTCCACCCCGGCCTCACCCTCCTGCCCCAGCGCACCAACGCCTATGACATCTTCCGCGCCCTGCGCGCCGAGCAGACCCCGCCAAAGCCCACAATCCAAGACGACCTGCGGTGGATCGTCGCGTGGCGCCGCGGCCTGACCAGCCATCACACGGAACTCACCCCCGAGGAAGGCACCCTGCTCGACCTTACCGCCAAAGGCGCCAATTTCGCCCGTCTGTGCGAGGTCGCGGCCATGACAGGCGATCCCGAAACCACCGCCGCGCGCATGGCCGGCACCCTCCGCCAATGGCTCGAAAACGGCATGATTTCGGCCATGGGCCGGGAATCACCCCCCGTTGCCGGCCCCAAGTCAAAGCCCGCCCGCGATCTGCCGGCAGAATAACGCTCACCCCTTGGAAAACTGCCCCTTTCACCTGTGCCGCGCGCACTCTATAACTCACTCGGCTTCCGGGCTCGCGAGTCGGTGGCCTGTGTAGAAATTGGGCGATGGATCAGCAGGCGCAGATGTCAATCTTCAGTAAAATCCCCGGACTTTTCTCGTCGGACATGGCGATCGATCTGGGCACTGCGAACACGCTGGTCTACGTCAAGGGCCGGGGCGTCATCCTGTCGGAACCCTCGGTCGTGGCCTACCACGTGAAGGACGGGGTGAAGAAAGTGCTGGCCGTCGGTGAAGACGCCAAGCTCATGCTGGGCCGCACCCCCGGCAGCATCGAGGCGATCCGCCCGATGCGCGAAGGTGTCATCGCCGATTTCGACACCGCCGAGGCGATGATCAAGCACTTCATCCGCAAGGTCCACAAGCGCTCGACCTTCTCGAAACCCAAGATCATCGTCTGCGTGCCCCATGGCGCCACCCCGGTCGAAAAACGCGCGATTCGCCAGTCCGTGCTCTCCGCCGGCGCCCGCCGCGCGGGGCTCGTGGCCGAACCCATCGCCGCGGCCATCGGCGCGGGCATGCCCATCACCGATCCCACCGGCAACATGGTCGTCGATATCGGCGGCGGCACCACCGAGGTGGCCGTTCTGTCGCTGGGCGACATCGTCTATGCCCGCACGATCCGCGTCGGCGGCGACCGGATGGACGAGGCGATCATCAACTACCTGCGCCGCCAATTGAACCTGCTGGTGGGCGAGTCCACCGCCGAGCGTATCAAGACCTCGATCGGCACCGCCCGCATGCCCGATGACGGGCGCGGCACCTCGATGCAGATCCGCGGCCGCGACCTTCTCAACGGCGTGCCCAAGGAAACCGAGATCACCCAGGCCCAGGTGGCCGAGGCGCTGGCCGAACCCGTGCAGGCGATCTGCGAGGCGGTGATGACCGCGCTCGAGACCACCCCGCCCGATCTTGCCGCTGACATCGTCGACCGCGGCGTCATGCTCACCGGCGGCGGTGCCCTGCTGGGCGATCTCGACCTCGCGCTGCGCGAACAGACCGGTCTCGCCGTTTCCATCGCCGATGACAGCCTCAATTGCGTGGCGCTGGGCACCGGCAAGGCGTTGGAGTTTGAAAAACAGCTGCGACACGCGATAGACTACGACAGCTAAGGCGATTTGCGCTATTGTCGGGCTCGGGCAATGGCGCAAAACGCGCAGAACCTATTGAAGTTGAAGGCGGTTCGCCCCTGGCTGTGATGCGGCCGAAATTCGGGGGTGTTGTGAGCCATCCACCTGTCTGACGAAGGGACAGCCGTTGGCAAAAGACCGAAACCAGGACGGGGATTATTCCGGCCAGCTCAGGCGCCTTCTGGTGGGCGTCCTGCTCCTGTGCCTGCTCGGCCTGTTCCTCGTCTGGCGCATCGACAGCCCCCGCATCGAACGCTTCCGCGCACAGGTGATCGACCGCGTCGTGCCCAGCTTCGACTGGGCGATGGCCCCGGTGACCGGCGCGGTCAACATCAACCACGATTTCCAGAGCTAACAGCGCATCAACCAGCAGAACCAGGAACTCCGCCGCGAATTGCAGCAGATGAAGGCGTGGAAAGAGGCGGCACTCCAGCTCGAACAGGAAAACGCCCGCCTGCTCGACCTCAACAACGTCCAGCTCGACCCCCGCCTCACCTTCGTCACCGGCGTCGTGCTGGCCGATAGCGGCTCGCCCTTCCGGCAATCGGTGCTGATCAACGTCGGCGCCCGCGACGGCATCGTCGACGGCTGGGCGGCGATGGACGGGCTCGGCCTCGTCGGGCGCATCTCGGGCGTGGGCGACAACACCGCGCGGGTCATCCTGCTCACCGACACCTCAAGCCACATCCCCGTCACCATCGAACCCTCGGGCCAACAGGCGCTCGTCTCGGGCGACAACACCCCCTCCCCCACCGTCAGCTTCATCGAGGCGCCCGACCACGTGCGCCCCGGCGACCGGCTGATCACCTCGGGCGATGGCGGGGTCTTCCCTGCGGGGCTGCATGTGGGCCAGCTTGCGAAAGACCCCGGCGGCCGCCTCCGCGCGCGCCTCTCGGCCGATTACGAACGGCTCGAATTCCTCCGCGTCCTGCGCAACTGGCGCGACGAGCGGATCAGCGACCCGGGCGGCCTCGTCACCCCCTTCGGGCCGATCCCCGACCCGGTCACCCCCGAGAACACCGCCACCGGCGGCATCGCGACCGAGCCCGCCGATGGCTGAGCGCAGCCAGACATATCTCTGGGCCATGCGCGCCCTCTTCGTCGGCATTTGCACGCTCTTCGTGTTCCTCCGCCTGTTGCCGCTCGACACCCTGCCGCGCGGCTGGGCGGGGCCCGACTTCATCCTCGCCTTTACGCTTGCCTGGGGCCTGCGCCGGCCTGAATTCGTGCCGCCCCTGCTGGTGGCCGCCGTCTTCCTGCTCTGCGACCTGCTGTTTCACCGCCCGCCCGGCCTCTGGGCCGCGCTGGTGCTGATCGGCAGCCAGACATTGCGCGCCCGCGCCCCCGACCTGCGCGACCTGACCTTCCCGGTCGAATGGGTCAGCGTCGCCACCACGCTGGTGGCGATGACCCTCGGCTACCGCCTGCTTCTCGGCGTGTTCATGGTGGATCAGGCCCCCCTCGGGCTCAGCCTGATGCAGATGCTCATGACCCTGATCGCCTACCCGCTGGTGGTGCTGGTCTCCCAATCCGGGCTCGGCGTGCGCAAGGTCGCCCCGGGCGAGCTTGACGCAATGAGGCCCAGCTCATGAGACGCCCGACCCGCGATTCCGCCGAAAGCTACCGCAAGATCACCCGCCGCGGCCTGATCCTCGGCGGCGGCATGACCGGCCTCGTCGGCGCGCTGGCCCTGCGCATGCGCTACCTTCAGGTCGAGCAGGCCGACCAGTTCCGCCTGCTCGCCGACGAAAACCGCATCAACATCCGCCTGATCCCGCCAACGCGCGGCCGCATCTTCGACCGCAACGGCAACACCGTGGCCGAGAACGTGCCCAGCTACCGCATCTCCATGGTCCGCGAGGAGGCGGGCGACGTCGAAGACGTGATCGCCCGGCTGTCGGAACTGGTCGAACTGAACCCCGAGGAACTCGACCGCGCCCGCCGCGACCTCGAACGCCTGCGCGGCGACACGCCCGTCACCATCGCCGACCGCGTCAGCTGGGAAGACATCAGCCGCATCGCCGTCAACACCCCCGCCCTGCCCGGCATCACCCCCGACGTGGGCCTGTCGCGCCGCTACCCGCATGGCGAGGCCTACGCCCACGTCGTGGGCTACGTGGGCCCGGTCAGCGACCGCGATCTCGAACGGATGGACGCGCCCGACGCGCTGCTGCTGATCCCCCGCTTCCAGATCGGCAAGATCGGCCTCGAGGCCAAGCGCGAGGAGCTGCTGCGCGGCGAGGCCGGCACCAAGCGGGTCGAGGTCAACGCCGCCGGCCGCGTCATGCGCGAACTGGAACGGCAGGAGGGCACCTCCGGCACCGACATCCAGATCACCATCGACAACGCGCTCCAGACCTACGCCCACGCCCGGCTGGCCAAGGAAAGCGCGGCCGCCGTGGTGATCGACTGCGAAAGCGGCGACGTGCTCGCCTGCGCCTCGACGCCCAGCTACGACCCCAACCTCTTCGTGCGCGGCATCTCGGTCGCCAATTACAAGGCGCTGCTGGAAAACGAATACCGCCCCCTGCCCAACAAGGCGGTGCAGGGCATCTACCCGCCCGGCTCGACCTTCAAGATGGTCGTCGCGCTGGCCGCGATGGAGGCGGGCGAGCTGGACCTGACCGAAACCGTCTACTGCCCCGGCCATCTCGAGGTCAGCAACCGGCGCTTTCACTGCTGGAAACGCGCCGGCCACGGCAATGTCGACCTGCACCGCTCGCTCCGCGAAAGCTGCGACGTGTTCTATTACGACATGGCCCTGCGCGTCGGCATCGAGAAGATCTCCGAAATGGCCCGCAAGCTCGGCATCGGCATCGAGCATGACCTGCCCCTCACCTCCGTCGCCTCGGGCCTTGCCCCCACCAAGGAATGGAAGCTGATCAACCGGTCCGCCGAATGGGTGATCGGCGACAGCGTCAACGCCTCGATCGGGCAGGGCTTCGTGCTGGCCTCGCCCCTGCAACTGGCGCTGATGTCGGCCCGCCTCGCCACCGGGCGCGAGGTCAATCCGCGCGTCATCAAGTCGATCGACGGGGTCGAACAGCCCTCGGGGCTCGGCCCGTCTCTGGGCATCAACGAGAACAGCCTGCGCGAGGTGCGCAAGGCGATGTTCGCCGTCTCCAACGACCGACGCGGCACCGCCTATTCCAGCCGCGTCATCGAGGATGCCTTCCGCATGGCCGGCAAGACCGGCACCAGTCAGGTGCGCAACATCTCCTCGGGCGAGCGCGCCTCCGGCGTGCGCCGCAACGAAGACCTGCCATGGCGCCAGCGCGACCACGCGCTCTTCGTCGACTTCGCGCCGTTCGACAACCCCAAGGTCGCGGTCGCGGTGGTGGTCGAGCATGGCGGCGGCGGCTCGACCGTGGCGGCCCCCATCGCCCGCGACATCACCCTGCAGGCGCTCTACGGTGGCGACCCGCCGCTCTCGGCCTACCCCTCCAAGGATCGCGGCCGCATCCAGACCCAGCAGGAGGAACTGCGCCAGTACCGCCCCGGCCCCACCGGTGACGAAAGCGACCGCGCATGAGCTATCTCGAGTACTCGGTCAAGACCACGCCGGCAGGCATCCGCAAGGTGCTCTATTTCAACTGGGGCCTCGCCATTCTGCTGACGGCGGTGGCGGGCATCGGCTTCCTGATGCTCTACTCGGTCGCCGGCGGCTCGTTCAACCCGTGGGCCGAACCGCAGATGAAACGCTACGCGCTGGGCTTCGTCGCGATGGTCCTGATCGGCATGGTGCCGATCTGGTTCTGGCGCAACATGTCGGTGCTGGCCTATCTCGTCTCGGTCATCCTGCTGGTGGCGGTGGAACTCGTGGGCACCGAGGGCAAGGGCGCGCAGCGCTGGATCGACCTCGGCGTCATGCGCCTGCAACCCTCCGAGCTGATGAAGGTCACGCTGATCATGGTGCTCGCGGCCTATTACGACTGGCTGCCCATGTCGCGGCTCTCGCGGCCGCTCTGGGTGATCATCCCGGTCGCCCTGATCATCGTGCCGGTGGCCCTCGTGCTGCGCCAGCCCGACCTCGGCACCTCGATCCTGCTGATCATGGGGGGCGGCGCGCTGATGTTCCTCGCCGGGGTGCACTGGGCCTATTTCGCCGTGGTGATCGCCGCCATCGGCGGGCTGATCTCGGCGGTGTTCCGCAGCCGCGGCACCGACTGGCAGATGCTGGCCGACTACCAGTACCGCCGCATCGACACCTTCCTCGACCCCTCCACCGATCCGCTCGGCGCGGGCTATCACATCACCCAGTCCAAGATCGCCCTCGGCTCCGGCGGCTGGACGGGGCGCGGCTTCATGCAGGGCACCCAATCGCGGCTGAACTTCCTGCCCGAGAAACACACCGACTTCATATTCACCACGCTGGCCGAGGAATTCGGCTTTGTCGGCGCGGTCTCGCTGCTGGTACTCTACGCGCTCATCATCGTGTTCTGCGTCTCCTCGGCCATGACCAACCGCGACCGCTTCGCCTCGCTGATGACGCTCGGGGTGGCGGTCACGTTCTTCCTGTTCTTCGCGGTCAACATGTCGATGGTGATGGGCCTCGCCCCCGTCGTCGGCGTGCCGCTCCCACTGGTCAGCTACGGCGGCTCTGCCATGCTGATCCTGATGCTGGGCTTCGGCCTTGTCCAAAGCGCCCATATCCACAGACCAAGGTAATCCATGACCCTCAACGTCCTCTTCGCGGCCCGCCCCGAGCGGTGGGAAACCTACGAACCGATCCTCAAGGCCGAATTCGCCCGGCAGGGCCTCGACATAGCGCTCGCCACCGATCATCCGCCCGAAACCGTCGATTACATCATTTACGCCCCCAACGGCCCGGTGCAGGATTTCACCCCCTACACCCGCTGCAAGGCGGTGATGAACCTCTGGGCCGGGGTCGAACAGATCGTCGGCAACAAGACCCTGACCCAGCCGCTCACCCGCATGGTCGAGGAAGGGCTGACCAACGGCATGGCCGAATGGGTCACCGGCCACACCATGCGCCACCATCTCGAAATGGATATCGACCTCGCGCGCAAGCCGGGCGACTGGTCCCAGCACACCCCGCCGCTGGCACACGAACGCCCCGTCACCATCCTCGGCCTCGGCCAGCTGGGCCAGGCGGCGGGGCAAATGCTGGCCGGCATCGGCTTTCCCGTCACCGGCTGGAGCCGCACACAGAAGGACGTGGACGGGATCACCTGCCTCTCCGGCGATGACGGGCTGATCGAAGCCCTGAAATCGGCACAGATCCTCGTTCTGCTGCTGCCCGACACGCCCGCCACCGAGAACATCATCAACCCGGAATCGCTCGCTCTGCTGCCGGAAAACGCGGTCATCCTAAACCCCGGCCGCGGGCCCCTGATCGACGACGACGCCCTGCTCGCCGCGCTCGAGCTCGGCCACATCGCCCACGCCACGCTCGACGTCTTCCGCACCGAACCCCTGCCCGAGGATCACCCCTACTGGCACCACCCCAAGGTCACCGTCACCCCCCACATCGCCGCCGACACCCGCCCCTCGACAGCGGCCGAGGTCGTGGCCGAGAATATCCGCCGCGGCGAGGCGGGCGAGCCGTTCCTGTATCTCGTGGACCGCGATCAGGGGTATTGAGGGTGCCGGCGGGAATGAGGGGCCAGCCCCTCAAACTCCCCGGGATATTTTCGGCCAGAAGAAGCCGGGGCCGCTCAATCCCCCGCGATGAAGGTGATCATCTTCCACTCACCCTCGCGCTTTTCGAAATACGCCCGGTAATCCACCAGCGCCCGAAGGTAGTCGCGGTGCACGAAGCCCTTGGTGTCATCCGCCCGCGCGACCTCGACATAAGGCGTGCCGCTAACCCAGTCGAGGTGGCGCACCACGTCATGATCGAGCCATGCCGTCACCTCGCCATAGCGGATCGGCCGGTCGCGCATCGCCACACCGGTGCCGGTCACGAACATCACCTCGAACGGGTCCATGCCGTCGGGCGCCCGGAACGACCACGTATAGGGCGCCACGAAAAGCCCGCCATCGTCGAACACCCCGCCCATCCGCAGGACCGTCTCAAGATCGGTCCAGTTGCGCTGCCGCAGCGCCGGCGCCTCGTGGCGCTGGCCCTCGGGGAAGGTGGCGGGATCGACCGTGAGGTACTCGCGCAGCGCCTCGTGGCCCGAGGTGCCGCCGAAGCTCAGCTTGATATCCTCCGACGACATCCCCACGATCGCGTCGATATCCCGCGCCACCACCGCCGCGATCAGCCGCTCGCGATAGGCCGCAAAGCTTTCGTCCTGCTCCGCCTCGTCGACGGGCGGATAGGTCAGGTCCTGCGCGGCCAACTGCACCGGCAGGGCAAGCAGAAGAATGAAGAAGATCCGTATCATCCGGACTGTATCGCCCCGCTTTTCGCCACCGTCAATCGCCCCTGTCACACCTATCTCAGCCGCGGCGGCCTGGCCGGGTCCATCCCCGGCGCGGCGCCCGGCACCTCCGCGGCCTCCGCCGCCGGCAGATCGAACCGCAGCCCGACCCGCGCCAGCCGCGCCGCCGCCGCCTCCTCGGCCCGGAAAAACGCCACGTCCAGCGCCGCCGCCTCCAGCCCGGAAAACTGCAACAGGTCCGACACCGACCTTGCCAGCGCCCCCTCGGCCTCCGGCACCGCGTCGATCACGCCCAGCATGTGCCCCTCGGCCCCGCTCTCATATTCCACGCCCACCAGATAGGCGCTCGTCGCCAGCCCCGCCGCACTCGCCAGCCGCGCGTCAAGCGCCGTCAACAGCCGCTCCGGCAGCCCGCCGGGCGCGGTGAACGCCCGCACCTTCGTCTCCACCTCGCGCGGCCCCTGCTCCAGCGTCCCGGCCAGCCACGCCACCGCCTCGGGCGGCAACAGCATGGCCGAGGGCGCCACGTCGAGGTTCAAGCCCAGCCCCAGCCCCGCCGGCGCCAGCATCCCCGCCACGGCCCGGCCCGACAGCGCGGCATAGGGCGCCTCGCCCCCGGCAAACTGCGCCAGCCGGTCCTCGCCGTCAAAGACCAGCACGAAAGACTGCCCCTCCACGTCGAAAGTCCGGGGCGTCACGCTTTCACCTTCCGCCTCCTGCTCGAGCAGAAGAAACAACTCCGACGCCGCCAATTGCCCGTAGAAATCGAGACGCGCGCCCTCGTCTTCCGGCGCCGCCTCCATCGCCGCATGCACCGCATCGAGCCGTGTCCGATCACCCATCCATCACCTCTTTCACCCGGCGCCGCAGCACCGGCAGCACCTCTTTCTCGAACCACGGGTTCTTCCTCAGCCACGCGGTGTTGCGCCATGACGGGTGCGGCAGGGGAAACACCTCCGGCGCCCGGTCCCGCCACGCCTTCACCGTCTCCGTCACCCCGGTTTTCACGCCGAGGTGATACTTGTGCGCATAGCCCCCCACAAGCACGGTCAGCCTGACATTGGACAGCTCCGCCATCACCCGGTCATGCCATGTCTGCCCGCAGACTTTCGGCGGCGGCAGGTCGGACCCTTTCGCATCATATCCCGGAAAGCAGAACGCCATCGGCACGATCGCCACCCGCGACGTGTCATAGAATTCCTCCGCCGACAGCCCCAGCCAGTCGCGCAGCCGGTCGCCCGAGGGGTCGTCGAACGGCTTGCCCGACTGGTGCACCCGTGCCCCCGGCGCCTGCCCCGCGATCAGCAGCCGCGCCTCGGGCCGGAACCACACCACCGGGCGGGGTTCATGCCCCGTCGCCGTCGCGGCAAACCGCTGGGCACAAATCCGGCAGGCCGCGATCTCTCGCGCAAGCCCGGCCATTCAGACCACCTTCACGCCCGCGCCCTTCATCCCCTCCAGCGCCGCCGCCAGCGACCCGTCAAGGTCGATCCCCCGGCACAGCTCCGTCAGCACCGTCACGTCATAGCCCAGCTTCGCCGCATCCACCGCCGAGAAGTTCACGCAGAAATCCGTGGCCAGCCCCACCATGGTGAGCTGTTTGATCCCCCGCGTCTGCAAATAGCCATGCAGCCCGGTGGGCGTCTCGTGGTCATTCTCGAAAAACGCCGAATAGCTGTCGATGCCCGCGTTGAACCCCTTGCGCACGATCATGTCGGCGCTGTCGGTGTCGAGGTCGGCATGAAACGCCGCGCCGTCGCTGCCCTGAATGCAGTGATCGGGCCACAGGACCTGCGTGCCATAGTCCATCTCCACCGTCTCGAACGGCGCCTTGTCCTTGTAGCTCGACGCAAAAGAGGAATGTCCCGAAGGATGCCAGTCCTGTGTCAGGATCACCGCCGGAAACTCGTCGATCAGCGCGTTGATGCCGGGCACGATCTGATCGCCCTCTTCCACCGCCAGCGCCCCGCCGGGGCAGAAATCATACTGCATGTCGATCACGATCAGCGCTTCGGTCATCGGGCCATCCTCCGTTTCACAAAGACCTAAGCGGGCCCACGCCCTGCGTCAACGCCGCGTCACCGGTGAACTTTCTGCGCCGCGGCGCGTTACCGTACCAAACCCGGCACAGGACAAAGGACCCCCCCCCATGGCCAACCCCCTCACCTTCGCCGTCATCAGCGGCTCGCTGCGCAAGGAAAGCTTCTCGACCAAGATCGCCGAGTCGCTGCCCGAACTCGTGCCCGACGACGTCACCCTCGTCCCGCAGGACATCCACGACATCCCCCTCTACAACGAGGATCTCAAGGTCGACGACAGCTCCCCCGCACAGGTGCAGGACCTCGCCCAGGCCATCGAGGGCGCCGACGCCGTGGTCATCTCCTCGCCCGAATACAACCGCGGCACCTCGGGCGTTCTGAAAAACGTGATCGACTGGATGTCGAAGGAGCCCAACTCCCCCTTCGCCGGCAAACCCGTCCTCATCATCACCCAGTCGCCCAGCGCCACCGGCGGGCTGACGGCCCAGTACGACCTGCGCAAGGCGCTCTCGGTCATCAATGCCGAGATCGTGCCGGGCTTCGAAATCGCCGTCAGCAAGTCGAACGAAAAGATCACCGACGGCAAGCTCACCCATGACGACACCAAGGAGTTCATCGCCGACAACCTCTCCCGCCTCGCCAACCGCATCCGCGGCTGAGCCGCACCCCCGGCCCCCTTGCCCGATACGGGGCAAGGGGCTAGAGGATCGGCCCATGTACACCATCGCCGCCCTCTACCATTTCACCCGCTTCCCCGACCCGGCCGCCATTCAGGCGCCGCTGCTTGGCTTATGCGAGCGTGAGAAGATCTCCGGCTCCCTCCTCTTGGCCCATGAGGGCATCAACGGCACCATCGCCGGCCCCCGCGCCGGGATCGAGGCCGTCATTGCCCATATCCGGGCCCTGCCCGGCTGCGCCGATCTCGAATGGAAGGAAAGCACCAGCGACCACCAGCCCTTCCGCCGCCTCAAGGTCCGGCTGAAGAAAGAGATCGTCACCATGGGCCAGCCGGATGTCGACCCGCAGGCCCGCGTCGGCCATTATGTCGAGCCGCAGGACTGGAACGACCTGATCCAATCCCCCGACGTGGCCGTCATCGACACAAGAAACGATTACGAGGTCGCCATCGGCACCTTCAACGGCGCCATCGACCCGCAAACCGCCAGCTTCCGCGACTTCCCCGCATGGTGGGAGGCCAACAAGCACCGCTTTCACAACAAACGCATCGCCATGTTCTGCACCGGCGGCATCCGCTGCGAGAAATCCACCAACTACCTGCTCGGGCAAGGCGTCGAAGACGTCTATCACCTCAAGGGCGGCATCCTGAAATACCTCGAAGAGGTGCCCGAGGCCGACAGCACATGGGCGGGCGAGTGCTTCGTCTTCGACAACCGCGTCTCCGTGGGCCATGGGCTACGGGAGGGCCCGCACGAGCTCTGCTTCGCCTGCCGCCGCCCGATCCTGCCCGCCGACAGGAACCGCCCCGAATACGAACACGGCGTCTCCTGCCACCAGTGCCATGCCGAGACATCAGAAGACGACAAATCCCGCTTCCGCGAACGCCAGAAACAGATGGCGCTGGCCGAGGCCCGCGGCGAAAAACACATCCGCATCGTCCACGAAGACTGACGCAGCCGCCCTCAGGCCGGCACAGCCACCGCCTTGCGCGGCCGCGTGCGCATCAGGATCAGCACCATGATCCCCATGTTGAGGAAATTCCACACGATCCCGTTCACGAACGCCATCTGGTAGCTGCCGGTCACGTCATAGATCCACCCCGACATCCACCCGCCCAGCGCCATGCCCATGATCGTCGCCATGATCACGAACCCCACGCGCCGCCCGGCCTCGACGCTCGGCATGTATTCCCGCACCACCAGCGCATAGCTCGGCACGATCCCCCCCTGCGACAGCCCGAACACCGCACTCACCACGAACAACGAGGTCAGCCCCCCGGTCGGCAAATACAAAAACAGCGCCAGACATTGCAGCGACGACCCGATCAACAGCGTCTTCACCCCGCCCAGCCAGTCGGCCACGAACCCGAACACCAGCCGCGACGCCGCACCGCCCAACAGCATCAGTGCCAACATCTGCCCCCCCACCGCCGGGCCATAGCCCAGATCGGTGCACAGGCTCACGATATGCACCTGCGGCATCGACATCGCCACACAGCACCCGATCCCCGCCGCGCCCAGCAACAGCATCAGCGTCCGGGGCGAGAACCCCGCCGCCTTGGCCCGCAGGCTGGAAATCGCGTCCGACCGCGCCGTCGCCTCCAGCGGCACCCGCCTGCGCAACAGGCAAGACAGCGGCACCATCGTCACCAGCGTGATCACCGCCAGCCACAGGTAAACCGCGCGCCACCCGTCCGCCTCCAGCACCCCCGCCAGCATCAGCGGCCAGACCGCGCCGGACAGGTAATTGCCGCAGGCCGTGATCGCCACGGCAATCCCCCGCCGCTTCAAAAACCACATCGACACATCCGTCATCAGCGGGCCGAAACTGGCCCCCGTGCCGAACCCGATGATCAATTGCAGCCCCGCCAGCAACAGAACCGACGGGCTGATCGCCGCCAGCCCCATGCCGCCCGCGATGATCACCGCCGACAGGCTCAGCGCCGCCGTCACCCCGAACCGGTCGATGATCCGCCCCACCGCGAAATTGCCCAGCGCATAGCCGATCATCGTCATCGTATAGGGGAACGACGCCTCGCCCCGGTCGATCCCGAACTCGGCCTGTATCGCGGGCATGACCATCACGATCACCCAGATCCCCACATTCCCCACCGTCGCGATCAAAAGCGAGACGCCAAGGCGGAACCAAGAATAGCGACTGTCGAGAACATCAGGGCCTGTCATGGCCGCGACGTTAGTCCCGCGCCCGACGATGCGCCAGCGCGAAAACCGGCGGGGCTTGGCCTCGCCGCGACAGCGGGGTATGGCTGCGCCACAAGCAACGCACCGGAGCCGGCCCGATGACCTCCTCCCCCCGCCCCACCGACATCGCCCGCGACGTGCTCGCCATCGAAGGCGCGGCGCTCGCCCGCCTGCGCGACGAGATGCCCGACAGCTTCGACACCGTCGCCCATCTGCTGCTGAACGTGCCCGGCCGGGTGATCGTTTCGGGCATGGGCAAGTCGGGCCATATCGCCGCCAAGATCGCCGCCACCATGGCCAGCACCGGCACCCCCGCCCAATATGTCCACCCGGGCGAGGCCAGCCATGGCGACATGGGCATGATCACCAGCGCCGATGCGGTGATCCTGATCTCCAATTCCGGCGAGACCCGCGAACTGGCCGACATCATCGGCCACACCCGCCGCTTCGCCATCCCGATGGTCGCCATCACCAAGAAACCCGACAGCACGCTGGGCCGGCAGGCAGACCACATCCTGCCCCTGCCCGACGCGCCCGAGGCCTGCGCCATAGGCATGGCGCCCACCACCTCGACCACCTGCACCCTTGCACTGGGCGACGCGCTGGCCGTGGCGCTGATGCGCCTGCGCGGCTTCGACCGCGACAGCTACCTCGCCTACCACCCCGGCGGCACGCTGGGGGCGCAACTCCTGCTGGTCTCGGCGGTGATGCACAAGGGCGACGAGCTTCCCGTCGTCGCCGAAGACACGCCCATGGGCGAGGCGCTGGTCGAAATGACCCGCAAAAGCTTCGGCGTCGCCGCGGTCGTCTCGGGCGACCGCCTCATCGGCATCATCACCGACGGCGACCTCCGCCGCAACATGGAGGGGCTGATGTCCCGCACCGCAGGAGAGGTCGCCACCCGCTCGCCGCTGGTCACCGCGCCCGACGCCCTGCTGGTCGAGGCGCTCGGCGTCATGAACGCCAACAAGCGCACCGTGCTGCTGGTGACGGATGCCGACAACCACCTCGTCGGGCTGGTCCACATCCACGACGCGCTCCGCGCCGGCGTGGCCTGAGGCGCCCGCCGCCAGGAACCACCCGCCCCGGGCTTGCCCCGGGGCCTCTCCACGCGCGCTACTCCCATCAACAAATCACATCGCGCACCGACGCGATACCGACGGAATACCGACGTAATACCGACGTTACATTTTCCCGGAAATCCGGCCCTCGTAGGGTGGGTGAAACCCACCACACCCCACTTTGCGCTTACTTCACCGCCTCGATATTCAACGACACGAGAACCCCGTTCTCCTTGTCCATATGCGGCAGGTAGGCTTGGCTGTAATCGTCCATGTGGGAATGCTCGGTCTCCCGCCAGTCCCACAACCGGGTCTCGGAAAACCCCACGTCTTTCAACGCCTCCGCCAGCGACGCCTCGTCAAAGATCATCCCGTGGAAATCATACTCGTCGCGCTGCCCGCCGGTCACCAACCCGCGCACATCCTCGATCCCCCGGGGCAGTATCCCCGACATGTAAAGCTTTGCCGCCGCACCGAAATCCGGCACCGCCAGCCGCAGCACCCCGCCCGGCGCCAGCACCCGGCACCACTCCGCCAGCGCCGCCTTGTAGGTATTCCGCCCGAAATGCTCGAGCACGTGGCAGGCATAGATCAGCTTCACCGTGTTGTCGGGAACAAAGGACAGGTCCTCGACCCGCCCCACGTGATCGACATGATCGTACTTCAGCGCATCCACGTGAAACCAGCCCGGCAGATGCTTGACGCCGCAGCCAAGGTGGATCTTGTCATATTGTCCCATAGGGCCTCTCCTTCACGCGGTCGCGCGCATCTCTTCGAATTCTTTCACGCAGCGCGCGATCCCCTCCTCAAGGGAGATCCCCGGCCGCCACCCCAAGCCATGCAGCCGCCCGCTATCCATCAGCTTGCGCGGCGTGCCATCCGGCTTCGAGCTATCCTGCACGATCCGGCCCTTGTAGCCAGCCGCCCCGGCAATCGTCTCACCCAGCTTGCGGATCGAAATCTCCTGCCCGCTCCCGACATTCACATGCTCATGCCCGGAATACTGCTGCATCAGGAAAATCAGCGCATCCGCCAGATCATCGGCATGCATGAACTCGCGCAGCGGGCTGCCCGTGCCCCACATCACCACCTCTTCACGCCCCTCGTCCCGCGCCTCGACCATCTTGCGGATGAGCGCGGGCAGAACATGGCTGGTCTCGAGATCGTAATTGTCGCCGGTCCCGTAAAGGTTCGTCGGCATGGCCGAGATGAAATCGGCCCCGTGCTGCTTCCGATAGGCCTGACACAGCTTGATGCCGGCGATCTTGGCAATCGCGTACCACTCGTTCGTCGGCTCCAGCGGCCCGGTCAGCAACGCATCCTCCCGCATCGGCTGATCGGCCAGCTTGGGATAAATGCAGCTCGATCCGAGAAACATCAGCTTTTCGACACCCGACCGGTGCGAAGCGTGGATAAGATTGGCCTCGATCATCAGGTTTTCATAAAGAAAGTCTGCCGGAAAAGAGTCATTGGCAAGGATACCGCCGACCTTCGCGGCCGCCACGAACACGGCATCCGGCTTGTTGGCGGCGATCCATTCCTCCGCCTCCGCCTGCCGCGTCAGGTCGGCATCGGCGCGGCCTGCGGTCAGAACCGTGCAACCCTCCCGCTCCAGCCGCCGACAGATCGCCTGCCCCACCATGCCCCGGTGTCCGGCCACGTACACCCGCTTGCCCGTCAGCGCATAGACCGGCTCAGCCATTGCGCTTGGCCTCTGCCAGATCGCTCTCGACCATCTCGCGCACCAGCTCGTCAAAGCTCGTCTCGGGCTCCCACCCCAACTGCTGCCGCGCCTTCGATGCATCGCCCAGAAGCGTCTCCACCTCCGCCGGGCGGAAATACTGCGGATCGACCCGCACGATGACCCGGCCGCTCTCGTCCCGGCCCACCTCGTCGATCCCCTCGCCCTCGAAGGTAACGGTCATCCCCAGAACCTCCGCCGCGCGGGAAACGAACTCGCGCACCGAATACTGCTCGCCCGTGGCGATGACGTAATCCTCGGGCTTGTCCTGCTGCAGCATCAGCCACATCATCTTGACGTAATCCCGCGCATGGCCCCAGTCGCGCTTGGCATCCATGTTGCCCAGCCGAAGCTCGCCCTGCGTGCCCAGCTTGATCCGCGCCAGCGCCCGGGTGATCTTGCGCGTCACGAACGTCTCGCCGCGCAGCGGGCTCTCGTGGTTGAACAGCGTCCCGTTGCACGCATAAAGCCCGTAAGCCTCGCGGTAATTTACCGTGATCCAATAGGCGTAAAGCTTGGCCACCGCATAAGGGCTGCGCGGGTGGAACGGCGTCGTCTCCCGCTGCGGCACCTCCTGCACGAGGCCATAGAGTTCCGAGGTCGACGCCTGGTAAAACCGCGTCTTGTCCCCCAGCCCCAGAAACCGGATCGCCTCCAACAGCCGCAGCGCGCCCATGGCATCCGAATTGGCGGTATATTCCGGCTCCTCGAACGACACCGCCACATGGCTCTGCGCGGCGAGGTTATACACCTCGTCCGGCTTCACCTTCTGCAGGATATGCGTCAGCGACGAACTGTCGGTCATGTCACCATGATGCAGCACGAACCGACCTTCGCGCCCCGGCTCGCCCTCGATCAGGTGGTCGATCCGGGCGGTGTTGAACAGCGATGTGCGCCGCTTGATGCCATGCACCGCATAGCCCTTGTCCAGCAGGAATTCCGCCAGATAGGCGCCGTCCTGACCGGTCACGCCGGTGATGAGTGCTGTCTTCTGGCCCATGTCTGTCTCGCCTTGGCTTCGGGGTTCACCCGATAAAGGCTTCCCGCCCGGTTGAAAAGGGGGTTGGCACCCCCGTCACACCACCGTCCCGGCTCAAGTACCTTTAACAAGGGCTTGGCTTCTGCATCGGGGTATTGCAGGCTCGACCTACGTCAGTTCGACAGCAATTCAAGCAAAGACGTATCAGCACATACGGCCAAGTGCGGTTTTGTGCGCCGCCGCAAATTCATCATTATGGAGAGTTTTAGTTCATGCAACTTCCCAAAGCCGTATCCATGGCATTGATCATCGGCCTCACAGCCCTCGCCCCGGCAGCACAGGCCGACAGTTCCAACAAGGTGAAATACAGAAGCAGCATCACCCTGAAGGTTGGTCAGGCGGTTATTGTGCATGGAAAACGCGGGACATGCGGACAATTGCCCAGCAAGAGCGATCTCTCGGAATCCAAGGGCAATCTGGACCGCAAGCTCAAGACGGGCCACATCGCCTTTGGCAAGCCGGGCGTGCGCAAAAGCGGAAGCTGTGGAGGCTGGACCCCGGTCTACGAGACTATCTTCGTGGCCGACCGTCCGGGAAAGGAAACCGTCAAGATACACGGCGACCCCGTGCGCATTACAGTGAAGTGAACCGTGGCCCCTGATCCGGTATCGGCGCAATTCCGACGACATCACTCACCCGCAGTCTCGAGTGCGCCTGCCTGATCAAAGCCCTGCCACCCGGCGCATAAAGCTCGATCAAAGCGGGCGCGCGGCGGTGGCAGGGCGGGCAGCCCAAGGGCAAAACACCCTCAGATACACCGCCCCCCATCGACCTCCATGCACACCCCCGTCACCATCCCCGCCTCGTCCGAGCACAGGTAACAGGCCGCGTTCCCCATATCCTCCGGCGTGGAAAACCGCCCCAGCGGGATGGTCGAGACGAACTTCTCCCGCATCTCCGGCGTATCCTCGCCCAGAAACGAGGCCAGCAGCGGCGTCTCGCCCGCCACCGGGTTCAGCGCGTTCACGCGAATCCCCTCCGGCGCCAGTTCCACCGCCATGGTCTTCGTCGCCGTGTTCATCCACCCCTTCGAGGCGTTGTACCAGTTGAGCTTCGGCCGCGGGCTCACCCCGGCGGTCGAGGCCACGTTCAGGATCACCCCCGACCCCCGCGCCTTCATCCCCGGCACAAAGGCCCGCGCCATCAGGTAGACCGACTTGCAGTTCACCGCGAAGACCCGGTCGAAATCCTCTTCCGTGACATATTCCATCCCCTGCGGCAGATGGGTGATCCCGGCATTGTTCACGATGATGTCCGGCACGCCAAAGGTCTTCTCGGCGGCCAGCGCCATGCCCTGAACGCTGCCCCCGTCCGAGACATCGACCGCGCAGGCATAACAGCCCAGCGCCTCGGCCAGCGCCACGGCCTTTTCGCCGTTCAGGTCGGCGATCATCACCTCCGCCCCCTCGGCCAGAAACTTCCGCACGATCCCCTCGCCAAAGCCGCTCGCCCCGCCGGTGACGATGGCCTTCTTCCCCTCCAGACGCATGGCATTCTCCTCCGCGTTTGCCCGAATGACGCTCTTGCTAACGCCTTTGTCGCGGCTGTACCAGAATTGCACGGCACCGGATGCTCGACTGCACCGGGACAACAAACGAAAAGGAAAACCCATGATCCGCCAGTTCGGCCCCGAAACCGCCCTCCTCCTGATCGACGTGCAAAAGGGCGTGAACGTGCTCGAGCATTGGGGCGGCCCCACCGGCCGTCGCAACAACCCCGGCGCCGAGGCCGAGATGGCCCGCCTTCTGGCGGCATGGCGCGCGGCGGGCCTGCCGGTGATCTACACCCAGCATGACAGCCGCGAGGCCGCCTCGCCCCTGAAACTCTCCCTGCCCACCGGCGCGATGATCGAGGGGTTCGAGCCCTCCGCCAGCGAGATCATCGTCAAGAAGGACGTGAACTCCGCCTTCATCGGCACCGATATCGAACTCCGCATGCGCCAGCACGGCATCACGAGGCTTGTCGTCGTCGGCTTCTTCACCAATTTCTGCGTCGAAACCTCGACCCGGATGGCGGGAAACATGGGCTACGACACCTATCTCGTGCCCGATGCCTGCGCCACCACCAACCGCGTCGGCCCTGACGGCACCGATCACGATCCCGAAACGGTGCATGCCCTGTCGGTGGCCTCGCTCCACGGCGAATTCTGCACGGCGCTGACGACGGATCAGGCGCTCGGCCTGACCAAGGCCGACGCCCCGGAGCTTGAGCGGGCCCAAGGCAACGAATAGCCCCCTAGCGCCCGGTTTCTTCCAAGAAACCGGGCCGGAATCCCCCCCGTTGCGCCCGCCACAACATCTTGCACCAGCCCCCACCGGACGCCACATTAACCCACGCCGACGCCGCCAATTCCACCGACGCAATACCGACAAAATACCGACGTTATACCGACAGGCCATTTCCAGCAAAATCAACGCATTAACCCCGATTCGCCCAAAACCGGCCCATCACCCCGGTCGTGCCACCTCCCACTCGACCTCACGTATCCCCGCCAGCCGCGCGAACCGCGCCAGTTCCGCCTCCAGCTTCTCGACCCGCGCCGGCCCCCATTTCACGCCCCGTTCCGGCCAGAACCCGGTCACCCGCAGCCACCCCGCCGCCCGGTCCGCCTTCACCTCACAGCGCCCCACGAACCGGTCGCCCTCCAACAGCGGATAGACGTAATACCCCCAAAGCCGCTTGTCCTTCGGCACGAACATCTCGTTGCGATAGTCGAACCCGAACAGCCGCTCCAGCCGCATCCGGTCCCTGATCGCCGGATCGAACGGGTTCAATATCCGCAACCTTGTCGTCGCCCCCGGCGCCGCGTCCAACCGTTCCTCGATATCCGCAGCGCCCCAAGCCGCCCGCCACGCCCCGTCGGCCCCCTGAACCTCCACCGGCACGGGCCGCCTTGCCTCGGCCCAGCCCTTCGCCTCCCTCGCCTCCATCGCCTCCCAGAACCGCTGCACCTCGCCGGTCGTGCCCACGCTCAGCCGGTCCAACGCCGCATCGCACAGCCACAGCGCGCTCTCCGCCTCACCCGGCCCCTCGCGCAGCTCCGCCGGAAAGATCCGCTCGCCAAGATCATAGAATTTCACGAAATTCTCGCGGTGACAGGTCGCCAGATCACCCGCATACCACATCTGATCGAGCGCCTTCTTGTGCGGCGGCCGCGCCCACATCTCGCGGCTCTCGGCCTTGGTCTCGAACGCATGGGTCGACAGCGCCCCCTCTGCCTCGATCCGCGCCCGGATCAGCGCGATCTGCTCCCTCGCCAGCCCCGACTGGTACCAGTCATGCCGCGCCACCTTCTCCCCCAGCCGCCGGAACTGGCGCTGCCACATCGGCAGCACCTCCATCGGAATGAGCGAGGCGTCATGGGTGAAATGCTCGAAAATCTCCCGCTGCCTGAGCAGCGGCCACAGCATCTTCTCGCGGTAATTCTGGTTCCGGCTCCACAGGATGTGATGATGTGCCCGCGTCACGTTCCGGATCGTGTCGATCTGCACGAAACCCAACGCCCGGATCATCCCCATCACATCGACCGGCCCCACCGGCGTGCCCGACAACCCGTTCGTCCACAGCCAGAGCCGCCGCGCATCGCGGTTGCGAATGCGAAGCGGAGCGGTCACGGGGCGCTCATGAAGATCAGCGCATCCCGCTGATCCTGCCCCTCCAGCCGCATCACTGCGTCATACATCAGCCGCCCGATCACACAGGCTCGCCGGTTGTCGGCGCCCCGCAGGTCGCGCATCGCCTCGATGATCGACTCGGGCCTCGGCGTGCCGGCCACCAGCACGTCCATCTCCCGGTCAAGCCCCGCGCGCACCCGGTCGAACTGCGCCCGCGACAGCCGCACGGCATTCCGGTTCGCCCCAAGCTGCGCCGCCCGAAGCTGGATCGCGTAATATTCCTTCAGCGCCGGCGCGTTCAGCCGCGCGGCCATCCGGCTCATCGTGTCCGAATGCGCCTCCGCCGACAGGTCGTTGCGGATGATCCGCCCACACTGCGCCACCGGCAGCGCGTCGATCATCGTCTCCTCGACCTTGTAATAATACCGAAGCTTCCGCGTCGGCAGATGCCCCAGCCCCCGGTCGATCAGCGGCCAGATCAGCCCCTGCGCCTGCCCCGGCTGGCCGGGGTCGGCATAGGCCATCATCACCTGCTCGGCGATATGCCCGGCAATCACCGGATCGGTATAGAACGCCCGGTTCTGCGCCACCGCCAGCTCGAGATTCTCGCCCCGGAACCCCAGCGCGCGCATATCCTCGCGCACCGGCGCCATGTCGGGAATCTGCGCCAGAAGCGCCATGATATCGCGCTTGGTCACGACGACGATATCCTCCTCCGGCGCGGCGAGCGCGGCGGCTGGCAGAAGGGTCATACAAAGACAAAGGGCGATGATCAGGCGCAAGGCGGTCTCCGGGCTCGGGGCACTCGGCCCAGTTGTAGGGGAGGCGGGCGCGGTTGGCTATGCCGACCTCGGCAGTTGCGGCACCGCCGCGATCAACTCTCTGGTATAGGCGTGTTTCGGCCGGGCAAAGACCTCTTCCGTCTCGCCCTGTTCGACGATTTTGCCCGCCTGCATCACCAGCACCCGGTCGGTCACGTTCCGCACCACCGACAGATCATGGCTGATGAACAGATAGGTCAGCCCCAGCCGATCCGACAGCCCCGCCAGCAGGTCCAGAATCTGCGCCCTGACCTGCACATCCAGCGCGCTCACCGCCTCGTCGAGGATGATCAGCTCGGGCCGGATGATCAGCGCCCTCGCAATCGCGATCCGCTGACGCTGGCCGCCGCTGAACTCGTGGATATACTTCTCCGCGTCCCCCGCCTGCAGCCCCACGCTCTCCAGCGCCTCGGCCACCGCCGCCTCGCGCGCACCCCCCACAGGCGCCTCGTCCAGCAAATGAAACGGCTCCGCCACCAGCCGCCCGACCCGGTGGCGCGGGTTGAAACTGCCATAGGGGTCCTGAAACACCACCTGCATCCGCCGCCGCACATCCCGGTTCGGCTTGTGACCGACAAACACCGGCTGCCCGTCCAGCCGGATCTCGCCCCCCTGCACCTCCTCCAGCCCGAGAATCGCCCGCGTCAGCGTCGACTTCCCACAGCCCGATTCGCCCACCAGCCCAAGGTTCTCGCCCCGCCGCACGTCGAAGCTCACACCATCCACCGCCCGGAACAGCCCCGGCTTGCCCGACCACCCCTGCCGCGCCGTCACGTAATCCCGCACCACGCCCCGCACCTCCAGCAGCGGCGCCTCCCCCGCCCGGCCCTCTCGCTCCGGCACATGATCCGACGCCTCCAACAGCCTCTGCGAATACGGATGTGTCAGCGCCCCGAACCGCCCCTCCTCCATCACCCGGCCATGCCGCATGATGACGATCCGGTCCGCCATCCCCGCCACGACCCCAAGGTCATGCGAGATCAGCAACAGCCCCATCCCGTCTTCCTGCACCAACCGCTTCAACAGCCGCAGAACCTCCGCCTGCGTGGTGACATCCAGCGCCGTCGTCGGCTCGTCGGCAATCAACAGCTTCGGCCGAAGCGCGATTGCCATGGCGATCCCCACACGCTGCCTCTGTCCGCCCGACAGCTCATGCGGATACCGCCCTAGCGGAAACCGGCTCTGCGGCAACTCCACCCGCTCCAGCGCCTCCGCCGCCCGCTCCAGCGCCGCGCCCCGGCCCACCCGCTCGTGAATGAGGATCGTCTCCGCCACCTGATCGCCAATGGTCTGCAACGGGTTCAGCGCCGTCATCGGCTCCTGAAACACCATGCCGACCTCGTTGCCCCTCACCCGGCACAAGGCCCGCTCCCGCATCCGCAACACATCCTGCCCCGCCAGCATGATCCGCCCGCTGCACCTCGCCCCCTGCGGCAAGAGCTGCATCACGCTCAGCGCGGTCATCGACTTGCCGCTGCCCGACTCGCCGATCACCCCCACGATCTCGCCCGCGCCCACCGACAGCGACACATCCTCCAGCACCGACGCCCGGCCAATGCTCAGCCCCAGCCCCGCGATCTCCAGCAAGCTCACTGCCGCGCCCTCCGCAGCCGCGGGTCCAGCAGATCGCGCAACCCGTCCCCCATCAGGTTCAGCCCCAGCACCGTCAGCAAAATCGCCAGCCCCGGAAACAGCGCCATATGCGGCGCAAAGGAAATCATCGTCTGGCTGTCGGCCAGCATCCGCCCCCAGCTCGGCACCGGCGGCTGCGCGCCAAGGCCGACGTAAGACAGCCCCGCCTCCGCCAATATCCCCAGCGAAAACTGGATCGTCCCCTGCACGATCAGCAGGTTGGCGACATTGGGCAGGATATGCTCCCAACTGATCCTCACCGCCCCCTTGCCCGCAACCCTTGCCGCCAGCACGTATTCCCGCGTCCAAAGGCTCATCGCCGCGCCGCGCACCAGCCGCGCAAAAACCGGAATGTTGAAGATCCCGATGGCAATGATCGCATTCACCGCGCTCGGCCCGAAAACAGCCGTGATCATGATCGCGATCAACAGGCTCGGAAAGGCAAAGATCAGGTCGTTGCCCCGGCTGATCACCTCGTCCAGCCCACTGCCCCGCCGTGCCGCCGCCGCCAGCCCCAAGGGCACGCCCAGCCCCATGCCGATCCCCACCGCCACCAGCGCCACGGCAATCGAGGTCCGCGCCCCCACCATGATCATCGACAGGATATCCCGCCCGAAATGATCCGTGCCAAGCGGATGCGCCACCGATGGCGACTGGATCTTGTTGGCGATATCCAGCGCCTCGATATCATAGGGCACCCACAGGAAAGACAGCACCGCAGCCCCGGCAAATACCGCCGACAGGCAGGCCCCGAAAATCAGCGCCCCCCTCACCGCCGCCCCCTGAGGCGCGGATCGACCCACGCATAGGTCAAGTCCACCACGAAATTTACCACCACCACGGCAAAGACCAGGAACATCACCACCGATTCCACCACGATCAGATCCCGCGACGAAATCGCCTGAAACACCAGCCGCCCCAGCCCGGGCAGGAAGAACACGTTCTCGATGATGATCACCCCCGCCAGCAGAAAGGAAAACTGCAGCCCGATGATCGTCAGCACCGGGATCATCGCATTCCTCAGCGCATGACGCCTGAGCGCCTGCCCCCGCGTCAGCCCCTTGGCCCTTGCGGTGCGGATGAAATCCTCCCCCAGCGTATCCAGCAGCGCCGAGCGCATCACCCGTGCCAGAATACTCGCCTGCGGCAGCGCCAGCGCGATTGCGGGCAGCGTCAGGCTCTTCATCCCCGCCAGCAGCCCGTTCTCCCATCCAGCAAACCCGCCCGCACTGAACCAGCGCAGGTTGATGGCAAAGACCAGCACCATCAGCATCGCGAACCAGAAATTCGGGATCGCCACGCCCAGCTGCGTCACCCCCATCACACCCCAATCCACGGGCGAGCCCCGCTTCGACGCGGCCCAGATGCCGGCCGGAAAGGCAATCAGCGTCGACAGCACCAGCGCATATACCGCCAGCGGCAGGCTCACCCACAACCGGTCCCCGATCATCTCCGCCACCGGCGTCCGGTAGGTATAGGAGGTGCCGAAATCGCCCTGCACCATGCCCCCCACCCAGGCGAAATACCTCTCCACCCGCGACTGATCGAGCCCCAGCTCTTCACGCAGCGCGGCCAACGTATCCTCCTGCGCGTTGATCCCCAGCATGTAAGCCGCCGGATCACCCGGCACGACCTCCAGCGCCAGAAAGATCACCACCGACGCCACCAGAAGCGAGACCGCAAGCGACACCACCCGCCGCCCCACATAGCGCAGCATCACTCGCCCCCCGGCTTCTTCTTGGTCAAAATATCCTCGCCGAAGGCATCGGAATTTTCAAAAATTCCGATCCGGAAAACGCATGTTTTCCGCCCCCAACCGCACCGTCCCGCAAAACGATTGCGGCGGCGGCAAACCGCCACCGCCCGCACCCCGGAATTTTCAAAAATTCCGGGCAAGAAAACCCCTGTTTTCTTGCCCCACTTCCGCGCGGGAAACGCCACCCCGCCGGTCACTCCTCCCAATAGACCCCCGTCAGGTCCGTGGCCTGCGTCGGCGCATCCTTCCACAGCCCCTTGATCTTGGCATTGGCCACGGTCGGCGTCGCCAGCTGGAAGAGATAGCCGTTCACGTAATCCTCCGCGATCTTCCGCTGCATCTTTTCCAGCAGCGCGGTGCGCTTCGCCGGATCCGCCTCGCCGCCCAGCTCCGCGTTCATCTCCTGAAACTCGGGGCTGTCATACTGAAAATAATAGTCGGGCCTTGCATAAATCCCGATATCGAAGGGCTCGGTATGGCTCACGATGGTCAGCCCGAAATCCTTGCCGTTGAACACCTGCTCCAGCCATTGCGCCCATTCGAGGTTGGAAATCTCCGCCTCGATCCCCACGGCCCTCAGCTGCGCCGCGATGATCTCGCCCCCGCGCCGCGCATAGGACGGCGGCGGCAGTTTCAGCGTGGTCTCGAACCCGTCTTCGTACCCCGCCTCGGCCAGCAGCGCCTTGGCCTTCTCCGGGTCGTATTGCGACATCCCCGTCAGGTCGACGTAATCGGGGTTATGCGGCGCGAAATGCGTGCCAATGGGCGTGCCAAGCCCGAACATTGCCCCGTCGATGATCGCCTGCCGGTCGATCGCATGGGCCAGCGCCTCGCGCACCTTCACGTCGTCGAACGGCTTCATGAGGTTGTTCGTCGACAGGATCGTCTCGCCCTCGGTCGAGCCCACCAGCACCTGAAACCGCTGATCCGCCTCGAATTGCGGCAGGTTCTCCGGCGCCGGAAAGCCCGGGAAGGCATGCACATCCTCGGCCATCACCGCGGCAAAGGCCGCCGTCGGGTCGGAAATGAACTTGAACGTCACCCGGTCCAGCTTCGCCGGCTCCCCCCAGTAATCGGCGTTCTTCACCAGCGTGATCCGGTCGCCCTGCACCCAGTCGTCAAAGACAAAGGCGCCCGTGCCCACCGGGTCCTGCGCGATCTCGGTAATGCTCTCGGGCGACACGATCACCGCGTCGCCCCATGCCATGTTGAACAGGAAGCTCCCATCCGGCGCCTTCAGCGTGACCTTCACCGTCAGGTCATCGACCGCCTCGACGCTCTCGATCCCCTCGAACAGCGCCTTCTGCGCGTTCTGGCTGTCCTCGTCGCGCGCCCGGTCGAGGCTGAACTTCACGTCACCCGCATCGAGGCCCGAGCCGTCATGAAACGTCACCCCTTCATGCAGCGTGAACGTATAGGTCAGTCCATCCTCGGAAATCTCCCAGCTCTCGGCCAGCCCCGAGTTCACCGCCCCATCCGGGCCGAACCGCGTCAACCCCTCGAAAACATTGGCATAAAGCACCTGGTCGATGGCCCCGGCCGCGGCACTTGTGGGGTCAAGATGCGGCGGCTCGAGGTTCAGCCCGACGACGATGTCGCTCTTCGCCTGCGCGGTCCCCGCCGCCATCACCATCGCGCCGGCCAGCGCGGCCATACGGAACGTCTTCATCCTACCCGGTCTCCTATACCCTCGTGGAATCCCACCCTGTGGGCGAAGTCTCACCGGAAACCGCCCCGCGATCAACCACAAGCCGCACGCGAAGCGGTGGATTCCCCGCCGCACACGGGCTAGAACCCGCCCCGACACACACAAAAGACCCGAAGGCCCAGCCGATGACCCCGCCCCCCATCCTCCGCCGTCTCGCCGACCTGCGCGCCCTGACCGGCCCCTGGCACGACGCCCATGAAACCATCGGCGTGGTGCCCACGATGGGCGCCCTGCATGACGGACACCTCTCGCTGGTGCAGGCGGCCAAGGACCGCTGCGACCGGGTGATCGTCACGATCTTCGTGAACCCCAAGCAGTTCAACAACCCCGACGACCTCGCCAAATACCCCCGCACCGAGCAAGAGGACGCCCGCAAGCTCGCCCGCCTCGATGTCGACGCGCTCTACGTCCCCGATCCCGACCAGATCTACCCCGATGGCTTCGCCACCACCGTCTCGGTCTCGGGCCTGACCGACGTGATGGACGGCGTCCTGCGCCCCGGCCATTTCGACGGGGTGGCCACGGTCTGCACCAAGCTCTTCACCCAGACCACGGCAACGGATGCCTTTTTCGGCGAAAAGGACTTCCAGCAACTACAGGTCGTCACCCGCCTCGCCCGCGACCTCGACCTGGCGACCACCATCCACGGCTGCCCGACGATCCGTGACATCGACGGGCTGGCGCTCGCCTCCCGCAACCTGCTCCTCAGCGACCGCGCCCGCACCCTCGCCCCGCGCCTCTACGAGGAAATGGAAACCGTCTCCGAAGGCCTCTCCGCCGGCCAGCCCTTCGGCCCGCTGCAGCACACCGCCATCGAGCGGCTCGAAAAATCCGGCTTCACCCAGGTCGAGTATCTCGACCTGCGCGCCGCCGACGACCTCGCCCTGCTCGACACCCCCACACGCCCCGCCCGCCTCTTCGCGGCAGCCTGGCTCGCCGGCGTGCGCCTGATCGACAACATCGCGGTCTAAGAGACACTCAGACTTTCATCTTTCTCCAAATACTCAATTCCACCGCCTGCCTCGGGCGCAGGGATTTGAGTATTTTTGGAAAGATGAAACTCAGGTCCCGCCCAGCAGATCGTGCAGCGCGAGCGCCATCACCTGCGCCGATTGCACCATATCCTCGATGCCGACATATTCATCCGGCTTATGCGCCAGATCGAGGATGCCGGGCCCATAGGCGATACAGTTCTTCAGCCGCCCGATCCGGTCGATATGCTTCTGGTCATAGGTGCCGGGGCTGACCACGTAAGTCGCCTCCCGCCCGAACACCTCACTCACAGCCCCCGCGACCGAGGTCACCACCGGCGCCTCGCGCTCGGTCATCGTCGGCAGCACCCGGAACAGCTCCCTGATCTCGTAATCGAACCCCGGCCGCCCGTCGCGCACTCGCTCCAGAACGGCGCGGATCTCGGCCTGCACCTCCTCGATATCCTCCTCGATCAGGAACCGCCGGTCGATCACCATCCGGCAGCGGTCGGGCACGCAGGGGCTCGGCATTCCGGAATAATCCTCCTCCTGCTCCTTCTCGCCGCCATGGATCGAGTTGATGTTGAGCGTCGACTGTTTTGCCCCCTCGGGCACCACCGGCATCTCCGTCCGCTTCTCGGCCAGCGCGGGGAAGAGGCTCGTCTCCATCTCCTGCAACACCGCCCCCATATGCCGCACCGCGCAATCGCCGAGAAACGGCATCGAGCCATGGGCGATCTCGCCCTTGGTCTCCACCTCCGCCCACCAGACGCCGCGATGGCCGAGGCAGATGCGATCCTTGTTCAAAGGCTCGGGGATGATGACGTGCTGCACGCGCTCAGGGCTGAAATACCCCTTTTCGGCCAGATAGGCGACGCCCCCGAACCCGCCCGATTCCTCGTCCGCCGTGCCGGAGATTTCGATGGCGCCGGCGTAGTCGGGACATAGATCGATGAACACTTCGGCGGCAACGATACTCGCCGCCAGCCCGCCCTTCATGTCACACGCGCCCCGGCCATACACCTTGCCATCCTTCACCTCGCCGCCGAACGGGTCGACCGTCCAGCCATGGCCGGACTCGACCACGTCGATATGGGAATTAAAATGCACGCATTGTCCCGGTGCGCGCCCCTCTCGCCGCGCCACGATGTTCCAGCGCGGGTACTTGTCGCTATCGCCCAGCGCCCCCTCGGCCCGGATCAACTCGGTATGGAAACCGGACCGCAGCAGCCGCCGGTCGAGATAATCGCAGATCGTCCGATACTCCCGCCCCGGCGGGTTGAGCGTGGGAATGCGGATCAGATCCTGCGTCAGCTCCACCAGATCGTCCCGCCGCGCCTCGATCTCCGCCTTCAGCCTGTCTGCGATACCCATGCCATGCTCCCTGCCTTTGAGGCGAAGCGTAGCACCGGTTTGAGGGGGAGAGAAAGGCATCGCGAAATACGACCCAACGCCCGGAATCAAGCCGCGCTCATGCGCGGCGCCGGGCGAGCGCCCGACCGCCCCCGAGGGCGGGCGCTTTTGCAACCTATTCATGTCGAGCAAACGCAGGATGTATGCGGCACCATTAAGTGCCAAACTCAACCGTAGCAGCGCCCACCCGCGGTCGGGCACTCGCCCGGCGGCAAAAACCTCAAGCCGCCTTGTGTGCCGCCTCCGCCGCTTCCCGCAACGCCTTCATATTCGCCCCATACACCTCCGGCGTCTCCACCGTGCCGCCCTTGAACACCGCCGACCCGGCCACCAGCACATCCGCCCCGGCCGCGACAACCGCCGGCGCCGTCTCGGGCGTCACCCCGCCATCGATCTGGATATGCACCGGCCGGTCGCCGATCATCTCGCGCAACCGACGCGTCTTCTCCACCCCGCTCTGAATGAACTTCTGCCCGCCAAACCCGGGGTTCACCGTCATCAGCAGCACCATGTCAACGTCATCGAGCAGGTACTCGATGCTCTCCAGCGGCGTCGCCGGGTTCAGCGACACGCCCGCCATCTTTCCCGTCGCGCGGATCGCCTGCATCGTCCGGTGGATATGCGCCTCCGCCTCCACATGGGCCGTGATCATGTCGGCCCCCGCCTCGGCATAGGCCTCGATCGAGGCATCCACGGGCGAGATCATCAGATGCACATCCATGAACGTCTTCACATGCGGCCGGAACGCCTTTACCGCCTGCGGCCCAAAGGTCAGGTTCGGCAAGAAATGGTTGTCCATCACGTCCACATGCACCCAGTCGGCGCCCTGATCCTCGATCGCCCGGATCTCGGCGCCGAAATTGGCGAAATCGGCCGACAGGATGGAGGGGGCGATCTTGATGGAACGGTCAAACGGCATGGGGGAACTCCTGCAGGAAAGGCACGCCCCCCGGTTAGGCCCGCCGCGCCGCGCGGTCAAGGCCACCGGCATCGCATTGAATGCGCCGGGGCTTTGTGCCACCGTTCCCCGCAACAGGACAAAGACTGCGAAAGGCACCGCTCCGATGCAAGGCATGATGATGCACCGAGACCTGAGGATCATCGACATCCTCACCTACGCCGCCGAGGCGTTTCCCGATCAGGGCATCGTCTCCGCCCGCGACGAGGGCGACATCAACCGCCTCTCCTACCCCGACATCCTCGGCCGCGTCTCGCAGCTGGCCCACGGGCTCAAGCAGCTGGGCGTCAGGGAAGGCGACCGCGTCGCCACGCTGGCATGGAACGGCCACCGCCATTTCGAACTCTATTACGGCATCTCCGGCATCGGCGCCATCTGCCACACGCTCAACCCCCGCCTTCCGGCCGAGCAGATGAGCTACATCCTCAACCACGCGCAGGACAGCGTGCTCTGCGTCGATCTCAGCCTGATCGGCCTTGTCGAGGCGCTCAAGGGCGACGTGCCCGACGGCATGAAGATCGTCGTCATGACCGACCGCGCCCACATGCCCGACACGTCGCTCGACGTGCTCTGCTACGAAGACCTGCTCGACGGCCAGCCCACCACGACGGACTGGCCCGAATTCCCCGAGACCACCGCCGCGGGGCTCTGCTACACCTCCGGCACCACCGGCAACCCCAAGGGCGCGCTCTATTCCCACCGCTCCACCGTGCTGCACGCGCTCTACGTGGTGGCCGGCCACCCGCAAAGCCTCACCTCCGGGCGCCGGGCGCTGCCGGTCGTGCCGCTCTTCCACGTCAACGCGTGGGGCATGCCCTACACCGCGCCGCTGGCCGGCATGACCATGGTCATGCCCGGCCGCTTCCTCGACGGCGCCAGCCTCTATGACCTGATGGAGGCCGAAGAGGTCTACACCGCATGGGGCGTGCCCACCGTCTGGGCGGGCCTTCAGGCCGAGATCGAGAAACGCGGCACGCCCCCCAAGGGGTTCGAAGACCTCGTCGTCGGCGGCTCGGCCGCCCCCCGCGCCATGATCGCCGCCTTCGAGGATATGGGCGTCAACGTCAATCAGGCCTGGGGCATGACGGAAATGAGCCCCATCGGTACCCGCGGCCTGCTGCCCGAGTGGCTCAAATCCGCCCCCAGGGACGAACAGATCGACGCCAAGACAGGCGCCGGCCGCCGCCTCTTCGGGGTCGAGTTCAAGATCGTCGACGATGACGGCAACCGCCTGCCCCATGACGGCGAAACCACGGGAGAGCTCTACGTGCGCGGCAACACCGTCATTCGCGCCTATTACGAGAACGAGGAGGCCACCGCCTCCAGCTTCGACGCCGATGGCTGGTTCGGCACCGGCGACGTCTCGACCGTGGGCGAGGATGGCCGCCTGATCATCCGCGACCGCGCCAAGGACCTCGTGAAATCCGGCGGCGAATGGATCAGCTCCATCGACCTCGAGAACCACGCCACCGCCCATCCCGACATCGCCTCCTGCGCGGTGATCGCGATCCCCCACCCGAAATGGGATGAACGCCCCGTGCTGGTCGTCGTCCCCGCCGGCGACACGCGCCCGACGCTTTCGGATATCCACGCCTTCATGTCCGACCACTTCGCCAAGTGGCAACTGCCTGACGATGTGGTCTTCGTCGACGACCTGCCGCTCACCGCCACCGGCAAAGTCTCCAAGCTTACCTTGCGGAAACAGTTTTCCGACTATGTCCTGCCCGAATTCCGCGAGGGCACCGCATGAGCGGCCTCGCGCTCGACACCGCCGCGGTCGAGGCCTGGGCGATAGAGCATATCCCCGGCTTCACCGGCCCCGTCACCGCCACCAAATTCTCCGGCGGACAGTCGAACCCCACCTACCGGCTCGACACGCCCACAGGGTCTTACGTGTTCCGCCGCAAACCGCCCGGGGTACTGCTCAAATCCGCCCATGCCGTCGACCGCGAATACCGCGTACAATCCGCGCTTCAGGACACCGCTGTACCGGTCGCGAAAATGCACGCGCTTTGCGAAGATGACGACGTGATCGGCTCGGCCTTCTACATCATGGACCTCGTCCATGGCCGCACCTTCGATCAGCCCAGTCTGCCCGACCAGACCCCGGCCGAGCGCTCCGCCATCATCGACGAGATGAACCGCGTCCTCGCCGCCATCCACTCGGTCGATCTGGATGCCGTGGGCCTCGCCGATTACGGCCCCCCCGGCCATTACTGCCAGCGCCAGACCGACCGCTGGACCAAGCAATACCACGCCACCCAGACCGAAGACCTCCCCGACATGGAGGCGCTGATCGACTGGCTGCAGGCCAACATGCCCGCCGATGACGGCCAGCGCACGCTGGTCCATGGCGACTACCGGCTCGACAACCTGCTTTATGCGCCGGACAGCGCGCAGGTGCTGGCGGTGCTCGACTGGGAGCTGTCGACCACCGGCCACCCCTATGCCGACCTCGCCGCCGTCATCATGCAATGGTCCATGCCCGCCACCACCGAGGGCCGCGGCCTCGGCGGCATCGACCGCGAGGCCCTCGGCCTCTGGTCCGACCAGCGCTTTATCGACACCTATTGCGACCGCCGCGGCATCTCCGGCATCGATGATTTCAACTTCTACCTCGCCTTCTGCTTCTTCCGCATGGCGGCCATCCTGCAAGGCGTCAAGAAACGCGCCCTCGACGGCAACGCGTCAGACCCGGAACGCGGGTTGAAACTGGGCGAATACGTCCCCGAATTCGCCCGCTCGGGGCTGGAGGCCGCAAAGCGATGAAAGACGAGATCGACCCAAGCCTGATCGAGCCGCCCTACCCGCTGCAAACCCATCTCGGCATCGAGATGACCGCATGGTCCGATGGCGCGTCCACGATCGAACTGCCGATACAGCCATTCCTCGGCAATCGTCAGGGCCTGCCCCATGGCGGCGTTCACGCCACCCTGCTCGACACGGCGATGGGCTATGCCGGCTGCTACACCGGCGACCCTGACCGCAAGCAGAACGCGCTCACCCTGTCACTGACGGTGAATTACGTGGGCCAGGCCCGGGGCACCCGCCTCATCGCCCACGGCCACAAGACCGGCGGCGGACAGAAAACCTACTTTGCCGAGGGCCGCCTCACCGACGACATGGGCACCCTCATAGCCACCGCCACCGGCGTCTTTCGCTACCGCTCGATGGGCTGACCCGTCCCGGCCCCCGAGCCGGGACCTCGCACCACACCCCTCCCCGTCCCGGCCCTGAGCCGGGACCTCATGCCCCGCCCGCAACCTCCCCGCCGGGCGAGCGCCGGCCCGTGGGGAGGCGCTGCATCGGCAGTGGCTTGCACTTTATGGCGCCACCCACCTCTTCCCTCCGAACGTCACGCTACACCTCAAAAGCCCGGCGCCGCGCCAAGGCGCGGCTTGGTTCCGGGCGTGTGCCACGTTCGACCGTCGCCCGAACAACCACCGACGCAATACCGACAAAATACCGACGTTATACCGACATCGCAAAACGCCCCGTAGGGTGGGTGCCAACCCACCACGCGACACCCCTAATGCAGCACCCGCAACAGGAATAACGTGATCCCCGGAAACGCCACCAGGATCGTCACCCGCACGATATCCGACGCCACGAACGGCATCACCGCCTTGTAGGTGTCGATCATCCGCGTCTTCGGATCCATCGAGTTGATCACGAACAAGTTCATCCCCACCGGCGGCGTGATCAACCCGACCTCCACCACGATCAGCACGAGGATACCGAACCAGATCGCCACCTCCTCGGCCTCGATCCGGTTGGCCATGACCGGCGTCACGTTGATCCCGATCGCCTGCATCTGCTCGCGGGTCAGCTCGACACCCCCGGCAATCGCCGCGCGTATCCCTTCCAGCATCTCCGGCGCCGCGTCCGGCACACCCGCCGCCAGCGCCCCGCGCGCCGCGTCGGCCTGCATCGCGGCCAAGGAAACAAAGCCGAAATCAAGCTCCGAGATGATCGGAAAGAAGATCGGAATCGTCAGCAGAATCATCGACAGGCTGTCCATCAGACAGCCGAAAACAAGATACAGCAGCAGGATACAGGCCAGCACCATCCACGGGCTCATCCCCTGGCTCACCACCCATTGCGACAGCTCCTGCGGCACCTGCGTCAGCGCCAGAAACCCGTTATAAAACGCCGCCCCCAGCACGATGAAAAAGATCATCGCCGTGTTCCGCGCCGTGGCATAGAAACTCTGCACCAGCGTCTTCCGCGTCAGCCCCCGGTTCAGCAGCGCGATCAGCCCGGTGCCCGCAGCACCCACCGCCGCGCCCTCCGTGGGCGTGAACCAGCCAAGGTAGATACCGCCCACCACCAGCAGAAAGACCAGCAGCACCGGCCACACATCCATCAGCGCCCGGAACCGCTCGTTCATCGGAATGGGCGCGCGCAGCCCTGCGGCCGACGGGTTAACCCTTACGTAAATCGCGATGGTCATCATGTAACCGATCGCGGCCAGAATGCCGGGAATAAACGCCGACAGAAACAGTTTCGCAATATTCTGCTCGGTCAGAATGGCGTAGATCACAAGGATCACCGAGGGCGGAATGAGAATGCCCAGCGTGCCGCCCGCGGCCAGCGTCGCCGTGGAAAACCCGCCCGAATACCCGTACCGCCGCAGCTCCGGCAGCGCGACCTGGCTCATCGTGGCCGCCGTGGCCAGCGACGATCCACAGATCGCCCCGAACCCCGCGCAGGCGCCCACCGACGCCATCGCCACCCCGCCCTTGCGATGGCCCAGAAACGCCTCCGCCGCCTTGAACAGCGCCGCCGACATGCCCCCCAACGTCGCGAAATGCCCCATCAAAAGGAACATCGGCACGATCGACAGCGAATAGCTGGAAAAGGTCGAAAACGTCTCATGCTTGAGCCGCGACAGCGCCACGGTCATTCCGTCAGTGACGAAATACAGCCCCCCCAGCGCCACGAGGAACATCGCGAGGCCAATCGGCACCCGCAGGAAAATCAGCCCCATCAACACGGGGAACGACGCCAGTCCGATCTCGAGGCTCGTCACGCATCCGCCCCTTCGTTACCCTGCAAAATCACCCGGCCGGTCACCACCTCGCCCAGCCTTGCCAGCGCCACGAACACCCCCACCGATGCCGCCACCACGGCGGCGAACAGGCTCGCCGCATAGGCCCACCAGACCGGGAATTGCAGCATGAATGTCGTCTCGTTATACCGCACCTTCTCCAGCATCCCCTGGTACAATTGCCACGCGATCAGGATCAGAACGGCGGCAAACACAATGTCGATCACAAGCTGAATGATCCGGTTCACCGCGTCGGGCAGCTTCGAGGTGAAGATATCCACGCTCGCATGGCCCCCGGTGATCTGACAGAGCGGCAGAAAGGCGAAAATGGCGAACGCCACACCGGCCTCGACCAGCTCGAAATCCCCCAGAAGCGGGCCGACCCCGGCCGCGATCAGCCGGTCCGCCAACTCTGGAAACATCCCCTGCGCCACGTCGCCATGCAGGAACCCGTTCAGCATCCGCCCCGCGACCGAGAAGCAGGTCACAAAGATCACCAGCGTCAGAACCGCCCCGCCGAGGACGGCCATGATACGGGCCAGAGCCATGAACAGTCTTTGCATTTCGGAATCTGCCCCGGAAATACGTCCGGCGCCGGGGAGACCCCGGCGCCGGCCATGATGTCAATCAGTCGGCGGTGTTTTCTTCGATCAGCGACCGGGCCTGATCGACCAGCGCCTGCCCGTCAAAGCCCTTCTCGTCCATTTCGGCGATCCACTTGGCTTCCGAGCCGCTGGCGGCCTCTTTCCACTCGGCCACCTGCTCGGGGCTCAGGTCGATGATGTTGTTGCCCATGTCCTCGGCCAGCTTGCGCGAGGGCACGTCCGCCCCGGCCTGAAGCTTGCCGGCCATGGCCGAGAAATCCTCGCCCGTATGCTCGTCGATGATCGCCTTCAGATCGTCGGGCAGGCTGTCGTACTTGTCCTTGTTCATCGCAAAGACAAAGGCCGTGGTATAGAGCGCCTCACCCCCGAAAACGGTGTGGTTCTGCACCAGTTCCGGCACTTTCAGCGCGGCGGTCACCTCCCACGGGATCACGCAGGCATCGATCACGCCCTTCGACAGCGCCTCCGGGATCGCCGGCACCGGCAGGCCCACGGCGGTCGCGCCAAGGTCGGTCAGCATCCCGGTGATCACCCGCGTCGGGCCGCGCACCTTCAGACCGTTGAGATCGGCAATCTCGTTCACCGGCGAGCTGGAATGGATCACCCCCGGCCCGTGCACCCAGACGCCCAGCACCTTGATATCGCTGAAATCGCTGTCCATCATGTTGGCTTCGGCATATTGCCAAAACGCCCGCGAGGTCGCCTCGGCATTGCTCATCATGAAGGGCAGTTCGAACACCTCGGCCTGCGGAAAGCGTCCCGGCGTATAGCCCGCCACCGTCCAGATGATGTCGGCCACCCCGTCGGTCACCTGACTGGCAAGCTCGGGCGGCTTGCCGCCAAGCTGCATCGAGGGGTAGTGGTCGATCTTGATGCGCCCGTCCGACGCTTCCATGATCCGGTCGGCCCAGGGCTGCAGGATCAGTTTGGGCACGTTGGCCTGCGGCGGCAGGAACTGGTGCATCTTCAGCGTCACTTCCTGCGCCATCGCCGCGCTGCCGATGCCGGCCGCCACGACGGTGGCCAGCGCGGTGCGCATGGCTTTCGTCACAAATGTCATTCTCGGGTCTCCTCCCTTGAGATCGCTTCTCCCGGCGTGTCCCGCGCGGGCCGATAAGTCGTCATCCGATGCCGCCCCGCCCGTTCACCGGGTCTTGGACCGCTCCGATGTTGGCATTGAATGGATCGGTTTTGCAACTGTCATCAGATAAAATGTTTCAAAATGCTGGGTATGATCATTATTTTGAAACGTGTCCCGGCGGGCCGGCCCGCCGAAGCCGAATCCGCCCGGCCCATCCCCCGTCGAGGAGCCGGTTTCGCGCCCCGGTGCGTCACCGCACGGAAAGCTGACGGTCTGCTCGAATCGTGATACAATGCCCTATTGGTGCTAATCCATCAGGGCCGCACCGACTGGGAGGAAACGCCGTGTATGCTCTTGCCCCAAGGTCGAGAGCACGCAATGGCCAAACGTTTTCCCTGTCCGTTCGGGCAGAATAACCTGATTCACTCGTTGTCCAGCGCCGATCGCGCGTTGATCGAACCAAATCTCAAGCCCGTCGTGCTGAGCAAAGGGATGGTTCTGGAAGAGGCCGGCATTCCCGCGCAGCTTGCCTATTTCCCGAAATCCGGCGTCAGTTCGACCGTGGCGGAAAACAAGAGCGGCCGTCAGATCGAGGTCGGGCTGTTCGGCTACGAAGGCATGTCAGGCACCGCCATCGTCCTGCAGACGGATCATTTCCCCAACAAGACGTTCATGCAGATCCCCGGCGAAGGCTTTTCGATCGAGCCGGGCACCCTGCGGGAACTGCTCGAACAGAGCCCGAGCTTGCACCGCCACCTGCTGCGCTACATGCAGGCCACGTATACGCAGGTGTCGCAGACGGCCCTGTCGAACGGGCACGCCAGGCTGGAAGAACGGCTCGCACGGTGGCTGCTGATGTGTCATGACCGGATCAGGAACGACAAGATGGATCTGACCCACGAATTCCTGTCGGTCATGCTGGGTGTGCGCCGCGCCGGGGTGACGGTCGGCACGCACATGCTCGAAGGCAAGGGGCTGATCCGCGCCAATCGCGGCCACATCATCATCCTCGACCGCAAAGGCCTCGAGAACGAGGCGCAGGGATCCTACGGCGCCCCCGAGGACGAATACGAGCGCCTCATCGGCTTTGACCAGCACGACGCATAGAAACCCCGCTCAGCGCGGCGCAGGCTCACTGCGCCCGTCGCCCCGGTCGGGTGTCTGCATCCGGGTCTCGGCAAGACCGGCAACAAAGGCCGCGACGTCCCCGGGCCTCTGCGGTTTCTCGAGAAGCGGCACATCCTGAAACTCGGGATCGATCTCGGACTTCTTGAAACTGGTCAGGAAAACGAACGGTATGTTCAGCGCCCTGAGCCGTCTGGCCGCGGGAAAGCTGGCACCATCCCTGAGGGCGACATTCAGAATCACGATATCCGGGGGCGTCTCTTCGATCAGCTTCAGCACTCCGGCGAGCGAACAGATCGTTGCCGCCACGACAAGCCCCGCCGCTTCCATCTCGATGGCGAGATCCGCGGCGACCACGACGTCGTCCTCGGCCAAAAGCACTTTGGCCTTATCCATCGCGATTTCCTTCGCTGACAAGACGCGCCGTCAGCATGTCGGCGCCTCCGCACTCTCCATTCTTGTCGGGCGCGCCAAGAGCCGATCGGCTGATGGATGTCTGTTAAGCATAAACTCCCTCCCAGGCTGGCCCAGAAACCAGCGTTCTCACTTTCCCAAATCTAGCAAACCACCCTGTGGGAATCCGCCCACGGTGCGGAAACGCACCTTGGCATCGACATTTTTCCGCTCAACGTCCGATTGAAACCGCCATGGGCACAGAGCAAATCCGTGCAGACCCTCGGAACTGGCGCTCAGATTGAGGATATGCCGCCCCATACCTCGGCCGCGCCGACGTGTCGCGCCACTCGGGCCGTCCGAGCCGGTTCCGAAAACCGGCTGCATCAGGTCAGGAACACCCGCGGCCCTACCCCGAGATCCCGATCCTGAGCGGCGACAGCCCCTCGATCTCTCCCTCGAGCACGCTCCCCGGCTGCACCGGGCCCACCCCCGCCGGCGTGCCGGTATAGATCAGGTCGCCCGGCGCCAGCGTGTAGAACCGCGACAGGTGCGCAATCAGCTCGGGCACCGACCACACCATCTCGGCCAGTGTCGCCTCCTGCACCGTCTCGCCATCCTTGCTCAGCGCGATCCGCTGACCGCCGATCTCGCCGAAATCCGCCTTCGGCGTCAGCGTCCCGATGATCGCCGCATTCTCGAAATCCTTGCCAAGATCCCACGGCCGCCGCGTCTCCTTCGCCGCCGCCTGCAAATCCCGCCGCGTGAGGTCGATCCCGCAGGCATAGCCATAGACCAAGCCCATCGCCCCGGCCTCCGGCACCTCGAACCCGCCCGCGCCCAGCGCCACCACGAACTCCATCTCGTGATGGCAATCCGCCGTTCCGGGCGGGTAATCGATCTCGCCCCCCGACAGGCACAGCGCGTGGACCGACTTGGTGAAATAGAATGGCGCCTCGCGGTCGACCTCATTGCCCATCTCGGCGGCATGGGCGGCATAGTTCCGCCCGACACAGAAGATGCGCCTGACCGGAAATTCCCGCGCCTCGCCCTCCACGGGCACCACGGGCTGATCGGGCGCGTCAAACAGGTACTCGGCAGGCATGGGGGGCGTCTCCTCTCGGCTCCGCTCGCCTTATGCGCGCGCGCCCCGGCGAAGTCAAAGCCCGCTCACGCCACCCTTGCCCCGCGCGACCACACACCCCTGACCGCCGGCACCCCGCCCCGCACGGCAAACCGCACCACGTCCGCCCGCCGGCCAAGGGCGATCTCTCCCCGATCCTCCAGATGCACGGCCCGCGCCGGGGTCCGCGTCACCGTCGCAATCCCCCGCGCCATATCCCCCCACAGCTCGCCCAATTGCACCGCCGCCATCAACAACGCCGCCGGCACGTAATCCGAACTCAGGATATCCAAGAGCCCCGCCTCGGCCAGCTCCCTCGCCGCCACATTCCCGGAATGCGAGCCACCGCGAATGAGGTTCGGCGCCCCCATCATCACGGCGATCCCACTCTGGTGACAGGCCATCGCCGCCTCCCGCGTCGTGGGAAACTCCGCCAGCCTTATGCCATAGCCATGCGACACCCCCACCTGCGCCTCGGTCGTGTCGTCATGGCTTGCCAGAACGGCCCCGTACCGCCCCGCCGCCTTTACCGCCTCGGCCTCGTGCCGATCGCCATACCGTTCCCTCAGCGCCTTCAGATACGCCACATGCTCGGCGAACTCCGCATCCGAGAACCCCTTCTTCCCCTTCAGGTAATCTTCCAGCTTGCTGATATCCCGGAACTGCCGCTGCCCCGGCGTATGATCCATCAGGCTGACCAGCCCCACCCGGTCGGCCGCGCCGAACTCGGCCATCTCCTCGACCAGCGTCTCCGAACACACCTCCGCCCGCAGGTGCAGGAAATGGCTGATCTTCAGCGCATCCGCCGCCCGAAGCGCCCACAATTCCGACGCCAGCTGGCGTGCATATTTCAGGTACCGCCCCTGCCCGTTGGGGATAGAGCCCACGCGCATCGCGTCGAACACCGTGGTGATCCCCGTCCCGGCAAGCTCGGCATCATGCGCAAGGATCGCGGCATCATGCGGCCAGTCGACCATCGGCCTCGGCTGGATATGCCGCTCCAGATTATCCGTATGCAGTTCCACCAGCCCCGGCGCCACGTAGTCGCCGCCGCAATCCACCGCGCCTTCGGGCACGCCGGCCCCGGTCGCGATATCGACGATTTCCTCCCCCCGGAACCGGACCGACCCGGTGACGGTTTCCCCCGGCAGAACCACGGCGGCATTGGCGAGAACGGTTTCCTGTGTCATGTCAGCGATACTCTTTGGTGGCAGGGAATGACGGAAAGGCGGAACGATGGAATTCAGGCGCTACGCGGTCTATTACACCCCCTCCGACGCCGGGCTCGCCCGCTTCGGGGCACAGTGGCTGGGATGGGACATCGCCCGGGGCGAGCCCGCCGATCAGCCCGACCTCCCCGGCCTGCCCGCGCCGCTGTCCGAGCTCACCGAAACGCCCCGGCGCTACGGCTTTCACGCCACCATCAAGCCGCCCTTCCGGCTGGCCCACGACCAGACCGAAGACGCGCTCTTCACCGCCTTCGACCGGCTCTGCACCCAGATGCCGCCCGCCACGCTCGACGGGCTGGAACTGGCCGCGATGGGCCGCTTCCTCGCCCTCGTGCCGCGCGGCGACGCGACCAAGCTCGAGGGGCTGGCGGCAATGACCGTCGAAACCCTCGACAGCTTCCGCGCGCCGCTCTCCGATGCCGAACGCGACAAACGCCGCGCCGCCGGGCTGACCGACCGGCAGGAGGCTTTGCTCGACCGCTGGGGCTACCCCTACGTGATGGACGCTTTCCGCTTTCATATGACCCTCTCGTCCAAGCTTCCAAAGGACCTCATCGACCCGGTGAAAGCGGTGCTTTCCGACCAGCTCGACGGCCTTGTCCCCGAACCCTTCATCCTCGACGGGCTCAGCCTCGTGGGCGAAGGGGAGGATGGCTTCTTTCACCTGATCCAACGTCACACCTTCCCCGCCTGAAGCCGCGCCAGCACCGTCTCGACCGTCCGCTCAAGCGGCCCGTCATTGGCCACCTCGATCACGCGCCCCAACCCCTCGGGCAGGGCAAACCCCTGCCGCGACAGCCGCCGTGCGATCTCGGCCTCGTCCTCCCGCCCCCGCGCCGCCAGCCGCGCCGCCAGCACCTCCGCCGGCGCCGTCAAGTGAAGGGTCACGAAGCGGGCAAACACCCGCTCCGCCTGCCCCAGCACCGCCCGCGACAGGTTCACCAGACAGGTCTCACCCTTGGCAAGCCGCCCCCGCACCGTCGCCGGCACGCCATAAAACAAGCCATGCGCCGGCCAGTGCAGCACGAATTCCCCGGCCTCGCGCCGCCGGTCGAACTCGGCCTCGCTCACACCTTCGAAATCCTCGCCGCCCGCATCCTCGGGCCTCGTAATCACCCGCCGCACCAAGCCCATCGACGGCTCGGCCACCGCCAGCGCCTCCATCACGCTGTCCTTGCCCACGCCCGAAGGCCCCACAACGCCAATCAGCGCGCCCGCGCTCATGCCGCAGCCGGAGTGAAGCCCGACACATCGACCTCCCGGTCACAGACCCGTTCCCGCGCCGTCACGTCGTGGAAAATGCCCAGTATCGCCGCGCCCCTTGCCTTGGCCTCCTCGATCAGCGACAGCACCGTATCGCGGTTCTCGGCATCAAGGCTCGCGGTCGGCTCGTCCAGCAGCATCGCCGGAAAGGTATGGGCAAAGCCCCTTGCAATATTCACCCTTTGCTGCTCGCCCCCCGAAAAGGTCGTCGGGCTCAGATCCCACAAGGCTTGCGGAATGTTCAGCCGCGTCAGAAGGCTCTCGGCCCGCGCCATCGCCTCGTCCCGGCCATGCCCCGTCATCAGCAGCGGCTCCGCCACAACCTCCCGCGTCGGCACCCTCGGCACCACCCGCAGGAACTGGCTCACATAGCCCAGCATCTGCCGCCGGAGCGTCAGGATCTCCCGCGGCTCGGCCTTCGCCACATCCACCCCGGCCACCATGATCGACCCCGAAGCCGCAAGGTAATTGCCATAGATCATCCGCATCAGGGTCGACTTCCCCGCCCCCGACGCGCCGATCAGCGCCACGCATTCCCCCGCGCCGACGCTCAACTCGGCCCCGGCCATCACCGGGATGGTCGCGTCCCCTTGGTTGTGCAGAACAAAAGCCTTCGAAACATCGCTCAGCGCGATCACGGGATCATGGGTCATAACAGGTTCTTCCAGCGGAAATAGAGGTAAGACAGCACCGAAGACGCGACCATCGCCCCCACCGAGGCGGCAAAGCCCCACGGCGTGGCGATCCACGGCATCCACGCGAAATTCATCCCGAACACCGCCCCGATCAGCGTCGGCGGCATGAACAGCACAGCGACCAGCGAGAACGTCTTGGTCACCGCGTTCTGCTCGATCGTGGTCAGCCCGAAAAAGGTATCGAGGATCAGGCTCAGCTTCTGGGTCAGAAACCCCGCATGCTCGGCCAGCGACGCCACGTCGCTCGCCAGCACCTTCAGCGCGCGGGGCGGCTTCTTCCCGTCCCCTGCCGCCTCGCGGTTCAGGAATGTCAGCGCCCGCTCGATCGTCACAAGGCTGTTGCGCACGTCCGACACCAGCGCCCCCGCCTGCCCCAGCGTCGCCAGCGCCGAGCGCCGGTCGGCCACCTCGACCTCCAAGCCATTGCCGAACAGGCCCCGCGACACCCCCTCGATCCGTCCGTCGGTCAGCTCGAGAATATCCGCCAGCCGGTCGATGTTCTCGTCCAGCAAGCCCAACATCACCTCCTGCGCGGAATCGGTGTCATAGGGGCTGTGCGCCGCCCGTATCGGATAGGTCCGGAAGGGCCGCGGCTCGTGATAGCGGATCGTCACCAGCTTCCCCTCGCACATCACGAAGGTCACCGGCGCCACCTCGTGCTTCTCGGTCTCCGACAACGCCGGCAGCACCAGCGTCAGGAAGTCGACATCGCCGTCCCGGTACAGCCGGCTCGACAGCTCGATCTCCTCCATATCCTCCTTCGATGGCAGGCTGGCCCCCGTGGCCTCGCCCACCCGCACCAATTCCTCCGGCGTGGGCTCCAACAGGTCGATCCAGACCGCATCGGTCCCGATCCCCTCCTCGCGCGCAAGGCCCCCGGCCTCGTCCGGTCTGAAACTCTCGATCATCGGCTACACCTGCAAAACACTGGATACCAGCAACTGCGTATACCCGTGCTGCGGGTCGTCCAACACCTGATCGGTCAGCCCGGCCTCGACCACATGCCCGCCTTTCATCACCATCAGCCGATCCGCCAGCAAGCGCACCACGGCAAGGTCATGAGTGACGATAATGGCGCTCAACCCCATCTCCCGCACCAAGCCACGCAGCAAATCCAGCAACCGCGCCTGCACGGAAACATCCAAACCGCCCGTGGGTTCATCCATGAACACCAACCGCGGCCCGGTCACGAGGTTCCGCGCGATCTGCAACCGCTGCTGCATACCCCCCGAAAACGCACCGGGCCGGTCATCCACCCGATCCTCCGAAATCTCGACCCGGCCCAGCCAGTCAATGGCCTGCCCCCTTATCTGCCCGTAATGCCGCGCGCCCACGGCCATAAGCCGCTCGCCCACATTGCCCCCGGCGCTCACGCCCATCCGCAAGCCATCCCGCGCATTCTGATGCACAAAGGCCCAATCCGTCCGCCCCAGCATCCGCCGCTCCGGCTCGGACATGCTCAGCGTATCGCGCAACCCCTCGCCCCGCGTGTCGAACAACACCTCGCCGGCATCAGGAGCTAACTGGCCGGCGAGGCAGCCCAGAAGCGTGGATTTACCCGATCCACTCTCCCCGACTATTCCCATCACTTCGCCCGGGAAAAGCTCGAAACTCACATCCTTACACCCGATCCGGGGTCCGTAGAATTTCGACACACCCTGAACCTGCAAAAGCGGTGTCATGCCGCGCCCTCCTCGTACGGCGCGCCCTGCGCCCCCACATGCCCGGCCTCCCGCCGCACGCGGCAGTAATCCGTGTCCGAACAGACGAACATCCGCCCGCCCGCGTCATCGGTGATCACCTCGTCAAGGTAGCTGTCCTCGGCACCGCAAATGTCACAGGCATGATCCGCCTTGGACGGCTCGAACGGGTGATCCTCGAAATCGAGGCTCACCACCTTGGAATGCGGCGGCAGCGCGTAAATCCGCTGCTCCCGCCCCGCCCCGAAAAGCTGGATCGCATCCATCTCCATCTTCGGATTGTCGAATTTCGGAATGGGCGACGGGTCCATCACATACCGTCCCTCCACCTTCACCGGATAGGCATAGGCCGTCGCAATCGCCCCGTGCTGCGCCACATCCTCGTAAAGCTTCACATGCATCAGCCCGTATTCCTCGAGGCTGTGCATCTTCCGCGTCTCCGTTTCCCTCGGCTCCAGGAACCTGAGCGGCTCGGGAATGGGCACCTGGTAGACAAGGATCTGATCCTCGCCCAGCTTCTCCTCGGGAATCCGGTGCCGCGTCTGGATCACCGTGGCCTTCGCCGTCTCCTCCGTCGTCGCCACCCCGGCCGTGGTCTCAAAGAACTTGCGGATCGACACCGCGTTCGTCGTGTCATCCGCCCCCTGGTCGATCACCTTCAGGCAATCCTCGGGGCAGAGCGTCGCGGCACTCACCTGCACGCCGCCCGTGCCCCAGCCATAGGGCATCGGCATCTCCCGGCTCGCGAACGGCACCTGATAGCCCGGAATCGCCAAGCCTTTCAGGATCGCCCGGCGGATCATCCGCTTGGTCTGCTCGTCCAGATAGGCGAAATTATAGGCCGTCACATTTTCGGCTTCATTTGTCATGAAATGGACCCTTTCAGCCATGGTCTCGCCGCCATTCCCGGTTAGCGAGTGTCCCCATGTTCAAATCAAGAGAGGGATGAGGACAGATGACGACGATGGTAATTGTTGCGCTGATCGTGATCTTCGGCGCGGCGCTGGTCGGGAAGATGCTCATGGACATGTTCCCGATGTCCGGTTTTGGACGTAAACCGGCCGACGACGCGGACGATCAGACCCCCGCGGAATAAAACCAAACCCGAAGCCGGCCCGCCGCCCTGTGGCGCTGGTCCGGCTTCGGCCCGCCACCTGCCAGACATCCACCGTCATTCCGCCGCCTCCCCCGGGGCAATGCCGCCCGCAGGGGCGGACGAGCGCGCCGCCTCCACCTCCCGCCGCAGCTTGCGCACCAGTTCCAGCTCGCTCTGGAAATCCACGTAATGCGGCAGCTTGATATGCTCCAGAAACCCGGTCGCCTGAATGTTGTCGGCATGCATCAGCACAAACTCCTCGTCCTGCGCAGGCGCGCCCACATCATCCTCGCCCAATTCCTTCCAGCGCAGCGCCCGGTCGACCAGCGCCATGGAAATCGCCTTCCGCTCGGTCTGCCCGAATACCAGCCCGTAACCCCGCGTGAACTGCGGCGGCTCGGTCTTCGAGCCCTTGAACTGGTTCACCGTCTCGCATTCCGTCACCGTGATCTCGCCGATCTCGATGGCGAACCCCAGCTCGGGGATATCCATCTCCACCGCCACGGCCCCGATGCGCAATTCGCCCACAAACGCGTGGTTGCGCGCGTAGCCCCGCTGGGTCGAATACGCCATGCCCAGCACGAACCCCTCGTCCCCCCGCGTCAGCGACTGCAACCTCAGCGGCCGCCCGGCCGGCAATTCCATCGGCTCCCGCGTCAGATCGGGCGGGGTCTCGTCACTCTCCGCCTCGTCCTGAATCAGCCCCTCGCGGTTCAGAAACCCGGTCACATGCGGCACCGCCGCCCCCTGCGCCTCGGCCTTGGCCGCCTCCGGCACCTCGCCATCGGCGGCCAGTTTGAAATCCAGCAACCGATGCGTGTAATCGAAGGTCGGCCCCAGAACCTGCCCGCCCGGCACATCCTTGAACGTCGCCGACACCCGCCGGTCACAGGCCATCTCGCCCGTCTCGATAGGCTTTGACGCGCCAAAACGCGGCAAGGTCGTCCGGTACGCCCGGATCAGGAAAATCGCCTCGATCAGATCGCCCCGCGACTGCTTGATCGCCAGCGCCGCAAGGTCCGGGTCATATAATGACCCTTCCGCCATCACCCGGTTCACCGCCAGCGCCAGCTGCTCCCGGATCTGCGCCACCGACAACTCGGCCACGTCCCGGTCGCCCCGCCGCTCGTCGGCCAGCCACGCATGGGCATTGTCGATCGCCCGCTCCCCGCCCTTGACCGCTACGTACATGGCGCATCCTCCAGCTTGGTCGAGCGCGGCAAACCGGCCACCCGGCCCCCGCAGGTCAGAAAGAAATCCACCCCCAGCGGAAACTGCCCCGCATTGTCCCGCATGACCTCCGCATCCGGCAGGCTCAACTCCGCCCGCTCCCGGATGCCCGGCCCGCGCAAGCCCGTGCCGTTCGCTTCCAGCCGCGCCATCTCGACAATCAGCGTGGCCGAGCGATCAGGATATTCCGGCGTGCCCACCGCATATTGCGAAAGCGGCATCAACGCCGCCCAATCCCCCAGCGCAAACTGCGCCTCACCCGCCGCCACAACCGGCGCGCCGGTATGAAACGCCAGCCATTCCCGCAATTCGCCCGTGTCATACGCCCCGGCCAAATACACCCCCGTCTCGTGGTCACACAGCGTCAACAGCAACGTCCCCGCCGCGGCCGAGACCGGCGCCGGCGGGTTTGCCGCATCCAGCGCCTCGATCGTCCCCGGCCGCGCCATCACCCGCATCGCCGCGCGAAACGCCCGTGCCGCCTCTACCGGCGCATCGCCGAACCCGCCTTCCAGAACCGAGGCATCCATCAATCCTCTCCCCGCACCATGGTAAAGAAATCCACCTTCGTCGCCGCCGCCTTCGCCGCCCTTGCGGCCCTTGCCGTCTCCAGCGCGTCGGCCAGCGGCTCCAGTATCGCCGCACGCACCTGCGCCGCCTCACCCGTCTGCATCAGCGCATCCACCATTGCCGCCTGCCGCGCCTGCCGCTTGTCGCGCCCCTGCACATAGGCATGGCCCACCGCGCCACTTTCCAGCTTCAGCGAACAGCGCGTCACCGTCATCTCGCCAAGGTTGAACGGCGCCCCCGTCGCCCCGGCCCGGCCGCGCACCATCACGCCACCCGCCTCCGGCGCCCGCAGCCACTCATGCCCGGGCTCCGGCCCGAATGCCTCCCAAAGCCTTGCCAGCTCTGCCGCCGGGGCCTTGGCCAAAAGACCCATCCACGCCTTGCGCTCGTCATTCGCGGTCATCTAGACACCTTGCCAGCTTGTCTAATTTACTATACAACTAGACAAATCCATACACCGACACCCCGAGTCGGGCAAGACATTGACCGATGAAAGTTTCGTGACATGGCCACCACCACCGCCAAGCGCACCCCGATCTGGAAATCCATCCACGACACGCTCCGCCGCGACATCACCGAACGCCGCTACGCCCCCGGCGACAAGCTGCCCACCGAGGCCGCGCTGGCCAAACGCTTCGGCGTCAACCGCCACACAATCCGCCGCGCGCTGGCCACCCTCGCCGATGACGGCCTCGTCCACCCCCGCCGCGGCGCCGGCGTCTTCGTCGCCCAGAGCCACACCGACTACCCCATCGGCAAGCGCGTCCGCTTCCACCAGAACCTCCGCGCCGCGGGCCACCTGCCGGCCAAGCAGATCCTCACCTTGGAAACCCGCGCCGCCGACACGACCGAAGCGGGCCACCTCGCCCTCTCCCCCGGTGACCCCGTCCACGTCTACGAAGGCCTCTCCCTCTCCGACGGCCAGCCCGTCGCGCTTTTCCAGAGCATCTTCCCCGCCGCCCGCTTCCCCGCCCTGCCCGAGGCGCTGACCCGCCTCCGCTCCGTCACCGCCGCGCTCGCCGAACAGGGCCTGCCCGACTACACCCGCGCCTGGACCCGGCTGAACGCCAAGCTCGCCACCCCCACACAGGCGCTCCACCTGCAAACCCGCGAAGGCGCGCCGCTCCTGCGCACCATCTCCCTCAACATCGACGCCGACGACAAACCGGTCGAATACGGCCGCACATGGTTCTCCGGCGACCGTGTCACCCTCACGGTCGCGGATCCGTGAACACCCGCCATCCCCTTGTCACCAAACCGATAAACAAATCAGCTACCCTCCCGGAAAACCCGAGCATGAGAGCAGCCCCATGTCCGCCAGCCCCCCCGCCATGCGCCTGACCGGCGCAGCCAGCCTGCGCGACGGCGAGTTTCACGCCGCCCCCGTGGCGGTGCAGGGCGGCCTCATCACCGACGGCCCCCTCCCCGAGGTCGACCTCTCGGGCTTCCTCATCCTCCCCGGCATCGTCGACCTGCATGGCGATGCCTTCGAACGCCACCTCCGGCCCCGCCCCTCGGCGCCCTTCCCCGCCGAACAGGCGCTCCTGTCCACCGACCGCGACGCCGCCGCCAACGGGCTGACAACCGCGTGGCTGGCGCAAAGCTGGTCATGGGAAGGCGGCCACCGCGGCCCCGCTTTCGCCGAGACCTTCCTGAAGGCCCTCGACACCTACCGCCCCCGGATGCAGACCGACCTGCGCGTCCAGATCCGTTGCGAAACCCACACCACCGACACAGCCGAGCGCCTGCTCAACACCATCGAGACCCACGGCATCGGCTATGTCATCTTCAACAACCACCTCGACGAAACCCTCGCGCTCGCCGATACCGATGCCAGCCGGCTTGACATGATGGCCCGCGCCATAGGCCAGACGCGCGGCGCCTACCTTGCCGCCCTCGACACAGCCAAGAAACAGGGCCCCGCCGTCCCCCGCTACCTCTGCACGCTGGCCGCCGCCTTCGACCGGCTCGGCATCCGCTACGGAAGCCATGACGACCGCCACCCCGAAACCCGCGAAACCTACTCGATGATCGGCGCCAAGATCTGCGAGTTTCCCCTCACCCGCGCCGTGGCCAAGCTCGCCCGCGCGGTGGGCGACCCGGTGCTCATGGGCGCCCCCAACGTGGTGCGCGGCGGCTCGCAGAACGGCCATGTCTCCGCCACCGAGCTGATCTCGCTCGGCAAATGCGACGCGCTCGTCTCCGACTACCATTACCCCTCGATGGCCGCCGCCGCCTTCCGGCTGGCCGACGAGGGCATCCTGTCCCTCGCCCGGGCGTGGAAGCTGATCTCGGAAAACCCCGCCCGCATCATGCGCCTTGCCGATCGCGGCACCATCGCCGAGGGTCGGCGCGCCGACCTCGCCATCGTCAACGCCGACACCCGACAGGTCGAGGCCACGCTTGTCGCCGGCCGCGTCACCCACATGACCGGCGAGGCCGCCCGCCGCTTCCTGCAATCCCCCGGCCGTCTCGCCATGGCGGCCGAGTGAGCCCGTCACGAAAGCTTTGCACGCCTGCCACCGAACCGTCGCAAAACCCGCCTACTCCGAGCCCCGTTAAAGCGAAGAATTTCAGCACCAAAAAGGGCGGCCCTCCGGGGTCGCCCGTCTTTCCTCATCCGCCGTATTTCTCCAGAAACGCCTCCGCCTTCAGCGCCCGGAAATCCTCCAGCGCCGCGCGCAGCCGGTCATGCTCCCAGTCCCACCACGCCAGCGCCATCAGCCGCTCGGCCACCGCCCCCGGCAGCCGCTCGCGCAAGGGTTCCGCCGGCACCCCGGCCACGATCATGAAAGGCGCCACGTCCTTCGTCACCACGGCGCCGGCCGCCACAACGGCGCCATGGCCCACCGTCACCTCCGGCTTCACCTGCGCATTATGCCCGATCCACGTATCATGCCCCACGACAACCCGCCTTGCCTTCCGCGCCTCGAACCACGCCGCGTCATCCTCCGCGTCCGGCCAGTAGCTGGCCGAGCGATACATGAAATGATGCAGGCTCGCCCGGTCCAGCGGATGATCACTCGCCCCCAGCCGCACGAAGCTCGCGATATTGGCAAACTTGCCGATCTCCGCATTGGCGATGTCGCAATACCGGTCGCAATAGGAATAATCCCCGAACACCGAATGCTGCACACGACCGCCTTGGCCAACCTCGCAATACCGCCCGAACTCCGCATCCACGATCTCGCAATCCGGATGCACGAACGGCTCCATACCCAGCTCCGGCATGGGCACCCCCCTCGCTTCTTCTTGGGTCAAATATCCTCGCCGAAGGCGTCCCGCGCCCTCAGACCCCGCTGTCGTCCGAGGTAATGAGCCGCTTGCGCAACCAGCCGGATATCGTATCCATCGCCATCACCATAAGCACGATCAGCACGATGTAATAGCTCACCTCTTCCCAGTCCTTCTGGGTGATGATCGCCTGCGTCAGCAAAAGCCCGATACCCCCGCCGGTGATCGCCCCGATGATCGTGGCGCTCCGCGTGTTCGACTCGAGGTAATAGAGAAGCTGGCTCAGCAGAACCGGCGTGATCTGCGGGATCACCCCGAAGCGATAGCGTTGCAACGGCTTGGCCCCGGTCGACTGGATGCCCTCGATCTGCTTGTCGTCCACGTTCTCCAGCGTCTCCGAGAACAGCTTGCCGAACGTGCCCGTATCCGTCAGCAAGATCGCCAGCGCCCCGGTCATCGGCCCCGGCCCGAAGGCGCGCGCCAGAACGATCGTCCAGATCAGCGCATCCACCCCCCGCAGGAAATCGAACACCCGCCGGATCCCGAAGAGCAGCGCACGCACGGGCGTGAAGTTCCTTGCCGCCAGAAACGCCAGCGGCATCGCCACCAGCGCCGCCCCGAACGTGCCGAGGAACGCCATCAGCACCGTCTCGAAAATCGCCCAGGCCACCTCCGCATGCCGCCACATGGCGTTGTACCAGAAATCATGCCACATCGCGGCCGCGTTCGACGTGCCCTCGACCAGCCGCTCATCCGACATCGTCAGCGCCACCAACTCGCCAAAGCTCTTCCCGTGAAACGGGCTCTCCAGCGTGAAAAAGAACAGCTCCCAGCCGAACTGGTACTTGAACAGCTCCGCCTTCGTCCGCGTCACCGTCAGCCGCCCGGCCTCCGTCGTCACCGCCAGCCGGTTCTTCGAGGCGTTGATCCAGTCGGGCTGATCCTCCATGTCACCGGACGGAAAGACCATGTCGACCCCCCGCCGCGACGGCTCCGCCTCGAGCGTGCCATAGCCGGGAATGTCAAAGAACACCCGCGCGCCCTCGTACACCACGCGATAGCCCTGCCCCAGCTCCGCCACCAGCCCGGTTTCGGTCAGCGTCACCCAGTCGGGCGTCATGCCCTCCGGATAGGTCCCCTTCCGCTCGCCCTCGATGGCGAACTCGAACGCGCTTGCCCGGTCGTCATAGGTCACATGCGTCTTGTAGCTATAGCTGTCCGCCACCAGCGTGCGCGCATTGCTCAGGCTCGCCCGCTCCGCCAGCCCGGCAATGTCGAAGCTGAAGAAGATATAGACGAAATAGGCGACAATCACCGCCGGCAGCCCGAAATTCAGCAGCCGCTTGCGCCGGAACAGGCTCGACGCCTGATCCTTGAGCGACGGCCCGCCCTCCGCGATCATACTCATAGCGGCCTCCCCCGGGTCAGCCGGTCACGGTAATGCGATGAAATCTGGTCGAAGAGCATGATCGTCAGGAACAGCAGGATAAAGATCGCCGCCGCCTCGTCGAACTGCCCCTGTCCCCATGACATGGCGTTCTTCAACTCGTACCCGATCCCGCCCGCGCCGACGAAGCCAAGGATGGCCGAGGCCCGGATATTGATCTCGAAACGCAGCAGCGCATAGCTCAGGTAATTCGGCGCCACTTGCGGCATCACGCCCAAGAGCATCCGCTGCGACCAGCTCGCGCCCACCGATTGCAGCCCCTCGACCGGCTTCAGCGAGGCATTCTCGTTCACTTCCGAGAACAGCTTGCCCAGCGCCCCCACCGTGTGAAACGCAATCGCGATCATCGCCGGCACCGGCCCGCCGCCGAGGACAAAGATCAGCACCAGCGCGATCACGATCTCCGGCACCGCCCGCATGACATCCATCATCCGGCGGAAAACAGGGATCAGCCGTGGCCACCGCGCCATCCCCCGCGTCGCCAGCAGCGAAATGACAATCGCCCCCAGCCCGCCCAGCAATGTCGACGCCGCGGCAATATTCACCGTCTCGATCAGCGCCGGCAGGAAATGCAGCAGATGCCCCGGCAGCTCGCCCGCCTTCTCCCACGCCTCGCCCCAGACCTGCGCCGGAAAGGCCAGCACATTGTGCCACCCGTCCCAGAACCCGCCGGCATTGCGCGCGTCGGCCAGCATGAAGCCCGACACCATCAGCGCCACGAACACGATCAGCAGGACGCCCGAATACGCCCGCTTCCGGCGCACCATCGCCATGTAATCCTCGCGGATCTCGCCGTTCCGCCCCGTGCCGTCTGCGCTCAGTTCCGCCATCTGCCCCTCTGCCGCTCAATGCGGATGCGGGCGCCGCCACGCGGGACCCGCACCCCGGATCAATCGCTTATTGCGACTTCGACTTGCGTGCCTCGATGATCGACAGATACGCGTCATGCGTGATCGGATCGAAGCTCTTCGCCTCGCCCGCCGCCACGCCATAGAAGCAATCCGCGTCCTTCTCCGACAGGTTGTCCCACAGATCGGTCATGCTCGCCTTGACCTCTTCCGGCATCGCGTTCGAGATCACCACCGGGCCTTCCGGAATGGGCTTCGACCGCCAGATTTCCACCAGATCGTTCATGTCGATCAGCCCGGCATCCACCGCCTTGCGCAGCGCGCCCGAGTTGTACCCGTCTTCCCAGTTGCCCAAGCCGTCGGCCCATGTCACGCCGCCATCGACATCGCCGTTATTGACCGCAACGATGGTCTGCTCATGACCGCCGGTGAACTTCACCTCGCCGAAGTAATCGCCCGACTCCATCGTCGCGCCGGTCTCCTGCGGAATCTCGATCGACGGGATCAGGTAGCCGCTGGTCGAATTCGGGTCACCGAAACCGAACACCTTGCCCTGCAGGTCCTCCAGCGAGGTGATCCCACTGTCCTTGCGGGCAAACCCGATCGAGTGATAGCCATAGCCGCCATCCACGTTCACCTTCACCAGCACCGGCGTCACCGCGTCGGGGTTTTCCAGATAGGTCTTGGCATAACCGCTGGCGCCCAGCCACGCCATGTCGATCGTGCCGCCCAGCAGGCCCTGGATCACGCCGTTATAGTCGGCCGGCGCAAACAGCTTGACCGGCACGCCAAGCGCCTCTTCGGTATATTCCCGCAGGCACTCGTTCGAGTTCAGGCGATCCTGGGCGTTCTCGCCGCCAAGGATGCCGATGCGGAACTCTTCGATTTCCTGTGCGCCCGCGGGCACGGTCAGGGCAGTGGTCGCCAGAATGGCAGCAAACAGTCTTTTCATCTTGGTCCTCCGATTGGGTTGTTGGCCCCCGCAACCATTGCGGCGGGCAGATGAAACTCAGGCAAACTCTCGTTCGAGCGCCGCGATATCCGTAGAGGTCGCGGCCTCGGAAAAACTCCCGTCGGCGCCATAGATGTCGCGCGCGACCCCGGTCGTCAGCTGCGCCGGCGTGCCGTCGAACACGACCCGACCGTGCAGCATCCCGATCACCCGGTCGCAATAGCGACGCGCGGTATCGAGCGTGTGCAGGTTGGCGATGACGGTGCGCCCGTCTTCCTCGTGAATGCGGCGCAAATCATCCATCACAAGCTGCGCGTTCATCGGATCGAGGCTGGCAATCGGCTCGTCGGCCAGCACGATCTTGGGCTGCTGCATGATCGCGCGGGCAATTGCCACGCGCTGCTGCTGCCCGCCCGACAGGGCCTCGGCCCGCTTCGGCGCGTGCTCGGCAATGCCCAGCCGGTCGAGAATGTCGATGGCGCGGTGAATGTCCTCCTCGGGATAGAGGTTGAACATCGTCGCCAGCGTCGAGCGCCGGTTCAGCGTGCCGTGCAGCACGTTCGACACCACGTCCATCCGCGGCACGAGGTTGAACTGCTGAAAGATCATCGCACAGTCCGACTGCCACGCGCGCTTCTCGCCGCCCCTCAGCGCGGTCACGTCGCGCCCCTCGTACAGGATCTGCCCCTCGGTCGCGTCGGTCAGCCGGTTCAGCATCCGCAGAAAGGTCGACTTGCCCGCCCCCGACCGGCCGATGATGCCGATCATCGCGGGTTTCTCCACGGTGAAGGACACGGCGTCGACCGCCGTGTTCCGACCGAAAGCCTTGGTCAGCGACTTGATGTCCAGCAAATGAATGTCCCCCTGGATTTGAAGGACGTGCTAGGCGCAAACCTCAAAGCATTTGCGACGGTTCGGCAAAAGTTTTGTGACGCACCCCGTGCCGCCGGGCCCTTGCCCGCCCTTGCCTGCACAACAGGCGTTTTCTCAACGCCCGAGCCCCTTGCGCCATGGCATACGCGGGCGTATGCCAACCCCATGATCGCGCAGCGCCCCAAGCGACTCACCCGTGACGACTGGCTTGCCGCCGGGGCGAAACGGCTGGCCGCCGCCGGGGCCGAGGCGCTCAAGGCCGAGCCCATGGCGCGCCACATGAAGACCACCAAGGGCTCGTTCTACTGGCATTTCAAGGACGTGCCGGATTTCCACGACCGGATCCTGTCGCGCTGGGAGACATCCGCCTTGGCCGATCTCTCCGCTGTGCTCGACGGCGAAACCGGCGCCGTCCCGCGCCTCCGCGCGCTGGCCCAGTCCATCGCCGCGCCCGAAACCGGCTCCGCCACGGAATCCGCCATGCGGTCATGGGCCACCACCCACGCCGGCGCCCGCGCCGCGCTGGCCCGCGTCGACGAGGCCCGCCTCGCGGCCCTTCAGGACCTTCTCTCGGAAACCGGCATCGGAAACCCCGAAATGGCCCGCATCATCTATGCCGCCGGCATCGGCATGGAACGCCTAGGCCAGACCGGCGCGGGCGACAACCACGGCTCCATCGGCTCGCTGGTGGATCTGGTGCTGGCGCTGCGCTGACCCCTCACCACTGGTTCCGATGAAACCGCCCCGCCAGCCGAATTCTTCAAAAGAATTCGTCCCGATATCTTTTCAAGATATCGCCCCCTACCGCACCGCCCGCCACATTAACCCGGCCCATCCACCGCAAAAACACCGACAAAATACCGACGTTATACCGACGCGATACCGACCCGGCATTTCCTCGCAAAATCAGACCGTTAACCCTGATTCGCTACGCTGGTCCTGAACCTCTCCACGAACCTTGCCCGCGCCTCCGGTAACGGCTTGTGCCCCAACTCCGGCGCCACCCGGTTCTGCAGGAAATGCCCCGTCACCCCCAGCGCCTCGGCCACCTCCCGGTCGGGCGCGGGCCCGTGGCCGATCATGCAAGGCGGCAACGGCAACAGCTTGTCCGCCCACTCGCCGGCCCCCGCCTTCGACACCGCCCGCCCCGTCCGCGGCGAGATGTAGGACAGGTCATTCGCCCGCGGCCCCATCACCGCGCAGGCCTGCAAATCAAGGCCGAACCCGAGATCGTCCAGCAGCACCATCTCCCATTGAAGATAGGCCAGCGGCCAGATCTCCCCCTGCCCCAGCAGGTCCAGCAGCGCCTCTGTCTTCCGGTAAAGCCGCTCATGCGCCTCCCGCTCCGGCAGGCAGAACAGCAACAGGCTCACCACCGCGTTCAGCCCCGCCAGAGCCAGCCGGTCGCCCATCGACGCCGCGGCCCTCGAGCGTACAGGCTCCACCGCGAATGTCCCGATATGATCCTCCAGCCGCGCCCGCCACGTCAGGTCAAGCTGCGCACCGGGCTGGAGCACCGGCGCCATCCGCCGCGACACGCCACCCCTTACAACCCCCGCGTGCCGGCCCCTCTGGGGCGTAAAAACCTCAATGATTGCAGAGGTTTCGCCATGCGCGCGGCTGGCAAGCAATATCCCTTGGTCCCGCCACTCCATGCGCCCGCACCTTGCCTGTTCCGCGCCCGATTGGACACCAGATCGCCACGGAAGCCAAGGCAGATGGAAACGACTCGCGTTATGTGCTTATCTCCCCGGAAATCAGATTTATTTCGAGGGGGATAGTCATGTCATCATTTTACAGGAACGCCATTCTGGCCGCCGGCCTCACCTGTGCCGCCACCGCCGCCACGGCACAGGAAAACGTGATGGTCGTCTTCGACGGCTCCAACTCCATGTGGGGCCAGATCGAGGGCACCGCCAAGATCGAGATCGCCCGCGACGTGATGGACACCCTCCTCGGCGAGTGGACCGAAGAGCGCGAGGTCGGCCTGATGGCCTATGGCCACCGCCGCCGCGGCGATTGCGGCGACATCGAAACCCTCGTCCAGCCTGGCGCCCAGACCCGCGCCGCCATCCTCGAACAGGTCGGCGGCATCACCCCCACCGGCAAGACCCCCCTCACCGATGCCGTCGAACGCGCCGCCACCGAACTCGCCTACACTGATCAGCCGGCCACCGTGGTGCTCATCTCCGACGGGCTCGAAAGCTGCGAACGCGACCCCTGCGAACTGGCCCGCGCGCTCGAACAGGGCGGCGTCGGCTTCACCGCCCATGTCGTCGGCTTCGGCCTCGGCGCCGATCAGGATGACACCTCCCTCTCCTGCATCGCCGAGGAAACCGGCGGCACCTATATTCAGGCCTCCAACGCCGAGGAACTCAAGGCCGCCATGTCGAGCGTCAGCACCGCCGTCGCCGACACCACCCCCGAACCCGAGCCCGAGCCGGAACCCGCCCTGCCCGAGGTCACCGTCACCGGCCCCGGCACCGCCATCGGCGGCTCGATCATCGAGGTGACCTGGGACCCCACCGCCGAAACCGGCGACTTCCTCACCATCGTCCCCACCGGCACCGCCGCGCCCGAGCATGGCGAAACCCAGAGCGTCAACGAGGACAAGACCGTCAACTTCACCGTGCCCGCCGATCAGGGCATGTACGACATCCGCTATATCCACGCCGACGGCGAAGAGGTGCTCGGTACCGACGCGCTTGAAATCACCAAGCCCGAGGTCGTCCTGACCGGCCCCGACATGGTGCTGACGGGCGAGGATTTCACCGCCGGCTGGTCGCCCACGATCAACCCGAACGACTATGTCACCATCGTGCCGACAGGCGCCGAAACCGGCGCCTCCGCCAGCTACGTCACCGTGCGCGACAAGGCCGAAGGCACGCTCGGCGCCCCGTCCGATCCGGGGATGTACGAGCTGCGCTACGTGCTCAGCGTCGACAAGCGCACCGTCGCCACCCGCCCCATCGAGGTGACTGCGCCCGAGGTCACGCTCAACGTGCCCGAAACCACCCTCGCCGGCTCCAAGTTCACCGTCGGCTGGACCGGCTCGGTCAACGGTCAGGATTACATCACCGTGGTCCCCGCCGGCACCAAGGAAGGCGAGTTCGGCAACTATTTCGTCGTCCGCGACAAGACCGAGAACCAGCTTCAGGCGGCCGCCGAAACCGGCCTCTACGAGGTCCGCTACGTCCTGCGCGAGGGCAACAAGACACTGGCCTCCGCCCCGATCGAGATCACCGCGCCCGAGGTCACCGTCAGCGGCCCCGAAACCGCCCCCACCGGCTCGAAATTCCCGGTCTCCTGGACCGGTGCGGTCAATGGCAACGACTATGTCACCATCGTCCCCACAGGCACCGACGAGGGCGAGTTCGGCAACTACATCGTCGTCCGCAACAAGACCGAGAGCCAGCTTCAGGCCCCCGCCGAGCCCGGCATGTACGAAATCCGCTACATCCTGCGCGAAGGCAACAAGACCCTCGCCGCCACCCCCATCGAGATCACCGCGCCCGAGGTCACGGTCAGCGGTCCTGAAACCGCCACCACCGGCTCCAAGTTCCCGGTCTCGTGGACCGGGGCGGTCGACGGCAACGACTATATCACCATCGTGCCCACAGGCACCGACGAGGGCGAGTTCGGCAACTACATCACCGTCCGCGGCAAGACCGAGAGCCAGCTTCAGGCCCCCGCCGAGCCCGGCATGTACGAAATCCGCTACATCCTGCGCGAGGGCAACAAGACCCTCGCCACCACCCCCATCGAAATCACGACGCCCGAGGTCACGGTCAGCGGCCCGGACACCGCCACCACCGGCTCCAAGTTCCCGGTCTCGTGGACCGGGGCGGTCGACGGCAACGACTATATCACCATCGTCCCCACAGGCATCGACGAGGGCGAGTTCGGCAACTACATCACCGTCCGCGACAAGACCGAGAGCCAGCTTCAGGCCCCGGCAGACGCCGGCATGTACGAACTCCGCTACATCCTGCGCGAGGGCAACAAGACCCTCGCCACCACCCCCATCGAAATCACTGCCCCCGAGGTCACGGTCACCGCCCCCGACACCGCTCTCGCCGGTGGAAAGTTCACCGTTTCCTGGACCGGCGCGGTTGACGGCAACGACTATGTCACCATCGTGCCAACCGGCACAGCCGAGGGTGAGTTCGGCAAATACATCACCGTCCGCGGTGACACCGAAAATGCGCTTCAGGCCCCCTCCAGCCCCGGCCTCTACGAGATCCGTTATATCCTGCGCGAAGGCACCAGGACGCTCGCCACCCGGCCGATCGAGATCACCGAACCCGAGGTCACCATCTCCGGCCCCGCCGAGGTGCGCGCCACCGACACGCTCAAGGTCTCGTGGACAGGCACAGTCGACCGCAACGACTACGTGGCGCTCGCGCCCATGGGCAGCGCGGATGACGACTTCTCCAACTACTTCGCCATCGGCAACAAGACCGAGCGTGACATGACCGCCCCGGAAAGCCCCGGCATGTACGAACTCCGCTACATCCTGCGCGAAGGCGGCCGCGTGCTCGCCCGGCAACCGGTCGAGGTGCTCGACGCCGACGCCGCGCTCAATTCCGGCGCGGAACTCACCGCGCCTGACACCGCCGCCCCCGGCAGCACGATCGACGTGGGCTGGACGGTCTCGGCCAGCAGCGCCGACCAGCGGATCACCCTCGCCGGCGCCGATCAGGCCATCTTCACATGGATCGAGGCGGTCAAGATCGCCGGCGACCCGCCGGTCAGCCTGACCCTGCCCGACGATCCCGGCATCTACGAATTGCGCTTCCTTGACGTCAGCAACCAGAAGGTGCTGGCCCGCAAGGTCATCACCGTGGAATAGACGCGATGCACAAGCCCGCAGGCTACCCCGACGTTTCCGCCTATCTCCTCGTCGAGGATGCCCGCGCGGTTCTCGACTTCTGCGCTGCCGTCTTCGCCGCCCAAGACCTCCGGGTCATTGAGCGCGAGGGCGGCGGCGGGATCATGCATGCCGAAACACGCATCGGCGACAGCGTGGTGATGATGGGTGAAATGGCGGGCGGGCCCGAGGCGCACCTGCACCTCTACCTCGCCGATGCCGACGCCGCCTTCGACCGCGCCGTCGCGGCGGGGGCCGAAGTGGTCCAGCCATTGAGTGAAAAGGGCGACGGCGACCGCCGCGGCGGCGTCCGGGGCCCCGGCGGCATCACTTGGTGGATCTCACGGCAACTGGGCTGACCCGCTCAATCCGCCAACCCCGGCTCGTCCAGCAGGTGCCGGCCCGCGCGATCCTCGACCTCGATCACCCACAGGTCGGGGTCGAACCCCCTCTGCTTGGCAATCGCCTCGTCCACCGCCCGCTCCTCGCCCTCGGCCAGAACGACCCACGTCCGCGCCCCGCTCATCAGGTCGAAACTGCGCTGAAACGCCCGTGCCTGCCCGTCCAGCGTGTTGAGCTTCACCAGAACCGCGCCCGCCGTGTCATCGCCATGCGCGGTGACAAAGGCCGGAATATCCCGCAACCGCAGCCGTGCCAGATAGGCCTGCACCCAGAATTCTGCGGTCAGCCGTGTCACGACACCCGCCGCGGACGCGACCAGACCCCGTAGGGTGGGTGGCAACCCACCACTCGCCACACGGCGGCCTTCACTCCTTGCCGTCCTTGAACTCCAGCCCCATCTCCGAATACCGCTCCGCCTCGTCCAGCCAGCCGGGCCGCACCTTTACCTGCAGGAACAGATGCACCTTCCGCCCGAGGAACTCTTCCAACTCCTCCCGCGCGGCTTGGCTCACGGCCTTGATCGTCTCGCCCTTGTGGCCAAGGATGATGCCCTTATGCCCGTCGCGCGCCACGTAAACCATCTGGTCGATCCGGGCCGACCCGTCCTTGCGCTCCTCCCAGCTCTCGGTCTCCACCGTCAACTGATAGGGCAGCTCCTGATGCAGCCGCAGGGTCAGCTTCTCGCGCGTCATCTCGGCGGCGATCATCCGCATCGGCAAATCGGCAATCTGGTCCTCGGGGTAAAGCCACGGCCCTTCCGGCACCTCGCCCGCCAGCCATTCCCGCAAGTGCTGCACCCCGTGCCCCTTCTCGGCCGAGATCATAAAGGTCCGCTCGAACGGGAACCGCGCGTTCAATTCCTGCGTCAGCGACAGCAGCGCCTCCGATTTCACCCGGTCGATCTTGTTGATCGCCAGCGCCACCTTGCGGCCCTTGGTGGCCTCGCCCAGCGCGTCGAGGATATGACCCACCCCCTCGGTGATTCCCCGATGCGCCTCGACCAGCAGCACCACGACGTCGGCATCCGCCGCCCCGCCCCACGCGGCGGCCACCATTGCCCGGTCCAGCCGCCGGCGCGGCTTGAACAGGCCCGGCGTGTCGACGAAGACAAGCTGCGCCTCGCCCTCCATCGCCACGCCGCGAATACGGGCGCGGGTGGTCTGCACCTTGTGGGTCACGATACTCACCTTCGCCCCCACCATGCGATTGAGTAGCGTGGACTTGCCCGCATTGGGCTCCCCGATAAGGGCGATGAAACCGGCGCGCTGGGTCATTCTCTCTTCCTTGGCTCAATTGATGCGCCTTAGCCCATCCCGGCCCGCTTTGCCAGAGATCGTGCTATTCCCCCCGGCGTGAAACTTGGCTAGCGTCGGGCGACGATGCTTGCAACCAAAGGCCGGGCCGGGATGACGCGCGCGCTCATCAACACCACAGACCTGATGGCGCCCGGCTGGCGGTTCATGGCCGGCCACATGCCCGATCCCGCGCTCGACTGGTCGACCTTCACCTCGCAGGCCTATGGCGGGCCCGCCCGCCTGCGCCGCCTGCGCGCGGTCTCCGCCGCCGCCCTCGCCGCCCGCCGCGCCCGCAAGACGGGGCGGCAACCGCTCCTCATCTCCCACCTGCCCAACATGGCCGCGCTCACCAATTTCGCCCGGCGAGGCCTCTGCCCCTCGGTGCCGCAGATCGCGTTTTCCTTCAACTTCACGGCCCTGCCGAACGGATCCCGGCGCCGGGCCTATCTGCGCGGGCTGCGCGGCATCGACGAATTCGTCGTCTTCTCCGCCCACGAGAAACAGCTCTACGCCCGCGAACTGGGCCTGCCGCCCGACCGGATTCGCGTGCTCAAATGGGCCATGGACCCGCCGGAACTGGCCCCCTCCGCCGACACGCCGGAGCCGCCCTATCTCTGCTCGATCGGCGGCGAGGCCCGCGATTACCGCCTGCTTGCCGCCGCCATGCGCCGCCTGCCCGACCGCCGTGCCGTCGTCGTCGCCCGGCCCTACAGCATCCACGGCATCGACTTTCCCGACAATGTCGAGCTGCGCCTCAACCTGCCCGCCCCCGAGACGTGGCGGCTTGCGACAGGCTCCGTCGGGCTCGCCCTGCCGCTCCTGAGCTACCAGACCGCCTGCGGCCACATCACCCTCGTCGCGGCCAAGCTGCTGGGCGTGCCTGTCGTGGCGACCGAATGCCTCGGGCTGGCCGAATACCTCGCCGACGGCACCATCTACAGCCGCGTCGCCCCCGGCGACACCGACGCCATGGCCGAGGCGATCGAAGGCCTCTTCACCGACACCGACGCCGCACAGGCCATCGCCCAGACAGCCCAGATACAGGCCCGTTCCGACCACGCGCCGGAGACCTGGCTGCGCTATCTGGAGGATGCCCTGACGCGGTTGTAATCGGGGAGACCCGGGACGCCGCGCATCGCCGGGCCGCGGTGCGGCGAACCAACGGGGGTTACTGGCAATTAATGCCTGCCAGACACTCCCATCCTTCGAGACTTGCGCTTACCTCACCAAATCGCCGTGCCGGGGGGCGGCCCGGCGATGCGCGGCGGGGGGCCCAGGGGCCCCCGGTGTTCCGCGCCCAAAAACCTCTACACCGCCTCGACCCGCGCCAGCAACGCCGTCGCCGCCGCCTGCTCCGCCTGCCGCTTCGAGCCGGCAGTGGCGCTCTCGGCCTGCCCGTCCGCCAGCCGCGCCTCGATGGTGAATTGCGGCGCGTGATCCGGCCCCGACCGCGCCGTCTCGACATAATCCGGCGGCGTCAGCCCCCTTGCCTGCGCCCATTCCTGCAACGCGGTCTTGGCGTCGCGGGCGTCCTCCTTGACGCTCTCGATCCGCCGGCCCCACAGCCGCAGCACAACCTCCCGCGCCGCCTCGAACCCGGCATCGCGATAGACGGCGGCGATCACCGCCTCCATCGCGTCGCCCAGCAGCGCCAGCTTGCGCCGCCCGCCCGACATCATCTCCGACCTGCCCAGCTTCAGCACCTTGCCAAGGTCGATCTGCCTTGCCACATCCGCGCAGGTTTCCTTGCGCACCAGCGCGTTGAACCTCGGCGCAAGCTGCCCCTCCTGCGCCGCCAGATCCCGTTCCAGCAGCGCCTGTGCCATCACCAGCCCCAGCACCCGATCCCCGAGGAATTCCAGCCGCTGGTTGTCGTCCCGGTTGGGCGAGGACATCGACGAATGCGTCACCGCCCGCACCAGAAGCTCCGGCTCGGCAAACCTGTGCCCCAGCCGGCCCTCGAAGGCCCTCAATTCGCCCGATAGCTTCATTCAAGCTTCTCGAAGAACCTGTCGCCGCGCCATGTCCAGAAGAACAGCATCGACCGCCCGGCGGACGAGAACATCACCCGCCCGGCGCGCCCGATCAGGTTTTCATAAGGCACGAACCCCACGCCACCGGCCGCCAGCGGCACCCGGCTGTCGGTCGAGTTGTCGCGGTTGTCGCCCATGAAGAAATAATGCCCCTCGGGCACCGTGAACACGCCGGTATCATCCAGCGACTGGCGCGAGATATTCAGGATGCTGTGGCTCCGCCCGCCCGGCAGCGTCTCGATCTGGCGCGACTTGCGGCACTCCGCGCCCATGCCCACCGGCCCGTTCTCACAGCGCGGCGTGACCTGAAGCGGACCCTGCCGCTCCTTGATCTCGGTGAACGCCCCCGCATCCTCCAGCCCGACCGCCTCGTCGTTGATATACAGCACGCTCTCCCGCATCTGCACCCGGTCCCCCGGCAGACCGACGACCCGCTTGATGAAATCGGTGCCGTTCACCGGATGGCGGAAAACGATGATGTCGCCCCGCTCCGGTTCGCCGCCGAAAAGCCGCGTGTTGTCGCCGTCAAGAAAGCCGCAGATATCCTTGGCGTCGATATTGATGCCGATGCGCTGAATGCGGATCGACGGGCAGGAGGCATAGGAATAGCCATAGGCCATCTTGTTGACGAACAGGAAATCCCCGATCAACAGCGTATCCTTCATCGACCCCGAGGGAATCCAGAACGGCTGGAAAAAGATGGTGCGGAAGATCCCCGCGATCACCAGCGCCCAGAACACCGTCTTGACGGTCTCCCACAGCGAGCTCGATTTCTTGCCCTCTTCGGCCATGCCTGTCTCCGCGCCTCGGTTTCCGGGTAGTTGCGGGTTTCATGGGCGCCACGCGGGATAGTGTCAAGTCACGCCTTCGGGGCCCCTTCGATTGGTCGCGCCTCGATCACCACAAAGGCCTGCGCCCACGGGTGATCGTCGGTCAGCGTGACATGGATGATCGCCTCGTGCCCCTCCGGCGTCATCTCCGCCAGCCGCTCGGCGGCCCAGCCGGTCACCTGCATCACCGGCTGCCCGGTGCGCAGGTTGCTGACGGCCATATCCTTCCACGCGATCCCCATCCGCAGCCCCGTGCCCAGCGCCTTGGAACAGGCCTCCTTCGCCGCCCAGCGCTTGGCATAGGTGCCCGGCGTGTCCGCCCGGCGCTCGGCCTTGCGCTGTTCCACCTCGGTGAACACCCGGTTGCGGAACCGGTCGCCAAACCGCTCCAGCGTCCCGGCAATCCGCTCGATATTGGCAAGGTCGGTGCCGATCCCAAGGATCATGGCAAAAGCCGCGCCCCGATGGCCCCGGTCGACTGGTTCAGCGTGAAGCGCAGGGTGCGCGGCTGGAAATCCGCCTCGGCATAAATCTTCACCGCCATGGTAAAGATCAGCCCCACCGCCGGATCATAGGCCGCCTCGAGGCTGCCGAAATCGGCCCCGCCGAACCCCATGCCGTTCAGCCCGACCGTCCGGCACTGGCGCGCGCCAAGCTCGTCATAGGGCGGCGACAGCACGAGGATATGGAACGGCCCGCCCGCCGGCTCGACCGTATCCAGCAGTGCCAGCCGCACGCCGCCATTGGCAAAGCTGCGGGTGTTCTCCTCCCACGGCTCGGCGATGTTGTCGGCCCGAGCGGGCCACTCGCACCGCACCGCCTCCTGCGCCACCGCCGGCGCCCCGGCCATCAGGCCAAGGCAGACGGCCACCACTTTCATCGCGATCTTCATTCGATCTCCCCCCGCCCGCGCATCAGGCTCACCTGGTTGCCCGCCGCGAGCCCCACGAAGAACCGGTTGCAGATCAGGTAACCGCCGGCATACAGCCCCAACAGGATCATGAATTGCTGCGACCCCGGCACCGCCACCGCCAGCTTGCCGAATTCCGGCAGCCACCGCCCCGCGCCATAGGCCAGCGCCACGTTCAGCACCACCGCAAGCACCGTCGCGATCCATGCAAAGCTCCACGCCTCGGCCCCCTTGGGCTTGCGCTTTTCCCGGCGGGCGAATTGCTGGCCCTCGATCACTGCCGCGATCATCGCCGGCACCATCAGCTGTGCCGAGGAGCCCAGCGCCGAATCGACCTGCGCGTTCAGGAACCCCACCAGCAGCGCCACGCCAGCAGCGACCGCGAGGAACACCAGCGCATAACGGATCAGGCTGGCCGAGCTCATCCCGCCGACCTTGCCTCTTCGCCGCGCGCCTCGTCCATCAGCCGCCGCATCTCGGCGATGGCCGGTTGCAGCCCGCGGAAAATCGCCTCGCCGATGATGAAATGCCCGATATTGAGCTCCATCACCTCGGGAAACGCCGCCACCGGCCGCACCGTGTCATAGGTCAGCCCGTGGCCCGCATGCACCTCCAGCCCCAGCGAATGGGCATAGGCCGACATCTCGCGCAGCCCAGCCAGCTCCCGGTCGCGATCCTCGATGCGGCCCTCCGCATGGGCGTCGCAATAGGCCCCGGTATGCAGCTCGATCACTTGCGCCCCGATCCGGTGCGCGGCCTCGATCTGGCGCTTGTCGGCGGCGATAAAGATCGACACCCGGCAACCGGCCTCCTTCAGCGGCGCGATGAAATGCGCCAGCCGGTTCTCCTCGCGCGCCACTTCCAGCCCGCCCTCGGTGGTCTTCTCCTCGCGCTTTTCCGGCACGATGCACACCGCGTGCGGCTTGTGCCGCAGGGCGATCTTCTGCATCTCCTCCGTCGCCGCCATCTCGAAATTGAGCGGTACGCTCAACGCCGCCACCAGCCCGTCGATATCGCCGTCCGAGATATGCCGCCGGTCTTCCCGCAGATGCGCGGTGATGCCATCGGCGCCCGCCTCCTCGGCCAGCTTCGCGGCGCGCACCGGGTCGGGGTAATCCCCGCCGCGCGCGTTCCGCACGGTCGCCACGTGGTCAATGTTCACGCCAAGGCGCAGGTTTCCCGCAGACGTCATGCCGCCCTCCTGTTCCAACCCGTTTCCACCGGGGTACGAAGCCACCCTAATCCCGATTCTGCTTGGCGTCAGCCTTGCCGGAGGCTTTTTCTTTCAGCGCCAGCAACTTGTCCTTGATCCGTCCCTTGCGGCCCTTCTGATAGGCCTGGATCACCGGAAGGCTGACGTAATAGCCGATCATCCCGCAGATCAGGCCCGGGATGATTCCGCCGATCATGTAGGGAAAGAACACCTCGTCATAAAAGACGTAAAGGTTGTGCCAATCGGCCTTCCCGTCCCCGAACAGGGTAAAAAAATTGTCCTTCAGGTCCTTCCACGCATCGACAAACTTGCCGCCCAGCGACCGGTGCGCCCCGGTCTCGTGATCGAAGGTGCGGCCCAACAGAAAGTTGCCCGTCTGGAACGAAATCGCCCCGATCGGCACAAAGGTCAGCGGGTTGCCAACGAAGGTCGACAGCAGCGAGGCGATGATATTGCCCCGGATGATCAGCGCCACGGCGGCGGCGGCAAAGAAATGCAACCCAAAGAACGGGCTGAAGGTCACGAAGATCCCGGCGAATATCCCCCGCGCGATCCGGTGTGGCGGATCGGGCAGGCGTCGCACCCGGTGCTTGATGTAATAGAACGCACGTTTCCAGCCGCCCTTCGGCCAGACCGTTTCATAAACGATCTTCCACCATGCTCGTCTGTCTCGGCGCTTGAAAACCACCTTGCGCGGCTCCCCGGTTCACTTGTTCTCCCCGCCACCGGCCCGGCCCGGATCGCGGAATCGCTCTATCGCGGCCACGTCGCTTTCCGCATCCAGTGCCGAGATCACGCTGTGAAGATGCTCGGCATCGCGCAGCTCGACATCGATCAGCAGGCGGTAAAAGTCCGGTTTGCGGTCGACGAATGTCAGGTCGGAGATATTTGCCTTCTGCTCTCCGATCAATGTGCAAATACGTCCCAGCACGCCTGCGTCATTGCTCAGCGTGATATCGAGCGTCACCTCGTACTCGGCAGGATGCTTGCCGGCATGCCAGTGCAGGTCGAGCCAGCGGCCGGGCTGGTCGTCGAAGGCCGACAGCGCCTCGCAGTCGATGGTATGCACCACGACACCCTTGCCGCGATAGGTTATGCCCACGATACGCTCGCCCGGCAGGGGCTGGCAACAGCGGGCGCGGTCAAAGCTCTGGTTCCGGCCCAGCCCGATCACCGCGCGGTCGCGGCCGACCACGTTGGTCTCGTCCGGCGCGATGTCGGGATAGACCGCGTGCAGCACCTGCTGCGCGGTCAGCTCGGCACTGCCCAGCCGGGCCAGAACCTCGTCGGCGTTCTTCAGCCGAAGCGTCTTGGCGGCGGCGCTCAGCGCCTTTTCCGTGGCCCGCTTGCGCACATGCTCGAAGGCCGACCGCGCCAGTTCCCGGCCCAGCTTGATATACCGGCCCCGGTCCAGCTCCCGCAGCGCCCTGCGGATGGCGGCCCGCGCCTTGCCGGTGGTGGCAATATCCAGCCACGTCGCCTGCGGCGTTTGCCCGTCGGCGGTGATCACCTCGACCGACTGGCCATTCTTGATCCGGGTCCACAGCGGCACCCGCATCCCGTCGATCTTGGCCCCCACGCAGGCATGGCCGATCCGGGTGTGGATGGCATAGGCGAAATCGATCGGCGTCGCCCCACGGGGCAGCTTCACAACATCCCCCTTGGGCGTAAAGCAGAACACTTTGTCCGAATACATCTCCAGCTTCACGGCCTCGAGGAAATCCTCGTGATCCTCTTCCGAATCGAACTGCTCGGTCAGGCTGGAAATCCACTTGGCCGGGTCGACGGCAAAGGGGTTTTCGGACCGCACCCCATCCCGGTACGACCAATGCGCCGCCACCCCGGTCTCGGCCACGTCATGCATCTGGCGCGTCCTGATCTGCACCTCGACCCGCTTGCCGTCGCGCCCCGACACCGTGGTGTGGATCGAGCGGTACCCGTTCGACTTGGGCTGGCTGATGTAATCCTTGAACCGCCCCGGCACGGCCCGCCACCGCTGGTGGATCGCGCCCAGCACGCGATAGCAATCCTCCTCCGACGCGGTGATGATGCGGAACCCGTAAATGTCCGACAGGCGGGAAAAGCCCATCTCCTTTTCCTGCATCTTGCGCCAGATCGAATAGGGCTTCTTGGCGCGGCCCAGCACATCCGCCTCGATCCCCGCCTTGTCCAGCTCGTGCCGCATGTCCGAGGTGATCCGCTCGATCACGTCGCCGGCTTCCTTCTGCAGCGTGATGAAACGCCGGATGATCGAGGCACGCGCATCCGGATTGATCACCCGGAACGCCAGATCCTCCAGCTCCTCGCGCATCCACTGCATGCCCATCCGGCCCGCCAGCGGCGCGAAAATATCCATCGTCTCGCGCGCCTTCTTGAGCTGTTTCTCGGGCCGCATCGCCTTGATCGTGCGCATGTTGTGCAGCCGGTCGGCGAGCTTCACCAAGATCACGCGCATGTCCTTCGACATCGCCATGAACAGCTTGCGGAAATTCTCGGCCTGTTGGGTCTCGGTGCTGGACAGCTGCAGGTTGGTCAGCTTGGTCACGCCATCAACCAGATCGGCGACCTCCGGCCCGAACTTCTCGGACACGATCTTGTAGGAGGCGCGCGTGTCCTCGATCGTGTCATGCAAAAGGGCGGTGATGATCGTCGCATCGTCCAGCCGCTGCTCGGCCAGAATGGCGGCGACGGCGGCGGGATGCGTGAAATAGGGCTCGCCCGAGTGACGAAACTGCCCCTCGTGCATCTCGCGGCCGAAATCAAAGGCCGCGGTGATCAGCTTTTCGTCGGTTCGCGGGTTATAGGTGCGGACAAGCTCAATAAGGTCTTGTGCCGCGATCATGCCGTGCGAAATCCCCTAGCGGGGGACAGGTCAGCCCTGCCCCTGCGCCTCCATCAGCGCCCGCAGCAGGTTTTCTTCCGACATGTCGTCCTCGGCCGGCTTGTCCGGCTCGCCGCCACCCATCAGAAGCGCCATGGAATCGTCTTCCGGCTCGTCCACCTCGATCTGCGACTGGTTCGATTCGATCAGACGCTCGCGCAGCTCGTCGGCCGACTGCGTCTCCTCGGCGATCTCGCGCAGGGCGACAACCGGGTTCTTGTCGTTGTCGCGGTCCACGGTGATCGGCGATCCGGCGGAAACTTCGCGCGCCCGGTGGGCGGCGAGCAGGACCAGGTCGAATCGGTTGGGAACCTTGTCGACGCAATCTTCGGTTGTCACGCGGGCCATGAGACCTCCAGAGGGGTGGCATATAAATATGGAAGTGCCTTATCTAAATCCTCTCCGCCCGAGTTACAAGGAGATATTTGGCCCTCGCCGCCCGGTTCCGGCCTGCATTTGCACAAGAAAGATTGATTTATCCGGGGCACCGCCTAACCATGCTGCGGGCGGCGCCACGCCATTTCGGACCGTCCGCCATTTACCGGAGATTTTCCAATGTTCGCCTTCCTCATGCCCCGCCTCGTTTCCGCCCTCGCCGCCGTCGCGCTGCTGGCCCTCGCCGCGCCCGCCTCGGCCTTCGACACCACGGTCTTCTACAAGCTCTCCACCGATTTCCGCGGCCCGAACATGCAGCTCGACATCGCCAATGGCGGCGCCATGAACAACTTCAGCCACCTCGCGCCTGCCGGCAATTACTCGGGCCAGTTCTGGCGGCTCGAACCGGCCGGCGCCAACCGCTACCGCCTGACGACCGAGTTCCGCGGCCGCGACATGTGCCTCGACGTGGTCAATGGCGGCGCGCAGGACAACATGACCCACCTCGTGCCCTGCGGAAACTACTCGGGCCAGTTCTGGACGATCCGGCCCGACAACAACCGCTACCGGCTGACCACCGATTTCCGCGGGCCCAACATGTGCCTCGACGTCTACAATGGCGGCGGGCTCGACAATTTCACCCATCTCACACCCTGCGCCAACTACTCGGGCCAGTACTGGGCACTGATCCCCACGGGCCGCCCCGCCCACTGACGGCTCAGAGCGGCACGACCTCGTCCCGCGCCGCCCCCGGCAGGGCCTCCGCCATCTCCCTGACCGTCCGCCCCCGCACGGGGTGGCGCCATTCCGGCGCCACCTCCGCCAGCGGCACCAGCACGAAGGGCCGGTCCTGCAATCGCGGATGCGGCAGGATCAGACGGTCGGGCGCCCGCCGCTTCTGCTCCTCCAGCGGCAGATCCAGCCACGCCCGGTAGCCCGCCTCGTCCGGCAGCACGTCATCCCCCGCCGCGATCAGGTCGAGGTCCAGCACCCGCTGCCCCCAGCGCTGCTCCCGTTCCCGCCCGAACGCCGCCTCGATCCGGTGCAGAAGCGCCAGAAACGCCTCCGCCCCGCCATCGAAACACAACCGAGCGGCGGCGTTCACGTAATCCGGCCCCGCCCCGGCGGGAAAACAGGGCGTCGCGAACAACCGGCTCGCCACCACCTCGCGCGCCCCCGCCTTCGCCAGCGCTTCCAGCGCGGAACGCAACGTCACTTCCGGCGGGCCCTCCGCCGACGGCAGGTTCGCGCCGAGCGCGATCAGATAAAATTGATCTTTTGACACAACGCCTTGCCCGGTTTACCGCTCAAAGTTGAATTTAACCCTCATGAAACGCCCTTGTGCATCCCCGGAACAATTCCTATCCTTCTTGGCCAGCCCACTCCGGGAATGAAATACCACCACTCACACCACTCCAAACCGGACCGGGCTTTACATTTGAAAGGACATTTCGATGTTTTACAAGGACGAACGGCTTGCGCTGTTCATCGATGGTTCCAATCTGTATGCGGCGGCCAAATCCCTTGGCTTCGACATCGACTACAAGCTGCTTCGCGCGGAATTCATGCGCCGGGGCAAGCTTCTGAGGGCGTTTTATTACACCGCCCTTCTCGAGAATGACGAGTATTCGCCGATCCGCCCGCTGGTCGACTGGCTGAACTACAACGGCTTTTCCATGGTTACCAAGCCGGCCAAGGAATACACCGACAGCCAAGGCCGCCGGAAGGTCAAGGGGAACATGGATATCGAGCTTGCGGTCGATGCCATGGAACTCGCCCCGCGCGTGGACCATATCGTGCTCTTCTCCGGCGACGGCGATTTCCGTCCGCTGGTCGAAAGCCTGCAACGTCAGGGCGTGCGCGTGTCGGTCGTGTCGACCATCCGCAGCCAGCCGCCGATGATTTCCGACGACCTGCGCCGCCAGGCCGACAACTTCATCGAGCTGGAGGACCTCAAGGACGTGATCGGACGCCCCCCGCGCGACAACCAGAACCAGAACACCGAGCGTGAAACGGCTGACGCCCACGAAAGCTGAACGACCGTGACCTGATGACGCGGCCCGACCCGGACCTCCGCATCCGGGGCGGGCCGACACGCCCTCTGGACGCCGGCGGTCACAGGCCTTACCTCTGGCCCACGCTTCAGGAGGCCCGATGACCAAACCGCCCCTCACCCTCTACCTCGCCGCCCCGCGCGGTTTCTGCGCCGGCGTCGACCGGGCGATCAAGATCGTCGAGATGGCGCTGCAGAAATGGGGCGCCCCGGTCTACGTGCGCCACGAGATCGTGCACAACAAATACGTGGTCGACGACCTGCGCGCCAAGGGCGCGGTCTTCGTCGAGGAACTCGAAGACTGTCCCGATGACCGGCCCGTCATCTTCTCGGCCCACGGCGTGCCCAAGGCCGTCCCGACCGAGGCCGCCCGCCGCGAGATGATCTATGTCGACGCCACCTGCCCGCTGGTCTCCAAGGTCCATATCGAGGCCGAGCGCCACGCCGCCAACGGCCTCCAGATCATCATGATCGGCCACGCCGGCCACCCCGAGACGATCGGCACCATGGGTCAGCTGCCCTCGGGCGACGTGCTGCTGGTGGAAACCGTGGACGACGTGGCCCATGTCACCGTCCGCGACCCCGAGAAACTGGCCTTCGTCACCCAGACCACCCTCTCGGTTGACGACACCACCGATATCGTGGCCGCCCTCAACACCCGCTTCCCCGCGATCAAGGGCCCGCACAAGGAAGACATCTGCTATGCCACCACCAACCGGCAGGAGGCGGTCAAGGCCATGGCGGCACAGGCCGACGCGATGCTGGTGGTGGGCGCGCCCAACTCCTCCAACTCCCGCCGTCTGGTCGAGGTCGGCGCCCGCGCGGGCTGCACCTATTCCCAGCTCGTCCAGCGCGCCGCCGACATCGACTGGCGCGCATTGGAGGGCATCACCTCCATCGGCATCACCGCCGGCGCCTCCGCTCCGGAGGTGCTCGTGGACGAGGTGATCGACGCCTTCCGCGCCCGCTACGACGTGACCACGCAACAGGTCGAAACCGCGCAGGAAAACGTCGAGTTCAAGGTCCCCCGCGTCCTCCGCGAACCCGCGTGATCCCCGCGCAACGCCGTTTTCCGCGCGGAAAACGCCCCGGAAAATACGCATTTTCCGGGCCCGGAATTTTAGCAAATTCCGGTGCCCCCTCACAGCCCCGGGAACGCCCCTTCTCAACCCACGCACCCCGCACTTGATCCGGGGCCACTCCCCCGCCTAAGGTCTCGCCAACCCAAGCCGCGAGACCCGCCCATGACCCTCCAGTTCCTCATCACCGCCCTCGTCGTCGTCATCGCCCCCGGCACCGGCGCCATCTACACGCTGGCCATCGGCCTCGGCCAGGGCCGCCGCGCCTCTGCCTTCGCCGCCCTCGGCTGCACGCTGGGCATCGTCCCGCATATCCTTGCCGCGACACTCGGCCTCGCCGCCGTCCTCCATGCCTCGGCCCTCCTCTTCCAACTGGTGAAATTCGCGGGCGTCGCCTACCTGCTCTACCTCGCCTGGTCTGCGCTGAAATCCGACGGCGCCCTCTCCGTCCGCCCCGACGCCAACGCCGAACCCGGCCTGACCGTCGCCCGCCGTGGCGCGCTCATCAACATCCTCAACCCCAAGCTTTCGATCTTCTTCCTCGCGCTCCTGCCGCCCTTCCTCTCGGGCAACCCGGCCAGCGCCACGGTCGAGATGCTGGGCCTCGGCGCCGTCTTCATGGCCCTCACGCTGGCGGTCTTCCTGCTCTACGGCTTCTTCGCGGCAGCAGCCCGCGACCGGCTCCTCGCCTCCGAACGCATCATGCGCTGGCTCAGCCGCGGCTTCGCGGCCATCTTCGCAGCCCTCGCCGGCCGCCTCGCCCTCGAACGCGCCTGACGCCCGAACCCGCCCCTTGAACCTGACCGGGCCCGGCTCTACACCCGACCCACCAAGCCACGGCCCGGATACCCCCTTGACCGACATTCCCCGCGCCCCTCTCCTGCTCGGCTTCGCCGGCCTCATCCCCTTCGTCTGGAGCGTGCTCACCGTGCTCCAGCCGGGGCTGGCCGAATGGGGCGCGCGCACGCTCGGCCCCCGCTTCGCCGGGGCCTATGTCATGCTGTTCTACGGCGCGGTCATCCTCGCCTTCATGTCCGGCGTGCTCTGGGGGTTCGCCACGCGCCTCGACGGCGCCCGCGCCACCACTGGCTATATCCTGTCGGTCCTGCCGGCGCTCTGGGCCTTCTTCACCACCGGCGGCGGCGTCACCTCGGCGGGGCTCTCGCTCATCGCCGGGTTCATCGCCATCCTCGCCATCGACCGGTATTTCTGGCGGCTGGGCGCGGCGCCCGAGTGGTGGATGCAACTGCGCCTCCTGCTCACCATCGTCGTCGTCACCTGCCTCGCGATCGGAGTGATCTTCTCATGACAGCCGACAAACAGACCCTCGACGTCTACGCCGCAAGGCGCGACGACTACGTCCGCACCATGGAAGACCACGCCGACGACCCACAACTCACCGCCTTCATCGCGGCCCTGCCCTCGGGGGCCCACGCGCTCGACCTCGGCTGCGGGCCGGGCTGGGCCGCCGCGCAGATGGCCGAGGCGGGCCTCACGGTCACCGCCACCGACGCCTCGCCGGAAATGGTCGAGCTTGCCAGCCACATCGCCGGCGTCACCGCCCGCGTGGCCAGCTTCGACGACATCACCGAAACCGACGCCTATGACGGCATCTGGGCGCATTTCTCCCTCCTCCACGCCCCGCGCGCCGACATGCCCCGCCACCTCGCCGCCCTGCGCCGCGCGCTCAAACCCGGCGGGCTTTTCCATATCGGCATGAAAACCGGCGAAGGCGCCCATCGCGACGCGCTCGGCCGGCACTACACCTATTACACCGCCGAAGACCTCCACACACTCCTCACCGACGCGGGCTTCACCCCCTTCTCCAGCCATACCGGCACCGACAAGGGCCTCGCCGGCACGCGCGACCCCTGGATCACGATCGCCGCCCATGGCTGAGCTTTTCGCCTATACCGACGGGGCCTGCTCCGGAAATCCCGGCCCGGGCGGCTGGGGCGTTCTGCTCCAGGCGATGGATGGCGACACCGTCGTCAGAGAGCGCGAACTCAAGGGCGGCGAGGCGGATACCACCAACAACCGCATGGAACTGCTGGCCGCGATCCACGCGCTCGAGGCGCTCAAATCCCCCTCCCCCATCACCATCGTCACCGATAGCGCCTACGTGAAGAACGGCGTCACCGGCTGGATCTTCGGCTGGAAGAAGAACGGCTGGAAAACCGCCGCGAAAAAGCCCGTGAAAAACGCCGAACTCTGGCAACGCCTCGACGCGGCCCAGGCCCGCCACAAGGTCACGTGGGAATGGGTCAAGGGCCATGCCGGCCACCCGGAAAACGAACGCGCCGACGAACTGGCCCGCGCCGGCATGAAACCCTTCAAACCGGCCAAGGGCTGATCCCGGGCTTTCATCTTTCCCCAAATACTCAAAAACGCCCCGCCCAGACGCAAGCGCAGCGTTTTGAGTATTTTCAGAAAGATGAAACGGCAGGCGCGCGCCCGGCCTACTTCCGCCCCACCCAATAGGTCCGGTACAGCCAGATCAGCACCAGCGCCCCCAGCACCGCGCCGATCAGCCCGGCCAGCAGCCCCAGCATCGCCAGCACCAGCTGCAGCACCAGCCCCCCGATCAGCGCCCCCGCGATGCCGATGCCGATGGTGGGCAGGAGCCCGACCTCGATCCGCATGATCCGCGTCGCCAGATACCCGGCGACCGCGCCGATGATGACGAGAAAGATGATGTTCATGGGGCTTGAGTCTCCTTACCTGCCTTTGCGCCAATGCGTCGGCACGATGATCAGCGCACCGATGGACGAGATGATCGCATCCACCCCCGGCGCGCCGAACCGCAATCCAAACATGATGCGGATGAAATAGAACAGGAACGCCCCGCCCACGCAGATGATGATCGACGGCAGATAGCCGTTCCGCGTAAAGCCCGACTTCTCGCTGACATAGCCCACGATCCCCGCGATCACGACCGTGCCGAAAAGCTGCAGAAACATGAGGCCTCCCCTCTAAAGCCGCGTCCCGGCGGGCAGTTTCGTGCCGCGCAGGAACTCGCTTGCATCCTGCGGCCCCCGACCCGCCCGCTGCAAGCGCAAAACCTGCACCGCGCCGTCGCCACAGGCCACACTCAGCGCCTCGTCCAGCACCTCGCCGGGCGCGCCCCCGCCCTCGGCCACGCGCGAGGCCAGCAGCTTGATCCGCTGCCCGTCCACCTCGATCCACGCGCCGGGAAAGGGCGACAGCCCCCTGATCTTGCCATCGACCTCCGCCGCGGGCGCTGTCCAGTCGACCCGCGCCTCGGCCTTGTCGATCTTGTCGGCATAGCTCACGCCCGCCTCGGGCTGCGCCTCCGGCACCAGATCGCCCAGCTTTGCCAGCGCCTCGACGATCAGCGCCGCGCCCATCGCCGACAGCCGGTCATGCAGCGTGCCGGTCGTGTCCTCCGCCCTGATCGGCGTCGCCTGCCGCAACAGCACAGGCCCGGTATCGAGCCCCGCCTCCATCTGCATGATGCACACGCCCGTCTCGGCATCGCCCGCCATGATCGCCCGATGGATCGGCGCCGCCCCCCGCCAACGCGGCAAAAGCGACGCGTGGATATTGAGACAGCCATGCACCGGCATATCCAGCACCGCCTGCGGCAGGATCAGCCCATAGGCCACCACCACCGCCACATCCGCGTTCAATGCCTCGAACTCAGCCTGCTCCGCCTCGCCCTTCAGCCGCTCGGGGTGCCGTACCTCCAGCCCCAGCGCCTCGGCACGCGCCTGCACCGGCGTCGGGCGGTCCTTCTTGCCACGGCCCGCCGGGCGCGGCGGCTGACAGTAAACCGCCACCACCTCGTGCCCGGCCTCCACCAGCGCCTCCAGCACCGGCACCGAGAAATCGGGCGTTCCCATGAAAACCACGCGCATCGGTACTCCCTTTCCTTCGCCGTAGGGTGGGTGCCAACCCACCTCTGTCCACCACCCGCCTACCCGGCCTTCTTCGCCTTCCGCAACAGCATGTCCCGCTTCACCTTGCCCAGCCGGTCAAAGTAAAGCCGCCCGTTCAGATGGTCGATCTGGTGCTGCACCGACGTGGCCCAGAGCCCGACAAAATCGCGCTCCTCCACCTCGCCGGCCTCGTTGAGGAACCGCACCGTCACCGCGCGGGGCCGCTTCACCTTGGCCGACACCCCCGGCAGGTTGGGGCTCGCCTCCTCATGCTCGCGCAGCTCGATACTGGCGTGCAGAACCTCCGGGTTGGCCATCCTCACCGCCTTGCCCCGTTCCGACGACGCGTCCACCACCGCCAGCCGCAGCATCACGCCGATCTGCGTGGCGGCAAGCCCCACGCCCGGCATCGCTTCCATCGTGTCGATCATGTCGTCCCAGACGGCGCGGATCTCGTCGGTCACCGCCTTCACCGGCTCGGCCTTGCGCCGCAACCGCCCGTCAGGCCATGGCAGGCACCGCCTGACGCTCACACCCGCGCCTTTTCCCGCTTCAGCTTCTGCATCCGGCGGGTGATCATCTGCCGCTTCATCGGCCCGAGGTAATCGATGAACAGCTTGCCGTTCAGATGGTCGATCTCATGCTGCACACAGGTCGCCCACAGCCCGTCGAACGTCTCCTGCTGCTCGTTCCCCTCAAGGTCCATCCAGCGCACGTCGACCAGCTTGGGCCGCGTCACCTCGGCGAATTGCTCGGGGATCGAAAGACAGCCTTCCTCGTAAACGTTGGTCTCGTCCGAACTGGCCACGATCTCGGGGTTGATCAACACCATCGGCCGCGGCGTCTCGTTCTCTTCCTTGATGCAATCCATCACCAGCAGGCGGCTCATCACGCCCACCTGCGGCGCGGCCAGCCCGATGCCCGGCGCGTCATACATGGTTTCCAGCATGTCCTCCGCCAGCGCGCGCATCTCGTCCGAGACGTCGCCCACAGGGTCGCACACCTTCTTCAGGCGCGGGTCGGGATGGATAAGAATAGGCCGTTTCATGCAGCTTCATGTAGGCGATGGCCGCGCGAGGCGCAACGCCCCTTGCACCCGGGCCCGATTGCGATAGCTTGCCGCGACTGACCGAAACCGGAGGCCCCATGACTTTCGACGACCCCATCGACCGCCGCGGCACCAACGCATCCAAGTGGGACAGGATGGAGGCCTATGGCGGCGTCTCCCCCGAGGATGGCATCGCGATGTGGGTGGCCGACATGGACTTCGCCGCCGCCGACGTGCTGCAGGAGGCCGTGCAAGGCCTGCTGGACAAGGCCAATTACGGCTATTTCGCCTCCGACGCCAAGGCGATCGAGGCCGCCGCGTGGTGGATGAAGCACCGCCACGGCTGGGCCGTCGACACCGACTGGATGACCAGCACACTGGGCCTCGGCCACGCCATCGCGCTGCTGCTGGAAACCTTTACCGACAAGGGCGACGAGGTGATCATCTTCACCCCGGTCTACCACGAGTTCGCCAACAAGATCGGCAACTCCGGCCGGGTGGTGCACGAGTCGCCGCTGGTGATCCGCGATGGCCTCTACCACATGGATCTCGACGCGCTCGAAGCGGGGCTCACGGGCCGCGAAAAGGCCATGCTGATCTCCTCCCCCCACAACCCGGCAGGCCGCGTCTGGACCCCGGAGGAACTGCAACAGCTCGCCGCGCTCTGCGAAAAACACGACCTGCTGATGATCTCCGACGAGATCCACCACGACCTCACCTTCCCCGGCCACGGCTACACCCCCTTCATGGTCGCCGCGCCCGAGGCCGCGCACCGCACCATCGTGCTCACCGCCGCGTCGAAAACCTTCAACATCGCCGGTGCCCGCCAGGCCACCGTGACCATCCCCGAGGCGGAGAAACGCAAGAGTTTCCGCCACGCGCTGGTGGTCCACCAGACCCAGCCCAACCTGCTGGGCGTAGAGCTCACCGCCGCCGCCTACACGCCCCGCGGGGCCGAGTGGGTCGACGAACTGGTCACCTACATCCACGGCAACGCCAAGGCCTTCAACGATGGCGTGGCCCAGATCCCTGGCGCCGTGCCCATGCCGATGCAATCCACCTACCTCGCATGGGTCGATTTCGCGGGGACCGGCCTGTCGATGAAAGACGTGCTCGCCCGCGTCCATGACGACGCCCGCCTCGTGCCCTCCGTGGGCGGCTTCGGCACCGGCGGCGAAACCTTCCTGCGCTTCAACATCGGCACGCAAGCCGCCCGCGTGGAAGAGGCCGTCTCGCGCCTGCAAGACGCCTTCTCCGACCTGCAATGATCCGGCTCGCGCTGCGGGCGGCGGCGCTGGCCGCGCTCATCGCCGGCGGCGTGATCCTCTGGCAGCGCTACGCCACGCCGCCACCGCCGCCCGCGCCGCTGCCGCCGCTCACCGAACAGATCGACCGAATCGAGATCGACAAGGCCCAACGCATTCTCACCGTCTTCCGCAACGGAGAAGCCCTGCGGACCTACCCCATCGGCCTCGGCCGCGCGCCCGAAGGCCCCAAGACCCAACAGGGCGACAGCCGCACGCCCGAGGGCACCTTCCGCATCGACCGCCGCAACCCCAACAGCAAGTACAACCTCTCGCTCGGCATCGACTATCCGCAAACCCAACACGTCGCACAGGCCCGCGCCCGCGGCGTCTCGCCGGGCGGCGACATCTTCATCCACGGACAGCCCAACGCCGTCAAAGGCAAACGCACCCTGCCGGGCGACTGGACAGCCGGCTGCATCGCCGTCGCCGATAATGTCATCGAAGAGTTGTGGCGCATCACGCCCATCGGCACAGAGGTCGTGATCCGCCCCTGACCCGCGCGGTCAGTCCTTCGCGATCAACGCCACCGGCGCATTCTCCGGCTTCTCGAAATCCACCGGCTGCTCGCCCGTCGCCTCGGTCATGCGCTTGTATTCGAACCGCATCACGTCACCGTCCTCCTCGGAGGCCACGATCAGGCATTGCGACAACAGACGCTCACCATCGTAAAGGTCGACCATCCCGCGCAGGTGATCCGCCACCGCCAATTCCAGCGCGAACCCCTCGTCCCACGCCTCCTGCACGCGGAAGGTTTCCTCCCCCGCCTGCACCCGCAGCCGCTGGCTTTTCTTCATCGCCCGCTTGCGGGCCTCGTCCAGCCCGGCCTGAACCTCCGGCGGCAGATAGGTTGTCATGATGCACCCAGTCGCAGAAATACCAACCCATGATCTAGCGCGTAACCGCCGATTCTCAAAAGAGGTTTCGGCCCGATCCGGGATTCTTCATCAAACTGTCGCTTTCGGCCTCAACACATGCGGGATCGCCGGATCGTACAACGCACTGTCCCGGAAATCCGAAATCTCCCCCAGAACCGGGCCGACAAGGATCAGCGCCGTGCGCGTGATCTTCTCGTCCCGCACCTTCTTGCGAATGTCGCTCAGCGTCCCGCGAATGAACAATTGGTCGGGCCAGCCCACCCGATAGGCCACAACAACCGGGCAATCCGCGCCATAATACGGCACCAGCACCCGCTCGATCTCCCGCAGGGCCCTGACCCCGAGATGAATCGCCAGCGTCGTGCCCGTCTTCGCGAAATTCTCCAGCGTTTCGCCCTCGGGCATCGAGGTCGATTTCATGCTCACCCGCGTCAGCACGATCGACTGGCCCACTTCCGGCACCGTCAACTCCTGCCCCAGCGCGGCGGCAGCGGCGGCATAGGCCGGCACGCCCGGAATGATCTGGTAGTCGATCCCGTCCGCCCGCAGCCGTCGCACCTGCTCGGCAATCGCCCCGTAAAGCGACGGATCGCCCGAATGCACCCGCGCCACATCCTCTCCCCGCTGATGCGCGGCCAGTATCTCGGCATGGGTGTCGTCCAGCGTCATCGGCGCGGTATCCATCACCCGCGCGCCCTCGGGCGCACAGGCCACCACCTCCGCCGGCACCAAACTCCCGGCATAAAGGCACACCGGACATTCCCCGATCACCCGCTCCGCCTTCTTGGTCAGAAGCTCCGGGTCGCCCGGCCCCGCCCCGATGAAATAAACCGTCATTTCGCCAAAAGCCCCTTCAACTGATCGTTCAGATAGTAACAGACGCACACCTTGCCGCCGCCGCCATGCTCGCCCATGAACACGCCATCGGCGTCCGAGATATAGGCGCAGATCGCCATGTAATCCTGCAGCCGCGCCTCATCGACCGGCCCGCCCCGGCTCAGCAGCTCCTCGATCTCCTGCCGCTCGCCGAATTGCTGCACGGCCCACGCGGCCTGCTGCATCGGCTCCTCCACATCCGGATGCCCCCAGCCCCACATAAAGCTGCCATCGTCCGAATAGGTCCCGATCACCTGCGCCGCCGCCGCCACCTCCGGCGCATCGCCGAAACTCCAGACAATCCGCCCCTTCTTCTGGTTCACCCGGAAATCCTGCGCGCCCTCCAGCCGCTTGGCAAAGTCAGACCCGGCCATCCGCGTCTCCAGAAAGAACCGCGCATTCACCGCCATCTGCTTGAAGCTCTCCGGCAATTGAGTCGCCCCGGCATCCGACATGCGCCCGGCAAATTCCAGCAATATCCCGTTCATGCCGACCCATCCTTCCGCGCCAGATCGCCATCGATCTTCCGCGCATAGCCCCTTGGCGTGAACATCCTCGGCCCCTCGCCCAGCATGGCCAGCCTTGAATTGCTCGACCCCACCAGCACCACCGTCAGCATATCCACCTCGTCCACCTCCAGTTCATCGAGCCGCCGATAGCGCACGTTCTCCTCCGGCCGCCCCAGCGAAGTGGCCAGCATCACCGGCGTCTCCCCCGGCCGATGCTCGAGCAGGATATCCCGCGCCTCCGCCAACAGGGTCCGCCGCGTCTTGCTCACCGGGTTGTAGAAGGCGATCACGAAATCCCCCTCCGCCGCCGCGTGCAGCCGCCGGATGATATCGTCCCTCGGCGTCAGCAGATCGCTCAGGCTGATCGTGCAGAAATCATGCCCCAAGGGCGCCCCGGCCCGCGCCGCCGCCCCCTGCAACGCGCTCACACCGGGCGAGCACAGCACCTCGACCCGCCTTGCCGCATCGCTCACGCCCTGCGCGGCTTCATCGCGGTCGAGCAACTCGAAGACCAGCGCTCCCATCGCGTAAATCCCGGCATCGCCCGAACAGACCAGCGCGACATTCTTGCCCTGCCCCGCCTGTTCCAAGGCATAGCGGCACCGCGCCTCCTCGCCCCCCAGCGGGAAATCCGACCGCTCTTTCCCGGCGGCCAGCGGCCCCAGCAGATCGATATACAACCCATAGCCCACAAGCTCATCCGCCTCGGCAATAAGCCGGGAAACCTCCGGCGTCCGCCACGTCGCCTGCCCCGGCCCGATCCCCACGACCGACAGCCGCCCGCGCGCCCGCCCGGGCATCTCCGTCACTGGCTCGGCACAACGCCCCACGGCACAGGTCGCATTCGCCGTCTTCCGCTTCTCCACGACCAACGCACCGCCACAGGCCAACGCCGCCCCTTCCGAGACGCCGTGACAGCCCACTTCGGCAAACACCACCTCCGAGGGGTTCGCCAGCTTCGGCGTCTCCGCCTCCAACTCCTCCGCCGTGAACAACCTGAGCGGCACACCCAGCCGCCGCGCGACCTCGTTCATCGCCGGCTCATCCGCCTTCAAATCAATCGTCGCCACACAAGCCACCGCCCCCGGCGCAATCCCGGCCTCGGCCAGCGTTTCCTGCACAAGCCCCCACAACTCCTCCGGGTCGGCATTCCGCGCACAGCCCACGCCCAGCACATGCCGCAGCGGATGATACACCAGCCGCCGCGCGCCGCCCTCCGCAGGCGCCTCGCTGACAACAAGCTCCACAGCCCCGCCACCATCCTCGACGCCAAAGATATTCTCACCGACGACCGACACACCGGCCCCCGACAGCATCACCGCCATCGCGTCCTTCGCATCGCCCGGATTGGCCAGCCGATACCCCTCGGGCGGCGCATCCAGCGCCACGCCCATCGCCACATCGCCCGCCGTCGTCACCGCCGCGATACCGCCCAGGCCTCCGGCAATCTCCTTCGCCAGCCGGTTCGCCCCCCGATGCCCGCCCAGCAGCGGCACCACCACCGACCCGTCATCGGAAACAGACACCACCGGCGGCTCCGCCCGCTTGTCCGACAGCATCGGCGCCACCGCCCGGATCAAAATCCCGCTCGCACAAACCCCCACCACGGGAACCCCCGCCGCGAACAAATCCCGCGCATGATCCAGCGCATTGCCGAAAAACGCATCCGCCTTGGCGACCCGCCCCTCGCGCCCATGCACTTGCGCCCCCAACAGCGCGGCCACCTTGTGCGCCACGTCCTCTCCCGACCGGCTCAGCGCCAGAACAACCGGACTCACAGCCATGGATCGGCCCCTTTCGTCAGCAAAATCATCGAAAAATACGGCGCCTTCTCCGGCGCCTCCGCCAGCGGGCACACCACCTCGCCCGGCAGGCTCGCACGCTCCACATAGACCGCCTGCCCGCCAAGCCCCAGGCCCTCGATCACCCCCCGGATCTTCGGCAAATGCCGCCCGACCTTCATGATCACCACGCTCTCCGCCCCCTCGATCCGCGCCCTCAACTCCTCCTCGGACAAAGGCCCCGGCAACACCGTCACCCGCTCGTTCCGCGCCGCCAGCGGCATCCCCGCCCGCGCCGCACAGGCCGTCACGGACGTCACCCCCGGCACCACCTCCACCTCGAACCGCCCCGACAAACGCGCGAACAGATACATGAACGAGCCGAAAAAGAACGGGTCGCCCTCGCACAGGCACACCACGTCCTCGCCCGCCTCCAGCACCTGGGCTATCTCCCCGGCCCCCTTGTCATACGCCGCCTGCGCCGGCTCGCGCTCGGTGGTCATCGGCACATCCATCACGATCTCCCGCACGCCGGGCGAAATCGCCCCCGCCGCGATCGACCGCGCAAAACTCTCCGCCCCGGCAAGCGCCGGATAGGCCACAACCCGCGCCCCCGAAATCAACCGATGCGCCCGCATCGTCATCAACTCCGGATCCCCCGGCCCCAGCCCGACCCCGTACAAAACGCCACTCACGACGCACCCCCCGCCGCTTCATCTTTCCAAAAATACTCCCGCCGGAGGCTCCCCAAACTCTCCACCAACCTCATCGCTTCACAAGGCTCCACTGCGTCACCGGCATCAAAGGCCGCCACCCCGTCAACCGCCCCACGGGCTCGGCCCTCGCCACGCTGATCTTCACCAACTCCCCGCCAAACTCTTTATGCAACTCCAAAAGCAACGCCTCGCTCTCCAGCGTCACCGCATTGCACACCAACCGCCCCAATGGCCGCAAAGCCGCCCACGCCGCCTCGAACACCTCACGGCTCAGCCCGCCACCGATAAACACCGCATCCGGCGCCTCCAGCCCCTGCAACGCCTCCGGCACAGACCCGTCGATCAATTCCAGCTTCGGCACCCCCAGCGCCAGCGCATTGGCCGCCGCCATCGCCCGCCGGTCCGCCCGCGGCTCGATCCCCACGGCCCGCGCATAGCGGGCCCCGCGCATCCACTCCACCGCAACAGACCCACAACCCGTCCCGATATCCCACAACAACGCCCCCCGCATCGGCATGAGCTTTGCCAAGGTCGTCGCCCGCACCTCCTGCTTGGTCATCGTCCCGTCATGCTCGAACAGATCATCCGCCAGCCCCGGCACCCGTGGCAAAAGCGCCGCCCCCGGCGCCGCCACGCATTCCACCGCCAGCGTGTTGAACGCCGGCACCTCATGCGCCCAGCTTTCCGCCACCCCGTCGAACCGCGCCTCGTCCTGCCCGCCCATCGCCGCCAGAACCGTCATTCTCGAGCGGCCAAACCCCCGCTCGGTCAGGAACGCCGCGATCTGCCCCGGCGTCTGCGCCCCCGTTGTCAGGATCAAGAGCCTCGCCTGCGGCTGGATAAAGGCGATCATCTGCTCCACGGGCCGTCCATGCACCGTCAGCGTCTCCACATCCGCAAGGCTCCACCCCATCCGGGCCGAGGCCAGCTGAAAGGCCGACACCTGCGGATGATAGGTGATCTCCGACGGCTCAATCGCCCGCCCGATCCGTGCCCCCACCGAGAACCACAGCGGGTCGCCGGTGGCCAGAACCACCACCCGCCGCCCCTTGTAGGACATCAGCAGATCGATCAGCGCATCGAACGGGCTCGGCCACGCCACCCGCTCTGCCGTCACAGCCTCCGACAGCTTGTGATGCCGATCCCCGCCGACGATCACCTCCGCCGCCTCAAGAACCGCCCGCGTCGCCGGAAGCAAGCCGTCCATCCCATCCTCGCCGATCCCGACGATATGTAACCACTGCTCAGCCATGCTCACGCCCTTCAACCCGCCGCCCCCTCACGCGCGCCCCTCCGGTATCCCCGCCGCCAGCGCATTCACCGCCGCCGAGGCCATCGCCGACCCGCCCCGCCGTCCGCGCAGCGCCACGAACTCGCAGCCCCGCGGATTGCCCGCCAATTCCGCCTTCGATTCCGCCGCGCCCACGAACCCCACCGGAAACCCGAGGATCACGGCCGGCTTCGGCGCCCCCTCGTCGATCAGCTCCAGCAGATGAAACAACGCCGTCGGCGCATTGCCCACGGCCACAACGGCGCCCTCCAGCCGCTCGGCCCACAACTCCACCGCCGCCGCCGAACGCGTATTCCCGATTCCGGCGGCAATCCCCGGCACCTTCGGATCATTCAGCGTCACGACAACCTCGTTCTCGCTGGGCAAATACCGCCGGATGATCCCCGCCCCCACCATCTCGCAATCGCAGAGCACCGGCTTGCCCGCCCGCAATGCCGCCTGCCCCGCCTCATACGCGCCCTCGGAAAACGCCAGCCGATCCGCCACCTCGACCATGCCACAGGCATGGATCAGCCGGATCGCCAAGGTCTCCATGCCCGGCCCGAACCGCTCCAGCCGCGCCTCCTTGCGGACGGTCGCGAAACTCTCGGCATAAATCGCCTGCGGGTTCTTCTCGTAAGGGCGCACTGGTCTGGCCTCAATTCTCCGGGGCGCCGGGCACCGCCCCGGCAGGGTGTCACATCAAACGAACGAAACGCCCGCCTCAGGCCTTCGCCTTCCGCGCACTCTCCGGCCCCAGCGGGTGGTCGGCATGCGGATAGGCGGCGTGGTGGTGATGGTGATGATCGTGGTGATGGTGGTGATGATCATGGTGATGGTGGTGATCATGCCCATGGTCGTGATCGTGATCGTGATCGTGGTGATGATCGTGATGATGATGATCCGCCATCTCAAGCCGGCACAGCCCCGTGCAAAACGTGCTGCACAACTGGCAATCCTCCACGTTCGACCCCGGCGCCGAGGCACCCTGACCTTCCACATGGTGGTGATGGCTCTCCTGAACCGCCCCCACCTCGGCCTCGAAACCCAGAACCGCCGTCCGGTATTTGCACATCACGCAAGTGGGCGGCGGCGTGTCGCTGAACGCCGGATGGCCCCGCCGCTCTTCCGCCGAAATCTCCACCACGGCCTCGCCTTCCAGCGCCAGAACCTGGCTTCGGTAGGGGCATGTCCCGCAATTGGGCGGCGGCACCGCACCCACCTGCTCGGCCACCCGCTCGGCAAAGGTCTCCAACACCTGCGGATGATCGCCCAGATACCCAGCCTTCACGAACTGCGTGCCGGGATATTCCCCCGCCACCTGATCGGTAAAGCCATAAATCCGGTCGATCAAAATCCCCGAGAACAGGAAATACGGGAATACCACGACCCGTTTATAACCAAGCTTCACCACATGCTGCAGACACGGCTCCACCAGCGGGAAGGTCACGCCAGAATAGCCCACCTCGCACCAGCCGAACCCCATGCCTTCCTGCAACAACCGCGCGATCTTCGACACGTTGGCATTGGCATCCGGGTCCGAAGCGCCGCGCCCGATCACCACCAGACAGGTATCGTGCCGGCTCACCTCGCCATGTTCCTTATCGGCCCGCTCCAGCGCCTCGCGCACCCGCGCCCCGGCAGCGGCCACCATCTTCGGATCGACGCCCAGTTCGCGGCCGTAACTCACCTCGATCCCGTGCTTGGCGGCATAGGTGTTCAGAACGGTCGGAATGTCGTTCTTCGAATGCATCGCGGCAAACAGCATCCCCGGCACGGCAAGGATGCGCTCGCACCCCTTTTCCCGCAGCCGGTCCAGCCCGTCGCGGATCACCGGGTTGGCGAACTCGAGATAGCCGTATTCCATCTCCCAATCCGCCGGCAAAAGCGGCGGCAGCTTCTCGGCCAGCGTCGCGAACTCGTCCACCGCCGACTGGCTGCGCGAGCCATGGCCACAGATCATCACCCCGGTCTTGACCATCTGACCTATGCCTCCCGCGGCTCGGCGTCGGCATCCTCGTCGCCGGCCTCGGCCTCGGACGCCTCGCCCTTGCGCCCCTTCAGCCCGGCCCAAAGCCCGATGGCAATCGCCGCCCCGATGGCAGCCGCACCCAGCCAATGGCCGTGGCCTGCCACCTCGGCCAGATGCCCCGGATGCGCCTGCGCGGCCCCCCCAGCCATGACGGCGGCGACAAAAACGGCAAATCTCATAAGGCGTCTCCCTTCTTCAAACATCACGAACCGGCCCGGTCGAAAAGGAGAACACTGACGACATGAAGCAAAGCCCCCGGATTGGGTCGGCCGCCCTTCACACACCTTTCCGGCCCGATCTCCGGGCATCGTCTTGCCGTACCTATAGGCTCAGCCCGCCCCCCATGCAAACCGAGAATCGGCGAACGCCGCGCCGGATGCGACATGTGCAGCCGCGCACGCCCCCTGCGCGCCCCTCGGCCTGTCCACGGAACCCCGTCCGGCCTAGCTCGTTGACCAACCAAAGGAGGACGCCATGGGTTTGCTCGTCGACGGCGAATGGAAAGACAAAGGCTACGACACCGATAAAACGGGCGGCAAGTTCGTCCGCTCGGAGACCAAGTTCCGCAACTGGATCACCGCCGACGGCTCCGCCGGCCCCTCGGGCGAGGGCGGCTTCCCCGCCGCCTCGGGCCGGTACCACCTCTACGTCTCCTACGCCTGCCCATGGGCCCACCGCGCCCTGATCTTCCGCAAGCTGAAGGGGCTCGAGGACCATATCGGCGTCTCCGTCGTCCACCCCGACATGCTGTCGGAAGGCTGGGAGCTGCGCGACGACTACCCCGGCGCCACCGGCGATCCGCTCTACGGGCTCGATTACCTGCGCGAGCTCTACCTCAAGGCCGACCCCAAGATCTCCGGCCGCGTCACCGTGCCCGTACTCTGGGACAAGGAGCGCGAAACCATCGTCTCCAACGAAAGCGCCGAGATCATCCGCATGTTCAATCAGGCCTTCGACGCCATCACCGGCAACAATGACGACTACTGGCCCAAGGACCTGCGCGACGCCATCGAACCGGTCAACGACCGCATCTACGACACCGTCAACAACGGCGTCTACAAATCCGGCTTCGCCACCTCGCAGGACGCCTATGACGAGGCCGTCCACCCCCTCTTCGAAAGCCTCGACTGGCTCGAAGACCGCCTCTCGGATAACCGCTACCTGATGGGCGACCGCCTTACCGAAGCCGACTGGCGCCTCTTCACCACGCTCGTCCGCTTCGACCTCGTCTACCACACCCACTTCAAGTGCAACCGCAACCGGATCATGGATTTCCCCAACCTCTGGGGCTACCTGCGCGAACTCTACCAGTGGCCCGGCGTGAAGGAGACGGTCGATTTCGACCACATCACCCGCCACTACCACATGAGCCACCGCACGATTAACCCCTACGGGATCATCCCGATCAACCCGAACCCGGATTTCGACGCGCCCCACGGCCGCGGGTGACCGGCCGGCAAGGGCGGGATTTGGATATTTGAGACCAAGAAGAAGCAGCCATGTCCCGCCCCGCTTCTTCTGGCTCGAAATATCCCGGGGGAGACGTTGTAATCCGGCAGGATTTCAACGTCGGGGGCAGCGCCCCCTAAACCGGCAGCCACCTTACCCGGGCGCCTGCGTATAGTCCTCCTCGCTCACCTGCTCCAGCCAGTCGGCCACCCGGCCCTCCTGCGCCTCCTGCAGGGCGAGGTGGCACATCATCGTGCCCGGCGCCGCGCCGTGCCAATGCTCCTCGCCGGGCGCGAACCAGACCGTGTCGCCCGGCCGGATCACCTGCGGCGCCTGCCCGCGCAACCCCACCAGACCCACGCCCGACAGCACGTACAGCGTCTGGCCCAGCGGATGCGTATGCCACGCGGTCCGCGCGCCGGGCTCGAACGTCACCTTCAGCGCCCGGGCCCGTGCCGGCTCCGGCGCCTCGATCACCGGGTCCTGCCAGACCCGGCCGGTGAAATACTCGGCACTCGCCGCGCGGCTCTCCCGATCTCCGGCTCTCATGATATCCATCTGCGTCTCCCTTCCATATGCTCGCCCCACACCCTAGGCGCCCCGGCGCCACAATCAACACGCAGCGCACCGGCGAAATTCCCGCCGAATCCCTTGACGCCCCGCATCTTTGGCCGTAAAGACCCCGAACGGATTTCGGGGCGCCGCCATTGGTGGTGCCCGTTTGTATTGAACGGGGCCGCATCGCGCCCCGCCCTGGACGAGGAATGACCCCATGTCGCGCGTGTGCGAACTGACCGGAAAGAAGCCGATGGTTGGCATGAACTCCAGCCACGCCAACAACAAGACCAAGCGCCGGTACCTGCCGAACCTGAACGATGTGACCCTGCAGTCCGAAACGCTGGGCCGCGGCATCAAGCTGCGGATCACGGCAGCGGCCCTGCGCAGCGTCGATCATCGCGGCGGTCTGGACGCGTTTCTGGCGAAAGCCAAGGACGACACGCTTTCGGCCTCCGCGCTGAAAGTGAAGAAAGAGATCGCGAAGGCCCAGTCGGCCAGCGCCTGAGGGGCACCCCCCCTCACGAAGGCTCAAGACACGGCCCCGCCCACCCCGGCGGGGCTTTTCTTTTGCGCGATGCGCCCGGTCCCGAAGCCGCGCAAGGCACACCCTCACCCCCGCAACACCTCCTCCACCCAGGCCGGCACAACCTGGCTCGCCGGCCCGTGCCGCAACTCGCTGAAATCCTCCGACGCCGCCGACCGCTCCAGATTCAGCTCCACCGTCCGCGCGCCATAGGCCCCCGCCAACTGCCCGAAAGCCGCCGCCGGATAGACCTGCCCCGACGTCCCGATCGCCGCAAAGATATCCGCCTCCGCCAGCGCCCGGTCGATCCGGTCCATGTGATAGGGCATCTCCCCGAACCACACCACGTCCGGCCTTGCAGCCCGTGCCCCGCAGCTATCGCATTCATCCTCCACAGTCATCGACAGCGGCGCGTCCCAGCGATGCCCGCAGCCATGGCACAACGCCCGGTCAAGCTGCCCGTGCATATGCAGCACGTTGCGGCACCCGGCCTTCTCGTGCAGACCGTCCACGTTCTGCGTCACGATCAGCACCTCGCCCTTGTGCCGGGCCTCCAGCAGCGCCAGCGCCTTGTGCGCCGGGTTCGGCTCCGCCTCCGCCGCCTGCGCCCGGCGGGCGTTGTAGAAGTCCTGCACCAGCACCGGATCGCGGGCGAACCCCTCGGGCGTCGCCACATCCTCCAGCGCATATTGCGTCCATATCCCGCCCTCGTCGCGGAACGTGCCAAGCCCGCTTTCCGCCGAAATGCCGGCCCCCGTCAGGATCACGATCTTTTCCATGGCCCCTGCTTGCCCTATCACTAGGCGCATGACCACCCGGATTCTCTTCGTCTGCCTCGGCAATATCTGCCGCTCGCCCACCGCCGAAGGGGTGTTCCGCGCCCTCGCCCCCGAGGTCGAGACCGACAGCTGCGGCACCAGCGACTGGCACGTGGGCGAGCCGCCCTACGCCGAGATGCAGCGCGCCGCCCGCGCCCGCGGCTACGACCTCTCCGACCTCCGCGCGCGGCAACTCACCCCCGGGGATTTCACCCGCTTCGACCTGCTCGTCGCCATGGACACCTCCAATCTCGAAAAGATCGAGGCCCGCCGCCCCGCCGGCAACACGACCCCGCTGCACCTCTTCACCGATTACGCCCCCGACACCGGCATGGACCACGTCCCCGACCCCTACTACACCCGCGATTTCGACGGCACGCTCGACCTGATCGAAAAAGCGGCACGCGGCCTCGCCTCCAGCCTCTGACCGCGCCTGTCGCGCCGCTCTTTTCAGGAAATCCGAAACCCCGTTTCAGCGGCCGGAAAAACACCCCACGTTGGGCGCCAAGCCCCTTGCCCCGACGCCACCCGCCGCGCAACTGATGGCGGGAAGGAGACACGCGCATGGCCGAAATCCCCCTCAAATCCGCCCCCGGCGAACAGCCACAGGCCACGGCCGCCATCTCCGACACCGTGCGCGAGATGCTGGCGACGCTGCGCACCGGCGGCGCGCAGGCGGCACAGGACTACGCCCGCCGCCTCGACGGCTGGGAGGGCGAGATCCTCGTCTCCCCCGAGCGCATCGAGCAGGCCATCGCTGAAACCCCGCAATCCCTCAAGGACAGCATCGGCTGGGCGCATGACAACATCTCCCGCTTCGCCGCCGCCCAGCGCGCCACCGCGCAGGACATGGAAATCGAGCTGCGCCCCGGCCTGACGGCCGGCCAGAAACAGATCCCCGTCCGCTCGGCCGGCTGCTACGTGCCGGGCGGGCGCTACAGCCACATCGCCTCGGCGCTGATGACCATCGCCACGGCGCGCGAGGCCGGCGTGCCCGACATCACCACCTGCACGCCCCCCAACGCGGCGGCGGGCGGCATTCCCTCGTCCATGCTCTATGCCATGCAGCTCGCCGGGGCCTCGCGCATCCTCACCTTGGGCGGGGTGCAGGGGGTGGCGGCGCTGGCCTTCGGCCTCTTCGGCGGGCGCCCGGCGGATATCCTCGTGGGCCCCGGCAACGCCTACGTGGCCGAGGCCAAGCGCCAGCTCTTCGGCCCCGTCGGCATCGACATGTTCGCAGGCCCCACTGATATCCTCGTCCTCGCCGACGCCACCGCCGAGCCCGAAACCGTCGCCAACGACCTCGTCGGTCAGGCCGAGCACGGGCCGACCTCGCCGGCATGGCTCGCCACCACCGACCGAGCGCTGGCCGACACGGTCCTGGCCCGCGTGCCGCACCTCATCGCCACCCTGCCCCCGGCCAACCGCGACGCCGCCACCGCCGCGTGGCGCGATTTCGGCGAGGTGGTGCTCTGCGCCGATGCCGAGGAGATGGCCGCCTATGCCGACCGCAAGGCCCCCGAACACCTCCACGTGCAGGCCCGCGACCTGCCGTGGTGGCGCGAGCGGCTGCGCGCCTACGGCTCGCTCTTCCTGGGCGCGTCCACCACCGTGGCCTTCGGCGACAAGGCTGCCGGGCCCAACCACGTCCTGCCCACCTCGGGCGCCGCGCGCTATACTGGCGGGCTCTCGGTCCACAAGTTCCTCAAGACCGTGACATGGCAACAGGTCGACGACACCGCCCTCCCCGCGCTCGCCACCGCCACCGCCACCATCAGCCGCGCCGAAGGCATGGAAGGTCACGCCCGCACCGCCGACATCAGGCTCGACCGGGCGAGCGACAGGCCGAGACAAGAGGCCGAGGAAACAGGGTAAGCGCCTGAAAACGCCCGGCACAAAAGGGCACATCACCCGGAAATCATCCGCATTGCCCCGCCCCAACTGCCTCTTTCCGACAAAACCCTTGCCCCGCGTCCAGTCCCTCCTATTCTCCCCTGTCATCACGACGGTTGAAACCGGCGTATATACATAGTATCGCCAGAAGATATACAAACCAGCCAAGGTAGATTTCATGACTGACACGAAAGACATCAAGGGCGTCGGCCCGGCCATGGCCCGCGAGCTTACCTCGCGCGGCATCACTACGGCGAAGGATCTCGCCGAAACCCCGGCGGCCAAGCTCACCGCCATACCCGGCATCGGCGCGGCCACGGCGCCCCGCCTGATCGAAAACGCCCGCCTCGCCATGGCGGCGGAACGCGTCTCGCCCACCACTACCGGGCCCGCCAAATCCGCACCCGCCAAAGCACCGGCCAAATCAACGACCAAAGCCACCCCCGGCAAGGCCCCCACCAGAACCGCCGGCACCCGGTCCAAGGCCCCTGCCACCCCGCGCAAAACGGCCAAGACCCGGACCAAACCCGCCGCGGCCACCACAAAGGCCACCGCAAAGACACCCGCAAAAACCTCCCCCAACGTCGCCCACACCGCCGAAACCGCCGAGGCCGCCAAACCCGCGATCAAACAGGCCAAACCGACCAAGCCCGCCAAGGCGAAGCCCGCCAAAGCCAAACCCGCCAAGGCCAAGAAACCCGCCGCCCAACCCAAGGCGGCCAAGGCGGCCAAGCCCGCCGACAAGGCCCGCACCAAGGACGCAAAGAAGGCCGACAAGAAAGCCGAGCAAAAGGCAAAAGACGCCCGCAAGGCCGAGAAAAAGGCCAAGGACGTCCGAAAGAAGGCCGAGGAGAAGGTCGCCAAGGCCGCCGACAAGGCCAAGAAGGCCGCGGCCAAGGCTAAGAAGGCCGCCGAAAAGGCCGCCGCCAAGGCAAAACCGAAGAAGAAAAAGAAATAGCGCGCCCTACCCGGCGCGCCGCTCCAACTCGTTGCGCAGGCTTTCGGCTTCGTGCCGGGCCTCGCGCAACCCGTCCATGGTGGCCGACAGCTCGGCCTCGGTCTGGCTCAGCTGGTTGGTCAGCTCCGCCTCGCGCTGCTGCAGATAGGTGATCGCCTGATCGCGGGTCTCCTCGGCCTCGTGCAACTCCTGCGCCAGCCGTTCCAGCTCGCCCACGTCCGATTGCGACACCCGGATGAACTTGTGCACCAGCCAGTTGGCGAACCAGCCCAGCGCGAATGCGACGAACAGAATGATGGCCGTCGCGATTATGAATTCAATCCTGTTCATCCGCCGTGTCTTCCTGCGTCTCGCCGTTCCCGTTTTCGGCAGCGTCCGCAGCCCCCTCTTCCGCCTCGCCGGCGGCATCGTCAGCCTCGCCGTCGGCACCTTCACTGTCCGACTGTTCTTCTGACGATCCTTCGAGAGATTCAAGCGTTGTTTGCTCTTCGACGATCTCGACCGGCAGGATCACCTTGAATTCGATCCGCCGGTTGGCCTCGCGGCCCGCTTCGGTGTCGTTTTCGGCGATGGGCTGGGCTTCCCCGTAGCCGACCGCGCTGATCGACGCCGTCAGCACCCGGCGCATCCGCAACTCGTTCAGAACGGTCTGCGCCCGTTCCTGGCTCAATTGCTGGTTCATCACCTCGCGGCCCTGGCTGTCGGTATGGCCGCCGATCTCCATGGTGATCTCGCCACAGGTTTTCAGGATCTCGGCGATATCGTCCATGATGTCCGAGCCGTCCGCGTCGATATTGGCCGAGCCCGGCTCGAAGCTGATCTTCCGCGTCTCCTGAATCGTGGCGATCCTCGCCTCGCATTCCTCGGGCGACGGCAGGCTGGCCACGGGGTCCAGCTCCTCGCGGTAATCCACGTCGATCGTGTACTGCGCCCCTTCGCCCAGCTTCTCCGAGAACATGCCCGAAATCGCCGAGCCGGCCTCCGCCTGCCCGGTCAGCCCGCTGATATGCATCTCGCCGGGCGATACCCGCACCACCCCGTTGGTCAGGTAGGACAGCGCATCGAGCGCGGTCAGCACCCGGAACGTCCACCCCTCGGGCAGCCCCTCGGCCACCCGCGCGCTCATATGCACGCCGCTCGAGGTAAACCGCGCCCGCGCAAAACTGTCGACCAGCTTGCGCTCGGCGGCGGTGGCGATCCGACCGCGCAACTGCACCATACCCTCGGGCGACAGCGTGGCGGTGAATTCCGGCGTCTCCGGCGTCGTCTCCTCCGGCGGGGCCGGCAGCACGGCATGCAGCGCGAACACCTCCGGCAGCGAACTTTCCAGCTCGCCCACCACGTTGTCGAACTGCCCCTGCGGCGTGCCCTCCAGCGCCACCAGCGAGATATCGGCATCCGAGAATGTCACCACCCCGCCGCCAAGCTCGCCGACCGCGCCGATCGCCTGTTCGGCGGCCTTCGCCCAGTTGGGCGTGGGCACGCCCATCCCGACAAGGCAATTCGCCTTGCCGGTCAGCCCGGCCTCGCGTGCCGCCGCGACGATCCGGTCGCGCGCCTCCTCGGTATCTGCGGAACAGGCGTCGAACCGCGTGCCGCCATCCTCGCTGACAAAGCGCAGGGTGAACGGCGTGATCACCGGCCGCGGCGCCGAGATGTTCAGCGCCAGCTTCAGCCCCTCGGGCACCCGCCGCGCCAGCCGGTTTTCCACGTCGGCCTTCACCGCCGCGCTCTCGGTCATCGCCGTGACCGAGACCTGCTGGGCATCCAGCGAGATCTTCGTCCGCTGCAGGTCCTTCAGCGAGCGCAGCGCGTAATCCGTCGCCGCCTCCCATGTCTGCGGCGCGGGATAGTCGGCGGATTCAAGGAAATTGGCCACCGGATCGCCCGCCACCGCCGCCTCGACGGCACCCACGAAAGCCTCCCGGTCCATCGCGGCGGGCACCAGCCCGATCAGCGATACGCCGCTGTCATTGCGCAGGATTTCCATGGAAAAGCGCGGCGCGGCGATCTGGCCGGTATCCTGTACCAGCATCTGGTCGATCACCCGCGCGGCATCCACCACCGAGCCCGCGATCGACAGCGCCTTGAAGCGCCGCGCCTCCGTGGGGGCGGTGCCGGCAAGAAAGACATGCAGGCCGTTGGCGTCGACCTCCGTCCACGTCATGCCGTTCTCGTCAAGCGTGTTGCGCACCGAATTGCGCGAGGTCTCCTCGACGACCGAGACCGCGAATCGCGCGCAGACAAGGCACAGGATGGCCGCTGTCAGGAACACTCCGCCGATAGCGAATACCGATGAAAGACGCATGGGCCTATACTGTTATTCCAACTGGTCGTGCGGTTCTACGGCCAGCGGCCCGCAAGATCAATCAAAGGAACAGCGCAACGGCAAAAAACGGCAGAGGCAACAGCCCCGCATCCCGGTTCGACCGGAACAGTTTTAGCTGCCGCTCGCCATCCTCAAGGTCGAACCGGCTCAGCTGCCAGTGCATGTGCCACCCGAATGCCCACGTCCCCAAGAGCGCCACCAACAGGGCAAACGGCGCCGCCCCGACCGCCGCCCCGATCACCGCCAGCCCCTGCAAAATAACGGCCAGCACCAGAAACCGCCGCAGCCATCTGGGGCTCTCGCTGCCGAACAGCCGCGCCGTCGACTTCACCCCGATCAGCGCATCGTCCTCGGCATCCTGATGGGCATAGATCGTGTCGTAGAACAGCGTCCAGCAGATCCCCGCGACATATAGCACCACCGCCGGCCACTCCAGCCGCCCGGTATGCGCCACCCACGCCAGCAGAGCGCCCCAGTTGAACGCCAGCCCGAGGAAAACCTGCGGCCACCACGTGAACCGCTTGGCAAACGGATAGATGCACACCGGCAGCAGCGAAATCACCCCCATCAGGATCGCCGCCCAGTTGAAGGTCAGCAGGATGCACAACGCCACCAGCGCCTGCGCCACCAGCCACGCCAGCGCCTGTTTGACACTGACCGCCCCCGACGGGATGGGCCGCGATGCCGTCCGGCTGACAGACCCGTCGATATGCCGGTCGGTGATGTCGTTCCACGTACACCCCGCCCCCCGCATCAGACACGCGCCTATGCCACAGCCCGCGAAAATCCACAGGTCATGCCACCCCGCGCGCCCGTCATGCAGCATCGCCAGCAACAGCCCCCACCAGCACGGCAACAACAACAGCCACGTCCCGATCGGCCGGTCCGCCCGGCTGAGCCGCAGATAGGGCCGCGCCCCCTCCGGCGCCAGCCGGTCCACCCAGTTGCCCTTCACCGCGTCGGCCACCGTGCCACGCGGCTCTGCACCTTGCGGCTCTGGCGTCTCGTTCGTCGGGGTCATATATCTGCCCTCATGGCGATTGCGAAGATCAGGCTGTTTGTAGAGCACCCTCTGGGGAAAGGGCAAACCATTCCCCTCACCCGCGACCAGGCGCATTACCTCTTCGGCGTGATGCGGCTCGGGCCGGGCGCCCCGGTCCTGCTCTTCAACGGGCATGACGGCGAATGGCGCGCCACCGTCGCCGAGGCCACCAAGCGTGGCGGCCTGCTCGCGGCCGAAGAACAGACCGCCCCGCAAAGAAATCCCCCCGACCTCTGGCTCCTCTTCGCCCCCATCAAGAAGGCCCGCACCGACTTCATCGTCGAAAAGGCCGCCGAAATGGGCGCCTCGCGCATCCTGCCCGTGCAGACCGACTTCACCAATGCCGAGCGCATCCGCCAGGACCGCCTGCAAGCCCACGCCACCGAGGCCGCCGAACAATGCGGCGGCACCTACGTGCCGGAGGTCACCGCCCTCCACAAGCTCTCCACCCTCCTCGCCGACTGGCCGCAGGACCGCCACCTCATGTTCTGCGACGAGGCGCTGGCCGGCGGCGCCGCCACCCTGCCGCACGACCGCGCAGGCCAGCCCTGGGCCATCCTCATCGGCCCCGAAGGCGGCTTTTCCGAGCCCGAACGCACCCGCCTCGCGGCCCACCCATCGGCCCACCCCATAGCCCTCGGCCCCCGCATCCTGCGCGCCGACACCGCCGCCGTCGCGGCGCTCACCGTCTGGCAACAGGCGCTCGGAGACTGGACATGAGCTTCATCCGCCCCGAGGCCCGCGCCGCCCTTCACCGCTTCCGCGAGGCCATCACGGGCGGCGCCATCCTCCTCCTCGGCCTCTGGTGGCTCCTCGGCACCACCGGCCTCCTGCCCTATGTCGGCGGCGCGCTGGCCATCGCCGGTGCCGCCCTCACCCTCGCCGGGCTGCAACGCGCCCGCTTTCGCGGCGGCGCGGGCGGGCCCGGCGTGGTCCGTGTCGACGAGGGCCAGATCGCCTATTTCGGCCCGCTCACCGGCGGCACCGTGGCGCTCTCCGAAATCTCCTCGCTCTCCCTCGACCCCACCGCCAAACCGCCCCACTGGGTGCTCTCCCAACCCGGCCAGCCCGACCTCTTCATCCCGCTGACCGCCGAGGGCGCCGACACGCTCTTCGACGTCTTCGCCAGCCTCCCCGGCATCCGCACCGAACGCATGCTGGCCCAGATGCGCGCCCCCGCCACCGCCCCGGTGACCGTCTGGCAGCGCCCCGACATGGCCCGCGCAAAGCTCGCCCGGCTGCATTGACACTCCCGGCGTTTGACGCCACTTCTCTGATCTCAACACCGCACGCCGAAGCAGGAGCCTACCCCACATGTCCATTCCCCAATCCGGCGGCGGGCCGATCACGTCAGAGAACCAGCTTGCCGAATACCTCGAATCCGGGTGCAAACCGCGCGAAGACTGGCGCATCGGCACCGAGCACGAGAAATTCGGCTACTGCAAGGACAGCCTCAAGCCCCTCCCCTATGCCGGCGAGCGCTCGATCCTCGCCGTGCTCGAAGGGCTGCGCGACCTGCATGGCTGGGCGCCGGTGGAAGAAAACGGCAAGCTCATCGGGCTGGAAAAAGACGGCGCCAATGTCAGCCTCGAACCCGGCGGACAGCTCGAACTCTCCGGCGCACCGCTGGAATCGATCCACGAAACCTGCGACGAGGTGAACGCCCACCTCGCGGATGTGAAATCCATCGCCGACAAGGTCGGCGTCGGCTTCATCGGCCTCGGCGCCGCGCCCGAATGGTCGTATGAGCAGATGCCGATGATGCCCAAGGGCCGCTACAAGCTGATGACCGAATACATGGATCGCGTCGGCTCCATGGGCAAATCGATGATGTACCGCACCTGCACCGTGCAGGTGAATCTCGACTTCTCGTCCGAGGCTGACATGGTGCAGAAACTCCGCGTGGCGCTGGCCCTCCAACCGGTCGCCACCGCGCTCTTCGCGAATTCCCCCTTCTTCGAGGGCAAGCCCAACGGCCACAAATCATGGCGCTCCCGCGTCTGGCGCGATCTCGACCCGGACCGCACCGGCATGTTGCCCTTCGTCTTCGACGAGGGCTTCGGCTTCGAGGCATGGGCGCAATACGCGCTCGATGTGCCGATGTATTTCGTCTACCGCGACGGCAAGTATATCGACGCGCTGGGCCAGTCCTTCCGCGATTTCCTCAAGGGCGAGCTTCCCGCCCTGCCCGGCGAAACCCCCACGCTTTCGGACTGGGCCGACCACCTCACCACCATCTTCCCCGAGGCGCGGATCAAGAAATTCATGGAAATGCGCGGCGCCGATGGCGGCCCGTGGCGCCGCCTCTGCGCGCTGCCCGCCTTCTGGGTCGGGCTGATGTATGACCAGTCTTCGCTCGATGCGGCATGGGACATGGTCAAGGATTGGGATGCCGATACCCGCGACGCCCTGCGCATCGCCGCCAGCGAACAGGCGCTCGATGCCAAGGTCAACGGCCTCTCCATGCACGAGCTTGCCCGCGAAGCGGTGGCCATCTCCGAGTCCGGCCTCAAGGCCCGCGCCCGCCCCGGCGCCGGCGGCATGATCGCCGACGAGACCCATTTCCTCAACGCGCTCAAGGAAAGCATCGAGACCGGACAGGTTCCGGCCGACGAGCTTCTGGCAAAATACAACGGCGAATGGAACGAGAGCCTCAGCCCGATCTACGCCGAATACAGCTACTGAGCGAGGGGGCCCCCCGCACCGCCAGCTCAAGCGCCGTCTTGTATGCCGCCTTGTATGAAATCCATACTTTAGGTATCAACATTAAATACTATTGATAATAGCGCCGTTCCGGTATTCTGGATGACAACGAAAATCAATCCCCCCATGAACGGCCGGCCCGTTTCGATCAACGCCGCCCGCGCGGATGTCTCGGCCTATCACAAGGCCGGACCCGACCTGATCCTCGTCTTCGATGACGGCCGTTCCATCATCATCACCGACTATTACCTGCGCCCCCAGCACGACGGCAGCCGCGCCATCGAGTTCTCCGATGGCGCCTACCCGGCCACAGGAGCTCACACCGGCGACGACAGCTTCGCGAACAGCCTCGCCCTCACCGCCACCGGGCTGGTCGCCACGGGGGCCCTCACCGCGATCGTCTCGGAAGGGCGCTCGACACCGGACAGACAGGCAAACCGCCCTCCCGTGGCCGAAGACGATGAGGCGGAAGCCGACTTTGGCGAGACCATCTACATCGACGTGCTGGCCAACGATTCCGATCCCGACGGAGACGAGCTGACCATCACCTCCCTCACACTGCCCCCGGACAGGGCCGCCATCGTCACCACGGAGGATGGCCAGCAACTCATCCAGTACATGGCCCGCGATGGCATCCGTGATGACCTGTATGACATCATACTTTTTCATTACACCGTCTCTGACGGAAACGGCGGCACGACAACTGCCATGGTCTCCGTCGCGATCGATCCGTGGCAGCCGGGCGACCCTCCGGTATATCCCTTCCTGAATCACAATCCGGACGCCGCCCCCGACGACCAGCCACAGGAGACGGGCACAATGGCCATCATGGCCGAAACAGGCGCCGTCCTGTCCGCCGGTGCAACGTCGGCCGGCTCTGAGACGTTGCTGTCCGAAAGCCTGTTGCAATCCCTGATCCCGGCCGGCGAACAGCCCGGCGAGACCACCGGAAAAGGCGGCTTTTTTGCCCCCGATACCGCCGATGACGCGGGCGCCCCGCCGCCGATGGGCCACGCCATGCCAGAGATCGCGTTCCACGCCGATCCCGGTGTCGCCCCGCTCTGGGATGCCGATCCCTTCCTCGCTGAACCCGTTATGTAGTCACGGGCCCGGCACAGGATGACCGGGACAAGACCCCCGGCCCGATCCCGCTCCGAATACCCTGCCAATTCCGCCGTAACCGTGCTATCGGTCGGAATGCTCAAGAAACGGTCCTTCCCCATCGCCGAGGTCTACGTTCCGGTCAAGCGCATGAAAACGCTGGATCAGGAGAAGGTCAGACTGATCGCCGAAAGCATCATGGAGGTCGGCCAGACAACCCCCATCCGCCTGCGCTCCGGCAAGGACAGGTTCGTCCTGCTCGAAGGGCTGCACCGGCTCGAAGCGCTCCGGGCCCTCGGCGAAGACAGCGTGATAGGCTACCTCGTGAGCGCGCGGCTGCATTAGCGGCGACGCCGCTCCGCAGTGCGGGTGGCCCCCCACCGCGCGACCGGGCCGCCCGCCCCTGTTGCGTGCCACCCAACATCTCGTGGCACCCCCCGCCGCGCGCCACATTAAACCGCGTTTCCACAGATCCGGCACCGACGTGATACCGACAAAATACCGACGTTATACCGACACCGGATTCTCAACAAAACAAGGCCATTAACCCCGATTCGCGCTGCAACGCGGAAACCGCACCGGTAACCTTCGTCACTTTCCGCCGATCTTCGGCTCCGTCCCGGCCTTGATCCGCGCGATATTCTCCCGATGCCGCACGAAAACAAGGATCGTCAGGATCACCCCCAGCAGGAACATCCGCGGATGCCCCAGCGCGAACACCCACAGCGTCGACAACGCCGCCGCCATCAGCGCCCCCATCGAAGAAATCCTTGTGACAGCGACAGTTACGGCCCAAGTCAGGCAGGCCGCAATCCCCACCGGAAAGGCCAGCGCCAGCAGGATGCCAAGGAATGTCGCCACCCCCTTGCCCCCCCGAAAGCCCAGCCACACCGGAAAGCAATGCCCCAAAAACGCCGCCAAACCAGCCAGTTGCGCGGCATCCTCCCCGGTGATCCACCGCGCCAGCAACACCGCCACCGCGCCTTTGGCCCCGTCCAGCACCAGCGTCGCCGCCGCCGCCCGCTTGTCACCGGTCCTCAGAACATTGGTCGCGCCAATATTCCCCGACCCGATCTCCCGCAGATTTCCCAAGCCCAGCCAACGGGTTAGCACAATCCCGAACGGGATCGACCCCAGCAAATAGCCGATCACGGCCCACAGCAGGAGAAGCATGATTGGTGTGTCCATCAAGGGCATCAGAAGGCCTCGTATACAGGGTTGCCGCCCACATAAGTGGCCAGCACGCGCCCCTGCATACGCTGGCCGTCAAAGGGCGTGTTCTTTGATTTCGACCGCAGCATCTCGCGGTCCATGATCAAGGGTTTGTCGGGGTCGAACAGCACCAGATCGGCCGGCGCGCCCTTGGCCAGACGCCCGCTTTCCAGCCCCAGCCGCTTGGCCGGGTTCAGCGCCAAAGCCTTGAAAAGCTGGGGCAAGCTCAGGTCGCCCGAGTGATACAGCCGCATCGCCGCCGGCAGTAACGTCTCCAGCGCCACCGCCCCGCTCGCCGCCTCCTCGAAGGGCAGGCGCTTGCTTTCCTCGTCCTGCGGCGTGTGCATCGAAGAGATCGTGTCAATGAGCCCGTCCCGCACCGCCTCGACCACCGCCATCCGGTCCTCCTCCGACCGCAGCGGCGGCTTGACCTTGAAGAAGGTCCGATAGTCGGCCACGTCCATCTCGTTCAGCGTCAGGTGATGGATCGAGGTCCCGGCGGTCACGTCGAACCCGTTATTCTTGGCCCTCTCCAGCGCCGGCAGCGCCCGTGACGCGGTGATCTGATCCGCGTGATAGCGCGCCTTCGTCATCTCGATCAGCGCGATATCCCGATCCAGCCCCATCCGTTCCGCCATCGGCGAGACGGCCGGCAACCCCTTGAGAGAAGAGAATTTTCCGCTCGTGGCCGAGGCCCCGGCCGACAGCACCGGCTCCTGCGGATGGGCGATCACCAACGCCCCAAGACTGCGCGCATATGTCAGCGCGCGGGTGAAAACCTTGGTGTTCGTCACCACGTGGTCGCAATCGGTGAACGCCACGGCGCCGGCATCCATCAGGAAGCTGATCTCGGTCATCTCCCGGCCCTCGCGCCCCTTGGTCAGCGCCGCCATGGCCAACACGGTCACATCTGCCGCCTCCTGCGCCCGCCGCGCCACGAATTCCAGCGTTTCGGGGCTGTCGATCGCCGGCGACGTATCGGGCCGCGTCACCACCGTCGTCACCCCGCCCGCCGCCGCCGCCAGCCCGGCCGAGCGAAAGCTCTCCTTGTGCCGCTCCCCCGGCTCGCAGACCTTTACGCCGATATCGACGATCCCCGGCGCCAGACACTTGCCCCCGCAGTCCACGCTCGTCCCGGCCTCGGGCGCCTCGCGGCTGCCGCTGTCCAGCACGCGGCCTCCCTCGACCAACAGCCATCCCCGCGCGTCCGTTCCGGCCTCCGGATCGATCAGCCGGGCGTTGTAAAAAAGGGTTTTCAAACCGCCTGCCCCTTCTGAATGTCTCGCATCATCCGATACACCTCGGCCCCGTTCTCGATCCGTTCAAAGCCCACGTCAACGCGGTAATGCCCGTTCTTCTTGCGCCGCATATCGTGGTTGAACATGATCGAGGCCGGCGCGCCTCCGTCATAGTCGATTACCGTCGAGCGGGTAATGGGATAGCTCTTCAGGCTGCGCCCCCGGAACGGCAGATCGGTGGCGATAAACGCCCGCCGGTCGGTCAGCGTGTACCACGTATGCCGCCGCCGCCACGCGCTCCAGAAGGTCGAACCGAAGGCGACACCGAGCCCCACGCAGAAATGCAACAGCCCGAACATCCAGAAAAACCCGCCCGCCTGCGAGGCCAGCACCATCCACACCAAGGCGAAACCGGCGAAGAACATGCCGAACAGGAACCCCATGATATTCTTGGCTTTCAGCGTGATGCGCCCGTCGGGCCGCCCCTGCCAGAGCACGGTTTCATCATCATCGAGAATGCCTGTCCAACTCTCGGCCTCGGTCATGCGCCCCTCCCCGCCCCGTCACGGCGACGGACTTCCGGGTCACGCGCGAAACCTCTGTCCAGCACGGGCCGCGCCCGCGCCCCGTCGCTCACCGGGCCACCAGCACGAGGGTCAGGATGATCGCCAGCGCGACCACCCCCGCCACCGCCCAGAGCCAGTTGCGCTGGCGCGGCGTCTCGGTTTCACCGGAACTGCCAGACACCGTTCCCGTCGCCGTGCCCGACGGCAGCGTCTCGAACGACACTGGCGGGCGGTATTCCGAGAAGCTCCCGATCAACCGCAGCGGCGCCCGCGGCGTCAGCGTCTGCGCCTTGCCGCCAAGGGCTTTCGAGGTCACCACCATCACCCAGCCTTGCTGGGCATCGAGCCGCGCGCGCATGTCCTGAAGCTGATCCCGGGGAACGCCCATCCCCTCCTCGAGATAGCCGGCAAGGCCAACCCCTTCGAGGTCGCTCGCCTGAAACACCTCCACATGCTCAGGCTCCAGCGTCTCGGCCCCCAGCGCCTTCTGCGCGGGCCACTCTCCGTTGCGGCGATTGAAATTGACGGCCTCGTCGCCCTCGAGGTCGATTGCGAAGACCCACACAAGGCCCCGGTCGCTGGCTTTCACGTTGATCCTGTCACTCATGCCATCACCTCTCTGGTTCGGTTGGCGCGCAGGTTTCGCGCCAGAAGGTCCATCGCCGCCATACGCACGGCGACCCCCATCTCCACCTGGTCCTGGATGACGCTTCGGTTGATATCGTCCGCAATCTCTCCATCGATCTCGACACCCCGGTTCATCGGGCCGGGATGCATCACGATGGCGTCATCCTTCGCATAGGCCAGCTTTTCGGCATCCAGCCCGTAGCGGAAGTAATATTCTCTCTCGGAAGGAATGAATCCGCCGTCCATCCGTTCCTTTTGAAGGCGCAGCATCATCACGACATCGACGTCGCGCAGCCCTTCCTTCATGTCCTCGAACACCTCGACCCCGAAATCCGAAATCCCCGAAGGCATCAGCGTCGGCGGCCCGATCAGGCGCACGCGGTTTTCCATCTTGTGCAGCAGCAGGATGTTCGACCTTGCCACCCGAGAATGGGCGATATCGCCACAGATCGCGATGCTGAGGCGATGCAGCCGCCCCTTGGCACGCCGGATCGTCAGCGCATCCAGAAGCGCCTGCGTGGGATGCTCATGCCGCCCGTCGCCTGCGTTCAGCACGGCGCAGTTCACCTTCTGCGCCAACAGATCCACCGCCCCGGAATGCGGGTGCCGCACAACCAGCAAATCGGGATGCATCGCGTTCAGCGTCAGCGCCGTGTCGATCAGGGTCTCGCCCTTTTTGATCGAACTGGCCTGCATCCCCATGTTCATCACGTCCGCCCCCAGCCGCTTGCCCGCCAGTTCGAAACTGGCCTGCGTGCGGGTGGAATTCTCGAAGAACATGTTGATCTGCGTCAGCCCCGCCAACGCGTCGCCGTGCTTCATGTTGGACCGGTTGAGATCCACATACCGCTCGGACAGGTCGAGAATGGTGCTGATTTCCGGGGCTGCGAGGGGTTCGATCCCCAGAAGATGCGTTTGTGAAAAGCTCATCCGCCGCTCTCTCTTGACTGTGCCGGGTTATAGGAATGCCACGTGGCGGAGTCTAGCGGATCACGAAGACGTTGGCTTGCGGCAGCCGAGAAGCGAACATATAGTGAACATTATGACTGTGATGGCCCTCGATCAGAAACTCGCGATTCTTTCGGACGCTGCGAAATACGATGCCTCCTGCGCATCAAGTGGCGGCGCGAAGCGTGACAGCCGCGATGGCAAGGGGCTGGGTTCGACCACCGGCTCGGGCATCTGCCACGCCTACGCGCCCGATGGCCGCTGCATCAGCCTGCTCAAGATCCTGATGACCAATTTCTGCATCTACGACTGCGCCTATTGCATCAACCGGGTCAGTTCCAACGTCAAACGCGCCCGGTTCAGCCCCGAGGAGGTCGTGCATCTCACCCTCGAATTCTATCGCCGCAACTATATCGAGGGACTGTTCCTCAGCTCCGGCATCATCCGCTCGCCCGACGACACGATGGCCGACATGGTGCGCATCGCCCGCGCCCTGCGAACGGAGCACCGCTTTCGCGGCTACATCCACCTCAAGACCATCCCCGACGCCGACCCGAAATTGATCGAAGAGGCCGGGCTTTACGCCGACCGCCTGTCGATCAATGTCGAACTGCCCACCGACAACGCCGTGAAATCCTACGCGCCCGAAAAATCTCCCGACCAGATCCGCAAGGCGATGGCCGATGTGCGCATCCTGAAGGAGGAGCGGAAAGAGAAGAGCTTTACCGGCAAACGCCCGCCGCGCTTTGCCCCGGCGGGGCAGTCGACCCAGATGATCGTGGGCGCCGATGGGGCGAATGATGCCACCATCCTGAAAACCTCGACCCGGCTTTACAGCAGCTACCGGCTGAAGCGGGTCTATTACTCGGCCTTCTCGCCCATCCCCGATGCCTCGGCCACCCTGCCGCTGATCAAGCCCCCCTTGATGCGCGAGCACCGGCTTTACCAGGCCGACTGGCTGCTGCGCTTCTACGGGTTCGAACTGGGCGAGATCACCGGGGCGACGCAGAGCGGCAATCTCGATCTCGAGGTTGATCCGAAACTGGCCTGGGCCTTGGCCAACCGTCATGTATTTCCCGTCGATGTGAACCGGGCCGACCGCGAAACGCTCTTGCGCGTTCCGGGCTTCGGCACCCGCACGGTCACCCGCATCCTCGCCACCCGCCGCCACCGTGGCCTGCGCTATGAAGACCTGCAGCGCATCGGCGCCAACCTCAAGAATGCGCGCCCCTTCATCACGCTCCCGGGCTGGAGCCCGCGCAAATCGCTCGACGCCGCCGACCTGCGCGCGCGGTTCGCCCCGCCGCCGGAACAGCTGGCCCTGTTCTGATGCACCGGATCGACCTTCCCGCTATCGGTACGTTCGACGCATGGCGCGATGCTGCACGGGGGCTTCTGTCGGCGGGCATTCCGCCGGAGCAGGTGCTGTGGCAGCATGGCGAGGCGTCCGGCGACCTCTTCGAGGATGCCGGCACCGCTCCACCCAAACCCGACACCACCCGCCCGATCACCGTGCCCAAGGGCTTCCTCACCCTGACCCGCCTCGCCCTCTGGCACCGCGACCCGGAACGGTTCGCACGCGCCTACACGCTGCTCTGCGCCCTGCAGGACAACCCCCGCCTGATCCACGACCGTGGCGATATGCGGGTTTCCAAGCTCAACGCCATGGCCAAGGAGGTGGGCCGCGACAAGCACAAGATGACCGCCTTCGTCCGCTTTCGCGAGATCGGCGAACCGGACGCCCCCCGACGCCGCTTCGCCGCGTGGTTCGAGCCCTCGCATTTCATCACCGAACCCACCGCGCCCTTCTTCGCCAAGCGGTTCGGCGACATGGACTGGACGATCTTCACCCCCGACCTGACCGCGCATTTCGAGGATCGCGCGCTGCGTTTCGCCCCCGGCACGCCCAAGCCCCCGCTGGCCGAGGACGACACCGAAACGCTCTGGCGCACCTATTTCCGGTCGATCTTCAACCCGACCCGGGTCAAGCTGAAGGCGATGCAGGCGGAGATGCCCAAGAAATACTGGAAGAACCTGCCCGAGGCCGACCTGATTCCCGAGATGGTCGCCACCGCCCGTGCCCGCGCCGCCGACATGGCCGAAGCCGCCCCGACGCTGGCCCCGCCACGCGCAGAACGCATCCTGCATCGCCTGCACGAAGACCGGGCCGCCCCGCCGCCCATAGACAGCGAGGCCGAGTTCCGCGCGGCGCTTCAGGGATGTCGCCGCTGCCCGCTTTGGGAAAACGCCACCCAGCCGGTGCCGGGCAAAGGGCCGATGGGTGCCAGGTTGATGTTCGTGGGCGAGCAGCCGGGCGATCAGGAAGACCTTGCTGGCCGGGCCTTTGTCGGCCCCGCCGGACGGCTCTTCGACGAGGTGCTGGGCGAGGCCGGGATCGACCGGCGCGCGGCGTACGTCACCAACGCCGTCAAGCATTTCAAGTTCAAGCCGCGCGGCAAGCGCCGCCTGCACGAACCGCCCAATTCGCATGAGATCCAGCATTGCCGCTGGTGGCTCGATATCGAACGCAAGCGTGTTCAGCCGGGCCTGATCGTGGCGCTGGGGGCCACTGCGCTGGAAAGCCTGACCGGCAAGCGCAAGGGCCTCCTCAAACGGCGCGGCACGGTCGAAACGACCGAGGATGGCACACCGGTCTTCATCACCGTCCACCCAAGCTTCCTCCTCCGCCTGCCCGACCCTGCGCAAAAGGCCGAGGAACGCGCCCGGTTCCGTGACGACCTGCGCGCCGCCGCCGCGATGGTGGCCTGACCCGCTTTTTCGGTTCAGGCCCGCCCGTCCATGCGATACGCTGCGCCCGTGGAATCGGAGCTTTCATATCACGCCGCCCGCGCCCTGCTGGAATGGCACATCGAACTCGGCGCGACCGAGGCGATCGGCGATCTGCCGGTCAATCGCTACGAGATCCCTGCAGCAGCTTTGGCCCCCAAGCCCGCACCGGAGGCCCAGCCCACGCGGGCGACGCCCCCAATCCCGCCTCAGACGCCCGAGGTGGACCCCGTCGACGTGGCCCGCGCCGCTGCGGCGGGTGCTGCCGACCTCAAGGCGCTGGAGGCGGCGATGGCGGAATTTACGCATTGCGACCTCAAGAATGGCGCGCGCTCGCTGGTCTTCTCGGATGGCAACCCCGCCGCCCGCATGATGATCATCGGCGAGGCGCCAGGCCGCGACGAGGATATGCAAGGCAAGCCCTTCGTCGGCCGCGCCGGACAGCTGCTCGACCGGATGCTGGCGGCGATCGGCATGGCCCGCCATGCCGAAGACCCGGCCCGCGCGGTCTACATCACCAACGTCCTGCCGTGGCGTCCGCCGCAGAATCGCGACCCGACGCAGGAAGAGATCGCCATGCTGCTGCCCTTCGTGCAGCGGCACGTGGAACTGGTCGACCCGGAATTGGTCATCCTGATGGGCAACACAAGCTGTCAGGCTGGGCTGGGCCGGCGTGGCATCACCCGGCTGCGGGGCACGTGGGCACAGGCCTATGGCCGGCCCGCGCTGCCGATGTTCCACCCGGCGGGCCTGCTGCGCAATCCGCATAACAAGCGGCATGCGTGGGCCGACCTGCTGGAGTTGCAGGCGCGGCTTGAGGGGGAAACATGAGGCTACTGGCCTTTTCCGACCTGCACCTCGCCCGGGCCCGTGCCGCCGAACTGGTCGAGGCAAGCCACGACGCCGACCTCGTGATCGGCGCGGGCGATTTTTGCAACATGCGGGAAGGGTTGGCCGAGGCGATGGCCCTGCTGGATGGCATCACCGCCCCCTTCGTCGTGGTGCCCGGCAACGCCGAAAGCGTCGAGGAGCTACAGGCGGCGGCCACTCCCGGCATGCGCGTGCTGCACGGCACCGGGGTCGAGGTGAACCGGTTGCAAGTGTTCGGGCTGGGCTACGGCGTGCCGGTGACCCCCTTCGGAAGCTGGAGTTGCGATCTGTCCGAAGAGGAAGCGGCGGGCATGCTGGACGCCTGCCAAGCGGCTGACATCCTCGTCCTGCACGCGCCGCCCAAGGGGGTGGCGGATGTCACGTCGGGCGGGCAATCGGTCGGCTCGACGGCGATTTACGAGGCCATCGAGCGGATCCAGCCGAGGCTGGCGTTTTGCGGCCATATCCACGACAGCTGGGGGCAGACAGGCCGGATCGGCGACACGGAGGTTGTCAATCTCGGTCCTCGCCCCAACTGGTTTGACCTGTGATGATCGATCTGCTGACCCTCCTCGCATTCGTACCCGCCGCGGTGGCGCTGAACCTCACGCCTGGGGCCGACATGATGTTCTGCCTCGGTCAGGGCCTGCGCGCCGGGTCGGGGCCGGCCATTGCCGCCAGCGCGGGAATCGCGCTTGGCGGGATGGTGCATGTGACGCTGGCGGGGCTGGGCCTCGGCGCCGCCGTGGCCACCTTGCCGTGGCTTTTCGACGTGATCCGCTGGGCCGGGGTGGCCTACCTGCTCTGGTTGGCATGGCAGGCGCTGCGTCACCCGCCGCAGGCCGGGGATGCGCCCAAGGTCCGCCCGGCCCGCGCCTTTCGCGACGGGATGGTGGTGAACCTCACCAACCCCAAGGTCATCCTGTTCGTGCTGGCCTTCCTGCCGCAGTTCATCGACCCCGCCAAGGGCAGCGTGCTGGGTCAGTTCCTGATCCTCGGCGCGGTGATCGGCGTGGGCGGGCTCATCGTCAATTCCGCCGTCGGCATCTTCGCCGGCGGTCTCGGGCGCCGGCTGACCCAGTCGCCCGCCTTTTCGCGCGGTATCGGGTATGTCTGTGCCGCCATCTTCTCGGCGCTGGCCCTGCGCCTTGCCCTGATCGAAAGGACCTGATCCGCCATGAGCCGCATCGACGACAGCAGGGATTTCATCCCGGTCCGCATCGCCGTGCTGACCGTCAGCGACACGCGCGACGCCGCCGACGACAAGTCCGGCACGACGCTGGCCGACCGGATCGAGGCGGCGGGACATATCCTTGCCGACCGGATGATCGTGCGCGACGAGCGTGACCAAATCGCCGAGCAGCTCCGCGAATGGGTGAACGACGACCGGGTCGACGTGGTCATCTCCACCGGGGGTACCGGGCTGACGGGCCGTGACGTGACGGTCGAGGCACACCGCGAGATCTATGAAAAGGAGATCGACGCCTTTGGCACGGTCTTCACCATCGTCTCGATGAAGAAGATCGGCACCAGCGCCGTGCAATCCCGCGCCACCGGCGGCGTGGCGAACGGCACCTACCTGTTCGCCTTGCCCGGCAGCCCCGGCGCCTGCAAGGATGCGTGGGACGAAATCCTCGAACCGCAATTCGATTTTCGCCACCGCCCCTGTAATTTCGTCGAAATCATGCCCCGTCTCGACGAAAATCTGCGACGGAAGTGACGGGCCGGTCCGTAGAACCCCCGTACACTTGGCTTTCACGCCATTCCGACTAATATCACCGGACGCCCCGAGGGGCTCGTTTCAGGGGTTCTACGAAGCCGCATGAGATTCCTCCGTCAAAGCCTGACCGGCCTGCTTTTGCTGTCGCTGACGCTGGGCCTGCTGGTCTATGCCGGCCAGATCGTGTTTTCCGCCGTGCAGGAACGGATGGCGGATGAACCGCGCGTGCCCGAACGCCGCGAACGGGTCTTTGCCGTCAACGTGGTCGAAGCGCGCGAACAGACGATCACGCCGGAACTGACCGCCTATGGCGAGATTCAAAGCCGCCGGACACTGGAAATCCGCGCCAAGACGACCGGCACGCTGGTCACACTTGCGGACAATTTCGAGGAAGGCGGCGTGGTCGAGGCGGGCCAGCTTCTGGCACAGGTCGACCCCGCCGATGCGGAATTTGCCCTCAACCGCGCCGAGAGCGAGCAGACCGACGCACAGGCCGAGAAGAAAGAGGCCGTGCGCGGGCTGGATCTCGCACAGGACGAGCTGGACGCGGCCGAGGAACAGGCCACGCTGCAGGAAAAGGCCTATCAGCGTCAGGTCGACCTAGAAGATCGGGGCGTCGGCACTTCGGCTGCGGTGGAAACCGCCGAGCTGGCGGCGGCGCAGGCGCGGCAGGCGGTCATCGCACGCAGGCAGGCGCTGGCAGTGGCCGAGGCCCGCATCGATCAGGCCGACACCAGCGTCGTCCGGGCGCGCATTGCCTTTGAAGAGGCCGAGCGGCAGCTTGCCGACACCCGGATCGTGGCCGGTTTCTCGGGCACGCTGAGCGACGTGTCGGTTGTCGAGGGCGGGCTCGTCTCGGCCAATGAACAGCTTGGCACTCTGGTCGACGGCAACGCGCTCGAGGTATCGTTCCGCGTCTCCACCCCCCAATATGGCCGGCTTCTGGATGAAACCGGTAGCCTGCTCAAGGCGCCGGTCTCCGCGTATCTCAGCGCCTACGGGCTCGATCTCGAGGCCAAGGGCGTGATCAGCCGGGAAAGCGCGGCAGTGGGCGAAGGCACCACCGGTCGGCTGCTTTTTGCGCGGCTTTACGAGGCCCCGGCGATGAAACCCGGCGATTTCGTCACCGTCCGGATCGAGGAGCCGTCGCTCGAACGGCTGGTGCGCCTGCCTGCCTCCTCTCTCGGGCCGAGCGGCACGGTGCTCGTTCTCGACGAAGAGAACCGCCTGAAAACGCTGCAGGTCGAGGTGCTGCGCCGACAGGGCGACGACATCCTCGTGCGCGGCGAGGGCCTGCCCGACGCCCGCGTCGTGGTCGAGCTCACCCCGCTTCTGGGCGAAGGTATCCGGGTGCGCCCGTTGACCCCCGGCGTTGAGGAAGAACCGGAAGCCGATCCCGGCACACTGGAACTCACCGCCTCGCGCCGCGAACGGCTGATGGAATTCGTAGAGGCCAGCGCCGACATGAGCGAGGAGGTCAAACGCCGCCTTCTCGGTCAACTGGAGCAGGAGCGTGTGCCGGCGCGGGTGGTCGAACGGCTCGAACGCCGGATGGGAGGGTAAGCCATTGGCCCGCGCCCCCTCTCCGCGCGTGGCCGGCGTGCTGTCCTATTTCACGCGCCACCGCACCGCCGCCAATCTTCTGCTTGTCATTCTCGTCGTCTTGGGCCTCGCCGCCCTGCCGAAGATGCGGGCGCAGTTCTTTCCCGACGTGGTGATCGACAGCGTCAGCGTGTCCGTCACCTGGGAGGGGGCCAGCGCCGAGGATGTCGACAACGCCATCGTGCAGGTGCTCGAACCGGTGCTGCTGGCGGTCGAGGGCGTCGAAAGCAGCGAGGCCGATAGCCGCGAGAACGCGGCCTCCATCGCGCTCGAATTCGAACCCGGATGGGACATGAGCCGCGCCGCCGACGAGGTGCAGGCCGCCGTCGACACCGTGACCACCCTGCCGGATGATTCCGAGGAACCCGAGGTCCGGCGCGGGGCTTGGCGCGACCGGGTAACCGACGTGGTGATCACCGGCCCGGTGGGGCCCGAACAGCTTGGCCTTTTCGCCGACGAGCTTGTGCGGCGCCTGTTCGACGCGGGCGTCACCCGCACCACGATCCGCGGCGTCGCCGCGCCCGAGACGATCGTCGAGGTGCCATCGACCAACCTCATCGCCTACGACATCACCATGGCCGAGATCGCCGCCGCCGTGGGCGCCGAGGTCGATGCCAACCCGGCCGGCGACGTCGAGGGATCCAACACCCGCGTGCGCACAGGCACCGAAAAGCGCAACGCCGACCAGATCGTCGATATCGTCCTGCGCTCGAACCGCGACGGCACCAAGCTGACCGTGGGCGACGTGGCCACCGTTCGGGTCGAGGGGGTCGACCGGAACCGGCAATATTTCGTGGACGAGAACCCGGCCATGTCGGTCCGCGTCGACCGCTCGGCCCAAGGCGACGCCATCGCGATTCAGGAAGCGGTCGAGGAGGTGTCGGCGAAGTTGCAGAACACCTTGCCCGACGGGGTGGAACTGTCGCTCATCCGCACCCGCGCCGAGGCGATTTCCGGCCGGCTGAGCCTGTTGCTCGACAACGGGCTGACGGGGCTGGCCCTGGTGGTGGCGCTGCTTTTCCTGTTCCTCAACGCGCGCACCGCCTTCTGGGTGGCGGCGGGTATTCCCGTGGCCCTGCTGGCCGCGGTCGCGATGATGTATCTGGGCGGGCTGACCTTCAACATGATCTCGCTCTTCGCGCTGATCATCACGCTCGGCATCGTGGTCGACGACGCCATCGTGGTGGGCGAACATGCCGATGCGCGGGTCCGCAAACTGGGCGAGACACCGGTTCAGGCCGCCGAGCGCGCCGCGCACCGCATGGCGCTACCGGTCTTTTCGGCCACATTGACCACGCTCATCGCCTTCTTCGGGCTGGTGGCGATCGGCGGACGGTTCGGCGACCTGATCATCGACATCCCCTTCACCGTGATCGTGGTGCTGATGGCATCACTGGTGGAATGCTTCCTGATCCTGCCCCACCACATGTCGCACGCGCTGGCTCATTCGGACAAGGCGCACTGGTACGACCTGCCCAGCCGGGTGGTGAACCGTGGCTTCGTGTGGGTCCGGGAAAAACTCTTCCGGCCATTCATCGGGCTGGTAATCCGGGCCCGGTACGTGGTCTGCGCCGGGATCATCGTCATCCTTGCGACGCAGGCCGCGCTGTTCATCAAGGGCGATGTGACGTGGCGGTTCTTCAACTCGCCCGAGCAAAGTAGTGTCACCGGCAATTTCATGATGGCGCCCGGCGCCTCGCGCGAGGACTCGGTCGAGATGATGCGCGAGATGCAGCGCGCGACCGAGGCGCTGGGGGCCGAGTACGAGGAGCGCTATGGCCGCAATCCGCTGGCCTTCGTACTGGCCGAGATCGGCGGCAATACCGGGCGCGGCCTGTCGGGCTCGGACACCAAGGATGCCGATCAGCTTGGCGGCATTTCCATCGAACTGATCGACGCCGACCTGCGCCCCTATTCCAGCTTCGCTTTCGTGGGCGAGTTGCAGGAACGGGTCGAACCGCACCCGATGGCCGAAACGGTCAGCTTTCGCGGCTGGCGCTCGGGGCCGGGTGGCGACGCGCTCGATGTCGAGTTCTTCGGTGCCACCGCCGACACGCTCAAGGCGGCCTCCGAAGCGCTGAAGGCCGCGCTGTCGCAATTTCCGGAGGTTTCGGCGATCGAGGACAACCTCGCCTATGACAAGGAGGAGCTGATCCTCGACCTCACCCCGCAGGGGCAGGCGCTGGGTTTCACCATCGACGAGCTGGGCCGCGTTCTGCGCAATCGGCTGACGGGGATCGAGGCGGCCACCTATCCCGACGGGCCGCGCAGCGCCGAGGTGCGGGTCGAACTGCCCGAAGGGGAACTGACCGCCGATTTCCTCGAACGGATGCAGATGCGCACCCCTTCGGGCACCTACGTACCGCTGGCGGATATCGTCAGCGTCGACCGGCGCACCGGCTTTTCCACGGTGCGGCGCGAGAACGGGTTGCGGCTGATCAACGTCACCGGCGACATCTCGGAAGACGATGCCGCCCGCGCCTCGGAGAGCATGGAGGCGCTGGAGGAGGAAATACTGCCCGAAATCGCCGCCACGCATCAGGTGGAATGGAGCCTTTCGGGCCTCTCGGAGCAGGAAGACGAGTTCCTGAACGACGCCCGCCTTGGCCTTATCCTGACGCTGACGGGCATCTACCTCGTGCTGGCCTGGGTGTTCGCAAGCTGGACGCGGCCGATGGTGGTGATGGCAGTCATTCCCTTCGGCCTGATCGGCGCGGTCTACGGGCATTGGGTGTGGGATGTGCCCGTGTCGATGTTCACCGTGGTCGGCCTTTTGGGCATGACCGGGATAATCATCAACGACTCGATCGTGCTGGTCACCACGATTGATGAATACGCCAGCGAGCGGGGCGTGATCCCCTCGATCATCGACGGTGCGGCCGACCGATTGCGGCCGGTGATGCTGACAACCCTGACGACCGTTCTGGGGTTGGCGCCGCTGCTGTTCGAACGCTCGCAACAGGCGCAGTTCCTCAAGCCGACGGTCATCACGCTGGTCTATGGCTTGGGTTTCGGCATGGTGCTGGTCCTGCTGCTGGTGCCCTCTCTGATCGCGATCCAGCACGACATCAAGCGTCGGACCGGTTCTTTGCGGCGGGCACTGGCGGCGCCGGTCTCCTCAGTGCGGTTTACCGTGGCGGGCGCATTGGCCGTGGTGGTCGCGTGGCTTGTCGCCACGCTGGGCCTGACATGGGCGACAGGGCAATTGCCGCACCCGTTCACCGAGGCGCTGCCGCTGCTGGCCGGTGCATCGCCGATGATGGCGGCGCTCGGCCTCTACCTTGCGGGCGCGCTGCTGATCGTTCTGGTGGTGCTGACCGGTGTCGGGCTTGCCTATCTCCTGCGGCGGCGTCAGCCGGCCGGGCAGCCCTGAATATCCACCGCCCGCGACTGGCCCACCACGGTGATCCGGATGCCCGAACGGTTCAGGGCAAAGGACCGCCCCTCGACATGGTAAAGCTTGGTCTCGGCCACCAGACGGCCACCCTGCCGCGCGGTGCGGGCTGGCGAGACCCAGATGCGCGGGTCGTCAACCTCGACGATCGCCGTTTCGGCGCCGCCGGTGCGGGGCATGTCGATCTCGGCCCGCAGGCCGATGCCGTCCTCGATGGGCGAGATGCGGCAGGTGACGCGGGCGACCTTCGCCTCTTTCGCGGTATAGGGCCGGCTGGCCAGCGCCGCGGCGATGCGCGGGTCGGGTGTGCGGCTGTCACCGGGCAGGAGGCCCGAGACCTGCAGCTCGACCGGCACACAGACATCCTTGCACACACCCATCTCGATCCGGCCGTTCAGCGCCACGTCACGCCCCGCCTGCCCCGGCGCCACGCGGATCGGCAGGATCACCGAATCCTTGTACCCGATGGTCCGCAGCCCATCCTCGACCGTGACGCTGGGCGTGGGCCAGACGATCTCGACCCCCGACAGGTTGCCGGAGCGGCGCCAGTCGAACTGTGGCGGGATCCCCGAGTCACCCGGGGCGCGCCAATAGGTCTTCCACCCCGGGCGCATCCGCACCTCGAGCCCGGCCATGTGGACCCCGCTGGCCGTGCGCCAGCCGGGCAGCACCCGCATCTCGACAAGGTCCGACCCCTGCTGCGCCTGAGCGGATGCAACGGGCAAGACCATGCAGGCGACGAGGGCAAAAAGGCGAAAAGCTTTACACATCATGAACCTGAAATGCGTGATAAGCGTTGAAATGCCAAGTCACTTTCCGGCGAGACGCCGGCGGCCCTGCCGCCGCATCCGCGGATCACATGCTTGCACTGGGGTAAGTCAGCCCCCATCATTGGGGGAACGTTAACCTGCGGAGGAACAGTTTGAGCGAGATTGATCTGAACGGAAAGCTGCTGATTGCCATGCCGGAAATGGGCGATGAGCGCTTTGCCTACTCGGTCATATTCCTGTGCGCCTATTCCGAAGAAGGCGCGATGGGGCTTGTCATCAACAAGCCCACGGATGATCTGCGCCTGACCGACCTTCTCGAACAGCTTGAAATCTCTCAAAGTGACGACGCGCGGGATATTGCGGTACATTTCGGTGGCCCGGTGGAGCACGGGCGCGGATTCGTGTTGCACGATTACGGCTATCACTCCTCGATCTCGACGCTCGACGTGACCGACGATTTCGCCATGACGGCGACTCTCGATATTCTCGAGGACCTCGCGCAGGGCCGCGGCCCGGGCCATGCGATCATCACGCTGGGCTATGCCGGCTGGGGCCCGGGGCAGCTCGAGGGTGAGATCGCGCAGAACGCGTGGCTGACCTGCGAAGCCGATACCAAGCTGGTGTTCGAGACGCCCGACGCGATGAAATGGGAGGCGGCGCTGAAGAAACTGGGCATCAGCGCCCTGACCTTGTCGGCAGAGGCCGGGCGCGCGTAACGCCCCGCCCCGTAGCTCAGCCGTGGCTCAGTTGGCGTAGGTCGAGCCTTCCTCGTCGAGGATGGCCATCAGCTCGGCCAGATGACGGTTGGCCTGGCTGGGATAATCCTCGATTTCCTGCGCGGTCTTCTCGGCGATCTCGTCGGACAGAACCCGAAGCGGCTGACCCGTCTGAAGGGCGCGGATATAGGTCTCGGCGGCGCGCTCGAAATAGTACATCCGGTTGAACGTCTCGGCCACGGTCGCCCCCATCACTAGGATGCCGTGGTTGCCCATGATCATCACGGTCTTTTTCGGGTCCTGCAACTGCGCGGCGCAGCGGTCGCCTTCCTCCTCGAAGGCCAGCCCGCCATAGCCGTCGTCGATCACGTAGCGATTGAAGAACGCGGCACAATTCTGGTCGATCGGCGGCAGGCTGCTGTCGGCAAGGCTCGCCAGCACCGTGGCGTGAATGGAATGCACATGCATGACACAGCGGTGATGCGGGCATTGCCGGTGGATCGCGCCGTGCAGGCCCCATGCGGTGGGATCGGGCGCGCCGGGCATCTCCAGTGTTTCCGGGTCATTGGCATCCAGCAGCAGCAGGTCGGAGGCCTTTATGCGGCTGAAATGCACCTGGTTGGGGTTCATCAGGAACTGTGTGCCCTCCTCGTTCACGGCGAGGGAAAAGTGGTTTGCCACGGCCTCGTGCATGTCGAGGCGCTCGGTCCAGCGGAAGGCGGCGGTCAGCTCGACACGCTCCTGCCAGTGCGAGATGTTGGGGGGGTGGGCGGTCTGTGCGGCGCTTGTCATATCGGGCTCCTGTTAAGCTTTGCCACAGGGTGCCAGCCCGCGTGGCGCTTTACAAACGATGGATTCGGCGGCATGCCATTAAGAAAATTAATGGATATGTCGTGCGTCCTCCATGAGCGGAAATGCCTTCCCTCCCCTGTCCTGGCTCCGCGCCTTCGAGGCCGCGGCGCGCCACCTGTCCTTCACCCTCGCGGCGCAGGAACTGAACCTGACCCAGTCGGCGATCAGCCAGCACGTGCGCAGTCTCGAGGACTATCTCGGGCGCGAACTCTTCATCCGCCGCACCCGCGCGCTGCAACTGACCGAGGCGGGCGCCAACTACCTGCCGACGGTGCGCGAGGCCTTTGAGGTTCTGGCGCGCGGCACGCGGACCTTCACCGGCAACGACCGCGGCAATGCGCTGATCCTGCAATGCAACATGGCCTTCTCCGTCTTCTGGCTGGCGCCGCGCCTGCACCGGCTTTACGCCGCGCATCCGTGGCTGGTGCTGAACATCGTCACCGCCCTTTGGGATCCGGAAACACGGGCGCGGGAGGCGGCGGTCGAGGTGCGTTTCGGCCGGCCGGGCGATATGTCGGGCATCGCCACACGGCTGACGTCTGATGTCTGCCGGCCGGTCTGTCGGCCCGATTATAGGGGCGGCGCGCCCGATCTGGCCAAGGCGCGGCTTTTCGATTGCGCGGGGATCATGGGCAATTGGGAATCCTGGGCGCTGCATACCGGGCGGCCGTTTGGCGAGGGTCGGGCCGTCAACCTCGCTTCGACCTATGTCGTGGCGATAGAGGCCGCGCTCAACGGGGCGGGGATGGCCATGGGGCACGACACGCTGACCCATGACCTCGTGCAATCCGGACGGCTGATCGAGCCCTTCGGCGAGACGGCGCCGCTGCCCGAGGGGTATTTCCTTCTGCTGCCCGCCCAGCACGAACAGACCCCGGCCACCCGCGCCTTCACCGACTGGCTGACAGCGGAGATTGCCGCCTGCCCCTATGCCTTTGCGGGCTGAGTGGCCACGGCCCGCCGTCCTGCCGTTTGCCGTGCTCACACATCTCAGGTCTGTGCGGGGGCGGCATTCGTACAGGCCTTCGCCCCGGGGGCCCGCAGAAAACCGCCCCCGCGAACGTCTCACCCCTGCGCGCGGCGCTTTGACACGTAGGGCTGCACGAACATGTAAAGCCCGGTCAGCAACAGCAGGAACAGCGGCACAAGCGCCAGCATGCAGACCCACACCGCCGGCTCCGTCCCGCCGAAGGTGGCGGCGAAATTGTAGATCACGGCCAGCGTAAAGACGACGCAGATCCAGCGATGGCTCTGCCGGACCCATTTGTTCAGTTTCATCTCGGGTTCCTTTCCTGGGTTCAGGCGAGGTGTTCCAGAACCAGCTCGAGCCGGTCGAAATATTGCGGCCAGCCGGCCCGTGCACCGCCGTAATAGCGCGGCTGGTCGCTTTTGAAGCCGGTCTGTTCCATCCGCAGCCTTGTGCCGCCGGGCACCGGGGTCAGGGTCCATGTCACCACCGATCGCAGGTCGCCGGCGTTCCAGCTATAGGCCAGCGTCCTGTGGGGATCGGCGCGCTGCACCTCGCATTCCACCTCGCCCCAATCGGCGGTAAAGGTGAAGCGGTGGCCGACCTCCGACTCGAACTCGGTCTTCATCAGCCATTCGCCGATCAGGTGAGACCGGGTCAGTGCGCGCCAGATCTTCTCGGGCGGGTGCGGCATCTCGCGCTCCACGACGACGGTGCGCGTGCCTGGGCCTGATCCGGGGTCGATCTCGGGGCCAGTGTCGGAGCCGGTATCGTTCATTGGTCCATCCTTCTGAGCAGATCTTCGAGGTCGTCGAACCGGGCCTGCCAGAACCCCGCCATCCGCTTCGTCCAGTCGTTGAGCGGTTCGAGCGCCTCGGGCCGGGCCGCGTAAAACGTCCGGCGGCCGTCGGGCCGGCTGCCGACCAGCCCGGATTTCTTCAGCGCGCCGAGGTGTTTCGACACGGCGGGCTGCGAGATGCCCGCGTGATCGGTGAGCGAGGCGACGGTTTGTTCGCCGTCGCGGCACAGCCGTTCGAAAAGCGCGCGCCGTGTCGGGTCGGCGAGCATCCTGAAGACGATGTCGTGGGGTTCTGGCATGATCGACCCATATCCGCGCGGTTATGAATCAACTCATAACCTGAGAGCTATCCTGACGCAACCCAAAGCGGAAACGCGGCGCGGCGCCTCGCAGGGACCCCGCCGGCTCGTGGATTTGCTCATTCCGCCATCACCGCGCAGCCCGCCGTCAGGTTCGGGCGGACATGAGACACCAGACGCATTGAGCCTCCCGCGAAAGCCTGTAGCTTGGCCAAAAGGCTTCGGAGACGGGAAAAATGCAGGCACCGGAAACGACTACGACGGCGGAAGGCGCCCCCGACCTGATCGTGATCGGGGCGGGCTTCGGCGGCATCGGCATGGCCGCTCGGGCGCTTGAGGCCGGGCTGAGGGTGCTGGTGCTGGAACGGGCCACCGACCTTGGCGGCACGTGGCGGGACAACATCTATCCCGGCTGCGCCTGTGACACCCAATCGCACCATTACAGCTTTTCCTTCGCGATGAATCCCGACTGGTCGCGCATCTATGCCACCCAGCCGGAAATCCTGTCCTACCTGCGGCGCACGGCCGAGGAGACGGGCGTGACCGACCATCTGCGCTGCGGCGCCGGGGTGCGCCATGCGCGGTGGGACGAGGATCAGGCGCGGTGGCATGTCACCACCGAGGATGGCGCGACGTTCTCCGCGCGGTTCCTCGTTTCGGCCGTGGGCCAGTTGAACCAGCCGATGATCCCCAATTTCGCGGGGCGCGAAACCTTTGGCGGCAAGCTTATGCATACGGCCGAATGGGACCCGGACTACGACATGACCGGCAAGCGCGTCGTGGTGATCGGCAACGCCGCCAGCGCGGTGCAGGCGATTCCGCAGATTGCGAAGGTGGCCCGCCACCTGACCGTATTGCAACGCTCGCCCAACTGGCTGGTGGCCAAGGGCGACCGCCCCTTCGAGGCTCGTGAAAAGCGGCGGTTCCGCACCTTTCCATTCCTGCAACGGCTCTACCGCTGGTCGATCTACTGGCAATGGGAGCGGAGCTGGCCCGAATTCATCGACGGCTCGCGCCAATCCCTGCGGCAGACCGAGGCGAACCGGCAGCATATCGCAGCCGAGGCAGGTGACATGGCACCGGAGCTGACCCCCGACTACCCGCTGGGCTGCCGCCGCATCCTGCTGGCCGACGATTACTTTCCGGCGCTGCAACGCGACAACGTGACCCTCGTCACCGACCGGGTCGAACGGCTGTCCCCCGAGGGCCTTCTGACCGAAGGCGGGCACCGGATCGAGGCCGATTGCATCGTGCTGGCGACCGGCTTTCACGCGCGGGATTTCCTGCCGGGGATGGAGGTGGAAGGCCGCGACGGCCAGAGGCTCTCCGGGACGTGGGAGCAAGCCGGCGGGCCCGAAGCCCATCTCGGTATCGCGGTGCCCGAATTCCCGAATTTCTTTCTGCTTTACGGGCCGAACACCAACCTGGGCCACAACTCGATCATCTTCATGCTGGAATGCCAGATTCGCTACGTGCTGCAGGCCGTCGCCCGGTTGCGCGGCCTTGGCCAAAGCCGGATCGAGGTGACGCGGGAGGCGTTGCAAAAGCACCGCCGGGAACAGGAGCGCGAACTGGCCCGGACGGCATGGGCCGGGCGTTGCACGAGCTGGTACAAGACGGCGACGGGCAGGATCATCAACAACTGGTCGGCGGGCACGGTCAAATACTGGTGGCTGACACGGCGCCCGAAAACGCGCGATTTCACCATGCGGTGAGGCGCGGGGCGTGAACATCGATTGTCGAGGGGGGTGGTAGCGGAGGAGGGACTTGAACCCCCGACACATGGATTATGATTCCACTGCTCTAACCAACTGAGCTACTCCGCCGGACCGTGGCGCTAGGTAAGGCAGCCCGGCGGCCCCGTCAAGCCCGAATTGGCCGGGTTTTCGC
>JAVJTX010000009.1:0-3842 GCA_040220035.1 Roseovarius sp. | reverse complement strand
TCCGGCCGCGGGACGGTTGTCACGGGTCGTGTCGAGCGTGGCGTGATCAACGTCGGTGACGAGATCGAGATCGTCGGCATCAAGGACACCAAGAAGACGACCTGCACGGGCGTCGAAATGTTCCGCAAGCTGCTCGATCGCGGTGAGGCCGGCGACAACATCGGCGCGCTGCTGCGTGGCGTCGACCGCGACGATATCCAGCGTGGTCAGGTGCTGTGCAAGCCGAAATCGGTCACGCCGCACACCAAGTTCGAGTGCGAGGTCTACATCCTGAACAAGGATGAAGGTGGCCGCCACACGCCGTTCTTCGCCAACTACCGCCCGCAGTTCTACTTCCGGACGACGGACGTGACCGGCACCGTGACCCTGCCCGAGGGCACCGAGATGGTCATGCCCGGCGACAACCTGAAGTTCGGCGTCGAACTGATCGCGCCGATCGCCATGGAAGACGGCCTCCGCTTTGCCATCCGCGAAGGCGGCCGCACCGTGGGTTCCGGCGTCGTTTCCAAAATCATCGAGTGATCGCCCCTCGGGCATCATCTCAAGACTTCGAAAGGGCGCCCTTCGCGGCGCCCTTTCCATTTCGCGGCCCTGGTGGTATTTTCCAGATGCAACCGATGGAGGGACACGTGGACCAAGCCGCCTGATCGCATAACCCGATTCTGGACCGATCAAACGCGAGGCTTGCCATGCACCGCCCCTTTCCCGGCGCCGATACGCGCCATCCGCTGACCCTGCCCGACGGCACGGTTCACACCGGCACCGTCTTCCTGAAAAACGCCATCGACCATCCGCGCATCGATATCGGCGATTACACCTATGCCAGCGCTCATGTCCCGCCCGAGGACTGGGCGGCGCAGCTGGCGCCCTATCTCTATCCGGCCTCGCCCGAACGGCTGGTGATCGGCCGGTTCTGCCAGATCGCCGACGGCGTCACCTTTATTACCGCTTCGGCCAATCACCGGCGCGACGGGTTCTCGACCTTCCCCTTCGCCGTGTTCGACGGCGGGTTCGAGGCGGGGCGACCCTCGCTGCCGCAGACGCCGGATCCGGACACCGTGATCGGTCATGACGTCTGGCTGGGGCAGGGGGCGCGGGTTCTGCCCGGCGCACGGCTAGGCCACGGTGTCATCGCCGGTGCCGGGGCCGTGGTGGGGGGCCATGTGCCGCCCTACACGCTGGTCGCCGGCAATCCCGCCCGGCCCGTGCGCACCCGGTTCGATGCCACAACCATCGCCCGCATCCTCGCCCACGAGGCGGCGATCTGTGGCGCAGAGCTCGCGCGTCTCGAGCGCGCGGCCGCAGGCTGAGCCGCACCTGCCCGGGTTCTCTCTCTCGGCGCCCGAAATCGGGCTTGAACTTTTGCGGGCGTTGCCGTATCCGGGGCTTCGCTTGCGAAGGGGTATAGCTCAGCTGGTAGAGCGACGGTCTCCAAAACCGTAGGTCGCGGGTTCGAACCCTGCTGCCCCTGCCATTCCTCCCGATACACCGATCCTCCGGATAACGCCCCTTTTGCGGGCGTCAGACGCTGCGTTCACCCGGCAGGATTGATTCCGATTCGATTCGAATCGCCGGCATTCGGGGCGCGCGGGAATTCCCACCGTTCCCGGCTCGGAAACAGTTTTTTCCAAGCGAAATCAGTGTTGCCGGAAATGGGGCGGAAAAGGGGCCGAAATGCGGCGCGCCATATTTCAGTCCGAAAATTGCCACATTTGAGCCATAATTGGACCACAGAAAAACCCCCGTTCCCGGCGCGGCCCGAATGGGTGCCGGTACCGGGGCAGGCGTGGGGGCGTCAGACATGTTGAACGAGTGCTGCCATGACCAAGTTTGTTGTCCTTTCAAAGACGAACCCACACCTGCCCCATGATTCCGTCGAACTCCAAAGCCCGCCGCCCGTGGACGCCCTGAACGACGAGGTCGCACAGCAGAACGCCGAGCTATATATCAGCCAGCTGATGATGGGCGAGGGCGGGGCAGCCGCCGACGTCCGGCTCGACGCCGACGCTCCCCAAGCCGACGAGATCCAAGCGCCCCAAGCGCCCCAAGCGCCACAAACACCTCGGGCAAAGGGCGCCGAGGCGCTACCCCCGCTCGAACCCCAGGAAGAACTGAACGAGGAGCAGCGCCTGCGCGCCGCCTTCTCCGCTGACGAGGACGAAGAGGTCGAAGAGCCCCGCGCCGGCCTTCTCTCCCGCCTTCGCGCCCGCCACGTGGGGATCGTCGCCCTCGTACTGACCGCCTTTTTCTGGCCGGTCTACCTTGGCGCCGCCTTCCTCGTCTTCGCATGGGTCGCCGTGTTGGCGATCCAGGCCCTGCGCTACGTCGTGACCGCCGGTCACTGGCACCGCTTTGCCCGCAAGCGTCCGGCCTCCGCTGAACGGGTGCGCCGCGTCATCGACCGCGCCGCCGTCCGGCTCGACACCGTGCTCGACTACCTGCCCGACAGCCTTGCCGAAGGCCTCGCGCTGCCCGACATGTCGCAGCCGGTCGCCAAGACCCGCCCCGCCACCCGCCACGGCGGCATGCGCACCTCCTGATCCCTCCGGCATGCCTCTCCATGCCACACCCGCCCGGTTTCCCGGGCGGGTCCTGTCTCGACCCTTGAATTCGCCCGGGGCTGGGCGTATGTCCGCCCGCAACGCGCATTCAGCTACAGGCATATCCGCACATGGCAATGACCAATCCGCTTCAGTTTATCCAGCAGGTCCGCTCGGAGGTCGCAAAGGTCGTATGGCCCACCCGGCGCGAGGTGTTCCTGACCACGGTCATGGTGTTCATCATGGCCACCCTGACCGCGATCTTCTTCGCGCTGGTCGACCTTGCGATCCGCACCGGGCTGACGGGTATCCTGGGCTTCTTCGGCTGAGCGTCAGAAATTCACCCCCTTGCCCTTGATTTCAAGGCGGTTTGGGGGTAGGCCAGCCGACACTCCGATACATGGCGCGCGGCGATTCGTGTTGCGCGCCGCTTTTTGTTTCGGGGACTCCGGGCCAACGGCCTGAAAATACGAATATATCCGGCATTGCGCCGGGCTTGACAGGATTTGGTTGAACGATGGCAAAGCGGTGGTACTCGGTAAGCGTTCTCTCGAACTTCGAGAAGAAAATCGCCGAGCAAATCAGACAGTCCGTTGCCGAGCAAAGCCTCGAGGACGAGATCGACGAGGTTCTCGTGCCGACCGAGGAAGTGATCGAGGTGCGCCGCGGCAAGAAGGTGACGGCAGAGCGCCGGTTCATGCCGGGCTACGTGCTGGTGCACATGGAAATGTCGGACCGGGGCTACCACCTCGTCAATTCGATCAACCGCGTCACCGGGTTCCTTGGTCCGCAGGGCCGCCCGATGCCGATGCGCGACGCCGAGGTGAACGCCATCCTCAACCGCGTTCAGGAAGGCGAGGAAGCACCGCGCACCCTCATCTCCTTCGAGATCGGCGAAAAGGTGAAGGTCAACGACGGCCCGTTCGAGGATTTCGACGGCATGGTCGAGGATGTCGACGACGACAACCAGCGCCTCAAGGTGATGGTGTCGATCTTCGGCCGGGAAACCCCGGTCGAGCTGGAATTCACGCAGGTCACCAAGCAATAGGGGCCGCGACCCGAATGCCCGGGTAACCGGGATACCGAAGTGGAAGGCGAGCGCATCGCGATGTGCGGACCGGACCACACAACGAAAGACCTGACGGGGCGCGCCCCGAAGGTGTTGGAAGTAAAGGAGAGGCCTCATGGCCAAGAAACTCGCAGGCACGATGAAGCTGCAAGTGCCCGCAGGTCAGGCGAACCCGTCCCCGCCCGTGGGTCCGGCGCTTGGTCAGCGCGGTATCAACATCATGGAATTCTGCA
>JAVJTX010000008.1:0-27292 GCA_040220035.1 Roseovarius sp. | reverse complement strand
GTTTTTTATTCTTATGTCTTCGTCTCGTGGGGGGGCGCCCCCCCCCCCGCCGGACGCACGGGGCTTGCCGGGTGCGACACCTCTTTTATTGCTTCGTCACGCTTTGCAGGTGAAGAAGGAACGAGGGCTGGAGCTGGAAGTCGGCCACGCGGTCGCTGGTCACCGCGTTCTGTTTCCAGTTGGCGATGAAGACCCAGGGCGCCTCTTCCTGCACGATCTCCTGCATCTCGCGGTAAAGCTTGGCGCGCTCCTCCTGATCGGTGGCGGTGCGGGCGTTTTCCAGCAGTTCGTCGACCTTCTCGTTGGCGTAGTAGCCCGAGTTGAAGCCTCCCTGATCAGGCCATGCCTCGGAGCGCAGCGCGAGATAGGGCAGGGTGTCGGGGTCGTTGGTCATCCACGCCATCTCGGCCATGTCGGCCTTGCCTTCGAGGCCCGGGTTCACTTCGCCGAGGAAGGTGTTCCACTCGTAGGTTTCGATGCTGACGTCGAAGCCCACGGCCTCGAGATCGGCCTGAATGGCGGTGCCCATCGGGACGGGGTCGAGCATGCCCGAGCCGCCTTCGGTGACGTAGAAGGTAAGCTCGGCGCCCTCGGCCCCGGCCTCGGCGATGAGCGCCTTGGCTTTCCCGGGGTCATAGGGGTAGGGGTCGAGATCCTCGTTATAGGCCCATGCGAAGGCCGGGGGCGTGGGGCCCGCGGCCACGGTGGCGGTGCCTTCGAGCACGTCGTTGACGATGGCTTCCTTGTTGATGGCGTAGTTGGCGGCCTGCCGGACCTTCATGTCGGCGAAGGGGCCTTCCTTGGCGTTCAGGATCAGGAACCAGACATGGGGGCCGGCCTGTTCGTGAACGGTGTATTCGTCGCCCTCGAACTGACCCATGGAGGTGGGGGGCACCTCGACCATCATGTCGATGCCGCCCGCCAGCATTTCGGCGACGCGGGTGTTGGCGTCGGTGATCGGGCGGAAGACGACGGCCTGAAGGCCGGTGGTGTCGCCCCAGTAGTCCTCGAACCGGTCCACCACGACACGTTCGTTGGAGTTCCATTCGACGAATTTGAACGGCCCGGTGCCCACGGGATTGCGGCCGAAATCTGCGCCGCCGGCCTTGACCGCCTCGGGTGAGACGATGAGGCCGGTAGGGTAGGCGAGGTTCGACAGGAAGGGGGCGTAGGGCGCGTTGAGGGTGAATTTCACCGTCATGTCGTCGACCACCTCGGTGGTTTCAACGGCGCCGAAGAAGAAGGAGAGGGGGAAGGGGCCGGTGTCGTGGTAGGGGTGATTCTCGTCGAGCATCCGGTCGAAGTTGAACTTGACCGCCTCGGCGTTGAAGGGCGTGCCGTCGTGGAAGGTGACGCCCTCGCGCAGGGTGAAGGTGTAGACGGTGCCGTCTTCGGAGATTTCCCAGTCGGTGGCGAGCGCCGGTTCGGGCTGCAGCGTGCCGTCCTTGTAGCGGGTCAAGCCCTCGTAAAGGTTCACGAGAATCCGGAAATCGTTGACCGCCGTCACCGCCGCCGGGTCGAGCGATTTGGGCTCGGCGATCTGGCCGACGATGAGCACGTCGGCGGGCGTCTGGGCGGTAGCGGGAAGGGGGGCGGAGCCGAGGGCGAAGGTGGCGCCGGCAGCCGCCGCCATGAGGCCTCGCCGGGTCCAGGTGATGAGTGTCATGGTGGTCTCCCTGTCTGGTTTTATGGGGGATAATTTATCATGATAAATTGCATCGGTCAATTTTTCATGATAAATAGGGAAACATAATGACTGAAACCGCATCATGACCTTTTCGATCCTTGCCCATGATCCCGAGACGGGCGCCATCGGCGGGGCCGCCGCGACGGGCAGCCTTTGCGTGGGCGGCTGGGTGCTGCGGGGGCACCTGTCATCTGGCATGAGCGCCAGCCAGGGCGCCTCGCCCTCGACCCTTTGGGGCGAGGAGGTGCTGGCGGCGATGCGGGGCGGCAAGGACGCCTCGATCGCGGTGGAGGATGTCACCAGAGCCGATGGCGGCAAGGGCTATCGGCAACTGGCGGCGCTGGATCTGAAGGGCGGGACGGGCGCGTTTACCGGCGATCTGAACACGCCCGAGATGGGCAGCACCACGTTCGGCACGGGCGTCGTGTCGGGCAACATGCTGGCCGGGCTGGACGTGCTGGACGCGATGGTGCGGGCCTTTGAGGATGCGTCGGGCGGGCTTGACCTGCGGTTGCTGGCGGCCTTGCGCGCGGCGGAAGTGGCCGGGGGCGACAGCCGGGGGCTGTTGTCGGCGGCGTTGCTGGTGCTGCACCCGGATCGCGCGCCGCTGACCTTGCGGGTGGATCACCACCCTGGCGACCCGATCGGGGCGTTGACCGAGCTGCACGGGCGGGCGACGGGCGGGGAGTACGCCTATTGGGCGGAAAAGGTGCCGGTGAAGAATGACCCGGAGCGCGGCCTTGACTGACTGGGGCGCCCGCGCGGCGGATTTCCTGAACGATCTGGCAAGCCTGACCGAGCTGGGACCGGGGGTGACGCGGCTGCCCTTTACGCCGGAGCATCGCGCGGCGGTGGAGTTGGTGTCCGACCGGATGCGGCAGGCGGGGCTGGCGGTGACGCTGGACGATGCCGGCACGCTGATCGGGCGGCTGGAGGGGCCCGAGGGGCGCGGCACGCTATTGATGGGCTCGCATCAGGATTCGGTGCGGCAGGGGGGCGCCTTTGACGGGATCATGGGCGTGGTGCTGCCGCTGATGGCCTTGGAGAAGTTGCGGGCGGAAGGGCGTGCGCCGCCCTGTTCGGTCGAGGTGCTGGCCTTCGCCGACGAGGAAGGTGTGCGGTTTCCCACGGCGCTGGTGGGCTCGCGGGCGCTGGCCGGGACGGTGGAGCCGGGTGTTCTGGACATGACGGATGGCGATGGCGTGACGCTGCGGGCGGCGATGACGGCGTTCGGGCTGGAACCCGACCGGATTGGCGAGTTGGCGCGCGATCCGGGCGATGTGATCGGGTTTGTCGAGACGCATATCGAGCAGGGGCCGGTGCTGGAGCGGGCGGGCGAGGCGCTGGGCGTGGTGTCGGCGATCTGCGGGATCGAACGGCATACGATCGCGATTGTCGGCGAGACGGGCCATGCCGGAACCCTGCCGATGGAGGGCCGCAAGGATGCGCTGGTGGCGGTGGCGGCATTGGTGACCGAGGTGAACCGGCTGGCAAGGGCGAGCGAGGGGCTGCGCGGTACGGTGGGCGCGCTGACCTTCGGGCCGAACGTGGTCAACGCGGTGCCGGGGGTGGCGCGGATGACGGCAGAGTTCCGGTCGGCGGATGACGGGGTAAGGCGGGCGGCGGGCGAGGCGCTTCATGCCTTCGCAGAGGAGGTCTGTGCGGGAATGGAGCTGAGCTGCGAGGTGACCTATCAGCAGCCGGCGCAGCCTTGCGATTCCGGGTTTTCGGATCGGCTGGTCAAGGCGGTGACGGCGGCGGGCGGTCAAGGGCTGGTACTGCCCTCGGGGGCGACGCATGACGCCTCGGCCATGGCCGATCTGTGCCCTGTGGCGATGCTGTTCGTGCGGTGCCGCGACGGGATGAGCCACAGGCCGGAGGAATATGCCGCGGCCGAGGATATGGGGCGGGCGGTGGAGGTTCTGGCCGAGCTGATGATGGCGCCGGAATAGGCGCCTATTCGGCCACTTCCCGGAGGCCGGCGACGAGGTGGTGGAATTTTTCGCCCTGCACCGCGACGTGCTTGCGGATGGCGGCGGAGGCGCGCTCGGCATCGCCCTCGGTCAGGGCGTTCACGACGTCTTCGTGTTCCTGCATCGACTGGGCCATGCGCCCGCGCACGCGAAGCTGGGTGCGGCGGAAGGGTTTCAGGCGGCGGTGCAGGCGGAGGCATTCCTGTTCCAGAAAGCCGTTGCCGGCCTGCCGGTAGAGGATGTGGTGGAAGGTCTCGTTCTCGTCGTAATAGGCGACCGTATTCTTGGCGTTGACCGCCGCCTTGCAACGGGCATTGGCCGCGCGCATCTCGTCGAGCGCGGCGTCTGTGATGCGCATGGCGGCGAGGCGGGCGCAGGAGGCCTCGAGTTCCGCCATCACCTCGAACATCTCGATCAACTCAACCGGCCCCGGCTGGCGGACGAAGACGCCGCGGCGGGGAAGCTGTTCGACAAGGCCGGAGAGCGCCAGTTTCTGGCAGGCCTCGCGGATCGGTGTACGGGAGACGCCGAAGCGGGCGGCAAGCTGCACCTCGTCCAGCCGTTCGCCATTGCCGATGGTGCCGTCGAAGATCATCCCTTCGATTTCCTCGGCAATGATATCAGCGCGTTTTCGTTGCATGGGGAGTTTCTTAGCAGCGTTTTCAAAATGCAGAAAGGGAATTTTTGTATACAAGATCATTGACTGAATATACAGGGCAATGGCACAAACGCGGTGATCCGGTCGAGAATCGGACGCCTTATGGGAGGAAATCATGAGAAATATTCTAGCAACGACCGTTGCCGCCGGGGCGCTTCTGGCCAGTGTGGCCGTGGCCGGCGCCGCGGAATTGCGGCTGTCGCACCAGTGGTCGAACAAGGATGTGCGGCACAAGGTGGCGCAGATCGTGGCCGACGAGGTGAAGGCGGCCGGTGTCGACCTCGAGATCAAGATCTTCGGGTCGAAATCGCTGTTCAAGCCGCGCGAGCAGTACAAGCCGCTGAGCCGCGGGCAGCTGGACATGTCGGTTCTGCCGCTGAGCTATGCGGGCGGGCAGCAGCCGGCCTATAACCTGACGCTGATGCCGGGGCTGGTGAAGAACCACGACCACGCGGCACGGCTGTCGGACAGCGATTTCATGGCCGCGCTGGAAGAGAAGATGGCCGAGGATGACGTGATGGTGCTGGTGCATGGCTATCTTGCGGGCGGGTTCGTCGGCAAGGACAAGTGCATCACCGCGCCGGAGGACGTGGACGGGCTGCAGATGCGGGCCGCGGGCAAGGCGTTTGAGCAAATGCTGGCGGGTGCGGGGGCGTCGATCGCCTCGATGGCGTCGTCGGAGATCTACAACGCGATGCAGACCGGCGTTCTGGATGCGGCGAACACCTCGTCGTCGTCCTTCGTGTCCTACCGGATCTACGAGCAGGCGGCGTGTTATACGCCGGCGGGCGACGTGGCGCTGTGGTTCATGTATCAGCCGCTTTTGATGAACAAGTCGACCTTTGACGGGCTGACCGAGGAACAGCAGCAGGCGCTGCTGGATGCCTCCGAAAAGGCCGAGGCGTTCTATCTGGAAGAGGCCAAGAAGCAGGATGCGGCCTCGGTCGAGGTGTACAAGGAAGCCGGGGTCGAGATTGCCGAGATGAGCCAGGAGGAATTCGAGGCGTGGCGCGAGCTGGCCAAGGAGACCTCGTACAAGGCCTTCGTCGAGGAAGTGTCGGACGGGCAGGAACTGCTCGACATGGCGCTGGCCGTCGAGTGATGTGAGGGCGGGGGCGGCCCATGTGCCGCCCCGTCGCCAAACGCCGATTTCACACCCAATGACAGGAGCAGGCCATGTCGGGCCCGAGCTCGGCTGCCCCCGCGCATGCCGGTAACAACCCCTTCCTTCGCGCCGTGGCCGCGATTTCGACGCTGGCCGGGTGGTGCTCGGCGGCGATGATCGTGGCGGCGGTGGGGATCACCTGCCAGATGATCTTTATCCGGGCGGTGCTGAACGGTTCGACCATATGGCAGACGGAGGCGGTGATCTATCTGATGGTCGCCGCGACGCTGATCGGGCTGCCTTATGTTCAGCGGTTGCGCGGTCATGTGAACGTGGACCTGATCCCGATTTCCCTGCCGAAGAAGGCGCGGTTCGCGCTGTGCATGGTGACGCTGGGGGTGTCGATCGTCATTGTCGCGGTGATGCTGTGGTATGGCTATGATTACTGGCATTTCGCATGGGACCGGAACTGGAAGTCGGACACGGTGTGGGGCGTGCGGTTGTGGATACCGTACCTGTCCATTCCCATCGGCTTTGCCTTGCTGCTGTTGCAGTTGGTGGCCGATCTGGTCGCCGTGCTTCTGGGTACAGACAAACCTTTCGGGCTGGAGGATCACTGAATGGACCCGCTGCTTCTTGGCGCGTTGGTCGCCATGGCCACAATCCTTGTCCTGTTTTCCGGCGTTTCGGTGGCCATCGGGTTGCTGATCGTGTCGGCGGGGTTCCTGATCGTCTTTGACGGGCTGCGCTCGCTGGAGTTGATGCCGGAGATATTGTTCGGGAAGCTCAACAATTTCGCGCTGCTGTCGATCCCGATGTTCATCATCATGGGGTCCTCGATCGCCTCGACGAGGGCCGGGGCGGATCTGTACGAGGCGCTGGAGCGCTGGCTGACACGGGTGCCCGGCGGGCTGGTCGTGTCGAACCTCGGGGCCTGTGCGCTGTTTGCCGCGATGTCGGGCTCGTCGCCCGCCACCTGTGCGGCGATTGGCAAGATGGGCATTCCGGAGATGCGCAAGCGGGGCTACCCGGACGGCGTGGCGGCCGGGTCGATTGCCGCCGGGGGCACGCTGGGCATTCTCATTCCGCCCTCGGTGACGATGATCGTCTACGGCATCGCGACCGAGACCTCGATCGGGCGGCTGTTTCTGGCGGGGGTCTTTCCGGGGCTGCTGCTGGTGGGCCTCTTCATGGCGTGGTCGCTTTATTCGACATGGCGGTCGGGGCAGGCGGGCGTGCTGGGCGCGGGCAATTATACGTGGCGGCAGAAATTCGAGATCCTGCCGCGGGTTCTGCCCTTCCTTCTGATCATCCTCGGCGTGCTTTATGCCATGTATGGCGGCATCGCCACGCCGTCGGAGACGGCGGCGGTGGGCGCGCTGCTGTGCCTTGTCATCGCGATGGTGATCTACCGGCTGTGGGACCCGCGCGCGTTGTGGGTGGTGCTGCGCGACTCGACGCGGGAAAGCGTGATGATCCTGTTCATCATCGCCGCGGCGGGGGTGTTCAGCTACATGCTGTCGTCGCTGTTCATCACCCAGTCGATTGCCGAATGGATCGGCACGCTGGACGTGAACCGCTGGATTCTGATGGGGGCGATCAACATTTTCCTGCTGATCGCGGGCTTCTTCCTTCCGCCGGTGGCGGTGATCCTGATGGCGGCGCCGATCCTGTTGCCGATCATCGAGACCGCCGGGTTCGACCCGATCTGGTTCGCCGTGGTGCTGACGATCAACATGGAGATCGGGTTGATTTCGCCGCCGGTGGGCCTGAACCTTTATGTGATCAACGGGATTGCGCCGGATATATCGCTGAAGACGATCCTGACCGGTTCGCTGCCTTTCGTGGCGTGCATGGTGATCGCGATCATTCTGTTGTGCCTCTTTCCGGGTCTGGCCACGTGGCTTCCGGATGCTGTGATGGGAACGGGGATTTGACCTTGCTTGCCGATTTGCTGTCGACCGTCTTTGAGAGGCGGTTCCGGAATGCGCCCGCGGGCGACGACAAACGCTCGATCGAGGAAATGTCGGCGGCGCTGGTGGGGGCCACGGGCGAGATTTCGGGGCTGACGCTGGCGCGGAACATCCTCGAACGGTATCGCCGGTCGGAAGACGAGGCGCGGTTGGCCTTCTTCAAGTACCTATCGACGGGGATGAATATCGACCCCGGCAAGGTGCGCGCGGCGCTGGCGGATTACGAGGCGGGGCCGAGCAAGGAAAGTTACCGCGCGTTTCTGGAGGCCGCCGAGCCGCCGAGGCAGGAGTTGATCCGGCGGTTGAACCAAGTGCCCGGCGCGACGGGGCAGTTGGTGTCGATGCGGACCGATCTGATCCGGATGGGATCGGAGGACCCGGAATTGCGGGCGCTGGATCTGGATTTCCGGCATCTGTTTTCGAGCTGGTTCAACCGCGGCTTCCTCGTGCTGCGGCCGATCAACTGGGAAAGCCCGGCGCATATCCTCGAGAAGATCATCGCCTATGAGGCGGTGCATGCGATTGATAGCTGGGACGACCTGCGGCGGCGGCTGGAGCCGAGCGACCGGCGCTGTTTCGCGTTCTTTCACCCGGCGATGCCGGACGAGCCGTTGATTTTCGTCGAGGTGGCGCTGACCAAGGGGGTGGCGCGCTCGGTTCAGGACCTGCTGGCCGGGGATCGCGCGGTGCTGGCCTCGGACGAGGCGGATACGGCGGTGTTCTACTCGATCTCGAACTGCCAGGCGGGGCTGGCGAGCATTTCCTTCGGCAATTCGCTGATCAAGCAGGTGGCGGCGGATCTGTCGGCGGAACTGCCGGGGCTGAAGACCTTTGTGACGCTGTCGCCCATTCCGGGACTGGTGCAGTGGCTGGGCGCCAATGACCTGCAGCCGCCGCTGGAGGATGACGAGGCGCTGCGGCGGCTGGCGGCGTCCTACCTGTTGGGGGCCAAGCGGCCCGATGGCCTGCCGCTGGACCCGGTGGCGCGGTTCCACCTTGGCAACGGGGCGGAGGTGCATGCCATCCATGCCGGGGCCGATACGTCGGAAAAGGGGCTGCGGCAATCTGCCGGGGCGATGGTGAATTACCTTTACGACCTCGAAAAAGTCACCCAGAACCACGAACGGTTCGCCGCCTCGCATGATATCGCGGCCTCGTCGGAGGTGAGCAGTCTGGCGGCGGCGGCCGAGAAATCCGTCGCATAAGGAGACGTGTCATGGCCAACCCTTTGTATGATGCGCTTTTCGGGAAATATGCCGGGCAGGAGACGCCGTTCCTGTATCTGCCGGATGGTGCGGTGATCAGCCATGCCGGGTTTCTGGAAAAAGCGGCGCGGGTCGCGGGGGTGATTGTCGAGGGCGGTTTGCAGCCCGGTGACAGGCTGGCCGCGCAGGTGGAGAAATCGGCGGAGGCGCTGGCGCTTTATGCGGCCTGTGTGCAGGCGGGGGTGATCTTTCTGCCGCTGAACACGGCCTATACGGCGGATGAGCTGACCTATTTCATCGACAACAGCGGCGCGGCGATGATCGTCTGCGATCCGGGCAAGCTGGAGACGCTGGGGCCGATCGCCGAGCGGCTGGGCTGTCGGGTGGAGACGCTGGCAGGTGATGGCGCGGGGAGCCTGATGGAGAAGGCGTCGGGCATGCCCGGCGCGTTCGACACGGTGGACCGGGAGGGGGATGACCTTGCGGCGTTCCTCTATACCTCTGGCACCACGGGGCGGTCGAAGGGGGCGATGCTGACGCAGGAGAACCTGTTGTCGAACGCCCGGACGCTGACGGAGTGCTGGCGGTTTACCAAGAGCGACGTGCTGCTTCATGCGCTGCCGATCTTTCATACGCACGGGCTTTTCGTGGCGACGAATATCGTGCTGTTGTCGGGCGGGGCGATGATCTTTCTGCCGAAGCTGGATATCGACCGGATGATCGAGTGGATGCCGAAGGCCACGTCGATGATGGGGGTGCCGACGTTTTACACGCGCTTGCTGGATGATGAGCGGTTCACGAAGGAATTGACGGCGCATATGCGGCTGTTCGTGTCGGGCAGTGCGCCGCTTTTGGCGGAGACGCATGAGCGGTTCGAAAAGCGCACCGGGCACCGGATCCTTGAGCGCTATGGCATGACCGAGACGAACATGAACACCTCGAACCCCTATGAGGGCGAGCGGCGGGCGGGGACCGTGGGCTTTCCGCTGCCCGGCGTGGAGTTGAAGGTGTGCGATCCCGAGAGCGGGGCCGAGGTGCCGCAGGGCGAGGTCGGGATGGTCGAGGTGCGCGGGCCCAACATCTTCAAGGGCTATTGGCAGATGCCGGAGAAGACGGCGGCGGAGTTGCGCGAGGACGGGTTCTTCATCACCGGTGATCTGGGGAAGATCGACGCCGACGGCTATGTGCATATCGTCGGGCGGGACAAGGACCTGATCATTTCGGGGGGGTACAACATCTATCCCAAGGAGATCGAATTGCTGCTGGATGAACAGCCCGGCGTGCTGGAAAGCGCGGTGATCGGCGTGCCGCATCCGGATTTCGGCGAGACGGTGGTGGGCGTTCTGGTGGCGGAGGGCGGGCAGAGCCCCGATCTTGCGGCCATCGAGGCTGCGGCACAGCAGTCGCTGGCGCGGTTCAAGCATCCGAAGAAGCTGGTGGTGGTGGATAGCCTGCCGCGCAACACGATGGGCAAGGTGCAAAAGAACGTGCTTCGCGAGGAGTATAAGGGCCTGTTCTCGTAACGGCCGTGGTCCGGTTGCCGCTTGCGCCGGGATCGGGGTAGCTTGTGAGTAGCCTGTGGGCTGTGCCGAGCGGTTCGGCGCGATGGGCCGGAGGGGCTGCGTTGACCAAGGATATGCCGAACTTCCCGCTGGCGCGGTTCGACCTTGTGACCTTACGGATTTTCCTGACGGTGGTGGACACGGGCAGCATCCGCTCGGCGTCGGAAAGCCTGAACCTGTCGCCCTCGGCGATCAGCCGGCGGCTGGCGGAGCTGGAGGAGAATTTCGGTCAGCCGTTCTTTGCAAGGCATTCGCGGGGCGTGGAGATTTCCGATGCCGGGCACGTGATGGCGGTGAAGGCGCGGGAGATATTCGCCTCGATCGACAGCGCGCATTCGGAATTGCGGCGGCTGAGCAGCGGCGAGGCGGGCAGCCTGTTGCTGAGCGCCAATGGCTCGGCCTTCGTCAATGGGCTGGCCGAGGATATGAAGCATTTCTCGGATGCGTACCCGTATATCGGGATCGAGCTGTTCGAGCAGATCAGTCCGAATATCGTGGCCTCGGTGATGAGCGGCCGGACCGAACTTGGGCTGATCTCAAAGACGTTCCGCCTGCCGCCCGAGATCGTCTGTACGCGGTATTGCAGTGATCGGCTGGTGCTGGCGGTGCCGGAGGGGCATGATCTGGCCCGGCTGCCGGGGGTGCGGATGTCGGATATGTCCTCCTATCCCGGTATCGGGGTGATCGAGGGCAGTTCGATGACCCGATTGATCCGGCGGGTGTCCGTTCTGGGCAACAGCGAGCTTCGGTATCGCTATATGGCGAACACGAACGAGGTGGCGCGTTCGTTGGTGGCGCATGGGCATGGCATTGCCATCCTGCCGGAACAGTTCGTGCGCCCGCATGAGGCGATGATGCCGATCCGGGCGGTGACGATCAATGAAAGCTGGGCCGAGCGCGAGATTGCCCTTGTGCACAACGGGGATATCGCGCTGTCGAACACGGCGGCGATCTTTCGCGAGTTCCTGATCGAACGGGGGCGGGAGAGGGGCGAGGCGGGCTGATCTTTCGTGTTGCGCGTGGCGGAACACAGGGGCCCGGATTCAACACTTGCTGAGGGGGAGGGGGCCTCATACGCTTCCGCGCAGGCGTGTGGCGGCCTTTGGGCGGCGCCGCCTGCGGGAGGATATGGGCAGGACGCTATCGGAGCGGCAGAGGCAAAAGCGCCTGTGCCGACGGGCCGGGCACCTGTTCTTTCCCCTCGATAAGATGCCGGGCGCTGCCGCCTTTGCGGGCGGGCGGCCGGTGCCAACGAATGGGAGGAACCAGATGGCATTATCGCAACTCGTGCGCCGGGCAACGCTTGCCGCGGCGGTTACGGTCGGGCTGGGCACGCTGCCGGCGGCGGCCGAGTCGATCGAGATACACAACACGATGAGCACCGGCGGGTCGGAGGAAGCCGCCCTGCAGAAGTTTCAGGAGCTGATCGGCGAAAAGCTGGGCGACGATTTCGAGGTGAACATCTACCTCAACAGCCAGCTTGGCAGCGAGGCCGAGGTGCTGGAACTGCTCAATATCGGTCAGACGCAGATGGCGCTGACGGGTGGGGCGTTCATGGGGCAATACGCGCCCGAATATAACGCCGTTTCGGTGCCGTTCGTGCTGCCGAACTGGGGTTCGGTCGAGCATTACATCATGGAGACGGAGTCGGGCCAGAAGATGCAGGAAGTCGCCCGCGAGAAAGGCAACCTCGTCTATCTCGGGCCGCAGAAACGGGCCTTTCGGCACATGACCGCGAACAAGCCGATCAAGACGCCGGACGACCTTGAGGGCCTGCCGATGCGGATGCCCAAGATCCCGGTCTGGATCGACGTCTGGGAAGAGCTGGGCATTCAGGCGGTGGTGATCCCGTCTTCGGATATCTACCTCGCGATGCGCACGGGGCAGGTCGAGGCGCATGAAAACAGCCTTGCCTCGCCCTATACCCGCCAGATGTGGGAGGTGCAGGATTACATCATCGAGACCTCACACCTGTCGTTCCCGTGGCACTGGGTTGCCTCGGCGCAATGGTGGGATGGCCTGACCGAGGAACAGCGCACGGCGATTGCCGAGGCGGCCGAGGAAGCGCGTCAGCATGGCACGCAGGTCGAGAACGAAAAGGACGAGTTCTATCGTGACGCGCTGATCGAGAAGGGCATGGAGTTCATCGAGGTCGACCAGGCGCCGTTCCGCGAGAAGGCCGCGCCGGCCATCGAGCGGGCGATGTCGGGCATGGCCGACACCGTGCAGCCCGATATCGAGGCCAGCATCGAGGCCGCGTCGGAATGACAGCAGCCGAAGGGCGCCAGCGCCCGTCCCTCGTGACGCGGGGGGCGGGCATACTCGAGAGCGTTGCCATGGTGCTCATGGTGGCGCTGGTGCTGTCGATCTTCTACTCGGTCGTGGCGCGGGAGGTGTTCAAGCTTTCGGTGCCATGGGCCGAGGAGGTGGCGGCGGGGCTGCTGGCATGGAGTGTCATGCTGGGGGCGGCTGCCGCATGGGGCCAGCGGCGCCATATCGTGATCGACGTGCTGCTGCGGCGGATCGCGCTGGGGGCAAGGGTGTGGATCTCGGTGGTGATCGAGTGTGGTGCGCTGCTGCTGTTCTTCGTGATCGCCAAGGGCAGCTATCTGATGATGTACGCCAGCGCCAATAACACCACGACCGCGCTGGGCATCAGTTTCACGTGGCTTTACCTCGCGCTGCTGATCGGGACGGGTGCGATGATCCTGTTCAGCCTTGCCTATCTTGTCAGCCTGATCCGCAACGGAAAGGCCGTGATCGGCCAAACGGAAACGAAGAGCGAATGGACTACCTCCTAATATTCCTCGGTGTGATGATCTTCCTGTTCGCCGTGGGCGTTCCGGTTGCGATTTCCATCGGACTGACATGCCTTGTCGTGCTGGTCGTGCAGGGCGGGATCGAGAAGATTCCCGAAGAGCTGTTCGCGATGCAGATGCTGAGCGGGATGAACAATTTCCCGATCATCGCGGTGCCGTTCTTTATTCTGGCCGCCTCGCTGATGAATACCGGGTCGAGCAATGCGCGGCTGTTCAATTTCGCCACCGCGCTGGTCGGGCCGATCCGGGGCGGGCTGGGGCATGTGAACGTTCTGGCCAGCGTGATCTTTGCCGGCATGTCGGCCACGGCGGTGGCGGATGTGGCCGGGATCGGACAGCTGGAACTGAAGGCGATGAAGGAGCGGGGCTATCCGCAGCGGTTTTCGGTGGGGATCACCGGGGCTGCGTCGATCATCAGCCCGGTCATTCCGCCCTCGGTGGCGCTGGTGGTCTATGGGTGGCTGTCGGGCACGTCGATCGCGGCGCTGTTCATGGCCGGCGTGATCCCGGGCCTTATCCTTGCCATGGGGATGTCGTTGACGGTTCTGCTGACCTCCTTCTGGCTGGACCTGCCGGGCACGCAGAAGGTGCCGGGGGGCGAGCTTTTCCGGCTGTTTTTGCAGGCCGTTCCGCCGCTGACGACGCCGTTCATCATCATCGGGGGCATCTGGAGCGGGATCTTCACGCCGACCGAGGCGGGGGCGGTGGCCTGTATGTATGCCTTCCTGCTGGGCGCGGTGGTGTATCGCGACGTGACGCTGTCGGAATTCGTGGAGGCGTTGAGGCGGACGGTCAGGTTCACCTCGGTGATCCTGTTCATCATCGCGATTGCCACCTTTTATGGCTGGCTTTTGGTGCGGGTGCGCATCCCGCAGGAACTGGCGATGACGCTGCTGGATTTGAACCTTGGCGAGACGCAGGCGATCTTGCTGATCCTGCTGTTCTTCCTCGTGATCGGCTGTTTCATGAGCGTGGTGGAGGCGGTGCTGATCTTCACGCCGATCTTCATGCTGACGGTGCAGTCGCTGGGGATCGACCCGGTATGGTTCGGGGTGCTGATGGTGATGACCCTTTCGGTGGGGGTGATCACGCCGCCCTTTGGAAACGTGCTGTTCGTGCTGACGGAGTTGACCGGGATGCCGTTCGAGAAGGTGGTGGTGGCGATCCTGCCCTTCCTCGTGCCGATCCTGCTGACGCTGTTGCTGCTGGTGTTCTTTCCGTCGCTGGTGACGTTCCTGCCGGACGTGATGCACTAGGGCGAAGCGAGATCTGGAGGGAAAGATGAGCGTGCATTCCGGGACAAGGAAGCTGACGGCCATGTCGCTGGCGAACCGGCGGGGAGAGACGCCGCTGGTGGGGCTGACCGCCTATACCGCGCCGATTGCGGCAGCGATGGACGAGAGGGTGGATTTCATCCTCGTGGGGGATTCGCTTGCGATGACGATCTACGGGGAAAGTTCCACCGTGGGGGTCGATCTGGACACGATGATCCGGCACGGGCGGGCGGTGGTGAAGGCGTGCCGCCATGCCTGCGTGGTGGTGGATTTGCCGTTCGGATCGTATGAGGCCTCGCCCGAGCAGGCCTTTGCCTCGGCGAGCCGGGTGTTGATGGAAACGGGATGTGACGCGGTGAAGCTGGAAGGCGGCACGGAGATGGCCGGGACGGTGGCGTTCCTTGTCAAACGGGGCGTGCCGGTGATGGCGCATATTGGCCTCACGCCGCAGGCGGTCAACACGCTGGGCGGGTTCAAGACCCAAGGCAAGGACGCGGCCGCCGTTGACATGCTGGTGGCCGATGGCCGCGCGATGGAGGAGGCGGGCGCCTTTGCCGTGGTGATCGAGGGGGTGATGGAAAGCGCCGCGAAGGCCGTGATCGAGGCGACGCGCGTGACCACGATTGGCATCGGCGCGTCGGCGGAGTGTGACGGTCAGATCCTTGTGGTGGATGACGTGATCGGGCTGTTTGCCGCGTTCAAGCCGAAATTCGTGAAACGCTATGCGTCGGTGCTGGGAGAGATCGAGGGCGCCATCGAGAGCTTTGCCGACGAGGTTCGGACGCGCAGCTTTCCCGACGATGACCATCTTTTCAAAGGGAAATGACCATGGATATCACCATCACCGAGGTCGCCTCGCGCGACGGTTTGCAGAACGAAAAACACCCGGTCAGTACCGAGCAGAAGATCGAGCTGATCGGGCGGATCGCCAAGGCGGGGATGAAACGCTTTGAGGTTACGTCTTTCGTGTCGCCGCGCGCGGTGCCGGCGATGGCCGATGCCGAGGAGGTGGTGAAGGGTGTGCCGGACCGCGACAGCCTGATCATCGAGGCGCTGGTGCCGAACCTGCGGGGGGCCGAGCGGGCCGCCGCGCTGGGCTTGGATGAATGGGTGTGTTTCGCCTCGGCCAGCGAGAGCCATTCGCAGGCCAATTCCAACAGCTCGACCGAGGAGGCGCTGGCGAGATTGCAGCCGGTGATCGACTTGGCCAAGCAGAAGGGGGTGGTGCCGGTGGGCGCGATTGCCACCAGCTTTGGCTGTCCGTTCGAGGGCGATGTCCCGGTCGAGCGGGTGGTCGAGGTGGCGCGGCGGATGACCGATATGGGCGTCGAGACGATCAAGCTTGGCGATACGATCGGGACGGCGTGGCCCGCCCGGGTGCGCGAGCTGATCCGGGCGATGCGCGCGGCGCTGCCCGATACGGCGCTGGTTTTGCATTTCCACAACACGCGCGACATGTCGCTGGCCAATGTGCTGACCGGGATGGCCGAGGGCGTCGACCGGTATGAAAGCGCGCTGGCCGGTGTCGGCGGCTGCCCCTTTGCGCCGGGGGCGACGGGGAACGTGGCAACCGAGGATCTGGTGCATTTCCTGCATTTGGAAGGGCATCGCACCGGGCTGGATCTGGGCCGGTTGATCGAGGCGGGGCACTGGTTCGAGACGGTGTTGGACCGCAAGCTGCCTGCGCATCTGCTGCGGGCGAAACCGGTGGGCGAGACGACCGATCTGGCCAGTACGCGGCGGGCGGCGGGTTGACGGCGCGGAAGGAGATGGCATGAGCCTTCGAGGTATTCAGGTGATCGACCTGACCCGGATCATTTCGGGCCCGTTCTGTACGCAGTTGCTGGCGGATTTCGGGGCGGACGTGATCAAGATCGAAACGCCTTCGGGCGACCCTCTGCGCCTTCAGGGGAAGGGCAGTGACGGGCTGAGCTGGTATTTCGCGAGCTATAACCGGAACAAGCGGTCGGTGGCGCTGGATTTGCGGAGCAAGGAGGGGCTGGAGGTTCTGCGCGAGATGATCCGGGGCGCGGATGTGCTGGTCGAGAATTACCGCGCCGGGGTGCTGGCGAAGATGGGGCTGAGCGACGAGGTGCTGGAAGAGCTGAACCCGAAGCTGGTGGTGTGCCATATCAGCGGGTTCGGAGCGGACGGACCTTATGCGCAAAGGCCGTCCTTTGATTTCATCGCGCAGGCGATGAGCGGGTTCATGGCCGTCAACGGCAATCGCGACGACGATCCGCAGCGCAGCGGGGTGCCGATTTCCGACCTTGTGGCGGGGCTGTATGCCGCGCTGGGCGTGTCGGCGACACTGGCCGGGTCGCGGGAGGCGCGGCGGTTTCAAAGCGTCGATGTGGGGTTGACCGACAGTTTGATCAGCCTGCTCAGCTACATGGCGAGCGATACGCTGGCCGCGGGCAAGCCGCCGGAGCGGAGCGGCAACGATCACCCGCTGGTGGCGCCCTATGGGCTGTTCCAGACGGCGGATAAGCCGATTGCCATCGCGCCCAGCAACGACATGATTTTCGCGCGTCTTCTCAAGGTGTTGGGGCGGGAGGAGCTGTTGACCGATCCGCGGTTCGACACCAATGACAAGCGGATGGCGGACAGGTCTGCGATAAGGGCCGAGATCGAGCCGATCTTTCTGACGGATAGCTGTGCCAACTGGATCGACCGGCTGAACGCGGGCGGGGTGCCCGCCGGGCCGGTGATGTCGGTGCCGGACGTGTTCGAGGACCCGCAAGTGCAGCATCGCGAGATGGTGGTCGAGGTGCCCCATGGCGAGCATGGCAATGTGCGAATGCTGGGTTTTCCGGTGAAGGTCAGCCCCGAGGGCTGCGAGATGCGGCATCCGGCGCCAGAGCTGGGCGAGCATGGCAACGCGGTTCTACGGGCGCTGGGCTATTCGGCCGAGCGGATCGCGGAATTGCGGGCGAGTGGAGTGCTGGCCGGCGGGGCCGAAACGGCAAGCGGGGCGTGAGGCCCGTCAGGCCGGGGTGAGACCGGCGGGATCGGTTTGGGCCGATCCCGTCAGTATCAGGAGGCCGTTGCCCGGTCGGGCAAGGCGGTGCGTCTCTCAGGCCGCGCGGGCAGAACCGGTGAAAGCCGGGGCCGGACGGCGAAACAGCGAGCGGAACAGGTCGCGGATATAGGCGGCGCGGTATTCGCGGGCGGCTTCGAGCAGGTTGTGGGTGTCTTTGTCGTACATTTCAGTGCCTCTTGGGGTGTTGCGTCTTGCCCCCAGCATATAGAGTTTCTGCGGTGCAGCATGTACCCCGCAATCCGGCAATGCCGCGTTGCAAGGATTGCAATTCACCAGTTGTTAAGAATCCTTAATGAATTGCTTTTTCGAGGGCGCTTGCGAGCTTGTCGGTGAGTTCGTCAAGCTGGGCGTCGGAGATGATGAAGGGCGGGGCGAGCATCACGTGGTCGCCATGCTTGCCGTCGATCGTGCCGGACATGGGGTAGCAGACCAGCCCTTCCTCGAAGGCGATTTTCTTGATCCTGGCCGAGATGCCGAGGGCCGGGTCGAAGGGCTCCTTCGTCTCGCGGTCGGCGACGATCTCGATGCCATGGAACAGGCCGCGGCCGCGCAGATCGCCGATATGGGGGTGCTGACCGAAGCGGTCGGCGAGGCAGTTGGCAAGTTTCTCGCCCTGGGCCTGCACGCGGGGCAGGAGACCCCGGTCGAGGATGGCGGAGACCACGGCGAGGCCTGCGGCGCAGGCGGTGGGGTGGCCGTTATAGGTGTGCCCGTGCTGGAAGAAGCCGGTGCCGTCTTCGATGATCTTGTAGATCTTTGCGCTACAGAGCATGGCGCCGATGGGCTGGTAGCCCGCGCCGAGCCCCTTGGCGATGCAGGTGATATCGGGCGCGATGCCATCCTGTTCGCAGGCGAAGAGCGTGCCGGTGCGGCCCATGCCGCACATGACCTCGTCGAGGATCAGGAGGATATCGTACTGGTCGCAGATTTCGCGGATGCGTTTGAAATAGCCCGGCGCGGGGGTCAGCGTGCCGGCGGTGGCGCCGACCACGGGTTCGGCCATGAAGGCCATGACGTTTTCGGGGCCGACGCGGAGGAGTTCATCCTCCAGCGCCTGTGCGGCGCGGAGGCCGTAATCCTCGAGGCTCTCGCCGTCGTGGCGGAGGCGATATTCGTAGCAGGGGTCGATATGGGTGACATCGAGGAGGAGCGGCCCGAATTGCTTGCGCCGCCATTCGTTGCCGCCCGCCGAGAGGGCGCCGATGGTGTTGCCGTGGTAGCTTTGCTTGCGCGAGATCAGGCGGCTGCGCTGAGGCTGGCCCTTTTCGACCCAGTATTGGCGAGCGAGCTTGATCGCGGCCTCTGTCGCCTCGGACCCGCCGGTGACGTAGTAGACGCGGTCGAGATCACCGGGGGCGTTGGCGATGAGCAGGTCGGCCAGCGCCTCGGCCGGTTCGGAGGTGAAGAAGCCGGTATGGGCGAAGGCGAGGGTGTCGAGCTGGGCTTTGACAGCGGCGACGATCTCGGGGTCGTTGTGGCCGAGGCAGGAGACCGCCGCGCCGCCCGAAGCGTCAAGATATCGTTTACCGGATGCGTCGATCAGGTAGCAGCCTTCGCCGCCCGTGGCGACCGGGGGGTTGAGGCGGGTGTGGCGCGGGAAGACGTGAGACATGCGCTAGGCTCCTGCTGGGGTGGGGCGGTTCGCCGGGGCAGTATTGCGCGGCAGGCGGGAAAGGCCAAGAGGGCGGTGGTGGGCTGCGTAATTTCCGGCCGTTTCTCGATCTGGCCGAAGTATCGTTGCAAAACTATGCAGAATTTACTTAGGCAACGCCCGGTGTGGTCAAATTGGCCGGCTGGGCCGGCAGGTATATCCCCTTTCCATACAAAGCTTCCCTTGAGCGGTGCCCGATTCCGGGGCTAAACTCGACCTGACGAGGCAGGGAGGGTTTCGGAAATTATGCAGGATTTCGGGGAGGCTTTTGCGCTGGCTTTTGGCCTTGTGCTGTCACCCACCGGCGATCTGTTGGAGATTGTCGGCCTGTCGATGCGCGTCAGCCTGACGGCGACGGCGATTGCCTGCCTGCTGGGCCTTCCGCTGGGTGCGCTGCTGGCGGTGACGCGGTTTCCGGGGCGGGGCGCGGTGCTGGTGGCGATCAATGCGCTGATGGGGCTGCCGCCGGTGGTGGTGGGCCTTCTGGTTTATCTCAACCTGTCGCGGGCGGGGCCGCTGGGGTTTCTGGGGCTGCTGTATACGCCCACGGCGATGATCATCGCGCAGACGATCCTGATCACGCCCATCGTGGCGGCGCTGTCGCGGCAGATACTGGAAGATCTCAATGCCGAATATGCCGAGCAGTTCCGTTCGCTCTGCCTGAGCCGTTGGCAGAGCGTGCAGGCGCTGTTGTGGGACGGGCGCTATGCGCTGCTGACAGTGGGGCTGGCCGGGTTTGGCCGGGCCGTGGCCGAGGTGGGCGCGGTGATGATCGTGGGCGGCAATATCGACCATTTGACGCGGGTGATGACCACGGCGATTGCGCTGGAGACCTCGAAGGGGCAGTTGGCGCTGGCGCTGGCGCTGGGGATCATCCTGATGGCGATTGCGCTGGGGGTGAACGCGCTGGTGCAGTCGCTGCGGATGTCGGCGGAGAGGCGGAATGTTTATGCGTGATCTGGCGTTTCCCGATGTGGTGCCCTGTACGGAGACGGACCTGATGCCGTTGCAGGTTGAAGGGGTGCGGCTCTGCCTTGATGGCAAGGCGGTGCTGGACGGTGTCGACCTGCGGCTTGAGGGGACGGGATGCACCGTAATCATGGGGCCGAACGGGGCGGGCAAGAGCCAGCTTCTGAAGCTGATCCACGGGCTGAAGCGGCCGGATGCGGGGCGGATTTCGTGGAATGGTCGGGCGGCGGCGGCGGTGACGGCAAGGCAGGCGCTGGTGTTCCAGAAGCCGGTGCTACTGCGCCGGTCGGTGGCGGCGAATGTGGATTTCGTGCTGAAGGCGCGGCGGCGGGATCGCGGTTTGAGGGATGGATTGCTGGAGCATGTGGGGCTGTTGGACAAGGCGCGGCAGCCGGCGCGGCAACTGTCGGGGGGCGAGGCGCAGCGGCTGATGCTGGGCCGGGCGCTGGCGACCGAGCCGGAGGTTTTGCTGCTGGACGAGCCGACCGCGAGCCTTGATCCGGCCTCGGTTCTGGCGATCGAGCGGATCATTTTGCGGGCGCGGGAGCGGGGGGTGAAGGTGATCCTTGTGACCCATGACACGGGGCAGGCGAGGCGGATGGCCGACGAGGTGGTGTTCCTGCATCGCGGGCGCATCCTTGAGCATGTCCCGGCAGAGCAGTTTTTCCCGGAGCCGGAGACCAGAGAGGCCAGGGATTACCTGAACGGCAGGATTGTCGTTTAACATCGACCAAAGGAGTTTCCATGAAAATCAGAACGTTGATGGCCGCCGCCCTTGTGGCGCTGGCCCCTGTCACGGCTGTCGCGGACGAGGCGATCATCGTGCAGTCGACCACATCGACGGCCAATTCGGGGCTGTATGATTACCTGTTGCCGATCTTCAGCGACGAGACCGGGATCACGGTCAATGTCGTGGCCGTGGGCACGGGGCAGGCGATCAAGAACGCGGCCAATTGCGATGGCGATGTGCTGCTGGTGCATGCCAAGCCGGCGGAGGAGAAATTCGTGGCCGATGGCGGCGGGACCGCGCGGACCGACCTGATGTATAACGACTTTGTCATCGTGGGCCCGGCGGAAGACCCGGCAGGGGTTGCGGGGATGAGCGATGTCGAGGCGGCGCTGACCAAGATTGCCGAGAGTGAGGCGCTGTTTGCCTCGCGGGGCGATGATTCCGGCACGCACAAGAAGGAAATCGCGCTGTGGGAGGCCGCGGGCGTGGCGCCGGGCGACGGCTCTGGCGCGTGGTATCGCGAGACCGGCTCGGGCATGGGCGCGACGCTCAATGCCGGGATCGGCATGGGCGCCTATGTGATGACCGACCGGGCGACGTGGATCAGCTTTGCCAACAAGCAGGAATACGGGATTGTCGTGGAAGGCGATGACGATCTCTTCAACCAGTACGGGGTTATTCCGATCAACCCCGAGGCCTGCCCTTCGGTAAATGTCGAGGCGGCGCAGGCGTTTGCGGACTGGCTGGTGTCGGCAGAGGGGCAGGAGGCGATCGGCGCCTACGAGGTGGACGGGCAGCAACTGTTCTTCCCCAACGCGCCCGAACAGGGTAGCTAAGCGGGGCCGGGGCGCTTGTTTGGTGGGCCTCGGGAGAGCTGAGGCGGCGAGATGAGCGACCCGGAATTCCTGACTGTGCCCGAGCTGGCCGCGTTGTTGCGGATCAAGGAGCGCAAGGTCTATGACCTTGCGGCTTCGGGCGAGGTGCCGTGTACGCGGGCGACGGGGAAGCTGTTGTTTCCCGAGCGTGGCATCCGGGCATGGCTTGACGATCATTCGGACGGGGGGCTGGCGAAACCGCCGCGCCCCGCCGTGCTTTTGGGCAGTCACGATCCGTTATTGGATTGGGCGGTGCGGGAATCGCGCTGTGGGCTGGCGAGTTATTTCGACGGGTCGAGCGATGGTATGACCCGGTTCCTGGCGCGCGAGGGCGTGGCCGCCGGGCTGCATCTGCTGGATGCCGAGGGGCGGGAGTGGAATATCCCGACAGTGGCGCGGAATTGCGGCGGGCGGAACGCGGTTCTGGTGAGATTTGCCAAGCGGGCCAGGGGGTTGGTGCTGGGCCGCGAAGTGACGGGCGTGGCGGAGATGGCCGATCTGAAGGGCCGCCGGGTAGTGCCGCGGCAGCCGGATTCAGGCAGTGACGTGCTGTTCCTGCAGCTTGCCGCGAAGGCGGGGTTGCGGGGAGAGGACATGGAGCTTGGCGAGATCGCGAGGACCGAGACCGAGGCGGTGCAGGCGGTGGCACGGGGCGATGCGGAGGCGACGCTGGGGCTGGAGACACTGGCGAAGGATTTCGGGCTGCCCTTCGTGCCGCTGATCGAGGAGCGGTTCGATTTGCTGGTGCATCGGCGGGCGTGGTTCGACACGCCGATGCAGCGGTTGATGACGTTTTGCCAGTCGGAGGCGATGATGGCGCGGGCCGAGCATATGGGGGGCTATGACCTGACCGGGCTGGGCACGGTGCGCTGGAACGCGTGATTCGAAGGTTAACGGCGTTGTTTTGCTGGGATTTGAACGTCGGTATCACGTCGGTATTTTGTCGGTATCGCGTCGGTGTCGGGGGCGGTATCGCCAAGGGTTGATGCGGCGTGCCGGGCGCAACACGCGAGATGTTGTGTGGGGCGCAACGGGGAGGAGCCGCGCATCGGCGGGCCGTGGTGCGGCGAGCCGGCGGGGGTGGCTTGGTGCTTTATGGTGGCGAAGCATGTGCTCGCTATCTGCGTTGCGCTGCCATCAGCCAAATCGCCGTGCCGTCACGCCAGAGGCGTGCCGTGTATGGGCGGCGCACCTCCGGTGCGACGGGGCGGCCCGGCGATGCGCGGCGGGCGTCGCCCGTGATTCCGCGCGGGTAGAAACTTCACCCCTCCCAGACGGCCACTTTCCTGTCGATCGTCTTGCGGGAGACGCCAAGGCGGCGGGCGGCCTCGGCGCGGTTGCCGCCGCAGAGGTCGAGGATGCGCAGGATGTGGCGCTGGACCACGTCGTCGAGGTTTTCCATGGCGCGCGCCCCGGTGACGCGGCTGTCGCCGTCGAACTCGGGGGGGAATTCGCCGAGGATGACCGAGCGTTCGATCAGGTTCTTCAGCTCGCGCACGTTGCCGGGCCAGTCGTAGCGGCGCATCTTGAGGAGTGTTTCGGCGGAAAGCTCCAGCGCGGGCAGGCCAAGGGAGGTCGAGAATTGCTCGATGAAGAGCGCGGCGAGTTCGGTGATGTCCTCTGACCGGTCCTTGAGGGGCGGCATGTGGATGCGGACCACGTTCATGCGGTGGTAGAGGTCGGCGCGGAAGCGGCCCTGTTCGACGGCTTCTTCGAGATTGGCGTTGGTGGCGAAAAGGAGGCGCAGGTTCAGGGGGAATTCCCGCTCGGCGCCGATGGGGCGGACGCGCTGATCGTCGAGCGCGCGCAGGAGGGCGGCCTGTGCCTGTTCCGGCATCTGGGCGATCTCGTCGAGGAAGAGCGTGCCGCCATCGGCGAGCAGGAAAAGCCCCGGTTTGAGGTCGTCGCCCGGGCCGTTGATGCCGAAAAGCTCCTCGGCGATGTGGTCGGGGGCGATGGCGGCGCAGTTGATGGTGACGAAGGGGCGCGCCGCACGGTCGGAGAGTTGGTGCAGGTGGCGGGCGGCCAGTTCCTTGCCGGTGCCGCTGGCGCCGGTGAACAGGACGGGGGTGGGCAGGGGGGCCAGTTTCTTGAGCATGGCGCGGACCTCGGACATGACGTCGGAGGTGCCGAGCAGGCGGCCGGATTGCGGATCGCTGTTGAGTTCATGGCGCAGGAGGGTGTTGTCGCGGCGCAGGTATTTGCGGTCGAGGGTGCGGGCGACGGCGCTGACGATCTGGTTGGCGCGGAAGGGTTTGAGGACGAAATCACTGACCCCGGCGCGGAGCGCGGCGATGGCGGTTTCGAGATCGGCATAGGCGGTGATCAGGATCGTGTCGGCGAGAAAGCCGAGGCGGCGCTGTTCCAGCACCCATTCCAGGCCGGTCTTGTTGGGCATCACGTTGTCGAGGATCACGAGGTCGAAATGATGCTCGTCGAGCTTGGCGGAGGCCTCGTCGGCGGAGGCGGCCATCTCGATCCGCTTGACGCGGGGCTCCAGCGTTTTCAGGAGGAAGTTGCGCATGCCCGGTTCGTCGTCGATCACGAGGATCGAGGCGCCGGCAAGGTCGCTGCCGTAATCTTCGGGGGTGATGCGGTGGCGGGCCTCAGTCAAGGCGGACACTGTCGCTCGAGGTGCGTTGCCACGTGGTGTAGCCAACTTCCTCGAGGGCGAAGTGGGCGCCCACGCCGATAACGGCAATCGCTGCGAAACCTATCAACATCGCTTTCATTTCTCGCCCTCCTTGCTGGCGGTCTTGAGCCACGCGATCAGATCGTCGCGGTCGGTCTGGCCGGCGATCACCTGCATCGGCATCTTCGAGCCGGGAATATAGTGATCGGGGCCTTCATCGAACAGGGCGTCGATGGTGGTCTCGTTCCAGATGATATCAGAACCCGACAGGGTTTCGGAATAGGGATAGCCGGGCACGGTGCCGGCGGGGCGGCCAAAGACGTTGTGAAGCGTCGGGCCGGCCTTGCGCGAGGGGCCGGGGGTGACGGCGTGGCAGATCGAGCATTTGCGCATGAACTGGCGTTCGCCGTTGGGCATGGTGTCGGCGTCGCGCAGAAAGGTTCGGTCTCCGGTGATGGCGGGATCGAATTCATCGAGGAGCGCGGTGGGCCAGCCATAGGCCACGTCATCGAGCCCGCCGGCCCAGATGGTCGAGCCGTCAGGCGAGAAGGCCAGCGCCCAAACGGGGCCTTGGCGGGTGGCGCGGAAATCGCGGGCGATGCGCCACTGGGCGGTGTCGACGACCATGATGTAGCCGTGGCCGTCGCCGACGGCGAGCTGGTGGGTTTCCTCGTGATAGGCCATCGACAGGATCGGGCGGCGCTCGAGAGTGAAATCGGCGATCTCGGCGCCTTGGGCGTCGAGGACGCGGGTGCCGCCGTCGACCGCGCCGTAGGCGACCCAATCGGGGGTGGCGATGACCTTGTTCACGCCGAAACCGTGGCGGGCGACCTGAATGGGGGGCGTGTCGGTTTCGACGTCGTAGCGCAGGAGCAGGCCGTCGGTGGTGCCGGCGTAGAGGGTGGCGGGCGTGTCGAAGGCCACGGCGTTGACGCCGGTGGGGGCGTCGAGCAGGCGGGGGGCGCCGCCGTCGAGGGGCCAGAGGCCTATGGTGCCGTCCCACGAGGCGGAGGCGACGGTGCCGCCCGCGATGTCGAGGCCGGTGACCTTGCCCTTGTGGGTGCCGAGCGTGCGGGGCTCATCGCCCCAGAGGCGGACGGCGAAATCGTCGCCGCCCGAGACGAGCGCCCCTTCGCCGAAGGTGACGGCGTTGACGGCGGCGTCGTGACCTTCGAGCCATTGGGGCTCGCGCCCCGTCCAGAGGCCCACGGAATTGTCGAAGCTGGCGGTTGCGACCTGACCGGAGGGCGTGGTTGCGAGCCCCATGATCGGCCCGCCATGGCCCTTGAGCGTGGTGAAATCCTGGGCCTGCGCCGGCGAGAGGCTCGCCAGCAGGGCCGCCACGGCGAGGGCGCGCATCACTCGGCCGGGGCTGCGGCTTGTTTCGAGGTGGTTTCGTTCTTTTCCTTCAGCTCCTCGTACCAGATCGAGTGGTGCTGTTCGGCCCAGTTCTCGTCGACCTCGCCGGAGCCCATGGCGTCATACGCGCCCTCCATCCCGAGGGAGCCGATATAGATATGGGCAAGGATGATGGCCATGAGCACGAAGGAGACGATGGCGTGCCAGGCTTGGGCGAGCTGCATCTCTTCCTGCGGGGCGAGGGCGGTGGGCAGCGGGTCGTAGCCCACGAGGCCGGGCAGGCCGAGATCGTTGATGATGGTGAAGGTCTTGGCGAAAAGCTGCAGCTCGAACGGGAAGAGCAGCGACAGGCCGGAGACGGCGATGGAGGAGCCCAGCAGGATGACCGACCAGAAGATGATCTTTTGCCCGGCGTTGAATTTCTTCGCGGGCGGGTGGGATTTGCCGATGATGCCGCCGGCCTGACGGAACCATGTGAGGTCGGTGCGGCTGGGCAGGTTGTGCCAGACCCAGAGGACGAAGACGAGGATCAGGCCGAGGATGAAGGCCCATGCCACGTTGTTGTGGATGAGCTTGGAATAGGTGAGGAGCGTGGCGTTGAATTCCTTGCCGAGATAGGGCGCGATGAACTTGCGGCCCATGAGGGTGAAGAGGCCGGTGAAGGCGAGCAAGAGGAAGGAGCCCGCGAGCAGCCAATGGGAGATGCGCTCGAAGGCGGCGAAGCGGGTGACAGTGTGGCCGGTCTTGCCGCCGTCGATGCGGATGCGGCCGCGGAGCAGGAAGAAGACGGCGAGGAAGGCGATGGTGCCCAGCAGCAGCCAGCCGCCGTATTTGAGGAGCGGGCCCTCGCGGAAGGCGAACCAGCGCATGCCGCCATCCTGCACCAGCACCTTGGCCACGTCGCCGCCAGCCGAGACCTTTATGTCGGTCTCGTTGTAGCGCAGGGCGCGCCAGAGGTCGGGGTCGGAGGCGCCGCCGAGGGTACCGAGTTGTTCGGCCATTGCCGCCGCGCTGTCGGGGTCGCCGGTGTTTTCGGAGCGGTAGCTGTCATCGACCTCCTCGCCGCGCTGGCGGGCGAGGATGTCTTCCAGCGTGGTGGCGCCGCCGGTGGCGGAGCGGTCGGGCGCGGCGGCTTCGCCTTCCTGCGCCGTGGCGGCGGGGGCCAGCGGCAGGGCCAGCATGAGGATCAGCAGGGCGTGGACAAGGTAGCGCATCCGTCTCTCCAAACTCGTGAGGTACGTCGTTGTGGGGTTTGTGGCCCGGTGGGGGGCACATCACCGATCCGCCGGGGGGGCGGATGGGTCATGCGTCCGGGGACAACAGGGTCGTGGAAAGGGTCGCCCGGCCCGCGGACAAGCGGGCCGGGCGGGTGATCGGTCAGCCGCCCTTCTGGTCGTAGGCGGTGCCCCAGCCCCAGGCGCCGGTGCCGAAGCCGCGCGCCACGACGCGTTCGCGGTAGATCGCCGAGACGACATCGCCGTCACCGGCGAGCAGCGCCTTGGTCGAGCACATTTCGGCGCAGATGGGCAGTTTGCCCTCGGCGATCCGGTTGCGGCCGTATTTCGAGAACTCGGTCGTGGAGTTGTTCTCTTCGGGGCCGCCGGCGCAGAAGGTGCATTTGTCCATCTTGCCGCGAGACCCGAAATTGCCCGCCTGCGGGTATTGCGGCGCGCCGAAGGGGCACGCGTAGAAGCAATAGCCGCAGCCGATGCAGAGGTCCTTGGAGTGGAGCACCACGCCTTCCTCGTTCTGGTAGAAGCAATCCACCGGGCAGACG